>CAZRBG010000004.1:0-165866 GCA_964598225.1 uncultured Pirellulales bacterium
ACAGGACGATAATCAAGCTCAGGCAGCTTCAAACCGTTCGCAGAATAGAGCGTGAAGATGTCGAGGAAAAACTTGCCGCTACGGCCGCTGCGCCATTCGGTCACAACGGCAATTTCGCAAAACAAACCCAATCGCCCCCCTCTATCGATATTCGAGAGCAAGATGCCCTCGCCACTCGCGGGCGAGACGCCCGCGACACGAGCGGAGCTTGCACAGATGATTTCGTAAAACAAAGCCAATTCATGCAGAGCTTAATTGACAGAACCTCTTTTCTGGAAAGACATTACAACGATACCGCTCATCCCGAAACCGCCGAAAACAAACCCAATTGCCCGGCTCAATCAGTTAATAGTCGAGGGCAGAGCCTGTCCCGATCTTGCCGAGGGAATGCCCCCGGCACTCGCGGGCGAGACGCCCGCGACACGATCAGACGCAAAACAAGCCCGTAGGCCGTCGACAAGAAGGGCTGAGAACGTACAATAGACTCCTATTATCCGAAGTGGTCGCTTATGCCGTCTGCTATTGCTTCTGCTATTCGGGTTTGGAATGATGGGGATTTCAGGAGGCGGGCTTCGCGGCGGTTTGTGAGGTAGCCCATTTCTACGAGTACGGCGGGGCCGCGGGTGCCTATCAGGACTTTGTAGTTGGCGGTTTGCGTGCCGTGGCTGTTGAGGCCGGTTCGCGACATCGAGCGGGCGATTGAGGCGGCGGCGCTGAATGATTCCTGTGAGGCGACTTTCGCCACGTACATCGTGTAGCCGCGGCGGGAGCTTTTCGGGAACGAGTCGGCGTGGATGCTTACGAACAGGTCGGCGCCGAGCCGGTTGGCGATGTAAGCGCGGTCTTGCAGCTCGATGAAGCGGTCGCTCGTGCGGGTCATTTTAACTTTGAAGCCTCTCTCGGCGAGAAGGGCGGCGACCTTTCTTGCGACCTTCAAGTTAATGCCCTTCTCGTAGTCACCGAGGATGCTCGTTGCGCCCGGGTCCTTGCCGCCGTGGCCTGCGTCGATGACGATGCAGTGCGACGACGAGCCGGTGAGCCTTCTGAGCGGGCCGGCGGCGGGTTTCTGCATGGAAGAGCGGATACTGGATACAAGCGACTTCGGCACGCGGACCCGGCCTTCGGTCCCCTCGACTGCGCTCGGGGCAGGTCTGCCGATCTCTCCGATTGTGCCTACCTGTTTGGCGTTGACGTAGACGCGGCCGCCGCTGACGGTGAAGATCATGACGGTATTGGCGGAGTTTTTCAGCTTGACGTGCGTAGGCCTGGTTTCGCTGATGCGCAGACCCAGCAGGCCGGCTAACCGGGGGATGGTGACGGTTTGCGGCTCTGCGCCCGTACTGTCGTCGACTATCGGACGTTTGGCAGGCTCGCCGCAACCGGCCATGGCAACAACCACTGAGGTCAGAAGTATTTTCAATGTTGTTCTATTACCCATCCGCTCTGTCATCGGCGATTGAAGTCGTTTGACTTTAGATTCTTGCCGACTTTCTCACAATCGGGACTTTTGGGCGTAAGAGGCTTGTCGGGCCGTTCTCTGCCGAGATGGCAACAAGATGCTTTCCATCAGCCCAGAACACGAAATCTTCATAAGCTGCAAGCGCCGCGAGCGCCCAGCCTGCTGATCCTGCCGGGCGGCGCTTGCGCTTGTTCTTGGCGTTTTCGCCTTGTGGATCGGCTTTTTTTCACTACCGGGCAGTGCCACTGCGGGAGGCCGGTCTTTCGCTCGAGGCAAACCACATTTTCCCCGGCATGGAAGAACACGTTTCCATCCTTTGCCACATCTCTGTCGAGTCCGTGTACGAGACAGCAGTCATTTGCGCGCAGTGTTTTGCGAACAACGCTTTGCCTGTTGTGATTTATTTCTTATGCTTTGATTGAAGCAAATAGAAATTCTACATAACTAATTCACGCTTCCATCTTTTCCGGGGGGAGAAGAAAATGCAGTCTTACCAAAAATCGGTGCGGCGACGCGCCGGTGTCGCGCTGATCGTATCCATGATATTCGTGGTGATATTCTCTGCTCTTGGCGTCTGTATTGCCACAATGTCGGGCACGAACGTACAAATCGCATCGAATCAACAGGATCTGAACGCAGCTCTTGCGGCTGCTCAATCAGGCCAGGAGGTAGTCAGGTATTGGATCAGTCAGGTTCTGATCTCCAGCTCCACGCCGCAGGATCAGTACCTCAGTGAGATAATCACGGCATTACAGACAGAGCTGACCAAAAACGGCATCACGAATGTGACGCTGGCTAATGACGGTTCTATTACGGCGGTTACTCTGGATTCCGGGACCGGGAGAAACTTCGACGGCCGGCTTTCGATAGATCCGAATCAGCCCAAAATTTTGCAGGTCCGCATAACGGGCTACAACGACCCGGCTTGCAGAACAATAATAACTTCCTACAGCATCGAGCCATACGAGTTTCCCATTTTCAATTATGGCCTGGCGACGAAAGGACCGCTCGATTTTCCGAACAATCCTACAGTGACGGCGGTCAACGAAGCCTGGGAAGCGGATATGTTCGTTGAAAGCTCGAGCAGCTCCGTGGCAGTACATGTCGGTGGAAACACCAACTTTGACGGCGATATCACTATAGGAAATCCGTCGGCCAACGTTGATTTTGTTGGGGATGTGAATATAGCCGGGGATGTCGGCCAGACCGCTATCGACAAACACGTGACCTTTGGTGCCGATAGTCCGGAATTTCCTGCTCCGGACACGGACCGTTTTCTCCAGTATACCACAGGTCAGACGGTAGATTCTTCTACCGACCTTAGCAGCGGAATAACCTTGACCAACGCGACAATAGCAGCAGGTACTGATCCGGTATTTAAAGGAAACGCAACAATTGAGGGTGTATTGTATATAGAGTCGCCCAATGTAGTCACATTCGAGAAGAACGTGGAGCTCTACGGGCTCATTGTCGGCGACGGCGATCTTAACAATGTGGACACTACGGCCAATCAAATAGACATTATGGGCAATTTTTCGAGTCAGGTTTATCCGAGCGGTTTGGAGTTTGATGCTATTCGCCAGGAGAAGGGAACTTCGATAGTTGCGCCGGGATTTGGCACAACGTTTGGCGGAAACTTTTCGGCGATTGAAGGTGTTGTCGCTGTTAGCGGCGCACAGTTTACCGGAAACATGTCTGCGACAATTAAGGGAACGATTATCAACTATGGAGATGCTGCGACCTTTATCGACGGCAACGCCACGATGGACTTCGACCGGGCGTCAAGCGTCAAGATCCCTGCGGGCTTCGATCTGTATCGGGAGCTGGAGTACGAACCTTCTCTGTACTGCGAAGTTGCGGGAATGTGACAAGATTTTTCAGACTGTAAATGGGCGACGTCCCTAAGAGATAGTAAAAGTAGGATGGGCAATCTTGTTGCCCATCCTGCCAATTTAGGGCCCCGTTGCTTATTGTCATTCCTGCGCAGGCGACCTGCTTATTGTCCGGATGAAGCAAATCCATTAGGTCATAAACTGCCGGATTGCGGCCCCTGGCTTGGCAGAGGTGACGACCTTTCGCAGGAATGACAATTAACCGCTGATTGCTATCGGCATGGAGAGGGGGCGACTCTGCGCAGTTTTTTGTGGGCTACGGCGTCCATCAGCCAATCCACTATGGCCGGTTTGTAATCGTAGTGATCGAGATCGTGCAGATTGTCGGGATCCAGCGGGCCGACCCCCGCTAAAATCTTTCCGAAGGTGTCGCACTCTATGGCGTAAATCTTGCCGTTAGTGTGCTGCCAAAAACCTCTTATTGTGTTATTCATTGTACCGGCCTCCCAGAAATCTACTTTATCTCAACGTAAAATATAGGAAATAGATCCACCGATGCCAAACGGTCTGGACAAGCCGGTGGATGGTTCGTAACCCCCATAAGAATCTGATGCATCCGTTCGGTTCTAACGGGCCCCCTTAGCAAACGCTGCCAAGGCCCGGCTCTTAACTAATGCGGCGGGCAGTGATTCGGGCGCATCGACAAATTCTATTCAGCACGTTGCAACAGGCCGAGGCTCCAGGGGATTTCGCCGTACTTTTTGCCGCGTTTCTTCTCGTCGGTTACTCCCTGGAACAGGAGCCTGAGCCGTGCCGGATCTACTTCGAGTTTTTGGTCGTAGCCGCTACGAATCAGTTCACCGTGGCTGAACGAATCCGCCCAGTGCTCAGCTTTGTCTACGACATTAACGGGACTTGCAAATGGTTTTTTCGGAGTAGCCGCAAGCGGCAGCCATCTGCCGTAGAGGCTGTCCGCTAAATAGGCTTTGTAGTATCGCCGCCTGCCATAGCCGGGTCTGGGACGGGATTGTGCTTCGATAATAGTGACGTACTTGTCCGATCCCTTTAGAGAATACGTGTGGCTTGCCTCGAATATATCGCCCGTTAGGACGATCTGTGGCTTGCTCCATGAGTGCGGAAAGTCTGCCAGGTCCGTCTCGGATCGCCACATTTTGCCGTTCAGCGAGGTGAAGAACAGATGCGCCCGCTCATCGTCGCAGATTACCCAGAAGTCGATCCACATATTGACGTTATCGGGATTTTCCGTGAATAGCAAAACCGGTTTAGTCCATGAATGCGGATCGGCTATGTCGGTCGTTCTCGAATAGGCCGGCTGAAGGGCTGGTTTGCGCGAATGGTCGATGACCTGATAGATCAAATACCAATGCCTGTGCGGCTCAAAGTAGAACACCTGAGGCGCGCAGTAGTATCCGTCGCTCAGATTCAGCACGCGGCCTTTGACCTTGTCGGCATTTTTCCATTGCTCGAAAGAAACGTACTCGATCTGATGAGCACGTTTTTTACTCCGAACTGTGTAGAACAGATGCCATTTGTCCTCGAACCTGACTATTGTCGGGTCCTTTACGGAGAAACGCTCGTCGTCGGGAGGACTGAGAGGCGTAAGAACCGGCGAATCGAGCACCCAGGAGAATTCACCGGAAAGTAAATGATTCAAGTCATCCGGCTCTGACTCGGCCTCGGCGCCGGCAACTGTTGTCAAGCCGGTTAAGGTAATGCAGACGAACAAGTAGAGGCCAAGCTTTTTGGTTTGCCAAAAAGTGCTAAACCGGCCGTAGAAAGTTTCCGATATAGAGTAAAGGTCGGAACATAAAGTCAGGAGAGATTCCATTTTGGTTCGCATCCACGGGTCTCTCTCAATTTAAAAGTTTACGATATACAACATGCAGTCTCTTTCGTTTTATACAGGTTCACCGAGCATTTGGGTCATTTGGGCTAATTTTTCTTCGAGCAGTTCTTTGGATTTGGCCTCTACATTCAGTCGCAGCAGTTGTTCGGTGTTGCTCGGGCGGCAGTTGAACCACCAGTCCTTGTAACCTATGGTGACGCCGTCGAGATGATCGATCTGGCCGTCGCTGTACCGGCGTGCCAGCTCGTCCATTTTTGCCTGTTTATCCTCGACCTCGAAGTTCATTTCGCCGGAGTTGAAGTATCTCTTCAGAGGAGCGATCAACTCGCTAAGCGGCGCCTCGGCGGCGCCCGCGATGTTTATCATGTGCACCAGCGTAATCATGCCGGAATCGGCGTAGAAATTGTCGCGATAGTAGAAATGCCCCGATAGCTCTCCGCCGAAGACGGCTCGTGAGTCGCGCAGGGCCTTCTTCATATAGGCGTGCCCGACCCTTTCTCTTCGCGGAGTGCCGCCGTACTTGATGACTTCCTCCGGGACAATCCTGCTGCTCCGCAGGTCGTAGACGATGGTTGATTTCGGATCCTTTTCGAGGAAATACTGCGCCAGCAGGGCCGTCATCTGGTCGCAGCTTATGTTCTTTCCTTTTTCATCGACCGTCATCAGCCTGTCGGCGTCGCCGTCGAAGCAAAAGCCCATAGCGCATTCGTTTTTCTTGACCGCCGATTTGACCTGCCGCAGGTTCTTTTCGGCCATCGGATTCGGCTCGTGTTTGAATTTACCCGTGTGCTCGAAATTGATCTCGATTATCTCGACGCCCAATCCGCCGAAAATAGCCGGCACCATCTTGCCGGCCATTCCGTTGGAGGCGTCGATGGCGATCTTCATCTTCTTCGTTCTCGGCCTCAGAAATTTCAGTACGTGCTTTTTGTACTCCTCGGTCAAATCGGATTGTCGGACAGAGCCGGTAAGATTGCCCTTGGTGTGAAGCAGCGCCGTTGCTATATGTTCTATGTCCTTCAGGCCCGTATCGGCGCCGATGGGTTTGGCGTCGATGCCGGAGATCTTGAAACCGTTGTATTTGGCCGGGTTGTGGGAAGCAGTTACCTGAATGCCGCCGCACGTGCCGAGATGATTGATCGCGAAATACATCTGAGGCGTATCGATCATCCCCACGTCGATCACGTCCGTTCCTGTTGAACGAATCCCGTCGATAAGGGCCTTTGCTATGGCGGGGCTGTGTGTTCTCATGTCGTGGCCGACGCACAGCGAGCGGCTGTTGGCCCGGCCTCGCTCGTAGCCGCGAAGAAAAGCCGGCAGAAACCGCCCCGCAGCACAGCCGATCTTCCACGCTCCTTCCTCGTTGATCTGATTTGGGTAAATGCCTCTGATGTCATATGCTTTGAAGATAGAAGGATCCATAACACTTCCCTTCTGTTCAGGTGTTTTCAATTCATTGCCAAATAACGACTATTGAGACTCGTCACATGGCCGTGAATAGTAAATAGACAATATTCAATAGTCAATAAAAAAGGGCTGTGTCCCTCCGCGGCCACAGCCCTTCATTTAGACATGTACAACATATTATAGCCGAATCAGCGAAGGTAAATCTATTGTGGTAACTACGTATTTTTATGGGCAGACATGCTGGTTCTGACATTGGCGCAGAGCGTCCACATCCCTGTTGACTGTGAGGAGAATGCAACGGCGCAAATGCGGTCATCACGGCCGAGGGAATCGACCTCAATATCTGCCGAAGCGGCCCGGGGCCGACCGTATTCACCGGTCTGATCGACGAGGTGCGAATGTACAGCCGATCCTGACGTGGCAAGGGCCTCTTTCTTTGCGTTCATTCCCGACTTAAGAATGTTGCTTTTCAGGAAACAGCTCATTTTACCCATTTCGAATGTAAAGAGAGTTGACAACCAGGCGAAGAAGCTGTTATTTTACGAGCACTTAGTGGAATGTCAGGGCCTGTAGCTCAGCGGCAGAGCAGTGGACTCATAATCCATTGGTCGTAGGTTCGAATCCTACCGGGCCCACTGAGGCCTTGCAAAGTCTTGCAGGGCCTCGTTTTACGTCGTTAAATGCAGATTCCTGAACCGGCTGCAACTCATTGCGAGACGTTTCCGACATTTGCTGCGTCGGATTTTGCGCCGCCTCATCATCTTGCTTTGTCACTCCCGCCGCTCTCGCGAAATGTTCATCGGTGACTTGCAGGTAATGCTTTCGTGCTACCACTCTTGAATTGCCAATCCAGGCACAGACAACATGCTCCGGCCAGCGCTCGGCAAGCTCCGTCTCGCGCGTACTTCGCAAATTCTGAAACAACTTCGGCCATGCTTTCAATCCCGCTTTAGCAATGATACGTTGCAGTTGCGTTCGCAGATTCATGTTGTGCAACCTGTATCGCGTTATGACGTAATCTGTGCCCGCTTCGGCGTTCTCAAAGACCTCTCGCAGGTACGGCAGCAACTCCGGGAAGATCGGGACGATTCTTGATTCGCCGCCCTCGTGGTGTTCCGTCTTAGGTGAATGAACGCAGAACCGGCTCTTATCCCAGTCAACATCGGCCCACCGCAGCCGCAAGACCTCAGACGGGCATCTAAGCCCCCCATATCGGCACAGAGCGAAGATCAGCCGCCACTCGGCACAAGGACACGCCTCAAGCACTTTCCGGGCTTCCTCTCGGCTTATGAAGTACAGCCGCTTGGCATTGCCCCTCACCGCGCCCTTCAATTCAGAAAATGGATTCTTCGGGATTAGCTCCCGCTTCACCGCCACCTTGAAGAATTGTTTGGCCATCTTGCAACGACGGCGCACGGTATTTTCAGCCAGACCTTGCCCAAGCAGGTACAGCCGCCACTGGTCCGCTTCACCCGGCGTTATCTCGCGCAGCGGCTTATCCGCTCCGAAGAAATCTATCAGGTTTCGTTTGGTGTGGCCGTAGAATGTTGCGGTCCCCGCCTTAACGTCTTTCCGCTCTCGAATGTAGCCGGTAATGAACGCGCCCAGATCGGCGCTTGTTCGCGGAGCCACAAGGCCGACAGCCGCCAGCTTGTCATACATGACTTCATCGAGTCCAGTCAGCCACTTTGTCGTTTCATCATCGAGAACGCCGGTTATTCCCGCCGAAGACATGACCAACTGTTCGACCCGGACCTTGACGGCCTCTGCCTGTCGCAACGTAGCCTTGCCCAACCGCAGACTCTTGCGCGTCCCGTCCCCGGCGGTAAAGCCTATTCGCTTGCGGCCATTCTTATCTCTTATCACGCTTGCCATGTTTCACCTTGCCCTTCTTGGTTATTGTCAGCCCCAGAACCTTCATAAGCGCCGACGCTACTTCGGTTCGGGTATCCCTCCAGGTCCCCTTCTCGGTTAGGAAATCGTATATCGTCATGCGTGGTATGCCGTCCTTCTTGAGTATCTCCGATAGCTGATTAGGATTCAGCTTCAACTCTTTCATGCGTTCGATTATTGCATCCCGTATCATAGTCATATTCTTATAATATACGACATGTCGTATTAGCGTCAAGTATAAAATCTGAAAGAATCTAACTTTTTTTATCACCGTCCACGCCGTCTCGGGCCTGCCGCCGGAGCCAATCCCTTAACGCATCCACCGGATAGAGGACTACCTTGCCGCGCCGAACATGAGGCACATAGCCGTCCTCGGTCCATTGCCAAAGCGTCCGCTCGGATATTCCGATTGCCAGTGCAGCTTGCCGCGCCCGCAGTGCCAGGCACGGAGTTTCCGGTTCGGTTTTCATCATCATGGTTTTCTGCTCGCATCCGATCATAGTGATTACCTTCAGTGGATATAATATATCCGATTTTTTTAAGTTTTCTTGATGTCCTTCTTGCATTCTCGTGCTTACAGCTCAGTTTTTTTCGGGATTACATCCGAACACACGATCATAATTTTTACTGTTCATTGACCTCATAAGGCTAACACAGTTAGCCTTTTCTTAGCCTTCCGTCCGATGGTTTAGTCGATGAATTTGTGACGGTTCTGTAACGCTGTGACGGATTTGAGGGGTCGTTTTAGTAACTTTCCCTATACGCGCGTATGGGGCAAAGTTATGGAATCGGATGTCATTTCCGTCACAACCCTTCTGACGAATCAGAAACGCCGATTTTTTTGTCACAGAATCGGTATCAGAACGGGATTTTGCCTTGATTTCCACTGCCATTTTCCTTGTGTTTAGGGTTTGAACTCAATGTTATACCGTGCCAACAGCGCCCGTTGGTCTCGGTGCCAACGGAGTTAACATAGCGTGTCGGTTTTTGTATAATCCCCTTAGCTTCCAACCGCGCATTGAACGCTGCCCGACCGAGCAGATACTTTGCTTTTATGCCGACATCTTCACCCCAGCTTTCATAGGCGGCTCTCAAGTCTTTGACGGGGACTATTGCAGTTGGCTCGAAGACACAGACGTCCTCATAGAACTCTCTCAGGGGGTCCTGGCTTTGCCTGTATTCGTCTGTTGACTGCTCGATGACCTCTGGGACCTTCAGGCCCCGCTCTTGCCATTTCAGGCATCCTCGAACGATCCAGGCCAGTATCGCCGGACCTGCGATCTTCGTAGCCCGCAGAGTGGATTTGACCTTCGGATCCCGCTCCTGTTTCGGTATCGTATGTTCAAACGGCACGCGTAGTATCCTGCGCCAGAGCGCCTCGTCAGTGTCTTTAACCTTCGGCACATCGTTAGCGGCCAGCCATAACTTGAATTGAGGCATGAAGGTGAATTCCTCTTTGTACAGGAACCTTGCCGAAACAGAATCACCGCCCGTCAACATCTTGACGAGGCCCTCGGCGAGACGCTTACCTTCATCGACCTCGATCGAAACAACGAACCTGGCCCCGGCAAGTTTGGCAATGTCATTGCGGGGACCGCCGACCTGACTGCGTCGTATGAAGCTCTCGAAGTTGGCCGTCGCTGCATAATCTCCGAGCGTGGCTTTGATAGTCTCACAAAATGTCGATTTACCGCTGGCGGCCGGACCGTGAATGAAGAACAGCTTTTCTTCGGCTGTACTTCCGGTTGCGCTGTATCCCACCGCCACTTGCAGGAACTCAAGCATCGACTTATCATTAGCCGTAGCGGTCCTTAGAAAATTGCCCCACAATTTCAATTTAGCTTTTGGATCATATTGGACCGGCGCCAGCTTTGTTATCATATCGGCGGGGCTGTGCTGGCGTAATGTGCCGGTTTTCAAGTCGATGGTGCCATTGAGACAATTTAACAACCACGGATCAGTGTCAAATTGGCCGACGTAGGACGATATCGGCTTAACCGACCTGGCGGCGCTCAACATTGCATTCAGGCGAGCAACACTTTCAGATTGGTAGCTCCATTCCAGGTAATTACCCCGGTCCTCACGTCCATCGGAATTTTCACCCTCGTGTGCAATACTGCGAGCCGTCTGGACTGCAAGCTGATTTGCCTTTTCTATCCCGATCTCGGCGTTCCAACGCTTGTCATCATAATAGAGCCACTTTCCCCAACTCCAGCAATATCTCATTTTCTCGCCGTGCTGAGTTGCGAAACGCTCACCGTTGCCGGCGTCGGTCAGATGGAAACTGTCTTTCTTCATGTTTAACTATCTCCCCGTCCTCTAAGACTCGGCTGCCATTTTCATATACTCCCATGTCTCACGGTCCGGACAGGACGCACGAATCCAGGCGTGTATCTCGTCTGAAATCCACCTCACCGAACCTCCGATGCGCACTGGCTTTGGTAACTTCCCACCGCTATTGAGCCGAAAGACCTGACGCTTGGATAGTGATAGTATTTCTCCAAGAGCCTTTGCTGAAAGTAGCTGGCTGTTTTGATTTGTCTGTTCGTCTGTCATTTTTCTTTTCCTTTCAAAGAAATCTCATGTCTGTCGATCTCTAACGATGCCAATCATAACATGGGCCTTTGTGTGGAATTGAAATGACGAATAAGGGCTTCTGAGGGGCCTATCGATGCAAAATACGAAATTCGTGTGTGTAGAAGTGTGTAGAGATGTGGCAAGGCGTGTAATGGAAAAGAATCTACTGATTTTCCTGCTGTCTTCTCATGTGCTTTTTCCACTTTTTAAAGAGCACCGCTGCGTGTTTAGGATCGCAGTAATTCCTGCCTGCCTTTTTGATAACTGGATAGTTGCTCGCTTTGAGCTTTCGTGCAATGGAATCTGACCTTACTCGTACGAATTTTTGTATCTCAGCACAGGGGACATAGTCTGGAGGAAGTGGCTTGTCCGCCTGTCTGTCCTTACCGGCCTCAATCTTCGCCCATGCTGTGCGAACCAGAGCCAACCATTGAATTCTATCCGCTGAATTTATGAAATAGAGCCTAACACTGATATCACGACTTTCTGTCTTTTGACTCCGCCACGGCCAAACCTGGAATTTGGTAAGACAAAAGTCAGATTTATCAGCGTCAGGATCAGTGAGTAACCAGGTAATCAAACAGATGCGCTGCGAGTCCTCGATACCAACCAAATCAGTGTTACATGATGCTTGTATTTCTCTTACAGCTTCGAGCAAAAGTAAAGTTTTAGACACTCTGGATACTTCGCTGTTCTTCTCTCGTTTTCGACACTCATCCAGAAGACTTTTGCAGTGGTCATAATAATTTTTCGGATCAGCGACATGCTCGGGTACAAGGGGACACTTTAGCTCTACACTCAATTTCAACAACTCTATTTGCTTTGGCAGTTGTTCGTCAGGAAGACTGAAGCGAGCTTCTTGCATTCCACGGTAGGTCTCTTCTTTATCCTTCCAGTACCGATCCTGATCGTGATACTGATCCAGCCATTCGCCCGACTGTTGATACTCTTTGGGATGTGCCTTAATATCAGCGGCTATCTTGTGAAACAGTGCTAAATCTTCCTCTGTGAATTCCCAATATTCCATTACTATGCTTTCATTCTTTCAGTGCCAGTGTCTGTCCAATTTTCAGCCCTTTTCAGTATAAACAATTTTGCACATTTTTAGCATAAATGGCAACCTTTGTCTTTACTTGGCGAGAGGATTATTGTATATGGAAAGAGGTAAGTCAGACTGAAAGAAATCGATTATGAGCTTTCTTAATAGACTGTTTGGTCCTTTCGGTGAAGTCAAACCCTTTAAGGTACCTCCTAATCCATCGGACTTTGTGGCACAGCTTTCACGTCGTAAGTTCTGGTGTGATATAGACGCTTCACTTCTCCATGAAATTGTGCAGAATGCGAATAGAGAACTGGCTAACCTTGCGGTGACTGCGAATGGGGAAATGGAACTTCTCAAGAACTTTGTTGCTGTTTCAGAGGGCTTTCACTTAGTCGAGCGCAGTTTCGTAAAGATTAGTAGCGACAATCCTTTAGAATCGCCATTGTCTCTCTTTGCTAATGCCCTGTACCTGACGGGTTCACACCTCTGCCAGCAGTATATCCAGGATCCCTCACAGCAGAAGCAGCCCAATTTAATGTTCGCAGAGACTGCATTCATCTCAGCAATTCTTTGCGACCGCTTTTTCCTTTTAGCATATTACGGTTTGGCCCATCTTTTTGGCGAACTCGCGGTCGATAAGTCTCTGGCTTTGAAGTGGTGTCAAAAGTACAAAGACGCCGAAGCTGAGCTTCTTGCAACCCCCGACGAGAAATTAAGCTACCTTCAGAAGGCCGGTAAGGAGGGCGTCTTAGACCCAAGCACAATGCGAAGCGTAGACCCATCTGTTACTACTGTGCCGCCGCCAATGAGAGAAGTAATTGAAGAGCTTGAGCAACGCCTTCGTTAGGAATCATTATTGCTTCGTTTCCATGTTCATGTTGTTGAGCCGCTGTTAGCCCGGCGGCTTTTTTTGTTTTCATGGCTTCGATCCTGTCAATGGCCGAATCGTAATTTAACAGGAGGTCATTGACCTGGATCGCAATTCCTCGCAGGAAGTCTTGATATGATTCATTTTTTGAAGTGTCCATATTTCACCTGTCCTTCTCGGTCCGGTTTGAACAACGGTCGGCTGGACAGGTGAATAGTAGCCTTACCGCCGCTCAAACCGCTTGACCGGTAGCTGGCCGGCCGTCCCGATAGCTATACTCACCACAATTTTAGAGGAAAAGGTATTTCTGGCAACACATAATCCTTGATTGCGAACAATACTGTTTATATAATTAACGGATAGAGGTTTTTTTGAGGGAGCCAAAGATGAAGAAATACCTTTACTCATTCTTGCTTCTGTTTGTTGTAGGCTGCGGAGATGGGTATTCCGGATATTCTAATTATACCCCTTATACAAGTTTATCTTCACACCGTAAAAGGACAACCGGTACAAGTAACCTTACTCATGACTACAAGGATTCTCCAGTCTTAGATGTAAATGACCCTCTTGCTAAACTTGATTTTGAGAGAAGGGCAAGAGAATATCTTACTGGCGTGGCCAATGACTTGAAAGAAGTCAAAGTTAAGGCAGAAAATGCTGCTGAGAAGATAGAAGCAGTGATCGACGTTGTGGATTCTGGTTTTGATTCTTTTGGCTTACATGGAACACGTTATGTTGGCTCGGCTTTGGTTTTTAAGCGTGAATCCAATTTTGGCGCCTTGGATTATTTTGAATTCCCTGAATTCAAGCATTCTGCTCCTACCAAACCACAAAAACCACTATTCTTAGATGATGAATTTGCGGTTTACGCCTATAATTTAAGTGTTAAGCAGTACAACCGAGAGGTGGCTGATTTTATGGCGACTGCTGAAGACTACGTAGAAGACGCACAACATTATATAACAAACTGCAAGAATGATTCTGAAGAGATTCGCGAAAAGGGTCTAAGTCTATCAAGACACATGGAATCATTAGGAATGTTTTCTCTGGTTGACTTGTAATGGTTTTGTGAATCTGAGAGTCTAATTGACAATCATGCTTATACTGTAATTGAGAACTTCTTTGGAGGAGTTGAAAGATGAAACGATCAATTCTTAAAGTGGTAATGGTTATTATTCTTGGGATTTCCGATGCTACCTTTGCTGATCTTATAAGCTACCCAGATTTCTCGGACACTACTGGTTTAACACTCAGCTATCGGGCTGCGGTGCTAACAGGAAGTGACAACAGATTACATCTACAGGATGGACGTTTTCAAAGAGGCGTAGCTCTGTTAAGCAATCCGATCGTTTTAGATCAAACATTCAATACTTACTTTCAATTCCAAATCTTCAACACAGTTGAGCGGTTTGGTCCGGGTTCAGCAGCAGATTGGCTTTTCTTTACTATTCAAACTCAGCAAGGCATTTATGACCAGGCCGGAAACAGTGTGATTGTTGAATTCGATCTATGGAACAATGGCGCTCGCGACAATTACAGCGGCAACCATATCGGAGTTAATGACGAGTACAGCTTTGTAACTACGAAAGCAATTCAGCATGTGTCTCCGGATTTCAACAACGAGCAGGTTTGGCACGCTTGGATTGATTACGATGGGAGCAACATAGAAGTCTTTGCATCCAACAGCAGCATTCGTCCTGTTACGCCTTATATCTCTTATGCTCTCGACATTCCCGGCGTATTGGGAACATCAGATGTTTATTTAGGTTTCCATGCCGCTTCAGGGCAAGAGGGAGGTGACTTTGACGTTTTGAGTTGGACTTTCGACACACAAGCTATTCCTGCCCCAGGTGCTATCCTTCTCGGCGCCCTCGGCCTCAGCGTCGCCGGTTGGAAGCTGCGAAGACGAAAAGAATTGTAGGACTACTGGATTACTGTCAGAATAGCTCTCAGAGGCGCTCATCACTCATAGAATCGACGATCTAACCTGAGCCGGTATAATGGAGTCGAAAATTTCCGGCCGCATTTAGATCGGGATAATGGTAGGCTGCGAGAGCCGCCGCTGGGGGCAATGGCTTTTTGACCCGACCCGGGGGTCTTTTTTGTCTTAAACGACTAAACTTTCAAGTAAATCGCCGTTTTTACTGCCGTAAACGCGCTCACTGTGAGCGCTATATCGCATTGACACCTAGCGCTCACTGTGAGCGCCTTGCTATCCCCCTGATCCTGCCCGGTAGAGAACACCTACGTATGCTCATGCCTTATCATGCCTCTTGACCTGCTCTGCCCATGCTCTTGATAAGCTTCATACCTTGTTCTCTGGCCGCTTCCAACTCCTCTTTAGATAGCTTCGGGTGTTCGTTCATCGGGTCCTCGAAAATCTGGCGACCACTGAACATTCGCCGGTATTTGCCCAACAATTGCAATGCCTTCAACTGCTCTGAGACCGTAGCCTTCTTTTTGCCAAAAGCAATCCCGCGTAACGCAGCAATGATTTCACCGACTTCAACATCGGTCTTTTCGATAATCTCTGCCGTGCGTCGATCCAGTTCTTCGGCAATGACGGGATTCTTGAGTAGCCTGTGAGCTATAACTCCGGCGCTCTTTGGCGAGTAGCCAGCGGCAAAAGCGGCCTGTGTCCCATTCCACTGATTCTTTGGTAGCTCCTCGATGAAGACTTTCTGTTTAGCGGTTAGTTTGCTCATACTCTCTCCGGCTATTCATTCTCCGCTTTGTGTGTTTGCACAAGTGCTTTTATTGCCTGTTTGATATGCTCCGGCAGGTCCGGCCATGCCTTGACGATAGCGGCAAGATCGGCGTCTTGAGGGGGCTTCGGCGCATCAGGCGCGTCGGATTTCGCGCCGCCACTTCCCGAAATCGCCGTTTTTGACCCCTTCAGAGGGGGGTGTTCGTGTCCTACCGGGCCCAATTGAAGAGCTTGCCTATTGTATTTCGGTTCAGCCTGAAATCACGTCAGAAACTAAACGGTGCATCGGAGCGATTTTGCGGATAAGATTATTGTGCGGTTTTTAGTTTGGCGTTTTCCATTATTACTTCGTAGGTGTAGCCGGCGCCGAAGTCTCTGTTCAGGGTGATTGTGCCTTCGAAGGTGACGACGTCGCCGGTGTTGACCTGCTCCCGGGTGGTTATCGTCAGGTCGAATTGGCCGGAGTGGCTCGTGCCGTCCTGGATGTGGACCCAGTTTTTGTTCATGATCGCCCGGTTGACCTTTGTTACCCGGCCTCGGATTTTTACGGTCTTACCGGCGTAGGAATCCTTATCGGATAACAGTTGAGCTATCGTTATGCCGTCTTCGGCGGGTTCGACCGAGACTTCCTGCTTCTCGAGCGTCGGCTTCATCTTGTGTGGAACGTCGTGAGCCGCCGGGCCGGCCGGGTCGCCGCCCGTAATCCTGCTCACGAAATAGATCGATTCGAAGGTCCTTTGCAGGTCCTTGCTCTCGAAGTCCTTCATCTCAAGGTCAGGTGCGAAGCTAACCGTATCGCCGACTTCGGCGTTTCGCTTGGTAACGGCGATCCACATTTCACGATCCCCTGATTTGACCTTCAGGTAAGTGTATGAAGTAGCCTGCAGGACCTCCCGGACCTCGCCGGTGACCATATTTGCAGCGGCAGCGGTGTGTGGATTTTGCATATCGGGCTGCCGGGTCGGGACGGGATGTTCCGACTCGACGTCTTGCATCTGCGGCTGCGATTCCTGCTCATTGTCACCGCAGGAGAGCGAAAGCAGCGCGAGTAGAATCGATATCGTTGTAATTCTTGTCTTCATCATGTGTCCTTAACATTAGAAATTCGAAACATTTTCTTGAAATCTATACCAAGTATAACGGGTTTGCGGCACGATGGCAACCCCCGCCTGCATAGAATAGGAGTTTTGCAAAACTCCTGTTATCGCATTGACACAAGCGAAACGGCCTGATAAAATCCGGGTTTTGTTGATGAGGTAACTTTTGTGGTGAGAGTAGCTCAGTTGGTTAGAGCACCAGATTGTGGATCTGGGGGTCGCGGGTTCGAATCCCGTCTTTCACCCTTTACGGAGGATTCGTGGGGATATTGCACGTTGTGTCGCATGCTTTGCAAGCATCGAAAAATAAGAGACTTAAGAAGAAGGAGAAGCAAAAATGAGCAGATTCGGGACCCACTGGCATGCATTTATGATGTTAACCTCGGCAGCGATCATTTTGGGAGCTTTTACATGTTCGGTCGGGGCCGCGGATGAGCTGAATAAGCCGCCGGCGGGATTCACCGCGCTTTTCAACGGCGAAGACCTCACCGGCTGGAAAGGCCTTGTAGGCAATCCGAAGAAACGAGCCGAGATGAGCGACGAAGAACTGGCCGCGGCCCAGGCCAAAGCCAATGAGGACATGCGCGAACACTGGAAAGTGGTCGACGGCGTGCTGGTCTTCGACGGCAAGGGGCACAGCCTTTGCACGGCCAAGGATTACGGCGACTTCGAGATGCTGGTGGACTGGAAGATCGAGGCCGGCGGCGACAGCGGGATTTATCTCAGAGGTTCGCCCCAGGTGCAGATATGGGATACGAACCGCCGGAACGCCGAAGTCGGATCGGGCGGCCTCTTCAATAACAAGAAGCATCCGAGCAAGCCGCTCAAGGTCGCCGACAAGCCGGTCGGCCAGTGGAACACGTTCCGGATCATCATGATCGGCGATGAGGTGACCGTGTACCTGAACGACGTTCTGGTGGTTGATCACGTGACAATGGAGAACTATTGGGAGCGGGACAAGCCCATTTATCCGAGAGACCAGATAGAGCTTCAGGCCCACGGCAGCATCTTGCGATTTCGCAACATATTCATCAAGCCGATCAATGAACTGAGCGAGAAGGAGAAAGCCGACGGATTCGATCTGCTGTTCAACGGCGAGAACCTTGAGGGCTGGACGAACGCCGAAGGCAAAGAGCACAAAGGCTACGTAGTCAAAGACGGCATGATCGTTGTCGAGCCCGAACTCGCCGGCGGAAATCTCTACACCGCCCGGCAATACGGCGACTTCGTCATGCGATTCGAGTTCAAGCTCACGCCCGGCGCCAACAACGGACTTGGTATTCGCACGCCCCGAGGCGTCAACGCGGCTTATAACGGCATGGAATTGCAGATAATCGACAACACGGCGGACAAGTATAAGAATCTCAAGGACTATCAATACCACGGCTCGATCTACGGCGTAGTCCCGGCTAAGCGAGGTTACCTCAAGCCCGTCGGAGAGTGGAATTACCAGGAGGTGGTCGCTGAGGGCAAGAGAATCAAGGTCAAGCTCAACGGCACGACTATCGTCGACGCCGATATCGCCGAGGCCAGCGAAGGCGGAACGATGGACCATCGGGATCATCCCGGACTGAAACGGACCAAAGGCTACATCGCCTTTTGCGGCCACGGCGACCGTCTTGCTTTCCGCAATTTAAGAATAAAACCTCTCGATTAGATTGGGGATGAAACGGTGCAAAACAGCAATACTTACAACCGGGCGAACTTTAACCGCAGACAGTTTTTGAAAGGCGTTGCCGGTGCGGCTGTTGCAGCGCCTGTGACCGTGCCTTCGTCGGTTTTCGGTGCCGATGCGCCGAGCAATCGTATTACCTTTGGATGCATTGGTCTGGGCGGTAAGGGTAGTGGCAATATGAGGAGCTTCAACGGCAACCGAGGGACGCAGGTCGTTGCAGTTTGCGACGTTGACGCGAGCCATCGTGGAAGGGCCTGCAAGTCTATCGGACTGGACGCCGGGGCTTCGTATCGGGACTTTCGCGATCTGCTGGCGCGGGACGATATCGACGCGGTATCGATCGCTACGCCGGACCACTGGCACGTGCCGACTTCGATAGCGGCGGTTAGAGCGGGCAAGGACGTGTACTGCGAGAAGCCGCTGACGCTGACCATCGCCGAAGGGCGCGAGCTTGCTGATGAGGTGAAGCGTTACGGCCGAGTCCTGCAGACCGGTTCTCAGCAGCGGTCCGGGCGGGAGTTCCACAGAGCTTGTGAGTTGGTTGTCAACGGCCGCATCGGCAAGCTGCATACGATGAGAGTCGGAATCGCCGGCAACAACAGAAAGTGTGAGCCCACCTGGACGCCGGAACCGGTTCCCGAAGGCTTCGACTACGATATGTGGCTGGGGCCGGCTAAGTGGGCGCCGTATCATCACCAGCGCTGCCACTATCAGTTCCGCTTCATTCTGGACTATTCAGGTGGACAGATGACCAACTGGGGCGCCCACCATCTGGACATCGCGCAATGGGGCAACCAGGCTGACGATACCGGCCCGGTGGAAATCCGCGGCAAAGGCGAGTTTCCTGAGACGGGACTTTTCACAACGGCTAAGAAAGCTGAGGTTGAGTACACCTACGCCAACGGCGTCAAGATGTTTCTCAGCAGGGGCGGCGGCACGCGCTTCGAGGGAACCGAAGGATGGATATACGTCAACCGTGGAAGGTTGCAGGCCGAGCCGGAGTCGATTCTCGACTCGAAGATAGGTCCGAACGAGGCCCACCTGTACGAAAGCCGCAATCACAAGCAGAATTTCCTCGACTGCATAAAGAGCCGCAAGGACCCGATCTGCACAGCCGAGATTGGCCATCGCTCCAGCACGGTGTGTCACCTGGGCAATATCGCAATGCTGCTCGATCGCCCGCTGAAGTGGGACCCCAAAGCCGAGCGATTCATCGGAGACGAAGAAGCCAACCGAATGACCGGGCGCCCGAGACGAGCACCCTGGATGCTGTGAAAGAAATCAGGAAACCACAAATCAACACGAATAAACGCGAAATTGAAATCTCAGATTTACCCTGCATTAACACGGCTTTGAGTAATTGGATTCGATGATACGGTAGGGTGGGGCTTGCCCCACCTTTTGTTATTTGTTATGATTACGACACGAGGCCCAAGGTAGAAAATGTTATAAAACAGGCTCTTGAGCTTCCGAGCGAGATGCGAGCTTTCATCGCCGAGAAACTGCTGGAGAGTCTCGATTACGAAGAGCCGTTTGATCTCAGCAGTGAATGGAAAGATGAAATAAGCAAACGCTGTCGCCAGATAGATGGAGGCCAGGTTCAATTGATATCTGGCGATAAAGTTTTCACAGAGGCCGCCAAGAGACTGCAAAGATGAAATGCTAGAAAACCGCATGGGCAGGAAACCTGCCCATCCTACGAGACTCCCCATCTTGCGAAACTAAGGATCATACATGGCAACGATCGACCTTAAAAATTGGCAGGAATTTCAGGAGAAGCTCGACTTTCCGAGTAATGTCGAGAGGTTGGGGAAGGCTGTATCGACAGGAGGACCTTCGGCAGTTCTGTTTAGGGGACAAGCTAATGCCGCGTGGGGACTCAACACTACATTGCAGAGGCTTGAAAACAAGATTTCTTATGATTTCGACTTTGCTGCTTACTTACGAAAGGCCGTTAGCATTTGTGGGGCTGTTGATACATATAGCGGTCTGAGTTGGAACCTGGACAATGGTGATATACCGAATTTTGCAAGCGGCGATATATTAGGCCAATTGATAAGTGGTGACCGATCAACTTATAAGACGCGAAAAAGGATCATCGAATACTTGATTTTTCTGCGACATTGTGGGTTCCCTTCACCCCTTTTGGATTGGACTGAATCGCCTTATGTTGCTGCTTTCTTTGCGTTTAGCGAAATACCTGAAGGGATTGAAAGAATAGCTATCTCCCAATACCAAGAAATGCCGGGCGGTATGAAACATATTGAAGATGATCCTGAAGCTAAGATACACACGATACCTTACGCCTTTAAGACGCACAGGAGACACTATTTGCAGCAGACACAGTACACGATTTGTGTGAAGAACTACGGAGTGACTCAGGGATTTGGGAAATACGAAGAGGCTTTTTCAGCTAGCAAACAATTGAATTGCTACGATGGTGGCAAGCATCGCCAGGATTCACTGACGAAGTATACAATTCCTTCATCAGAAAGAAAGAGAGTTTTGAGGCAGTTGGATAAGATGAACATTACTCATGTTTCACTATTTGAAACAGAGGATGCATTGATAAGGACTTTGGCTTTACGTGAAATGGAGTTATGGAAGGATTAGAGGGAACCAAACCGGTTGGATAGAACCGTCAGGGTTGTCGTATTTGTTCATGTTGCAAAAGTTGGTAAGGATCTTTTTGATAACAGATTGACATTGGTTGATGATGTTAAGGAATATGATGGGGTGGGATTATATGAAGATCCTAAATGTAACGTCCACAATTGTCAGAAAAGTCTTAACGTCAACGGCAGTCTTAGTGTTGCTAACGACAGGAACGTTCGCTCGTGAGCGGCGGGAGGTGCCGGCGTTGGTGGGGTTTGAGGTTGGGGCGGAGATGGATGAGATTGTGCCGGGGCGGTTTATTGTTGATCCGCCTACTATCGAGAATCTGGGTTTTCGGTGGTATATCGAGGGCGACAGCAATCGGAATGCTTCGGTAAACGTTGAGTTTCACAAGAAGGGACAAAAACGATGGAAAGAAGCGCTGCCGATGCTCCGGGTTCATCATGAGGTCTCGAACCAGGCTTATGGGCCGTATCGAACGGGAAATTTGTTTGCCGGGAGCGTGCTATTTTTGGAACCGGCGACGACTTATGAAGTTCGCTTTACGATGCGCGATCCCGACGGCGGCGCGCCGGACGAGCCGAAGACCGTCGAGGTGACTACGCGGGAGATCCCAAAAGCATTCGATGGCGGGAGAATCATTAAGGCTACCGTCGAAAAAGGACTGATAGCGGCTTACGAGCAAGCCCGGCCCGGAGATGTTATACAGCTTCGGCCCGGTGTCTACAAGGGTCCGTTCGAGTTAAACAAAGCGGGCACGGCCGAGCGGCCCATTGTCTTTCGCGGTCCTTCCGATGGCGAGGCGATTCTCGAAGCCGACGGCGTCGGCGGCAGGTCAAAGATCATCACGCTCAATGGAACACATCATCTGCATTTCGAGGAGCTGACGTTTCGCAGCGCCCATACGGCGGTTTATGCCGCAAAGCCAGGGGGCTCCGATGGTCTGGTCATTCGGCATTGTAAGATTCACGACGTAGTTTATGGCATCAACACCGGCTGTGAGAATTCGAGGAACTGGTACATCGCCGATAATGACATCGTAGGCATCAACCCAACGTGGTATCCCCGGCCGTCCAAGACCTATATGAGTCCCGGGCACACCGGAGTCAACGTGTACGGGCAGGGACACGTGATCTGCTACAACAGGATCACAAGATTCAGCGACTCGGCGGCGATTTACAACTTCGGCCCGCCGGTGGATGACGTGCTCAAGCACTGCGTGAATATAGACTTCTACAACAACGACTTGTCCTGGGCGCAGGATGATACGTTTGAGGCCGACTACGGCTGCCACAACGTTCGGTTTTATCGCAATCGCTGCTATAACACGCACACGGGGATGTCTACGCAGCCTTTTTACGGAGGTCCGGTTTATCTGATCCGCAACGAGGTTTACGGGATTACCAGCCTCAGCTACAAGCTGAACAATTACCCCGCCGGCATTTTGGCTTACAATAATACTACTTGCTGTGCCGGGTCTGGTTTTCGTCCGCCGCCGATCTGGCAAAACGGCCATTTCCGGAACAATCTGATTATGGGCGGCTCGGGATATGCGCTGATCTCCGGCTCGCCTACGGCATACAGCACGATGGATTACAACGCCTACCGCCGCAACGATCCCGAACGGTTCATCCGTTGGAAAGGCCACCGGGGCGAGACGAGACATTTTAAGTCGCTCGATGCGTTCTACAAGGCCACAGGGCTCGAAGAGCACGGTATGACGGTGGATTACGATGCTTTCGTAACGGCCGGACCGCCGGAGAAAGGCAAGAGCTACGGACCGAGCGATTATGACCTGCGACTGCAAAGGGACGCCGGAGTGGTTGACGCCGGCACTGTTCTCGCCCAGATTACGGACGGCTTCACCGGCAAGGCGCCAGACGTGGGTTGCTATGAACTTGATCGAAAGCCGCACCGCTATGGACCGCGTCCATCTCGGAAAAGCTCCAGGTAATACTTATTCCAGAGACATAAGATGAGCAAAGCGGAATGGACTAATTTGTAGTTTCAGATTTGTAGATGCCGCCGAAGTTTATGTGGCCCCAGCCGGTGCGGGCTTTGTCTACTATGCGGATGAAGACCTTCTTTACCTTCCATTTGCGGGTGTCGACGTATTCGCGATCGAAGCGGTTCGATTGCTTGCCGACGAGGCGCACGAGTTCCCGGTCGTTCCCGGCCTCGACGAGGCTGACGTAAGTCTTGCTCATGTCCGAGCCGCCCGAGACAAGCAGGATGTAGCTGTCTTGCTCGATGGTGAAGACGGGCGATTCGATGACGCCGGTAAGGTTGTCGTTTAGCTTGCCGTTCGGGGTCTCCGAAGTCGCTATGAAGTGCTTAGTCGCAGGCGAAAAGTTGCTGCGAGTCGAGGTTGTGAAAACTCCGGGGAGGTCTCCTTCTTTGACTTTCCACTTTGCTCTGGTCTCGGCGTTGTCGAAATCGAGGACGGGCTTGCCCAGCTTGTCATTGTGCTCGACCCATTTCAGCCTGGCGATGTGAATGCCCTTCAAAGAGGGCATGAGCGAAGCGATGTAGTATTGGTCCTCGTGGAGGATTATCTCAGGCGCCGCCACCGGCAGCGTGCAGATGAATCCTTTATCGTTGTCGATGCCGAAGTTCAGTGGATTCGTCGAATGATAAACGCTTGTCTGGGCGTTCCTGCCGTAGCGCTGCGTTCGGAACAGATAATAATTGCCGGGCGAAAGCTCGACGACGTGCGGGCACTCGGCCGACCAGCGATAGTCGCCGCTTCGCCCGCCGTATGCGACCACGCACGAATGCGACCATTTGTATGAAGCCAGATCGCGCGTCGTGCGGCAGAAATCGTAGCCGTGCACGTCGGTGTGGCCGGTGTAGTAGCAGTACCACAGGTCGCCGCTCTTCAGCAGCATCGGGTCGCGCGAGTTCAGGCCGGGGCCTTCGGAGAAGACGCCCGTCTTGCCGCCGGGTTGAATGACGCGAGTGAACTTCTTGCCGTCGGCGCTGGTTGAAAAGCAGATGTTCACCCAATCGCCGTAGGCCATGTAATAGAGATTGCCCTGTTTGACAACGTGTGGGGCCTGCTGGCCGCCCAGAGTCTCGCCCAGGTCGATTCGTGCCTTCTGCGCAATGCCCATCGGCTTCCAGTCGGTGTTTGTGAGCTTGTCACCCTGCCAGCGATGAAACAGCCGGGTATTGCCGCCGCAGCCCGTGTGCCGGATGCAGGACCACAACTGCCATGTCCCGTCACTCGCCTGCCAGACGCCGAAATCCACGGGCTGCTGCTTGGCCCGCGTGTATTCGCCCAGGTCCGGATTTCCCGCCACCTGCCACCAGGGCCCGTCAATTATCGGGCGATACATTTGCTCGGCGCTGCACGCAATGTTAGTCGTCACTATGATTGCGGCGATAATCAATAATGAATGCTTGATTCCCATATTCAATCTACCTCCCGTTATGTTTTTCTCTTCCATTATGTTCTATTGCCTTTCGATGCCAACCTGTCATTCCCGCCTGCGCGGGAATGACAACTTTAACTATGACACCATGTTTTCAAGTCAATTTCAACATTGTTTCGATGAACCTATCACCAAATGCGCCGCCAAAAGCCTGATAATTTTTAGGCAAATATGTTTGCCATCAGCGCCGGCTCCTAATAAAATGCTGGCAATATGACCACAGAGAACTGAACGATCAACAGAAATCAGGAGGATAAGGCCATGCTAAAAGTTGGCATTGTTGGCTTCGGATTCATGGGCCAGACGCATTACAAGTGCTGGAAGCAGATCGAAGACGCCGAGGTCGCGGCGATCTGCGACGTTAATCCGAACATAGAAGAAGACACGAAAAGGGCGGTAGGCAACATCGGCGACGGTGAGGCGGAGGTGGATTTCAGCACGCTGGAGGTCTACTCGGATTTCGACCGGATGCTGACCGAGGCGAATCTCGACGCGATTTCGTTGACGGTGCCGACCTACCTGCACCCCGAGAACGCGGTGAAGGCGCTATCGGCCGGCCTGCACGTTATGTGCGAAAAGCCCATGGCTCTGACGGCCGAAGCGTGCAAACCGATGATCGCCGCGGCTGAGGCAAACGGCAAGGTCCTGCAGATCGGTCACTGCGTCCGCTTCTGGCCCGAGTACGCCAGGGCGAAAGAGATAATCGACTCGGGCGAGCACGGCAGAGTTATTTCGGCGACATTCCAGCGCCTCGGCGCCGCTCCCGCATGGAGCATCGACAACTGGTTCCATGACGAGACGCGAAGCGGTGGGATGGCGCTCGACCTGCACATCCACGACGCCGACTACGTTCAGTATTTGTTCGGAATGCCGAAAGCGGTTCGCAGCGTCGGAGGGAAAAATCCCGCCGGTGAACTGGTGCATATCTCGACTCAGTATCTTTACGACAACGACGCGGCTATCACCGCCGAGGGCGGATGGGCGATGATGCCGGCGTTCGGGTTCGAGATGAGCTTCAACATCGTGCTGGAAAAGGCGACGCTTGTCTACGACCTGACTCGCGATCCGACGTTCAGGCTCTGTCCGACCGAAGGCCAGGCGATACAGCCCGGGGTCGCGGAAGGTGACGGCTGGCTCCGCCAGATACAGCATTTCGCGAAAGCCGCGAGCGGCGAGAAGGTTGAATCAATAATAACACTTGAGGAATCGATGAATTCGGTCAAGATTGTCGACGCTGAGAAGGAATCAGCGAACACCGGACAGAAGATTTCGATCGGCTAAAGCTATGGATAAGGATTTGATTGGGAGAACGGCAAAATGAAGTGTAAAAATTGGCCTGTAGGAGCTTGCACGTGGTCACTGCAGACGAACGTTGAAGGCGTGGCGGAAACGCTTAAAAATATCGGGATCGAGCACGTACATCTGGCTGTGCGAAGCGCGGTTGAAGAGGGCGGCGATGAGTACATGGCCGCGGTTCAGAAGCAGGGCTGGACGATTACGGCGACGATGATCGACTTTCCGCAGGAGGATTATTCCACGCTCGAACGAATCAAGGTCACCGGCGGAATCGCCCCCGATGACTGCTGGCAGCGCAATCGCGACCTGTTTCTCGGCGCGGTGGACGTGACGGTTAAGCTCGGGGTAAAATACCTGGCGATGCACGCCGGATTCGTCGATGAGAGCGATGCCGCGTATGCAAAGAAGTTTTATGACCGCATCAAAACTCTCGCCGACGCGGCGGGGGAGAAGGACATCATGCTCCTTCTGGAAACGGGCCAGGAAACAGCCGAGGAACTGAAGCATCTCCTCGAGCAACTCAACCACCCGGCTGTCGGCGTCAATTACGATCCGGCGAACATAATTCTCTACGACAAGGGCGATCCCATCGAATCGGTGAAGCTGCTGGCGCCGTGGATCAAGCATATCCACATAAAAGACGCCAACCGAACCAAACAGCCCGGCACGTGGGGCGAAGAAGTTCCCTGGGGCGACGGACAAGTCGGGCCCGAGAGGTTCCTCAACACCCTGACCGAGATCGGCTTTAACGGCGCTCTGGCGATCGAGCGCGAGGCCGGCGACGACAGACCGGGCGACATTAAACTCGCAGCCGAAAGACTGAGTAGTTTGTAGTGTGCCCGTAAGGGCATTTCAATAGCCATCGAAATAACGCCTTACGGCGTCACTACAAACATCTCTCGTAAGCTCGTGCCGCCAAAGACAAGGTTTTCAAAGCAGGTTAAGGAGAGAAAAATGGACAAGGCCAAAATGAGCATCGCAGTTCGTCTGAGCATAATGATGTTCCTCCAGTACATGATGTTCGCCGTGTGGTGGGTGCCGCTGGCGGCCTACCTGACGAATCTGGGGGTTTCACCAAACTACAAGTTCTGGATTCTGAGCGTCATGCCGCTGGGTTGCCTGATCGCACCCGTCATCTGTATGATCGCAGACCGTCATTTCGCAAGCCAAAAGGTGTTGACGATACTGAATTTTGCTTGCGCGGTGTTGTTCTTCCTGGGCGCCCGACAGACGAGCGCGCCTGCTCTGTTCGTTATCTTGCTGGTGGGAATGTTTTGCTATATGCCGACCTGGAGCCTGACCAACGCTATCGCCATGGCAAACTACCCGTCCGAGAAGTTCCCTAAAATTCGAGTTTTTGGCTCAATAGGCTGGGTCGCCGCCGCAGTTTTCGGTCTCGGCGCATCTACCAGCCTGTTCGGCGAAAGGGTCATTGACGGAACCGCAATTCCCCTCTATTGCGGTGCCGGGACCGCGCTGGTTGCGGCCATTCTCAACCTCACGCTGCCCAACACGCCGCCACCGGCCAAGGACAAGGAATCATCTGTCGTGGATGCACTGGGGCTGCGGGCGCTTACGTTGCTCAAGAATCTCAACTTCGCTTTGTTCATCCTTGTTTCTCTGCTGGTGATGATTCCCTTCACGCTTTATTTCTCGCTGGGCTCTCAGTTCTTCAAGAGCGAAGGGTTCGAGCAGGTCACGGCAACCATGAACCTCGGACAACTGGGAGAGATATTCCTGATGCTGCTCGTACCGCTGGCTCTGGCGAAATTCGGCATCAAATGGACGATGGTAGCCGGAGTGGGGGCTTTAGCGCTAAGGTACGTGGCGCTATGGGGTGGATTTGCAGGCGACCTGACCTTCCTGTATTACGTCGCGATCCTCGTTCATGGAATTATCTTCGGCTTCTTCTTCGTCGGCGGCCAGGTTTACGTGGACAAGAAGGCGCCGCCGGAGATCCGCGCTCAGGCCCAGGGATTAATCGTCCTGATCTGTTTCGGCGTCGGCATGTTGATCGGCACATTCTTTAACGTCCGGCTCATCGAAAACTATACCGATGAATCGGAAGTTGTTACCGCCGGATATGCAATGCCGACAGTCTCTCCTTCAGACGGATCGGCGGTTGCCGATGTCGACCTTTCAGCGGTCGCCCTATATGATCGAGCCCTTTCCGAAGACGAAATCAAGGCCCTGAAGGCGCGGGATTTGGAACAAGACGATGAGATGGTGCTGGAGATCACCGACGGGGCCGAGGAGCCCGTCAATCTGACAGATGGACTGCTGGCTTCGGGAGACAGCGTCTCCGCTGTTGCCGATGCTACGCCTCAAACCGCCCTGACGTTTTCGGCTGTCCTGAGTCTGCCGGAAAGTGAAGATGCTGCATCGGGGGAATTGTTCGCTATCGGTGAAGGCGATGATGCAATCGTACTGGGCCTGGAAGACGACAAGCTCTTCTGGCGGGTCGATGCGGCCACAATTTCGCAGAAATTGCCCTTGCCTCGCGGGACAGATGATGAGGGTAATCCAAACAAAGTCCATGTCGCGGGAGCCTATAACGGTGAATTGATCAAGCTGTACGTGAACGGCGACCTCTACGAACGAGTAAACTGGAATCCGGTCTTTGCTATCACCACCATCATCTCGGTTGTGCTATTGGCTGCGCTGGCTGTTGTCTTCCGCGATGATGTCTCGTCGAAAGAAAAAGCTGAGGAGTCCGAGCCGGCCGAGCAGTCAAAGGAGAGTTAACGGCGTTTAAGCCCGACGGGCAGGGGTATTGCAGTAAATGGTTTGGCTCGTGTCTATGGTGTGAAATTCTGCGCCTCGTCCGGGTCGAGGTTTGGAGTAGTCCGGGGCTTTGGCGCGGATTTCGAAGCGTCCGTCATCGTGGAGCTTGATCTCAAGCGGAACAATCGTGACACCCTGTTGATTGATGGTTTGCGCGGTTTCGGGAAGGTCTTTGCCGCGGGCCTGTTCTCGCGTCAGCGGCGGGATGTTCGCGTTGTAAAACGCGGTGTACCACCACTTGCCGTCTTTGCTCTTGAATGGCGTGCCGTGGCCGAGGAAGCGTCCGGCGAACTGCCTCGGTCCGTATCGGTTTTTGTTGCCGGTGGCCCAAGTGATCTGTATAATTGCGCGGACGTCTTTGATTATCACGCCCATTCTGGTTCTGTTAAGGGTACTATCATTCACAAAATAGACTTTGCAAGGAGAATACTATGACCAGTAACACGTCCGTTCCTTTTTGCACGGAAAGAGGTTCTGTGCGCGACGTTTTGCTTTGGCTGACACTCTGCTTACTTTTATTTACGTTCGGCTGTGGGAAGTCGGAACCGGAAGATTCGGAACGCAACGATGATTCTACTGTTACTACATCCGTTCAAGGTTCGGATAGGCAGACCTCTTCGCCGACAAAAAGCACCATTCAACCAAAGACGGACGGCGATTCTGGAATCGTCGTTGAATTGCTCGATCCGGGAGCTGAGCCGAGATCGGCGCTGCGATATAAGTTTCGGGCGGGACGGAGTGAGACAATGGTAACGGTAACGGAGATGTCGATGACTATGGAAATGACGGGGCAGAAAGCCCCCGAATCGAAAATGCCGCCCTCGCAGATGACTATGACCATCGACAGCAAAGAAGTGTCGCCGAAGGGGGACTTGCGCTACGAATTCAAACTTGAAAAAGCCGAGGTGCTGACCGACCCCAATGCAAATCCCATGATGGTGGCTGGAATGAAGCAGTCTTTGAGCAACATGGTCGGCATGAACGGGTGGGCTACCGTCACGCCGAGAGGATTTACTACGGACGCCGAAATACGAATGCCTCCCGGGGCCGATCCGATGTCGGAACGGGCAATGGGCAACATGAGACAGTCGATGAAGCAAATGTCGGCGCCACTTCCGGACGAGCCGGTCGGAAGAGGCGCGAGGTGGCGCGTGACTATGCCGTTAGAGACAAACGGGATGAAGATCACGCAGACCGCAACCTATGAGCTTCTGGAAATTCAGGGTGATGTGGCGAAGCTCAACGTCGCGATCGAGCAATTCGCCGAACAGGAGCAGATAAACGCGCCCGGAGCACAATCCGGCACAAAAACGTCGCTGGAATCCCTCACCTCTTCCGGCGAAGGGACCGTTAAGCTGCGGACGACGGACATGGTTCCGACCGCCAACATAAACTTGACGACCACAAACGTGGTCTCAGCCAATAACCGGAAAATGAAGACAACAATGAAAATGGCCATGAAAATTAGCCCCGGCAACTGAGCCCGGATGGAATTTACACGAGTTCGAACCGCAGATACCTGCGGCACAAGTTTCACGGATGACACGGATCAAACAACCGGCAGGATGCGATGCATCGCGCCCCCCTGATAATGATTTTAGTATTGCTGTCTGCCAGAATGATGGTGACAGTGCATAGAAAACGATAACTGTCAATAATAAACAAGGAAAGAAAGAATGACTCGGAGCGTCAATTACTTTATTGTGTTGGCCCTGATGGTTGCGGTCTGTCTTGGAGGGTGTTCGCATCTCGATTCTACGGAGCCGGGCCGGCCCGAATTGAGCATCCTGACCTACAACGTTCATCATTGCGAGGGGACCGATGGAAAATTCGATTATGAGCGTATCGCAGGCATCATCAATGACCTCAAGCCGGACGTTGCGGCACTCCAGGAGATCGACATCAAGACCAAGCGCGCATCCGGCGTCAACCAGGCGGCGGTTCTGGCCGAGCTCACGGGCCTGAGCTACACCTTCGGCCGGGCGATCGACTATGAGTCCGGCCAGTACGGTCTGGCGATTCTTTCCCGTTTTGCTCTTCGTGATGTGACCAACACTGCTCTTCCCACGCGGCCCGGCAGCGAGCCGAGAATCGCCCTGGCCGCTCGTATCAGGCCTGATACCGGCCCGGCTGAAATTATGTTTGTGGATACGCATCTGTGCCATCGCAACGAGCAGGTCCGAAAGATGCAAACGACGCGGCTCAATGAGTTTGCTAACTCTGAAAACGATGTTCCGGTCATCCTCGCAGGAGATTTCAATGCCCGGCCGTTGAGCGAGCCGATGAAGGTGCTGCTCGAATCCGACTGGCTGGATGCCGTGGCGCCGCAATCCCGAATCGACTACGTGCTCCTGCGAAAGAAGGATCCCTGGCAGGTCGTCGAAGTAAGAGTTGTTGAAGAACCCGTCGCGTCCGACCACGACCCGGTCCTTGTCACCGTCCGATGGATGGGTGGACCGAACAATTGAGCCTTCTCCAATGCGCGACCAAAGTCTGCAGGAATCTCGCCCCGTGTTGAATAGACGCCGGGTGTTTTTCCTTTCCAAACGACATAGCTGTGATCGCAAGACAGGAGGCGGCGCATTAACATGCGAAGGGCAATACAAGCAGTCTGTACGACGGTCAGGTTCGCTGTTCCATGCGGTTGGTGTGACGTTGTATTGACAGTATGGGCAAACCAATACCTTAGGTATGAATCGCCCATCCTGCGGATTGCGGATGATGTTTCAATATTTCTTTCGACACATACGCGCAATTTTCTATTGCTGCACATCCCCGGTGTCTGATACAATTGTGGTGATGTTTGCTTTTACTGCTGGTTTGTGAGGTGGTTGTATGGACGAATATGTCGAGGTTTTTACTGCGAGCGATATTACGTTTGCTTATCTGGTGAAGGCCAATCTGGAGAACGCGGGGATTCCGGTTCATATCGATAATGAGAACCTTCAGGGGGCCTACTGCCTCGACGGGATGGTTCCACGAGTGCTCGTCCCGGCTGAGAAGGCGGAGGAGGCAAGGCAGATCATCGAAGAGATGCGGCGGTCAGCAGACAACAAGGAAGGCGAGGAGGACCAAAGCGAGGAATAGCGGGATTTATCTTAGAAGCAGCAGGAGGATGATTATCAGGAGGAAGACGGCGGCAACCGTGGTTAGGATCAGCACGGCCATCCGGTAGTTTGCGATGGCGTCTTCTTCGTAAGTTTTTTCCTTTTCTTCGACAACTTCTCCCTCTTCAAGTTGTTCGAGCATTGAAACGTCGAACCTCTTGTGCGCCCGTACGGGAATCTGGCCGTTTTGCAGAGCTTCGAGGTCCTCCAGCAGTTCCTCGACGTTGTTGTAGCGGTCTTCCCGGCGTTTGGCCATCATGATCTCGACGACTTCGGAGACTCCCGCCGAGAGAGACGTGTTAATGTGATCCGGCGGCACCAGCTTTTCGCGGAGGTGCTTTCGCATGACGTCGGCGGAGTCCTCGGCCATAAACGGTACGCGGCCGGTCAGCATGTTGTATAAAGTGGCGCCGAGACCGTAAATGTCGGCTCTGCCGTCGATGTCGATCTTGCCGCGGATCTGCTCCGGCGCGATATAATAGGGCGTGCCGTATGCCTTGCCCGCTTCGCTTTGTGCCGCTTCGACGTCGGTAACGGCGCGGGCCAGCCCCATATCGGCGAGCTTGACCGTGCCGTTGCTGCTGATCATGATATTCTTTGGCTTGACGTCGCGGTGGATCAGGCCGTTGGCATGCGCGTGGGCCAGGGCCTTGGCGACCTGCACGATTATATCGAGAGCTTCGGACTCGGAGAAGACCTTGCCCTCCGCGAGGTCGTCGGCGATGGTCTTGCCCTCGACGTATTCCATCACGAAATAGTGATATCCGCCCGCCTCGCCGACGTCGATAGCCTGAACGATATTTGGATGATTCAGGCTGCCTGCGGCCTGCCCTTCCTTGTAGAACCGCTCGACGTACTCGGGGTTCTCGCTGAAGCGTTTCGGCAGGACCTTGATCGCGACCGTCCGGTTCAGACTCAACTGCTTGGCTTTATACACCACCGCCATGGCTCCGGCGCCGAGCTTGCCGAGAATCTTGTAGCCGGGAATCTTCTTTGCCGCGGCCTTGCTTTCGGTAAGACTTTCCCTGAGCCTCTCGGCCTGGCCGGAGGTGATGAATCCCATCTCGACCATCAGGTCCTTGAGAATCACCGGTTTGATCCGACGTCGTTCCTTTAGCTCCTCCTGCGAGCGGCGCAGCTCCTCATCGGTGCACAGGCCGCGATCAACGACCATTCTGCCGAATACTGTGTCGTAGTTTGTTTCCGTCGTCATAAGTATCAACTCAGGTAAACCGAGGTGCGCCCGCTGAGGAGCCAATCCTTTGGCATTCGTTTCCGTGAACGAATAATGACCCGAATGCGCAAATTATCGGTCTACAAACGATATTGTCAAAGAAAATCTGCCAATTCTCGATAGAAAGACGGCACAAGCAAGACAATCGGCCTTTTGAACCTCCGGGTTTAGCGGTTTTTAGCGTCAAGAACCGCCTGAATAGCGAGTGGGAGGGCATTTTCTTTGCTGACCATCACTTATTGATGGTTACTATTAACGTACAAATACGTGAGTCATCACGGAATGGAAAATTTTCACCAGTCTCCATTTTCAACATACATTCTGTGAGTATTTGGATCGTACCACAAGCTGCAATACAGTCGCTTTGATTTATCCACCCAGCCATATCGTTCAAGATCATTAAGGAGATCTTCGGACGGCCACCACTCGGGTGTATCAGGGCTTACTGGCGCGAAGGATTTCGGATTAGCGCCCAGCGTATAAGCCTTAAGCTCCCACTCTCGAATCAGCTTCTTTTTCAACAGGTCGTTTTCGGTCTCAAATACTCGCAAGAAATGCCCATCGAGGAAAGCACGGTCATATTCTTCATGGATGAGCCTGTTTCCGGGAACACGCCAGAAATTTCGGTGATGAATGCAAATGGCCCCTACGGATAGAATACACGCAAGAACAAGACTGACCATCAGGACTTTAATCTTAATACTCTTCGCAAGAAAAATCGTAATTATCGAAGCCCAAAATAGAAGTATAACGCCAGATACGAGCCAGCCGGTTGTAACGCCAAAAAGGATTACGAGGAACCAAACTCCTTCACCATATTCTTGGACTAAATCGGTAGTAATGATAAATCCAACCGGAAAACACAGAAACCATCCCAAGAGAAATGAAAAAAGCGAAACCCATCCGAAACGAAATCGCTTTTTGCACATTCTGTTCAGAAAGAAAAGAATCGGAGGATTACATAAAAGTATATATAGCAGTGATACTCCTATTAATCGAAGCATTTCAGTCCACTTTGCAGAAGTTTATGGACAGCGGATACGGCCATAGCTCGCCGGAGTTGGCTTTTATGCCGCCGATAATAGGGAACAATATAAGCAATATTCCAAGCACGATCCACATAAAGACCCCGATAATCACCAGACACAGCAGGGTAGATATGATGCCGTAAATAACAGCCGACAGAATCCAGTTAAGAACTATCTTTCCGTTTTTGTCGATGAACTCGGATTCGTCCTTCTTGATCTGCCACAAGACAACAGGGGCAACCAGCCCCGCTATGGGAACAATGTAGCCGCAGAATTGTGACAAATGAATGTACATCGACCACACATTGACGTCGGTGCCCGATGTGCTCAGGGTTCCGTGGAGTTGACGCTGTTGCGGCTGATCCTGAGACAGGATGGACTGCTTGGCTCGCTGGTATTCATCCTCGGAAAGAGTGCCATCCTCACAAAGCTTTTTTAGTTTTTCGATTTCCTCGGCAATACCCATGCGGCTGTTCTCCTTAAAACCGATTTTCCGTGGAGAGTACTTGTGTTAGTCTCTATCAGATGAATATAATACTTCAGATGAAAAAAGAAACAAAATAATACCCAGGAGACGGACAATATGCGACGAAGAGACTTCCTCAGGACAATCGGACTGGCAGCGGCGGCAACGGTATCTTCGGACCTGCGGGCGGCAAGTAAGAAACGCCCCAATATTTTGCTTATTACGACCGATCAGCAGTTTGCCGATGCGACAAGCTGCACGATGGGCCCAGAGTATATCAATACTCCAAACATCGACAGTCTCGCCGGGAGCGGGATGCTGTTCACCAAAGCCTATTGCGCGAATCCTTTGTGCGTTCCCAACAGGACCTCGATTTACACGGGCCGGTATCCGCACGAGCACGGCAAGCAGATAAACTCCACACGGCCCATTGAGCCGCAGGAATTTCCCAACATCGGGATGGTTCTCCGAAAGGCGGGCTACGTAACGGGCTATTTCGGCAAGTGGCACCTGCCTTATCCGTTCAGGAGGAGCACGCCTGAAAAGAGCGGCTACGATCGAACCTTCGATTCACTTGACTACAAGATAGCCACTCCGACGATTGACTTTATCGCCAAGAACAAGGATAAGCCTTTCTTCGTCGTTTTTTCGCTGATGAATCCGCACAATATCTGTCAGTACGCAAGAAGCCAACCTCTGCCCGACGGCGACATCGGTGAAGTTCCGCCCCCGGAGCAATGTCCTCCGGCTCCGGCGAATCTGGACAAAGCCCGGAATCGGTCGGATGCGCTGGAGTCGGTCTGGCAGGCCAGACTCAGGGCAAAATGGAGGAATACCGATAAGAGAATGTTCGCACCGTTGGATGAATGGGGCGCCGACGACTGGCGGAAATACCGCTGGGCATATTATCGCATGGTGGAGCTTGCAGACAAGGAGATAGGCAAGGTATTATCGACGCTGCGCAGAGCCGGACTGGAGGAGGACACGGTTGTTATTTTTACCTCCGACCACGGCGACGGCATAGGCGCACATCGCTGGGCGCAGAAGAACATGTTCTACGACGAGACCGCCCGTATCCCGATGATAGTGAGCCAAAAGGGAACGACGAAGGTCGGCGCGAGCGACTTCCTTGTAAACAACGGGATCGACATTATGCCGACTATATGCGACTACGCCGGGGTGAAGGCGCCGGACAAATGCAGGGGAGTGAGCCTGCGCCAAATAGCGGAAATTGGCAAGGCAGGCAGTAAACGTGAATACATCGCGTGCTCGACGCACTTCGTTCAGGATTTGAGAGAAGACGGCAAACCGATAGATCTTCAGGGGCGAATGATACGGACGAAGGATTTCAAGTATTACATCTTCGATCAGGGCAGACAGCCCGAGATGTTGATAGATATGAAGAACGATCCCGGCGAAATGGAAAACCTTGCGGGTAATCCGAGATACGAGAAAGTATTAGAGGAACACCGCGAGATGTTTAAGAGATACAAAAAAGAAAGCAGTGACACTTTCCTTGGATGAGACCGGCAACTTCGGTGGGGCAAGCCCCACCCTGCATTCTGTCTGTTGTCATTCCTGCGAAGCCCGGAATCCATTTGTTCACGAGATCTTGGATTCCTGCCCCTGCCTTCGCAGGGGTGACAACCCTTCGCAGGAATGACAGAGCGCAGACTCGGGCATGACGTAATGTTACAGATTCATGGGGATGCCGCGATCTCTGAGGTACTCTTTCATCTGGCGGATGCTGTAGTTGCCGAAGTGAGTGATCGAGGCCATCAGGACTGCGTCGGCGTTGCCTTCGACTATGGCGTCGTAGAGATGATCGAGCTTGCCGGCGCCGCCGGAGGCTATTACCGGGATATTGACGGCATCGGTAATCGCTTTGTTCAGTTCGTTGTCGTAGCCGGCTTTCGTGCCGTCGGCGTCCATGCTCGTCAGGAGTATTTCGCCTGCGCCGAGCTGCTCGCCGCGTTTGGCCCATTCTACAGCGTCGATGTCCGTCGGTTCGGTGCCGGCTTTCACTGTGACAATCCACTTGCCGCCGGTAGTCTCCGAGCGGCGGGCGTCAATCGCCAGGACCACGCATTGGTTGCCGAAGCGCTTGGCCGCCTCAGCGAGAAGATCCGGATTGTTCACAGCCGCGGTGTTGACCGAGACCTTCTCGGCGCCGCTTCGCAGCAGGGTGTCCATGTGTTCGACGGTATATATGCCGCCGCCGACTGTGAACGGAATAAAGACGTTCTCGGCGACTTTCTCGACAAGCTCGACGATTGTTTCGCGCGATCTAATCGTGGCTGTGATGTCGAGAAAAACAAGCTCGTCGGCGCCCGCGTCGCTATACTGCGCACCGAGTTCGACCGGATCGCCTGCGTCGCGAAGGTTCAAAAAGTTGACGCCCTTGACGACCCGGTTGTCTTTAACATCCAGACATGGGATTATTCTTCTTGTCAGCATATAATCACCGCTCGTATGTCGTGTTCAACAAACGTTATCTTGTACTTTTGTTCCTGTCGAATTATACGTAAGGGTATCAGAGTACCAGGTTATCAGGGGGCAGTATACCAGGGTCTCAGGGTATCAGGAATGACCCTCTGGGTTCGCCGGCCAGCGTGAATCGCCCGATATCCTGATAACTGATCCCCACAACCTGATTTCCTGATGCACTGATCGCCTACTCCGTTATCGTCCGTTTGCAAATGTCGTAGAAATTCTTGAGCACCTGCAGGCCGTAGTTGCCGCTCTTTTCCGGATGGAATTGTAGGCCGTAAATGTTATTCTTCTGTACGGCAGCCACGAGGTCCAAGCCGTAATCGGTATAGGCTACTTTTGCCTGCGCGTCAGTGACTTGGGCACAGTAAGAATGCGCGAAATAAAAATGTCGCTGCTTGCCGAGACCTGCGAACAGGTCCATATCTTCGGGCAGTTCGACGAGGTTCCATCCCATGTGAGGGATGACCCTGCCGGGCGGAATTTGGTCTACTTTTCCCGATACCAGCCCCAGTCCCTCGTGACGTCCGTATTCGCTGCTCTCGTCGAAGAGCATCTGGTACCCCACGCAGATGCCGAGCAGCGGCTTGCCGGCGGCGGCAAGATCCTTTACAAGAGCACCGAGCGATCCCAGAGCGTCGACCGCATAGCCGAAAGCCGCCACGCCGGGCAGCACCAGCCCCCAGGCGTCCTCAACGACCTTCGGCTTACAGCTAAGCTCGGCCTCGTAACCGAGGTGCCGAAATGCGCCGCAAACACTCTTGACATTGCCAACGTTGTAGTCGATAACTACTATCATCTCAGGATAATTGCCTATTTTCAGCCGTATGACGTGAAAAATTATAAACTGTTAATTTTAGCCTGCAAATCGCCGATAGTAAATAGCAAATGTGCGGAATAGTGGCATATCTCGGTAAGAAAGTTGCCCAGCCGATCCTGGTCGAGGGATTGAAACGGCTGGAATATCGCGGCTACGATTCGGCCGGTGTGGCTCTATTGGGCAGCGGCGCGATAAGAGTCAAAAAGAGCAGCGGCAGGATCAGCGCGCTCGAGGAGATTCTGGATGAGCCCGACGGCAGCGAGACCTTCGGCATAGGGCATACGCGCTGGGCCACCCACGGTGAGCCAAACACAATCAACGCACATCCTCATCTGGACTATAGCGGCAAGATCGCTCTGGTTCATAACGGCATCATTGAGAACTACGCCACCCTGAAAACGTGGCTTCGGAACGAAGGCGTTGCATTCCTCAGTGAGACCGATACCGAGGTGGTCGCAAATCTTATCGGCTATTTCTATAATAAATCCGGCGAGATCGACGGACCGACCCCGACGAACGGGCAAAACAGGTTCGAATGGGCCGTGCAGAGAGCGCTTAGAGAAATACACGGAACTTACGGCCTTGCGATTTTCTGTTCGGACTTTCCCGGCGTTCTTATCGGAGCCAAGCTGGGAAGCCCGCTGATTATTGGAATCGGAGACAATGAGTATATTCTCGCCTCTGATGCAGCAGCTATCGTCGAGCACACCACTCAGGCGATTTATCTTGCCGATAACGAGATGGTTACTATCGGCGCCGACGGATTTCATACCAAGACCATCGACAACGTGACGGTCACCAAAGACTTGCAGCAAATCGAATTTTCGCTCGAGCAGATCGAATTAGCGGGATTCGAGCATCACATGCTCAAAGAGATCTTCGAGCAGCCCAAAGCGCTGGAAATCTGTCTGGGCGGGCGAATCGACCGCCATAACCACAAGATCAAACTGGGCGGCATCGCTTCTTACCTGCGCGAGCTGACGCGCACCAAAAGACTGATTCTAACCGCCTGCGGCACGGCGTTTCACGCCAGCCTGGTCGGAGAATTCCTGTTCGAGCAGTTATCGCGTATACCTGCCGAAACGGAATACGCAAGCGAATTTCGATACCGCAATCCGATAATCGAGGACGGCACCGTCGTTATCGCCATAAGTCAATCGGGCGAGACGCTTGATACCTTTGCCGCGATCGAGGAGGCGAAGGAACGCGGGGCGACCGTTCTCGGTATCGTCAACGTGGTCGGTTCGTCTATCGCCCGGGCCACGGACGCCGGGGTGTACCTCCACGCCGGGCCGGAAATCGGCGTCGCCAGCACGAAGGCTTTCACCGGCCAGGTTGCAGTTCTGACAATGCTTGCGATTGAGCTGGGCAGAAGAAAACACATCAGCAGCGTCGACGCCGAGAGATACGTTGAAGAACTGTCGCAGATACCGGAAAAGATCGAGACGATTCTGGCATGCTCGGACCAGGTCAGAGAGATTGCGGCCGCCAACGTCAACGAGGATAACTGGCTCTTCCTCGGCCGGGGATTCAACTACCCCGTCGCTCTTGAAGGTGCGCTCAAGCTCAAGGAAATCAGCTATATTCACGCCGAGGGACTGCCCGCCGCGGAGATGAAACATGGCCCGATCGCACTTATCGCCGATGGCATGCCGGCGGTTTTCGTCGCCACCGCCGGGCCACAATACGACAAGATAATGGGCAACATCGCCGAGGTCAGAGCGCGTGGCGGCAGGACCATCGTCGTTGCCACCGAAGGCGACCGCAACATCGCCGAGCACGCAGACCATCTGATCACCGTCCCCGACGCTCCGGAATTCCTCCAGCCGATGCTCACAGTAGTGCCGCTGCAACTGCTGGCTTACCACGCTGCCGTTCTGCGAGGCCAGGACGTCGACAAACCCCGAAACCTGGCCAAAAGCGTCACGGTGGAATAGAACTTACCCCGCGTCCGTCTTTCTAAAACACGCATAGATATAAGATACCGGGGCGGGATCTATATGAAGTCTTTCAAAGTGCGTTCTTGCTGTCTCAGGTTGCGCAGAATTTCGATTTGACAACACTGCGCTGAGCGGCTATGATTGTGCAGGTTGATGGTAGTTAGGAAGGATGGCTTAACTTATGTCAGGTAAAGGATTTACGCATCTTCACTTACACAGCCAGTTTTCATTGCTCGACGGCGCGGTCAAGTTCGACAAGCTTCTCAAGCGATGCGAGAAACTCGGGATGGAATCCGTAGCTGTTACCGATCACGGCAACATGTTCGGGGCGGTGGAGTTTTATAACAAAGCCCAAGCCGCAGAGATAAAACCCATACTCGGCATCGAAGCCTATATCGCGCCGGGCAGCAGATTCGACAGAACCAAGACGGGCATCTCGGACGCCGCATATCATTTGATACTGCTGGCCGAGAACAATGTCGGCTACCAAAATCTGCTCAAGCTCGCCAGCACGGGCTTTCTCGACGGATTCTACTATCGCCCGAGGATCGACAAGGAAATCCTGCGCGAGCACAGCGAGGGTCTGATCTGTACCTCCGCCTGCGTAAAAGGCGAGATCGCCGTAGAGATCGTCAGGGGCAACGAGAAGGCCGCCCGTCAGAAGGCCGAAAGCTATGTCGAGATATTCGGAAAAGACCGGTTCTTTATCGAGATACAGGAACACGAGGGCGAAGGACCTCGAACCACCGAAGGACTCGTTGATCTTGCAAATAAGATGGGGCTTGGTCTCGTGGCGACTAACGACGTTCACTTTCTCGATCGCAGCGACCATGAGGCACACAACTGTCTTTGCGCGATAAGCACGAGCAAGCAACACGACGACCCCGACAGGATGATCTATCCGCCGGACGTCTATCTCAAGAGCGGCGATGAGATGCGCGAGCTCTTCCCCGGTCAGCCCGAAGCCTGCGATAATACGATGGCTATTGCCGAGCGCTGCAACGTGGAGATCGATCTCAAAACGCAGCACGCTCCGCGTTTCGAGCCTTCCGACGGCTCGACGCCCGAAGAATACCTCACAAAACTGTGCTATGAAGGCGCCGAAAAGCGATACGGCGAGATCAACGAGCAGGTGAAAGCGCGGCTCGACAGGGAGCTGGACGTTATTGAGTCTAAGGGCTTCGCGGGCTACTTCCTCATCGTCTGGGATTTCTGCAAATACGCTCATCAGCACAAGATTCCAATAGGCGCCAGGGGCAGCGGCGTCGGTACGCTTGTCGGCTATTGCCTCGGCCTTTGTGACGTTGACCCGATTCGCTACGACCTGCTGTTCGAGCGGTTCATGGACCCGCAGCGAAACGAGATGCCCGACATCGACATCGACATCTGTCAGGCCCACCGGGCGCAGCTTATCGAGTATGTCCGGCAGAAATACGGCCACGTGGCGCAGATTATCACTTTCGGAACGATGAAAGCCAAAGCGGTCATTCGCGATATCTGCCGAGTGCTGGGCGTTTCCCTGGCCGAAGCCGACAGGCTTGCCAAGCTCGTGCCGTTCTCGCTGGATATGACGTTGGATAAAGCTCTCGAGACCGAACCTGAGCTGAAAGATGCTTACGATCAGAGCGAGGAAACGCGAAAAGTCATTGATATTGGCAGAAAACTCGAAGGTCTCGCCAGACACGCATCGGTCCACGCGGCAGGCGTTGTGATTGCCGACGAGCCTCTGACCAATTTCGTGCCGTTATACAAGGCTTCCGGGTCCGAGGACGTCGTTACGCAGTTCGACGGCCCTACGGTTGAGAAGGTCGGCCTGCTCAAGATGGACTTCCTGGGCCTGAAAACGCTCAGCGTTCTGGAGCGGTCGTGCCAACTGGTAAAGAAAATTCACGGGGTAGACATCGACCTGGAAAAGCTCGACCAAACCGACGGAAAGGTTTTTGAAATCTTCTCTGCTGGCATGACAAAAGGAATATTCCAGTTCGAGTCCGGCGGCATGCAGAACCTGCTGATGAAGATGAAGCCCGACCGGGTGGAAGACCTCATCGCCGCCAACGCGCTCTATCGCCCGGGGCCGATGACTCTCATTCCTGATTACATCGACCGCAAGCACGGCACAGAATGGAGCCTGCCCCACCCGATTATGACCGAGGTCCTCGAAGAGACTTACGGCATCATGACCTACCAGGAGCAGGTGATGCGGATATGCAACCGCCTCGGCGACATCCCGCTGCGAGAGGCCTATACGCTCATTAAGGCGATAAGTAAGAAGAAGCTCAAGATCATCGCAAAAGAGCGGGAGAGGTTTATCGATGGCTGCGTAGGCAAAGGCCTGACCAATCAGCAGGCCGACGAGATCTTCGAACTGATCGAGCGATTCGCCGGCTACGGCTTCAACAAGAGCCACTCGACCCGTTATGCCTTTGTCGCTTACCAGACCGCGTACATGAAGGCGCACTGGCCCGTCGAGTTTATGGCGGCCCTCCTGACCTACGAAATGGACAATACCGACAAGATCGTCGAATATATCGCCGAGTGCATGCAGATGGGCATCGAAGTGCTGGCGCCCGACATCAATGAGAGCGGCGTGGATTTCACTCCCCTCTACGAAGAGCCCGCCGAAGACGAGAGCAGCAAAAAGGTAATACGGTTCGGCCTGGCCGCCGTTAAAGGCGTGGGGGAAAAGGCGGTCGAGCAGATTATAGAGGCACGCGAGCAAATAGGTGGATTCAAGAGCCTCTTCCACTTCTGCGAGAACGTGGACCTCAGATCGGCCAACAAGCAGGTCATCGAGGCGCTGATCAAGGCCGGCGCTTTCGATAAGCTCGGGGGCGGGCGGGCGCAAATGATGGCCGGACTCGAAAGCGCCATGGAAAACGGCGCCAGTCTGCAATCGGACAAGCTGTCGGGTCAGATGAATTTCTTCGGGCAGATAGCCGGCGGAGACGATTATTCGACGGACCACAAAAAACTGCCGAACGCACCGCCCTGGCCCGAGCCTCAGATGCTGGCCTACGAGAAAGATGTGCTCGGTTTCTACGTCACGAGCAATCCGCTCAGCCACCACGCCGAGAGCATCAATGCTTATTCGTCGCGAAATACATCACAACTGGCCGAAGCCAACGGCGAAAAGGAAATAGTAATTGGCGGGATGGTGACAAAAATAAGGTACAACCTGACCAAGACCGGGCGAAACGCCGGCTCAAAAATGGCTGTTTTCACTCTTCAGGACCTGCAGGGGCAGGTCGAGGTCGTAATGTTTCCGGAGGTGCTCAACAAGTTCGCCGACGTTCTCGAACCGGACCACGTGGTATTCGTCAAGGGCAAGCTCGATTACAGAAGGGAAAGGCCCAACGTCCTGGCTTCGGAGTTGATAAGACTGGATGACGTGCGCGAAAAATTAGCCGCGAAGGTGAAAATCGGCCTGGACGCCCGCGAAGTGACGGAAGAAAGAATAGCCGAGATAAAGAGCATCTGCCAGCACCACAGAGGCAAGAGCGGCGTATACGTCGCCGTTCGCACCGACAAAGGCCTGATCCACACCGCCGCCGACAAGGAGCTAAACGTAAACCCCGACATCGATTTCTGCCGAAAAATGCGGCAATTAGTAGGCGAAGAAAACTTCCAGTTGGCAAGATAAACTGAGAAAACATACGTTACCTGACCAGCAAGCCCATACCGCGTCTACCCGACCGCCTACAAAACTAAGTGGTTCATTTTTGTTGGCCGGCAGGAAGAAATTTGATAGAATTTGTTACGTTGATCGGATAGACGGGATAAGAATCGCCGAGGCAACTCCCTCGTTCGGCTAATCAAAAAACAACTGGGTTTATAATTTGTTCTTGTACGCTATACGCAATTACTTATGAATATACGCTCTGCGAGAATTTCGGATGTTGAGGCGATTCACTCGCTGATCAGCTCTTATGCCGAGCGGGACAGGATGCTGTTTCGGTCGGTGGCGGATATCTACGAGAACCTTCAGTGCTTCAGTGTGGCCGAAGCGGACGGGCAAGTCGTCGGCTGTTGCTCGCTTGAGATTATCTGGGCCGATCTGGCGGAGATAAAATCACTTGCAATCGATGAAGCGTACAAGGGAAAAGGCATCGGAAGAGAATTGGTAACAGCCGCGGCTGAACAGGCGGTTGGGCTCGGCGTGCAAAAAGTCTTTGCCCTGACGCTCGAGCCGGCGTTTTTCGAGAAATCAGGCTTCGAGATTGTGCGCAAAGAAACAATGCCTATGAAAGTCTGGAGCGACTGCGCCAGGTGCCCCAAGCAACAGAATTGCGATGAAATAGCAGTCATAAAAAGCGTTCAGCGTTCTGAGTTCTGAGTATTTCGTTTCGCTGCACGCAGTCCTGAGGACTCCTTACGGAGAACGTTGAACGCAGCACGATTTAGCCCACCTGGCGCCGCTGGAACAAAGCCACTGCCAGCGCCAGGATGGCTCCCGCGTAACAAAGCGCGTAGGATGCCGTTATTGCAATATACCTAAGTGGGACACCGCTTTCTTCGTATATCGCGTCGCTGATCCAGAATATCTGGAGGTTTGGCACGATGTATCTGCCGACTTTCGCCCAAAGATGGGTGGATGCCATTCTTCCGAAGACGTAATCGCTGACAAGTCCCAGCAGAAAAATTCCGCTGCAGGCAGACAGTGTTACTACTATGTTGAACCTCGCAGAAAGCGCCACGGCCAGTGCAACGATTATAATCGCCGCGAGCAACAGGAGAACCGAGCCGTAAATATCTACCGCATTTATGCCGTTTTCCGAGGGGTTGAATTTCCAGTTCCGGTCGATGAAAATCAGGAATATTATCGTCAGAGTAGCGAAAATGCCGGTCAAAAGCATCGCGGTTGACAGAAACTTCCAATCGTAAATATAGTTGAAAAAGGCGCTTAACAGGAGCACAGAGGCTGCCACTACTCCGGCGGAACCCAATACGGTCCAATCGTGGGTGTCGTTTACCGTCTCCATAACCCCGTGTCTGATCGCCATCAGCAGGGCGATTGTGCAAATGTAATGTGCCAAAACAACCGCCGCAGTTACGCCTAAGAACTTGGCGATAATAAATATCGGACGTTGGACGGGCTTGCTGAGAACAGTCGTGATAGTCCTGTTTTCTATTTCCTTGGCTACGGCGCCGGAGGCGGAAAATATTGCAATGAACAAGCTGGTCAGAAACAACGTAGACAGGCCTATCTCGCGTAAGAGCTTGTTGTCGTCGCTCATTGTATACATTGCAATAGATGGGCTAATAAAGAGCAACAGGAGGGCGGCAGCAATGATAATGCCATATATCGGTTGTCTCAGGGTCTCTATGAAAGTGTTTTTTGCTATAGTAAATAATTTATTCATCTGTCACTACCATTTGGTAAGGTCCGCGTTCAGCCGTGCGGCATTGCATTTCGAATTTGAGGTCCGTGAGATTTTTCACAATAGTCACTATACCAAAGTACCTTTAGTTGCTATAGTACGCAACCCATAACTCGACAAAGAGTTGACAATGGTAACGAATTGAATACGATGTTTGCGATTTTTTTGTTCAAACTTAAAGGACGGCATAGAATATGACAGTATCGTCCAAGCGCCCCGTACATATAGCTCTGGTATCGTTCTTTCTTAGTTTGCTGTTTTTTGGCATTTCCTTTTTCCTGGGCCGGTGGAGTGGATTCATCGCCATTTCATCCATAGGCTGGATGTCTCTTTCGGTGGCATTCATTTGGTTCGTTTTATGCCTTCAGTTTTATCAACGAGCACTGGCCGAGCAGGAAAAACTCGATATCAGCCAATTAGGCAAAGAAGAGGAAACTGCCGCGATTTTCCAGTCCGGTGAGGAACGAGCTACACTTTTTGCGGCAGCTCAGCGTCGCCTTGTACTATTCGAAAAATGGTTCATCCCGATATTCTCCGGACTGATTGCGATTTACCAGATTCTGGCGGGTCTTTTTCTTTTAAATGCTGTTCGCGGCGCGGACCTGAGCGAGGCAAGTAATCCGCTGATCTGCGGAATTTTCATGACAGGCATGGCATTCGTCAGCTTTCTAATCTCCCGCTACGCCACCGGCATGTCTCGGCAGATCGAGTGGAGGCCTCTGCGGGCCGGGGGCAGTTCTCTGCTCGGAGTAGCGCTTCTGTCTTTTGCTCTTGCCCTTGCGCTGGCGCTTGAACATCTTTTTAAGCTGTCCGGCCGCAACCTGCCCGATCCGGTGAAAGTAGTCTCGTATGCAATACCTATTTTGCTTATTGTCCTCGGCATAGAGACCGCTCTGAATCTTATCCTGGATATATATCGCCCCCGTTTGAAAGGCCAGTATAGCAGGAGCGCTTTCGACAGCCGGATCCTTGGTGTGATAAACGAGCCGGGGGGGATACTGCGGAGTGCCGCCGATGCGATCGACTACCAATTTGGCTTCCAGGTCTCTCAGACTTGGTTTTACAAGCTGCTCGAAAAATGGATAGTGCCTTTGGTGCTTCTCGGAGCCGTAGCACTGTATTTGCTTAGTTCTATCGTGGTTGTGGCGCCGGATGAGCAGGCAATAATAGAGCGTTTCGGCAATCCGCTGACAAAGTCGGGAGAGAAGAGACTGCTCGGTCCCGGTCTGGCGCTGAAATGGCCCTGGCCTATCGATATAGTGTACCAGTATCCCACGGAGACTATTTCAGAAATCAGCATCGGATACGTTCCTAAGATCAATCCTGAGACAGGGGAAATTGAACGACGACCCTTATTGTGGGGCGAGACTCACTACCAGGAGGAGTACAGCCTGCTCGTCGCCAGCGAACAAAGCGCCGACGCCGTTGCCACTTCCGTGCCGGTAAGCCTCGTTATCGCGGCGGTTCCCGTTCAGTACCGCATTAAGGATCTGTATTCCTTTATGTACAACCACAAGAATCCGAGGCAGCTTCTGGAGTATATATGCTATCGCGAATTGACGAAATACGCCGCAAGCGCGAAGATCGAGGTCGATAATGAGGCCGATATGGGGCAAAGTCTGCTCGGGGCCGGCAGAGCCGAAGCCAGGAACATTCTCACTGAGAGGATTCAGCAGGCTGCTGATGATGAACAACTGGGCATAGAGATTGTATTTCTCGGCATGCAGGGCATTCACCCGCCTCCTGAAGTCGCGGCCGATTACCAGAAGGTTATCAGCGCCGTTCAGAGAAAGCAGGCGCTTATCCTCTGGGCGCAAACTGAGAGCATCAGACAGTTGAGCGGCGTGGTGGGGTCGGTCAAAGAAGCGCATGATCTGTTCGACCTGGCGATGAAATACCGGCAGGCCGAAGATGACTCCGCAGAAAAGGAGCAGCTCGGCAGAAGACTGGATAATGCGTTCGCACAGGCCAAAGGTAGAATATTTAATACTCTGCGAGGAGCGCAGGGTTACAGATTCGAGACTGCAACCTTGGCCAGGGCAACGGGTGAACGGTTTGCCGGTCAACTAAAGGCGTATCAGGCTGCCCCGGAGATTTACGTGCAGGAACAAAGACTGACAACGCTCGAAAATGCGTTGAGCGATATACGAAAATACGTGGTTGTGGCCGACGAAAAAGACAGACTGGTCATAATAGTCGACGTAGAAGAAACAGTGTCGCCCAGCATATATGAAGCTGCCGGCATAGAGGAGAACACCAACCAATGAAAAAAATAGGCATTATAATCTTCATTGTCTTTATCGTTATCACCCTGAGTCTCTACCTTGTTGCATTTCAGGTCCGGGACACCGAATCCTGCCTGGTGGCGACGTTCGGCAAACCCACGCGCTCGCTCATACAGCCGGGGGTTCATTTCAAGTGGCCGTTCCCGATCCAGCAGGTATACAAGTTCGACTCCCGGATGCGGGTCTTTGCTCCACAGGTCGAGGAAACGCCGACCGCCGGAGGAGAGCCGATCATCGTGAGCACCCACGTCGTCTGGAGAATCTCCGACCCACTGGACTTTTTCAACGCGGTCAAAACGGTCGAGAGAGCAGAAGACGAACTGTTGCGGAGCCGGATCAGAAACACACAAAATAATGTGATCGGTAGGCATGATTTCTCCGAGTTCGTCAACAGCGATCCTAACAAGATGCTGTTCGAGCAAATCGAGACCGAGATGCTGACCGACCTGCGGCAGGCCGTTGCCGATGCTGAGTACGGCATTGAGATTAAAGCCCTCGGAATGAAGCAGCTCAAGGTCAGCGAAGAGGTGAGCAAAGAGGTTTTCGAGCGGATGAAGGCCGACAGGAATCGGAGGGCGGAGGCAATAATCTCGGACGGGACCGTCAAAGCGAACAAGATAAGAACCGATGCCGACCGCATGAGCCAGGAGCTTATTGCCGCCGCCGAAGCCAGGGCAAAAATCATTCGCGGCAGAGGAGACGCCGAAGCTGCGAGATACTATGAAGATCTTGAGGAAGATCCTGAACTGGCGATGTTTTTGCGGAACCTCGAAGCGCTCGAGAAGTCGATGTCAGACAGGTCCACGTTCGTTGTGCCCACAGACAAAGAACCGTTCAGTTACCTTCAAAAAATGCCCGAAATCAGGTCCGGTAAAGAAACGGATAAATAACTCTAAACGATTCTAATACTATGGCAGAAGAAAAGAACAAAGACGACAAGAAATTGGAGCCCGTGGCTCGGCCGGAACAGGTGGGAGAAGAGCTTGACACCGCCAGTAAGAGCTTGTCCGAGGCTTTGAGGATAAGTTTTGCTATCCTCAAGGTAATAATGGTTATTCTTATTATTGCTTTTCTGGCTTCGGGATTCGTCACGGTTGATCCCGACGAACAGGCGATTGTCCTGCGGTTCGGCAAGATCAGAGAGGCCGGACTGCTCGACCCGGGTCCCCATTGGGTATTTCCGTACCCGATAGACGAGGTCATAAAGATTCCGGTCAAGACGAAGGTGAATCTCTCGATAGATTCCTTTTGGTATTTCCAGACGCAGGCGGACATACTCGCAAATAGAAGACCTCGCGTGCGTCCGGGGATGGGTCTTAGACCTCTTATGGACGGCTATTGTCTCACCCGCAGCGAGCAAGACACCGAAGTCCTGACCGGGGCCGATGGAAGCGACTACAACATTGTTCATACGAAGTGGCAGTTGACTTATCAGATTGACGATCCCGACCGTTTCTTCCGTGGCATTCACGTCAGAGAGATAAAGCCGGGAGACGACTATTTCGATGTAATAACCGGTGACGAAGGCATCAAGCCGCTATTGGAGAGCTTGTTCGAAGGTGCCGTTGTTACCGCAATGGTAAACTACACTATAGACGAGGCGATTGCCAGCCGCAGTGCGATACCGAAACATATTAGGAGGTTGTTGCAGGATAAACTTGATAAAATTGGCAGCGGCATAAGAGTCGAATCGGTGCAAATGACCAGGAGCGAGCCTCCGGTGCCCACCAGGGAGGCATTTGAGGCTTCCATCAGGGCCAGTCAGACAAGTCAGAAGGCAATCACTGATGCAGAGACTTACGCTACTAACACTCTTAACGAAGCAGCAGGTCCTCTCGCGGAAGAATTGCACGCGGCTTTAAGGAGCGAGACTGTCAGCAGAGAGCAAGAAGAGGCTTTATGGGAAGACATCAGCGGCACGGCTCGCGAGAGGCTGGCTGATGCGCTGACTTATCAAACGCAGGTAGTGGAGACGGCGAAAGCTAATGCCGACTATCTGCAGCGTTTGCTGCCCGAGTACAGAAAGCGCCCGAAACTGGTGCTTCAGAAATTGTATCTCGATGCCATGAAACGAATTTACGATAATGCCGACGAGAAGTTCGTCATTCAAAGCACCGCAGGCGCCAAAGAAGGAGAAGTCAGAGTTATGTTGAACAGGGATCCGTCTTTGAAACCAAAGAAGCGCCAGTCGCAGGATAGCGAGACATCGGGTGATTAGCCCGGTTATTGACGCCCAGGGAGATATATCGAACACGAGACAACATTATGGCTCATCAACATCTACATCTTCAACATGATATTCGTGCCGAACAAACCCACGGAAAACAGGTTCGTGTGAGTTTTGCTTTGGTCGCGACTCTGGCCGGCGGAATGCTGCTGATCAGCAGCTTTGTCGCCAGGTCGAGGATTTTCTACGGAGTCGAAAGTTTCCAGACCCAGTTTCTGGCGATGATCGCTGCTATTCTGCTTGGCCTGCCTATAGTGGTGCATGCCCTCAAGAGTCTGATGCGCAGAGAGATGCACATGGACGAACTTGTGGCGCTGGCGATAATCGCTGCTTTTGCGACGGGCAAATACCTCGAGGCAGGCGTTGTTGCCGCCTTTATGCTCCTGAGCGAATTGATAGAGACCAGAACGGCCCTTGGGGCGCGCGCTTCTATAGAGTCGCTGATCAAACTGACGCCGACCAAGGCGAATCTCATCGACAAAGCCGGCAATGAAAAGGAAGTGAAAGTAAGCGAGCTTAAGACCGGAGATTGCGTTCGCGTTCGTCCCGGCGACAACATACCGGCCGACGGCGAGGTCGTAAAGGGGCTCAGCTCGGTCAACGAGGCAACTATCACGGGCGAATCTCTTCCGGTCGATAAGGTGCCGGGAATGCAGGTTTTTGCCGGAACCAATAATATCACGGGCGTTCTTGAAGTTACCGTGACCAAAGCGGGCAAAGACACCACGCTCGGCAAAGTTCAGTCGCTGATCATGCAGGCCGAGCAGACCAAGATACCGATTATGCGGATCATCGACCGCAACGTTAAGTGGTACACGCCGACGGTCCTGATGATTGCAGGGATAGTATTGTTCTTCACGCGCGATATGGACAGGGCGATCGCGATACTCGTGGTTTCCTGTCCGTGCGCGCTCATTTTGGCGACGCCTACGGCGATGGTGGCGGCGATCTCGGCTTCCGCTCGCCTGGGCGTATTAATTAAAAACGTGGCTGATCTTGAGATTGCCGGCAAGATGACCGCGATGATCTTCGACAAAACAGGAACCGTCACCACCGGTCGGTTGTACGTGACAAAACTCACACCGGCAGAGGGTGTCGAACCGGCGGAATTGCTTGCCGAAGCCGCCTCGGCAGAGCAGATGAGCAAACATCCGGCCGCACGTGCGCTGCACGATGTTGCCAAGGAAGCGAACATTTCTCTTCCGGAGACGGAAAATTTCGAGGAAACGCCGGGCAAAGGAGTGACGGCTGTTGTGGACTCGGCAAAAATTCTGGTCGGCAGGGACACATTCCTGAAAGAAAACAATATAGACATAAGCAACGTCCCCGATCCGGCTTTGCACGAGGAGCAGGGCTTCAGCACGCTCTATGTCGCCAAGGATTCGAAGTGTATCGGCTGGATAGGTTTGCAGGATAAAACCCGGCCCGAGGCTCAGCAGGCCGTTAAAGAGCTGATCGATATCGGCATAAAACGAGTAACCATGCTTACCGGCGACCGCAAAGAGGTCGCCGGCAGGGTGGCCTCAGAGCTTAACTGCACGGACTTCAGGGCGCACTGTCTGCCGCAGGACAAATTGGCCATTGTGGAGCAGACCAGGAAGGATGGTCACACGGTAGTTGTCGTGGGCGACGGCATCAATGATGCTCCGGCTCTGGCGGCGGGAGATCTGGGAATTGCCATGGGGGCGGCCGGCAGCGATGTAGCTATAAATTCTGCCTCGATCGCCCTGATGAGCAACGATTTGAAAAGGCTGCCCTTTCTCGTGCGGCTTTCACGAAAGACGGGAAGCGTCATTTATCAAAACCTCGGATTCGGGATAATGTTCATAATCCTCGGAATCGCGGCCAGTGCGGCTGACTGGCTGCCGGCGGCGTACGCTGCAATTGCTCATTTTGCCGGCTCTTTGATAGTAGTCTTCAACAGTGCCCGGCTTGTTCGCTACGGGGAGGAACTCGACCACGAACATTAAAATTTCATTTACGATTATCTTATGGAATACGCAATAGAAACTTTTTCATTGACCAAGATTTTCTCCGACTGGTGGGGCAGGGCCAAAGTCTACGCCGTTGACGACCTCAACCTGCAGGTTCGTTACAACGAAGTGTTCGGATTTCTGGGCCCTAACGGCTCGGGCAAGACCACTACTTTGAAGATGTTGCTCGGCCTGCTTCATCCTACGAAAGGGCGATGTTTGATTCTCGGAGGGGACGGGACCGATCCCAAAATCAACTCGAGTATTGGTTTTCTCCCGGAAGAATCATATCTGTACAGGTACTTGAACGCTCGCGAGACCCTCGATTTCTACGGCAGACTCTTCGGCCTGCCGCCCAAGCTGCGAAAAATTCGCATCGAGGCTCTTCTCGACATGGTCGGGTTAAAAGCCGTTGCAAACCGACCCGTTGGGACATTTTCCAAAGGCATGGCTCGCAGAATTGGCTTAGCGCAGGCGCTCATTAACGATCCCGACCTGTTAATACTGGATGAGCCGACTACGGGGCTCGACCCGATCGGAACAAGGCAGATCAAGGACCTTATAATCAAGCTGGCCGAGCGGGGCAAAACAATTCTTCTTTGCAGTCATCTGCTTGCGGACGTAGAAGACGTTTGTGACAGGATCGCGATACTCTACGGCGGTAAAATCCAGAGTCAGGGCCGGGTCAAAGAGCTGCTGCAGCAGACTAAGAAGACGCAAATTACGACAGACGCCATAAATGAAACGACGGTCGCAAAGATAAAAGAGCTGGTTCAGCAGGAGAACGCCGAGTGCACGGTGACTTCGCCGATGGATAAGCTCGAGAATTTCTTCATAAGGACGGTTACCGACGCTCAGAAGCAGGCTCGAGCCACAAGCGGCGCCGTGAGCACTACCAAATTAGGTGAATTTCTCACACAGCCGCCTTCCGTAGAGAACGTACTTGATAAGCTCGTCTCAGCGCCGGTATCGCCGGAAGCTCCCGAGGAAGAAAAGACGGCGGCGACAGAGAAGGTCGGCGGCGAAGCCGAGACTCCGGAACACAGGCCGGATGAAGGGCTACTGAGCAAGCTGTCCCGATCGGCTCAGACCGACCGGCCCGAGCCGGCAACGCCCGAGGAGCGTGTAGAAACGGATGCAGTCGAGGCGTCCGCACCTGAACAGGAGCGGCAAGAGGAAGAAAAAAGAAAGAACGTTTTGGACAGTCTAACCGGCGATTCGGCCGGTCAAAGCGAGGAGAACAAGGAAGCCGACGATTCGCAGGCGGGAGGTTCCGGCGATGCATAGTATATGGGCTGTCGCCACGAACACGATCAGACAGGCTCTGAGGATGAAGGTGGCGGTTGTTTTCATGCTCCTTCTGTTCGTCCTTATTCCTGTCCTAGGGTTTTCCGCTACCGGTGACGAGACGCTCAAAGGCCGGCTTCAAACCTTCGTCAGCTACAGTCTTTCGCTAACAAGCCTTATGCTCTGTCTGCTGACGATCATTGTCTCGATCTATACGGTGACGAGCGACATCGAGCAGCGACAGATATTCACGGTGATTACGAAGCCGATTCGCCGCTATCAATTTCTTTTGGGCAAGCTGATCGGAGTGATATTGCTTGACGTTATGCTGCTCGGTCTGTTCTCGGCAATCATTTATACGATCACGATTTACATGCCGCATTTCATAAAAGCCTCCGAGTCCGAAATTGCCGAGGCCAACAAACAATTCTTTACCGCCCGCGCGGCGCTGACCGTTCCGGAAGTTGACGTCAGCGAGAAGGTTAAGGCAAGATACAACGATCTTAAGCGAAGAAACGAATTACCGCCCGATGCGTCCCGCGAGGAGATTATTGACGAGCTGACAAAACTCGCTCAGCTTCAGGAGCGTGCCGCTGACGTCGGGGAACGGCTTGTCTGGGAATTCGAGAATGTTAAACCTCTCGCCGAGACCATGTTCATAAGGTTCAAGTACGATATCTTCCCGAATCCGCCCGACTCTCAAGTTTACGGCGGATGGTTCGCAGGCGATCCCCAGTATCTAAAATACGGCGAACAACCCGAAACGCCTGTCTATCAGGATCTCAGTCACAAGCACGCTGCCCGGACTTTTCACGAAATAGAGTTTCCGTCCGACGTAGTCCCCGAAGACGGCAATCTGGCGGTCGCTTTCATAAATCCGCCTATAAACCGCGCGCCTGTGATTTTCCCGTTTGACGGGCTGGAGGTGCTTTACAAGGCCGATAGTTTCGGCGGCAATTTCATCAGGGCCTTTCTACTTATTCTGTTCAGGTTGATATTTCTCGCCTGCCTGGGCATACTCGCCTCGACTTTTCTTTCATTCCCCGTAGCGGTGCTGTTTTGCGTCGTGCTGTTTTTTACTGCCACGTTCAGCAACTTCGTCCTTGAATCTTTCGGCTTTCTAGGTGAGAACGTCGGCGCGGTTTATTCGTATACATTGAAGCAGTTGATTCGGCTTCTGCCGCAATTTGACAAGTACAATCCTACACAATCGCTCGTTCCGGCGAGGCTTCTGCCATGGTCAATGCTGGCCAGGTGTGTGGGATATATGGTTTGCATCAAAGGATTTTTGCTGCTGGTATTAGCTCTTGTTGTCTTCAAATGCCGGGAAATTGCGAGAATTACGGTCTAATCGGCTTACGGAGGGCAGCTTTTGTTGATCTGTCCTGTATATTATGCGTTTTCGTGACCTAATAATTTGTTTTACTTGCGGCATCCTGGCCATCGGTTTGTGTATCGGCGCCGGCGTGCAGCTCGATTCTATAAACCGACAGCGCGAAGAGATGAATCTGGTGATGGATACGCCGGAGAACATCCCGCCTGAGATGCTGTGGGCGACTGTCGCGACTGGTGCTTTTCGCGGTCTTGTGGTCGATGCCCTCTGGATTCGGGCAGACAGGCTCAAGGAAGAAGGGCAGTTTTTCGACGCCAGGCAGCTCGCGGAATGGATAACCATACTGCAGCCGCGCTTTCCTACGGTCTGGGAGTTTCACGCATGGAACATGGCTTATAATATTTCGGTCGCAATACCGGCTACCCAGCCCGATCAGCGGTGGCGCTGGGTTAGAAACGGCTACGAGTTGATTCGAGACGAGGCGATAGGTAAGTACAATCTCAAGAGCATTACGCTGTACCACGAGCTGGCCCGGATATTCCAGCACAAGATGGGTGGCGTTTCCGATGACGTTCACAAATACTATAAGCTTCAACTGGCGATGGCGATGGAGCCTTTGCTCAAATCCGAGGATAACAAACTCGATTCGAGCGACAATGAATACTTCAAAGCGCTGGCCGAAACGCCCCACAATTGGGATCAAATCACCAGCGATCCGAACGTAGCTGAACTGGTCGCGGCTCTTAAATACGCCGATGAAGAATTCTCTGATGACGAGGAGTTTGTAAGCCATTACCTTGCGCTGCGTCAAAATGCAAAGAGGTTTTCTCCCGCCGCGGGAGAGATGATAGACGATTTCAGAGGCACTGACGCTCTCAAAAAGTTCGATATCTTCGCCAAGTCCTACCAATTGCGCAATGAATGGAAGCTCGATCCAGCCCTTATGTATGAGTTAAACCAGACGTACGGGCCCGTGGAATTCGGAGATCCGAACGCCGGGCGGTTTCCCCTCGACTGGCGCCATCCCGACAGCCACGCGATCTATTGGGGCGTAAAAGGCCTACGGGTGGCCTCGCAGGATTCGGACCGCGACATAGGCGCCGATGAGACCAACACGGATCGAATCGTCGGCCACAGCCTGCAGAACCTCTTCCGCAATGGCAAGCTGATTATTCGCGACGTGAAAATGGAGATGCCCGAAGAAGATGGTTCTCAGCAGCCGCGAACCGTTACGGCCAAAGAAGTCTTCCTGATGCCCGACTTGAGGATGTTCGATTCATACAATACGTCAGTGCTGAAAGTGCTTGAGAAGTACAAGGACGACAGGGGCACGTACGAGTCGATGCGCAACGGCTACAGGAACATGCTCAGAAACGCCGTGTTTTCATTCTATCAATCCGGCCACAAAACTCAGGCGCAAAAGATTTACCGAATGTTGAGAGAAGGCTATCCCGACCTGCCCGAGTTTAAAGTTCCTCTCAAAGAGTTTGCCCAAAACCGCCTGCTCGAAGAACTTCAGACCCTCGATATAACCAATGCCAAAGAGCAAATCATTTTCCTGCTCAGGCAAAGTTACTTTCTCTACGCAATTCGCGACGACGAGGCGGCGGTCGGAAGAGAATCGCTGGCGAAGCAGACTCACGAGTATTACACGGGCAAATATCTGGACGAGAACAGGATTGATCTGCCTCCTTTCAACGAGCTGAGGTACTTCGCACTTATCAACTTTTTGAACGACACACAATTCGTGCCGGACCTGAGGCTCAACCTGTTGGCTCGAATAAAAATTGAAAGACCCGATGTCTACAGGCAATTAGAGCCCTGGAAGGAGCAGTTGGAGCAGCAGAAGGAGAGAATCAGGCAGCAGGAGCAACAAATGCTCCAAAACTACTGAGTGGTGAATTATACCTATACATATCCGATCGACCCCAGGCATGGAAAGCAAAGTATCCCGACAATTGACACCCTCGCAAAAACAAGCGGTTTTTCACACGGCGGGCCCCTTGCTTGTGATAGCCGGGCCGGGCAGCGGCAAGACGCGAGTGATTACGCATCGAATCGCGGCACTTATCGAATCCGGCGTTCGGCCGCATAACATTTGCGCTATAACTTTCACGAACAAAGCCGCCGAGGAGATGCGGCAGAGAGCTTTTACTCTCGGCGCTTCGGCCGGAGCGCATATCAGTACTTTCCACTCGCTGTGCGTGAGAATCCTTCGCCGATATGCCGACAGGACGAGGATCAGTGCAAACTTCAGCATTTACGACCAGGCCGACCAGCGGCGGTGCGTAAAGCAGGCGGCCAAGGATCTTGAGCTTGATACGCAGAATTTTCCGCCGGCTCGGATGCTTGATGCAATTTCCGCGCTCAAGAACAAGATGACTGATCCTGCATCTTTCAAGGCTGAAGCATACGACTTTTTTTCCAAAACTCTGGCCGCCGTATACGAGCAATACCAGAAGCTGCTCAGCGAGCGAAATGGCGTCGATTTCGACGATTTGCTCATGAAAACCGCCGTGTTGCTGCGAGATTGCCCGGATGTTTGCTCGGAACTTAGCAATCGCTTCAAGTTTGTCCTGATCGACGAGTACCAGGACACGAATTATGCTCAGTACAAGATTGCGAAGCTGCTCGCTTCCCAGCACAATAACATCTGCGTTACCGGCGATCCGGATCAGTCGATCTACCGCTGGCGCGGCGCCGACATTCGCAATATCATGGATTTCGAGAGTGACTGGCCCGATGCCACCGTTGTGAAACTCGAGCAGAATTTCCGCAGCACGCCGAATATTCTCACAGTTGCCGATACACTGATCTCCTTCAATTTAAACAGAAAGCTGAAAAAGCTCATCCCGACCAAATCGGCAGGTGAAGATATTTATCTGCGAACGTATGAAGATGAGTCGGAGGAAGCCGAAGGTGTAGCCGGGCAAATCGAGGAGCTTGTGGAACAGGACGCTTGTCTTAACGATATTGCCGTGTTCTACCGTGTGAACGCCCAGAGCCGGGCGGTTGAAGAGGCACTTGTCCGCGGGCGAATACCGTATCAGATTGTCCGCGGCGTGGAGTTCTACCGGAGAAAGGAAATTCGCGATCTGCTTGCTTATTTGAAAACTCTCGTCAATCCCAGCGACGAGATCGCGCTGCTCAGGATCATAAACACCCCAAAACGCGGGATAGGAAAAACTACGGTGGACAGGGTTCGTTCCTATGCCCAGCGCACCGGTATCAGCCTTTTCGAGGCAGTGAAAAGGTCAGACCGTATAGAAGCCATTTCGAAGGGCGCCAAATCCAAGCTCGCTGTATTTGCCAACATGATAGCTCAATTCCGAAAAGACGTTGAGGGCCCCGTAGCGCCCATGGCGGAGCGCGTTTACAAGGAGTCGGGACTCGCCGAATCACTTGCCGCCGCCGGCGCCGAGGGCGAAACTGCCGCCGAGAATGTCAACGAGTTGATAAACAGCGCCGCCGACTATGATAAGCAGACGGAGGAGCCTTCTCTGATCGATTATCTTCAGCAGATATCGCTGTTCAGCGACGCCGACGCCTACGATCCCAACAGCGAATCCGTCAAGCTGATGACTCTGCACGCCGCCAAGGGGCTTGAATTCAAGAACGTCTTTATTGTGGGAGTCGAGGAAGGTTTGCTGCCGCACGAAAGAAGTAATGCGGCCGTAGACGAAGAAGAACTGGAGGAGGAGCGCAGGCTCTTTTTCGTAGGGATCACCCGCGCCATCTCGCGGCTTTTCATAAGCCATGCACGTTATCGAACTATTCGCGGCCAGGAGAACCGAACCATACCGTCACAGTTTCTTTTCGAGCTGGGTGACGACGTGGCGGAGCAGACGGAAGACGATGATGATTACGAGGAGGCCCCAATCGTGGAGGATGTTCCCGAGTTTGCACCTGGCCAGTTGGTTCGCCACGATGCTTTCGGACTCGGCAGGATCGAGAAGTTCGTCGATATGGGCGCAAACAGTGTCGTCTCGGTAAGATTTAACTCTGGACAGACAAAAACGCTGATGCTAAAATTCGCCAACCTCTCAAGAGTGGACGTTTGAATGGCGTTTTTTGAAGAGAAAGGGCGATTTTATGAATCGGCGCGATTTTGTACGTGTGGCAGCCTCAAGCGCAGCTTGGGGCTGGATTTCTCCTGTTTTGGCCCGATATTCCGGGAATGAAATCCTCGAAGGTCTTGACGAGCGGATCGACAAGCACCGCAAGGGTGACGTTCTTCTGAAGCTCACCGGGCCGGATGGCAACCCGCTTACGAATAACACGGACGTCGAGATAGAACAGACTCGGCACAAGTTTCTGTTCGGATGCAACATCTTCAAGCTGCACAAATGCCGGACGCCGGATGACAACGCGGCTTACGAAAAGCGCTTCAAAGAACTTCTGAACTTCGCAACCTTGCCTTTCTACTGGTGGAATTACGAACGCCAAAAGGGCGAGCCTGATGACCAGCGCACCGACGAAATCATTCGCTGGTGCAAAGATCACGGAATCACGACGAAAGGCCATCCGCTGGCATGGAATTATGTCGATCCGCGATGGCTCAAGGACGATCCCGAGAGAGCGATGGAATTGCAGCTAAAGCGCATCGAAAGATGCGTCAGGCGATTCAGGGGCGGCATTGACATCTGGGACGTGGTGAACGAGGCAACGCACTACGACCGGGAGCAAATAGAGAAGCAGGCGCCTATTTTGACCGAGGCTATTGACAGAATGGGTGTCGATAAATACGTCCGCAAAGCTTTCAAGGCGGCTCGCCAGGCCAATCCTGACGCTACGTTGCTTATCAACGACTACCGGACCGATCCGGCTTATGCGAGTAAGATCATATCTAAATTAGTCGACGACGCCGGTAAGCCGCTCTACGATGTCATCGGCATTCAGTCTCACATGCATGGCGGCAAGTGGCCTTCTCAAAAGATATGGGAAGTGTGCGAACGATTTGCGAAGTTTGGCAAGCCTCTGCATTTTACCGAAACAACGCTCGTCTCCGGCGAGCAGGGCCGGGACTTGCGAAAGAAACGTGGCGATGCCGGTTTCCGCTGGGTCAGTACGCCGGAAGGGGAGCAGCGCCAGGCGAAAGACGCGGTCGAGTTCTACAGCGTCCTGTTTTCACATCCGGCCGTTGAGGCGATAACGTGGTGGGATTTCACCGACCAGAATTCCTGGCAAGGCGCGCCCGCGGGTCTTCTCCGCGATAATATGACTCCGAAACCGGCTTACGAGGAGTTGACACGCCTGATTAAGGGCAAATGGTGGACCAAAACAAGAGCGCCGGTCTCGCCTGAAGGAAATGTGAAATTCCGGGGCTTCTTCGGAGATTACAGCGTAACGGCTCGAAAAGACGGCCGCACTTTGCACGGCACATTCAGATTTCATAAGAGCGGACGGAAGCCAACAGAAGTCATACTGAAAGCATAAAACGATAAATGAAATTGAAGTCTGTCTTGCTACGAAGGTGAGATGCCTTCAGGATGCACGGGCCCCGAAGCCCGCGATGTGTGGTCTATAATGAAAGGAACATTTGAGTGCGCAAACGGCAGATCAGATTGTATTTCAAGAATGTGATGTCGGACGTAATCGGCGATGAGCACGGAATCACCGATCAACAGCTTGCCGACCTTGGGAAAAAGATCGAGCCGCTGATCCCGGTTGTGGCCGAAGAAATGATGGGGCAAAAGAGACACCCTGATATTACGCGAACGATGTACGGATCGCTTCCGGAGAATAAAGACAATGCTGCACATGTGCTCAGGGTCGTCGACGAGTTGAAAGAAAAATGTGACAATCTGGTAATACTTGGCATCGGCGGTTCGGCCTTGGGTAACATTGCCGTTCAAACTGCGCTGAATCCATACATGTATAATTACAGCAAAGAGCAACGCAATGGAGCACCGCGTCTGTTCGTTTTTGACAATGTCGATCCGGATCAATTCGGCTCATTTCTCGAAGACATTGAAGATCAGCTTGATCGGACGATCTTTAACGTTATCAGCAAATCCGGGAGAACGGCAGAGACGGCGGCTCAGTTTCTGCTAATTCGCGAAATGCTTGCCGAGAGAGGCCCGGAATATCTGGCCGAACACATTGTCATAACGACGGGATTCGAGACGGATGACGACGGGAAGCCGAGGAGCACGCTCTACAGAATCGCCAAAGAAGCTACGCCCAATCTGCGGCTGCTTGAAGTCCCGGCGGATGTGGGAGGTAGATTCAGTGTATTGAGCGCAGTCGGCCTTTTCAGTGCGGCTATGTGCGGTATTGATATCAAAGCGATGCTTGCCGGGGCTGCCGATATGCATTCAAGAGTGACTAGTAAGGATTTCAGACAGAATCCTGCCGCGATCAATGCTGCGATCAACTACCATTTTTACAACAACGGAAAGAAAAGCCCTGTCATCATGCCTTATTGTCATGCTTTGAAGGATATGGCCGACTGGTACCGTCAGTTGTGGGCCGAAAGCCTGGGTAAAAAGGTGGATCTGTCCGGCCAGGAGGTTTGGACGGGACCGACCCCTATAAAAGCTCTCGGCGCTACCGACCAGCACAGTCAGGTGCAGCTTTACCGCGAGGGGCCGAATGATAAGCTCTTTACCTTCCTTCAGATTGAAGAATTCGACAAAGAAAATATCTTAATAGGGCCGGCACCGGATAAGGTCTCTGAACTGGACTATTTGGCCGACCAGAAGATGAGCACACTTTTGAACAGCGAGAAGAAGGCGACTGAGTATGCTCTTTTGAATGACAACAGGCCTTGTCTCACAGTGCGGTTTGATGAAGTCAGTGCTTATACAGTCGGACAATTCATTCTGTTTTTTGAGGCGACCACTTCATTTATGGGTGCTTTGCTAAATATCGATACCTATAACCAGCCCGCAGTCGAATTAGTCAAGGAAGCCACTTTCGCACTGATGGGCAGGACCGGCAATTACCGATCGGACCTCACGTACGAAGAGTTTGCGGAACAGATTAGAGCGAAAACCGACATTGACGAATGTTTCCTGATTTGACGGTTTTATTAAAGTAGAATTAGAAGCAAGAGGATATCAGCAATGGATTACGCAGTGATAATGGCAGGGGGGGCCGGCAAGAGGTTGTGGCCTTTGAGCCGGCAGAAACGTCCTAAGCAGGTTTTGGAGCTTCTTGACGGCCAGACGCTTCTTCGGCGATGTTTCGATCGCCTCAAGCCCATTTTTGACATCAGGAACATTATCGTTCTGACAAACGCCGGCTATTCGGACGTTGTTCGGGAGAACCTGTCGGAATTGCCCGCAAACAACGTCATTGCTGAGCCCGCTGTTCGTGATACGGCCGGCGCGATAGGGCTGGTTTCGACCATCCTGAAGAAATACGATCCCGAGGCGACAGTTGCGGTCGTTACCGCCGATCAGATTATCGAACCTGCCGAAGTGCTTCAACAGGCCCTGACCGATGCGCTGGCGTATATCAACAACAATCCGGAGGACATGATTACTTTCGGCATCCAGCCGACCTTCGCAAGCACGGGATTGGGGTATATTAAATGCGGTGGAGCAGAGAAGATCCCAAACTGCCGAAATGAGGTCTACGCCGTGGAAGCGTTCAAAGAAAAGCCGGACGCGAAGACGGCTCACGAATATCTCGATACCGGACAGTACTTCTGGAATTCGGGGATGTTCGTGTGGAAGGCAAGGACGATCCTGGCTAATCTGGCGAAGTATTTGCCCAAAGCCACCGAGCCTCTGGCCAAAATTCAGGCGGATTGGGATAGTCCGAATCAACAACAAACCCTGAAAGAGTGGTTCGTGAAGCTGCCGAAAATAAGCATCGATTTCGCAGTAATGGAAAAGGCAGAAAGGGTCAAGGCCATAAAGCTGGATTGCCGCTGGCTTGACATGGGTTCTTTTGCCGCTTTGGCCGACATTATCAGCTCCGACGAGAACAACAACGTGGTAGTTGCGGGCCAGAGCGAGTTGTTTGACTGCAAAAACAGCATAATAGTTACCGAAGACAAAGGTCATCTGATAGCAGCTATCGGGTTGGAAAACATGGTCGTTGCACACAGCCCGGACGCCACTCTTGTGTGCCACATCGATCAGACGCAGCGCCTCAAGGATCTGCTCGATATGATAAAGGAGCACGGAGGGGATAAATTTCTTTAGAAAAGGGGTATCCGTCGCGATATAAGCGAAAATGCGGTATTTGGCGATAGATTACGGGGCTAAGCGCACCGGCCTTGCTATTTGTGACGCGGCCGAGACTATTGCTTCGCCCTTGAAGACCATCCACAGCCAAACAACGCTTCTAAGTCAGATAGTGGAAATCGTAGATGCCGAGCACATCGAGGCGGTTGTGCTCGGCTTGCCGCTGAATATGGACGGCTCGGAAAGTGCTCAAACCCGTCTTGTTCGCAAGTTCTCCAGGCAGTTGGAGGTGGTTTTGCATGTTCCGGTTCTTTTGCAGGACGAGCGCCTGAGCAGTTACGGAGCGGAAGAGAGACTTGCGCCGGCCAATTTGACGAAAGGCAAGATGCGGGACCGAATTGATGCCGTGGCGGCTGCTGAAATCCTCGAAGCATTCCTTGATCGGAAGAGATCGGATCGATCGGATCAGGATCCGAGTACATGATCGCACAGTGGCGGGCGATCTTGGACGGTTTATGCCTCCTGCCGCAATGTTCATCCAGATTTCGCAACCTCGTGCAAATTCTTTGTTTTTGTACCGAAAAAGGCTTGCATACTACGAAATTTCGGATTAAAGTACTTAATTCGATTTAAGATGGTATTAGATGATTTATAGACGGCACAGTTGAAAGGACATATCGTAAAAATGCTAACGAAGCAGGAAAAAGAGAAGATAATAGACGATTTCGAGGTGCACGAGGGCGATACGGGATCGCCGGAAGTGCAGATTGCTCTATTGACCAGGCGGATTAACGATCTTACCGCGCATCTCAAAACTCACACCAAGGATCACGCTTCGAGACGCGGCCTGCTGAAGATGGTCGGCACGAGAACGGCATTGCTCAAGTACGTCAGGAACCAGGATGTTAAACGCTACCGGGAAATTATTTCCCGGCTCGGCTTACGCAAGTAAATTAAATACCAGAACACGAGTAACTCACCCTGCGACGGAGAGCCGGAGCCGAGTATCTCTTGCCGCAGAACCTACCGAGGTAATATATGACGGAATTTTGTAGAGTTGAAAGACAAGTTGGCGGCAGAACGCTGTCAATAGAGACGGGTAAGATCGCCAGACAGGCAGACGGAGCAGTAGTAGTACAATACGGAGATACGGTAGTTCTTGTTTCGGCCGTAACGGCGCCGCCGAGGTTCGAAGATATCGATTTTTTCCCGCTTAGCGTCGAGTATCGCGAGAAACAAAGCGCGGCAGGCAAGTTTCCGGGCGGTTTCATAAAGCGAGAGGGAAGGCCGAGCACAAAGGAAACTCTCACGGCCAGACAAATTGACAGGCCTATCCGACCTCTCTTTCCGGATGGCTACTTCCAGGAAGTGCAAGTCATAGCGAACGTTTTGAGTGCGGACCGCGAAAACGATCCGGATGTCCTGGCGATGGTGGGCGCAAGCGCGGCTTTGACAATCAGCAAAATACCGTTTCTCGGTCCGACGGGCGCCTGCAGGATGGGTAGAGTCAACGGTGAATTTGTCGTCAATCCTACGCACAAACAGCTCGCAGACGGCGACCTGAGCCTGCTTCTCGGCGGCCGTAAAGAGGCAATGAATATGATCGAGGTCGGAGCGAAAGCGATGCCGGAGAACGTTATCGCCGATGCTATTGCCGAAGCGCAGAAAACCGTTAGGGTGGTCTGTGAAATGATCGAGGAACTCTGCGAGAAAGTCGGTGTTGAAAAAGAAGCACCGCTCGTGGAAACTGATGAAGATCTCGAGTCAAAGATCTACTCCCAGATATCTGACAAACTTTACGAACTAAAGCAATTACCGGTCAAGCAGGAGCGTAATACGGCGGTCAAGGAGCTGTTCGAGCAGGTAACCGAGGAGTACTGCCCCAAGGACCAGCACGGGACCGGCACGGGGCCAGGCAAAGCTTTGGTCAAGAGAATCCTCGAGAAAGTAGAAGGCCGAGTCGTCAAGAGATTGCTCCTGGAAGGCAAGAGAAGTGACGGCAGAGCTTACGGCGACATACGTCCGATTAGCTGCGAAGTTGGTATTTTGCCCAGAACGCATGGTTCGGCGTTGTTTACGCGGGGAGAGACCCAGGCGCTGGTAAGCGTCACTCTCGGGACCATAAGAGATGCTCAGATCATAGACGGCCTGTTAGACGAATACGCCCAGAACTTCACACTGCATTACAATTTCCCGCCGTTCTCAGTCGGCGAGGTCAGACCTATCCGTGGGGTCGGCCGAAGAGAAATAGGCCATGGAGCCCTGGCGGAAAAGGCCCTGGAGGCTGTGAGACCCGCGGACGACGAATTTGCCTATACCGTCAGGGTAGTTTCCGATATTACCGAGTCTAACGGCTCGAGTTCTATGGCTTCCGTATGCGGGGGCTCACTGGCTTTGGCCGATGCCGGCGTCCCTATGAAAAACTCGGTAGCCGGGATATCAATCGGCATGATTAGCGATGGAAAAGGCCGGCATGAGCTCCTGACCGACATCATCGGCGAGGAAGACCATTACGGCGAAATGGACTTCAAGGTTGCCGGTACCGTTGACGGTATTACCGCGATACAGCTCGACATCAAGGCTGAGGGGCTGGCCCATAATATCATGGTCCAGGCTCTCGAGCGGGCAAAGTCCGCACGACTGGAGATTCTCGGGAAGATGGCCGCGGCGATCAGCGAGCCCAGATCGGAACTGAGCGTCTATGCACCTAAGCTGCTGAGCATAGAAATCGACCCCGAGCTGATCGGCAAGGTAATAGGCCCGGGCGGCAAGATGATCAAGAGCATTCAGGAAGAGACCGACACCTCTATCGAGATCGAAGAAGACGGCACCATCTATATAAGTTGCCTCGGCGGCGACGGTCACCTGAAGGCAAAAGAGATGATCGAGGCGCTTACTGAGCCGCCGGAAGTGGGGCGGATATACGAAAACGCCAAGGTGGTCTCGGTCAAGGATTTCGGCGTGTTTGTGGAAATCGTGCCGGGTGTCGAAGGTTTGTGTCACATAAGCGAGTTGAGCGAAGGCTACGTCAAGAATGTCGAGGATGTTTGCAAGACGGGCGACCTTATAACGGTTAAGCTGATACTGATCGACGACCAGGGCAGGCTGAAGCTCTCGCGGAAAGCCGCCCTCGCTGAAAAGAAAAAAAGCGAAAAGGCAGAGGAAAAATAAGTGGTTCAGTTTGTTGGCGGCTTTGTTGTTGGCTTACTGACTGTTGCTGTGCTGTTTTTGCGTAAAAAAGCCACCGGAACTAAAGAACGAGCGGGTAGTCACCGGGAGCAGCTTGAGGAACTCAGCAAGTTGACCGGAGGGCTTGCCCACGAGATCAAAAACCCTCTCTCTACCGTCAAGATAAACCTGAAACTGGTTGCTGAAGATCTGGAAGACTTTAAGCGGCTTGACTCAAGTGGATCCGATGTGAACAGAGATGATGGCAAACTGACGAGAGCGATGAGGAAACTGACGGTCATTGAAAAAGAAACTGATAGACTCGAGCAGATACTCGAAGGTTTCCTACACTATGTGGGCAGACCCGATCTGCAGTTTACGACCGTTGATATTAACGAAGTCGTCGGGGACATGATTGATTTTTATTCACCTCAGGCGCAGAGCCATGCGGTTACCATTCGCCAGAATCTTTATAACGACCCGCTTGTTTGCAAAATCGACGTTGATATGATAAAACAAGTTTTGTTGAACCTCTTTATTAACGCTCAGCAGGCGATGAGCGGTGGTGGAGAGTTGATCGTGAGAACCGACAGGCGGGAAAAGAAAGCTGTCATTGAAATCAGCGACACCGGTACTGGCATTCCGGCGGATAAGGTCGAGCACATTTTTGACGCCTATTATACGTCGCGTAGTCAGGGTAGCGGACTGGGTTTGCCGACGGCAAAGAAGATTGTCGAGGCGCACGATGGTTCCATAACTGTTAGCAGTGAGATGAACAAGGGTACTGCATTTGTAATAAGACTCCCTTTATGCGAGAAGTGAGGTCACTGTTTTGGCTCAGAAGACGGGTGTAATTCTGGTTGTTGACGATGAACGCGATCATGCCGACGGGATTGTGGAGTCGCTCGAAAAACAGTGCGACAAAGCGATCGCGGTTTACAGCGGTGAAGATGCCCTGGAGATACTGCGGAGCAGACAGATAGACGTCGCGGTGACCGATCTTAAACTCGGCGGCGACACCAGTGGACTGACGGTTCTGACCGAGGCGAAAAAATACGACATAGCAACAGAAGTCATCCTGATAACAGCTTATGCAACTATCGATACCTGCAAGGAAGCTTTGAAGCTTGGGGCGTACGATTATTTAGTTAAGCCGATCGACATCGGCCAGTTGCGCACGCTTGTAGCCCGGGCCGCTGAAAAGTCGGCGACGGCCCATGCCCGTCAGGCCGACGAACGGCAAGTGAATAAAGAAGGCTTTGTATTCGAGGGTGTCTTGGGAAAGAGCCCGGGGATGCAGGGTGTATTCGAGGTTATAAAACGAGTTGCACCCACCAATATATCCGTTCTTATCGAAGGGCAATCAGGAACGGGCAAGGATTTGCTCGCCAGGGCGATTCACGACAACTCGCAACGATGGGATAAGCCTTTTAAGCCCGTCAACTGTGCAGGATTGAGCGAAACTCTGCTTGAGAGTGAGCTTTTCGGCCACGTAGCAGGCGCTTTCACCGGCGCTTCAAGTGACAGGAAGGGCCTCTTTGAAGTTGCCGATAAGGGGACGCTGTTCCTGGATGAAATCGGCGATATGGCGCCGAATTCCCAAGCCAAGTTGTTGCGGGTTATCGAGGACGGCGTGATAATACCCGTCGGATCGAATAAGCAGACCGTTGTCGATGTCAGGATTATCAGTGCTTCAAACCAGAACCTGCCGGAATTAATAGAAGAGAGGAAATTCAGGCAGGATCTGTACTTTCGGATCAAGGGAGTGAATATCTCGCTGCCGCCGCTCCGTGACAGACTGGAGGATCTGCCCGAACTCGTGGACTATTTTCTCAAGGAGGCCACTGGGGAAACCGGCTCTAAAATTATGGGAATTACCGATGCGGCAATGGATGCTCTGAAGAAATACGACTGGCCCGGCAACATCCGTCAGCTCAGGAACACGATCAGAACAATGGTGGTCATGTGCGATCGGGATCGGCTCGACGTGCAGGATATTCCTCCCGAGATAACACAAAGACGACAGCTCATTGCCGGCAGCCGCGCAACAGCGGAACTTGGCGATGTCTCATTGGATGAGCTGGAAAAAAAGGCGATCGAAGAGACATTGGCAAAGACGCACGGCAACAGAGAAAAGACGGCAAAAATCCTGGGCATCGGCGAAAGAACCCTCTACCGCAAAATCAAAGAATATAATCTCTGAATCACGCTCATCGTTCGGCTTTTGAATACTTAAGACACAGTCACGCAGAGGATAGATTCACTTCAATAGCAGCTTTTTCTTGTTACTCAATCCTGGTTGTGTTAATATATGTATGGATGTTTTGAATACTCTACCAAGAGGTCTAATGAAATGAGCATTATCAAAGAGGAAGCAAAAAAAATCATCGACAAATTGCCAGATCAAGCGACGTGGGATGACATTATGTATGAGTTTTATGTCAAAACGAAGCTTGCGAACGCCTTCAAAGCAGCCGAAGAAGGCCGCGTCGTTCCACACGAGAAAGTTAAAAAAAGGCTTCTTGCGGAATGAAGATTGAATGGACTGAACCAGCCTCGCTGGATCTAGAGAGCATTAGGGATTACATAAGTAGGGATTCGGAGTATTATGCGACTCGATTTGTCGAAAGAGTTATTCAATCTGTAGAAACTCTTAACGAACTTCCAAGAATTGGACGGCACGTACCGGAATCAGAAGACATGAATGTAAGGGAACTTCTGTTCCAGAATTATCGAATCTTTTACCGTGTGGAGCCAGAACGTATTTTGATCCTTGCTGTAATCCATGGTGCCAGGGATTTGGGGCAATCACAAACAAAACCTTGGGATGCTATATAGACACTTGTCTGCCGTGGGCAAAATCGGTTGAGGTTGCGCGGGCAATCCGCTTTGCTATTGATATCTGAGATGGAACATTGACCGTAGTCGGCGCCTGCCGCGAAAGGCTAACGGCGCCCGGGTGGTAGTTGGTCGAGGACTGGATTTTTCCACAATCCTTTCTCGCTGCTGCGGGCGCCGGCTTCCAACTGCTGGTACTTATTATAGAAACTATGACGAGAGCGGCGGTATACCCGGCCGTAACCTTCGCGAAGCAAAACTTCATTCAGGAACCGGCCGTCCGGCAATTTGATATAAGCGAGGAGCCTGCCGTATTTTCCTCTGGTCGGTCCGGGGCTGTCCAGGTAGACGGTAACGGTTTTGCCGAGGGTCGCCTGCTTCGTGAATGTTGTGGCTTCTGAGGCGAAATGCATTGGTGCTGAATCTTTGCCTCCCGTCTCCGGGGTGTCTATTCCGAGCAACCTTATTCGCGTGTATTCTCGGCGACCGTCGGGGGCTTTGATATCAATTGTGTCCCCATCGACGATATTCCCAACGATGAATTGCTTGCCGTGATAATCTGTGTGGTCGAGGAGATTTGTTTGCTCACCAGCGACGGTTCTTGAATAACGTCGGCGAAGGGCCAGACTGTTATCAAACCAAACAAGCAGTACAAATGCTAACAGGCACAGAACGATCAGCCCTGTCTTGCGGCGTTTGCTCATTGCCAGGACGATTTTGTCATCTTTCCGCGCCATTTGGATGTCGGCAATTAACGGTCCCGATCATTCACTGCGCTGCACAGCGGATTTGTCCAGTTCGAATACAGTACAGACGGCTTGGAGGGCTTTCTCAGCTTGGCCCTCATCCACCGCGCAACTAATACGAATTTCGCTGGTCGTAATAGAATCGATATTAACCTTGGTCTTGGCCAAAGCATCGAACATTTTCTCGGCGACTCCATAGTGACTTCTCATGCCGACACCGACCACAGAGACCTCGGCAATATCGTCGCGTACGAAAACGTTCTCGCAATTGATTTCGCTTTTCATCTGTTCTACAGCTTCTTTCGTGGCGTCCAGATCGGAAATGTCAATCATGAAAGACAGGTTGGCCTTTTCATCACTGACTTCCGTTTGAATAATGTCATTAACAACCACCTTTGCTCTTGCCAGATGAGCAAATACCTTCGCCGCGTTGCCCGGAGCATTGTCTACGCCGACAAGGCCTATTTTGGCTAAATTTCTTTGTATTGTTGCACCTGAAACCACTACACCTTCCATCTGAGGCACCTCGTGTGTAATTATTGTTCCGTCTGTTTGTTCGGCGCTGCTTCTGACGTGGATCTCGACGTCGTATTTCTTGCCGCACTCGATGGCTCGCGGATGCATTACTCCCGCTCCGAAGCTCGCAAGCTCAAGCATCTCGTCGTAAGAAATATGCTCGAGTTTGACTGCATTTGCAAATATTCCCGGATCGGCGCTGTATATCCCATTGACATCGGTGTAAATCTCACAGCGATCAGCCTCAAGGGCTGCTGCGATGGCAACCGCTGTCGTATCGGAGCCGCCGCGACCGAGCGTGGTGATATTCTCATTCTCATCTATGCCCTGGAAACCGGCGACAATCACAACCTTGCCCTGTTCCAGATGTTTGTGAATCCTGTCGGCTCCGATGCTTTGTATACGCGCCTTTGTGTGCATGCTGTCGGTCATCATGCGGATTTGTCCGCCGGTCATGCTTATGGCGTCGTAGCCCAGGGCTTCGAGCGCCATGGCGAACAACGAAACCGATTGTTGTTCGCCGGTGCTAAGCAATTGATCCATTTCGCGGCGCGGAGGGTTGGGATTGAGTTCCAGCGCGTCGGCCACCAGCCGGTCGGTCTGTTTGCCTCTGGCCGAGGCGATCACCACGACTCCGTAGCCGTCTTTTACGGTTGCGATCACCCTCTCGGCGGCGCGTTTGATTTTTTCAGCATCCGCCAGAGACGTGCCGCCGAACTTCTGAACCATTATCTTCATTGTGCTCCCGTTCAAATACTCCACCATCCGGTGTTATATGGCCTAAAATTTCGCAGTCTTCTAACTGATTCGGCTGTGAATGTCAAGCTCTTTAGCTTCTTAGAAAATACTCCATCAACTCGAAGCCGTTTTCTACTCTAAATCCAGACTCGGCGGCGTTTAGCTCGCTGAAGGCGGCGTGCAGGATGCCGCTTATATTATCGCCGGCCATGGCGAAAGGCACCGCTGCCGACGAGTGAGCGCAGGTCCTTATCAGCGTAGGATGATCCGGCATAACGAGAATACGCCAGCTTTCATATTTCTGCAGAGCATCAAATACGGGACCGACAATTCGGTCATCGATAAGCTCTATCGCTTTCTTTTTCATCTCGGCGTTACCGCTGTGTGCCGCTTCGTCCGGGGCTTCGACGTGGACGAATACGATGTCGTATTCGCCGAGTGCTTCTATTGCCGCCGAACCCTTGCCCTCGTAATTAGTGTCGATAAAGCCCGTTGCGCCCGGAACATCTATCAAATCAAAATCGATCAGCTTTGCCAGGCCTTTAACGAGGTCTACAGCGGTAATGGCTGCGCCGCGGATCCCGAATTTTTTCTCAAAACGTTCCATCTGAGCTTTCTTGCCCTGTCCCCAGAGCCAGACAGAGCTGACCTGATTTTCTCCCAGGTCCTTTCTGACCTTATTGATGTCGTGGTCCATGAATACCTGCTGCGAACGGGCCATCAGGTCTATAAGAAAGTCGGCGCCTTTGCCCCGAGGGAGCAGTTTGTCCACGGCTGTGCCAATGTGGTCGTGAGGTGGATAGGTCTGAACGTCGAAATCGATGCCCTTGCATACCAAAAGATTTCTGTAGCTAACCCCCGAATAGAAGCGCAACTGTTCGCTGCCGAGCTGCTTGTTCAGTTCATCTATCAGGCTGCCGCCCTCGGCGGTCGAGATGTGACCTGCACTATGGTCGGCCATCTTGGCATCGGCTATGGTTACAAGGTTGCATCTGAAAACCCAGTCTTCCAGAGACAAGTTGACGTTGCGTGCCACCGCTTCGATCGGCGCCCGGCCGGTATAGTATCGCCTCGGATCGTATCCGAGCAGACTCATTTGAGCAACGTCGCTGCCGGGTTCCATCTTATCCGGAACAGTCTGAATCAACCCCTGCCTGCCCAACGTGCTGATTTTGTCGATGTTCGGCGTCAAGGCCGCTTCGAGCGGCGTCTTTCCATCGAATTCTTCGAGCGGTTCGTCGGCCGCGCCGTCCGGAATTATTATGACATACTTGGTCGTCAATCCTTATCCTCCGGGATGTCTACGATTCTTATGCACACCGGCTTTGTGCCGATGACATCCAATTTTTCCAGGTCGTCCAGAGCGGCGGATATGTTCTTCTGTCTGGCCTGGTGTGTTGCTATTACTACCGGCACGGTGTTGTCGGGTCCGGTGTCTTCGTGTTGGATTGCGCCTGAAATACTGATGTCGTGGTCCGCGAGCACTCTGCTCCATTGGGCGACAACGCCGGGCTGATCCTTGCACATTATCCTGATGTAAGCTCTGCTGATAAGGTTGTCCATCTTCTCTATCAGCGGCTCGGCCTCGCTGTGCGGGCGTAAGTTTAGATGTCTGAAAGTCGTGCCGGAGTTGCCCAGGGCGACGTCGATAATGTCGGCGACCACGGCGCTTGCTGTGGGCATCATCCCGGCTCCCCGGCCATAGAAGATCAACTCGCCGACGGCATGGCCGAAGATGCTGACCGCATTGAACGGCCCCGTCACGCGAGCGAGCGAGCAGTCTTTGGCGATGAAGGATGGGTGCACGCGAAGCGAGATTTTCCCTTCTTCATCTCTTTGCGCGATCGCCAGCAGTTTAAGGCAATAGCCCATCTCTCCGCCGTAGCGAATATCGTCGATCGAGATGTCTTCTATGCCTTCCACGTGGATATCGTCGAGGGCCAGTTCATATCCGAACGCGATAGAGGCCAGGATAGCAAGCTTGTGGGTGCTGTCGCCGCCGCTGATATCCAGCGTCGGATCGGCCTCAGCGTAACCCTTTGCCTGAGCTTCGGTCAGAGCCTCTGAGAATTCCTGGTTCCGGGCAGTCATGTTGGAAAGGATATAGTTGCACGTGCCGTTAACTATGCCGAACATCGAATTGACGTTATTTGCCGTAAGCCCCGTTCTGATGGCTGAGACGATAGGCATGCCTCCGGCGCAGCTTGCCTCGAACGCTATGCACCTGCCGTTCTGACGGGCGACCCGATAAAGCTCGTTGCCATGTTCTGCGAGAAGAGCCTTATTGGCGGTAACTACATCTTTGCCGCTCGCGAGCATCTCTAACTGTACCTGTTTTGCGGCATCGGTCCCGCCTATCATCTCGACGCCGATCTGAATCGTTTCGTCATCGTATAAACTGTTCAAATCATCTGTGAGAATACCTCCCGGCAGGGTTACCGGACGTTCGGACGTCGTATCAATGTCTACGACGCGAGCCAATTCCAGCCTGATGCCGGTCCTGGCTGCGATTGAGTCCGCATTTTCAGTTATCAATCTTGCTACGCCGCTGCCGACGGTGCCGAAACCGGCGAGGCCGACTTTTACAATACGTTCATCCATTTAGATACTTTCCTGTAACTGTTCTGAGAGACTGCCAATTCTGTGCCGAAACTTCCGGAGATTCCGATATTGCCGCCAATCCGGATTATAGGATCAGCGGCCGAACCCAAGGGTTCGGATAAGAGATTAAATAAGACCACATTTGACAGGTCAAGCAAAAACCGCAGAATCGATGCAACTAAAATAGTATTGACTTGGCGGCATCGTCTGTGTTAGAATAGGAAGGATGAGGCGCTAATATTGTAAGTAAACCTCAAGAAACAGCAATGACCCGATAAGACAAGAGGCTTTGAGGGTTACATGACGCGGCTTTATCTCATAAGACGGAAGAGGGCCGCAAATCGGAATCCGAACCCACTTGCCGGTACTTGCGTGGTCGAATGCCGGCAGGGCGGGTGGTAAAGGTCGTTATGGCACAAAGCAGATTGGCAAAGAACGCTTCAGAGCATCAAGATAAACTTGCGCGCAGAGGCGCAACGCCAGCATTTCGGAAACCCGTCGAGCTTCCGGATCGAACTCTGGGCTGTCGCTACGAGATGAAGTACCATATCACAAAGACGCAGGCGGCAGCTATCGTCGAATTCATCAAACCTTTCGTCCAGTTAGACCGGTATTGCAAGCTGCAGCCGAGTCGTGACTATCCCATAGTCAGCCTGTATCTGGATTCGGGAGATCTCCAGTTGTGCAGGGAGAGTCTCAGGGGGGTCAAGAGCCGATTTAAACTTCGCATTCGAAGTTATACCGACGAGCCGGAATATCCTCGCTTCTTCGAGATCAAACGTCGCATGAACACCATAATTATCAAAAGCCGTGCGAGGGTAATGGATTCTGACGTAAGAGCGCTGCTTGCAGGCCGTCCCCTGACACCCGGCAATTACACGGCGGATATGGACACGATAGACCAGTTTCAGTTATATGCAAGCAATATTCGAGCCAAACCCGCTGTGCTTGTCCGTTACACTCGCCAGGCCTATGAAGGCAACGATCACAATCGCGTCAGGATTACCTTTGATAGAAATCTCGAATACAACGTTACCAAAACCCCCGAGGTTCGGCTCGGAGGTGGAGGCTGGCGGCAGAATCCCTTCACGACCGGCGGCGTTATTCTGGAAATCAAGTTCACGGATCGTTATCCCGCATGGCTCGCTCGGCTGACCAGGCAATTCAACTTGCATGCCCGGTCGATTTCTAAATATGCGTCTTCGCTGCAAGATTCCTGCTCGTTGAAATTTTGCGCTCCGGAAATGGTGCTATAGTGAATATGGATAGAGTCTGGCAAATTCTGGAAGGGGGTTCTCTGAGCGGTGCAGCTTTCACGCCCGAAGCGGTCCTGCTTTCATTATTGCTTGCATTTGTTCTCGGGCAGATTCTGGCCTGGGTATACTACTTTACGCACAGCGGCCTGTCCTACTCGAGGACCTTCGTACAATCGCTGATAATCATCACAGTCGTCGTTGCTATGGTTATGGCGGTAATCCAGACGAGCATAATAACTGCTGTGGGATTGATGGGTGCGCTGGCAATTATTCGATTTCGAAACATCGTAAAGGATACGAGAGACATAGCGTTTATCTTCTGCTCGCTCGTTGTGGGCATGGCGTCCGGCTCACAGCGCTACGCCGTCGCCATCCTGGGCACTACCATTCTGAGCTTGATAGTTTTGTACCTGCACCTTGCGAACTTTGGAACACATCAACCGCACAACGGTTTCCTGAGGTTCACCTTTAAGGGCCACATCGAACCCGACAGTGATATCTTTGCAATTCTAAAACGCTTTTGCGGCCGGTTTACTCTTATATCGGCGCAGGACAGCGGATTCGGGACGTCCGAAGTAGAGTATGCCTACCAGGTGATGATACGAAATACGGGAAAGAACCAACAAATGCTGTCCGAGCTACAGGATGTTGAGGGTCTTGAGAACATAAGCCTGACAATGCAGGAACGGTTGCTGGAGGTTTAGGCTGAGCATGAAACGGATAGGTATTACACATCTGCCGTCTCGTTTGCGTTTGCACATTCTGTCTATTCTGGTGTGGCTCGGTGCTGTGGTATGCGTGATAGCGCTGTTCTCCCGGAGGTCCCAGCGATTCGAGGTCCTGGGCATCGCGCAGGGGCCGAGCCGTCAGGTTGCAGCGGCTTCCACCGCCAAACTTACCGCTGTTTCAGTGGATTTATTCGACAGAGTTAAGGAGGGACAGACTATTGCAGTGCTCAACACAGTCCTCGAAGATGAGCCGTCGAGGGAACAGTTGCAGGCGCAACTGGATACCGTGCTTGCCGAGATAGAAAGACTCTCGGCCCAACTGGTTCCGACCCAGGACAGCCTCTCAGCGGAAAAAGCCGACCGCCAGACCGAGCGGATCAACGACAGCCGGAGGTTTGCGGTCGATATCGAAGATGCCCGTCTCGAAGTGCTGAGACTCCGGGCTCAAATCGAGACCGACAGGATTACCCTGGGTGATTTGGCGCTCGACGTTGAGGTCGCCGAAAAGCTTGTTGCCGAAGAAGCCCTCGCGCCGCTCGAGCTGCAAAAGGCCGAAGCACAGTACAAAGCTCTTGCTAAGAAGATACAGGAGACCGAACAGTTGCTGAAACAGGCCCAAAGTACGTTGCAAGAGGCCATTCAACGGCGCGAGGAGTACGTGGAGCATGAACCGTATCATCCATCGATTGACGCCGCGCTGCAGGTGATTCGCAAGGGGATAACCGTACAGGAAAAACGGGTAGAGGAACTTGTAACGCAGATGGAGGCTTTGGAAAGACGCAAAGCGCTGGAGCTGAAGGCGCCTATGAATGGAGTTGTCAGCAGCATTCTCCACCGCAAGACGGAAGTCGTACTGGCCGGTGACCCGATACTTACTGTTGCCCGGGGCGAGATAACAGGCATCGTTGCGTATGCCGGCGAGAACCAGATGGGCGCAATCGAAGAGGGGATGGTCGTCGAGCTTGTCAAGACCAGCAAACCGGCGAACGTCCAGTTCGAGCAGTCCGAGGTGATGTTCGTTGGTCCGACCGTCGAGCAAATTCCCGCTCAGTTGTGGCGGAACCCGAACGTTCCGCAGTGGGGCCGTCCGTTTCTGATCAAGGCTCCCGTTGAAATGAAGCTCGTAGCGGGCGAGAAAGTCGGCGTACGTACTCGTGGAAAGCTGAAGATATGAGGCGAAGTTTTTCCAACGTGTCGTCGAGGTGTTTTATAATAATCAGTCTGGCGGGGTTTTGTGCTCTCGCCGGCTGCACTCAGCATAACTATAAGAAAGAGGCCGACGAACGCGTGTATAACATCATCGACGAGAAGTGGCGCGACGATTTCGGCTCCAAGGCAAATTATACGATCAGTGACGTGCCGCCTTCTCCGAATGATATACAGATCGAAAAGGAAATTGCCATTCCCGACGTTTTGACCCTCCCGCAGGCCGTCGCTCTTGCGACCGCTCACAACCGTGAGTATCAAACGCAGCGGGAGTCTCTCTATATACAGGCGTTGGACTTACGCCTTACGCGGCATGATTTCGAGACGCAGTTTTTTGGCGGATTCAGCGGCGGATACAACGCAGATCGCAACGACGAAGCGGTAGGGGCCGAAGCGAGCATTGGATTTACTCGACTGCTGGCCGGAGGGACCAGAATCAGCACGGAAGTTGCCCTTGCCTGGGTTGACGTGCTCAGCGGCAATCTGCGAGGTGGATTGGCCTCGATCCTCAGTGCAACAGTTACCGAACCAGTGCTTCGCGGAAGCGATCGCGCGATCGTTATGGAAGGCCTTACTCAGGCTGAACGCGACACGCTATACCAGGTGCGGTCTTTCAATCGGTTCCGCAAAGAGTTTGTCGTTTCGGTGATTTCTCAATACTACACGGTTTTGCAGCGGCTCGAAGATGCTAAAAACGCCAAGACTAATTATGCCGCTCTTAGCTGGCTGCTCGAACGAGTGGAGAAGCTGGCAAACGCAGGCCGTCTCCCGATGATCGAGCTTGACGAGGTCCGGCAGGAAACTCTCGATGCCGAGAATACATATACTGAGGCGGAAAAACAATATCGGCAGGCGCTCGATGAGTTTAAGTTGACTCTCAGCTTACCTACCGAAAAGAAGCTGCGTCTGGATGAGACAGCATTCGAGGTTCTAAAGGGGTCGGAGATGATAGAGCCTGAATTCTCGGAGGACCAGGTTCTCGAAGCTGCTCAGGTTGCCCGGTTGGATCTAAGGAACACCGCCGACGCCGTCCTGGACGCCCAGCGCAAGGTGGCGGTTGCCGCCGACAGTCTCCGCGCCGAGGCCAATTTGGTGGGTACGGTTGGGACCACATCCGCCCGGCGGGCAAATAGACGCACTCTCGATCCGTTCAGAGAAGACTATGGAGTTGAACTTGAACTGGATTTACCGCTCGACAGGGTTCCCGAACAAAACGTCTATCGCAAGGCCCTAATTACCTTGAACAAGCTACAGCGAGACTACACTGAGGCCGCCGACATAGTCAAACTCCAGGTGCGTCGAGCCCATCGCGATCTGGTCGAAGCTTCCGAGCGTTACAGAGTACTGGCCCATGCCCTGGAGTTGGCGCAGCGACGATTCAACAAGACCTTTCTGCTCGTCCGCCACGGCAGGGCGAGCAGCCGCCGCGTGCTGGATGCTCAGGATGCTTTGTTCGATGCTCAGATCGACGCCTCGCAAGCCCTCGTGGACTACAAGATCGCACTCCTGAACTTCTACCGTGACACCGGCATCCTCCGGGTCCGCCCCGACGGAATGTGGGAACTTTGAGCTTCACTTGATGGCGTGCTTGCTGAATAAACGCTTCTGCTTTTGTACACTTAGCCGGACGACCTGACTGCTTTGATCGGTATCACTATCTCAGGTGAGTTGGGATCATTCGTTTTCAGCTTGACTTGCGAAGAGTAAATTTCACCTTCAAAATCAGTCGTGTGAAGAATCCTAAGTTCGTATAATAATGTTCCCTCTTGCTCATATCTGAGGAGCTTTGCCTCCACGGCTTTGTCGGGCGCCATGGTTATGTCTACTTTGAAATCAGGATCATCGGGTTTGTAAATGTGGACGCTTTTCTCGGTCTTCTGTCCTTTGATTATACCCTCGAAGCTCACACTTTCCGGCGCTACCTTTACGCCAAAGAGCCATTCGGGTTCAGCCGGGCTGATGCCTGTGACGCCGTCGGCGCTTTCCTTAATTAGTTCGTCCAACTCCCAGGGGTTTACAGGTGACGAGACCGACCGTATTTTGCCCTTAATGTCTATCAGGAAAGGTCTTGGAATCGCGCTGACCGCATATTTCTCGAAAGTACATCCGCCGAAGTACGTCCTTGAAGCTCCGTTTGTGTCTATACACACTGGATATTTGACTTTGTGTCTAGCCATGACCCGCTCCACCTCGGAGATATCATCTATTGGGGTGTGCACGCCGATAACGATAACGGGTTCATATTGGCCGCGTTCGTGTATTTTGTTCAGACCTTCAATATCTCCCAGGCAGGGTCCGCAGTCAATTGCCCAGAAATCAAGCACAACGATTTTGCCGCGCAGATCAGAGAGCCTCAGAGGCTTGGAATTAATCCATGTTGCCACTGCGAGCTTCGGAGCAGGTTTATTCACAAGCTTATATAGACTTCGCCACCGGTCTCTGTTGCTTTTGCCGGCCCTGATTCCTTCCAGCAACATCTTCACATGCCTTGGCATTTCTTGTTGAGTCTGGTTCTTTTCGTTCGACTCAGTCCCTTTCCGGCTCTGTTCAGGGGGGGCACCGTATGTGTAATATATTCCCAATCGCTTATCATGAATCGTCGTTCCCTTTGGTAAGGCCATCGCCTCCCAGGTGAATTCCGCGTCCAGAACGCTGAAGGTAAAATCGAAGCTCTTGATTTCGATCTCTTGTATTCTGCGTAATGTTCCATCCGGCTTGTAATTCGTACTTTTGAATCGCTCGAGGTAGCATGCGCCTTCGCGAGTAGGCTGCATCTCTGCTTCGTCCCGTCTCAATAGAACATGCCCGTTGCCGAAGTCGTGATAGCTTTCGAATTTGACTACGGTTCCTCCCTCAGTTGGATCGACAAAATAGCGTTGCAGGCTCTTGGGCCTTTTCTTGGAGACACATTCGAGGGTATAGACCTTGCTGTCGCTTGCGTTTTCGCGAATAATTTTGCGGGATGCCAGTGTGCCTTCCGGGTGGTCCAACATTGTGTGCCAGAATGCTGTATTTCTCGAAGGCAGAAAGCCGCAAGAACCATAGACCGTCCCGACCATTTTTGGCCCTCGCAAATAAGCATCCCTTTCTCCCGTGAAGTATTCCTTGAAGCTTTCTTCTGTAACTACGACCTTGTGGATTTTTTCGCTTTCCTTTCTCTGTTTCTTGTCCTTGATGTCCAGGCGGATTTTGCCCTTTTTAAACAGGGCGCGAACCTCATACGCTCTTTCTTTGTTCTTCTGCCCTTTTTCATCGTAGTAGCAGTGCCTGACAGATGCTGAAACTCGGCCGAAATGCAGAAGCGATCTGTTAGCCTCTGAGGCCTTTGCCAGCATCTCAAGAACTTCCTTTTGATTAGCGACCTCCTGGGCTGACGCTTTCAATGTGAAGGGTAGAGCGGTAAGCCAAATCAGCGCAGAACATACGAACCTCATGGTAAGTCTCCTTTCCGCCTGAAATCTCACCTCACGACTTATGATACGTCAATACTGCTCAACTAAGAAATGCTGAGATTTCATCTGATGTAACCCGAATGCAATCCCAAGCATTTTTGACATTAGTTAAGATGCAAGCCTCGACAGAACGTTACAACATTTTTGTCACTTTTACAAGAAATATCATTGCTTGTCGACATGCGGGAGTTTCTCAGGGTTCATTAGGCAGTACATGATCCGACCAATAAGCGGTCAGTTTGGGAGTTTTTGGTGGATTTTCTCTTATGTTTGCCTTATTGTGTGCCAATGACCTGTTTCGCAGATTAATACAAGAAAAGTACGATTAGGTGCGTTCAATGAAGGGACTTTACAGGTTCGGCGAAATCGAGAAGAAGTGGCAGCGGTTCTGGGAAGAATCCAGGACGTTTAAGGCCCCTGACTGCGACGATTCCAGGCCGAAGTACTATGTGCTGGATATGTTTCCTTATCCGAGCGGCCAGGGATTGCACGTGGGCCATCCGGAAGGTTATACGGCCAGCGACATAGTAGCCCGTTACAAGAGAATGAAGGGCTTCAACGTCCTGCATCCTTTCGGCTGGGATGCGTTCGGTCTGCCTGCCGAACAATATGCTGTTCAGACCGGCACAGCGCCCGAGGAAACGACAAATAAAAACATTGCCAATATGCGCCGGCAGACGAAATCGCTGGGTTTCAGTTATGACTGGGATAGGGAAGTCGCAACGACAGATCCGAAGTACTTCAAATGGACTCAGTGGATATTCCTTCAAATGTTCAACAGTTATTTCGATGAGACCGAGCAAAAAGCCAAGCCTATTGAACAATTGCCGATCCCCGATGGAGTGAGTGAAGCCCAAAGGCAAAAATATATAGATGAACATCGTCTTGCTTATGAATCTGAGGTTCCGGTCAACTGGTGTCCGGAGTTGGGAACGGTTCTGGCGAATGAGGAAGTGGTAGGGGGGCTCAGCGAGCGGGGCGGCCATCCGGTGATAAGGAAGCCAATGCGGCAGTGGATGCTTCGGATAACCAAGTATGCCGAGAGATTGCTGGACGATCTGGCTGAGGTGGATTGGCCTTACTCGATAAAGAAACTTCAGACCGACTGGGTGGGCAAGAGCATCGGTGCCGACGTCGATTTCAAGGTAGATGGTTTCGACGAGACGATCCGGGTTTTCACCACACGGCCGGATACCCTCTTCGGAGCAACGTATATGGTCATGGCCCCCGAGCATCCGCTTGTGGATAAGATCGTCGCCGAGGACAGAAAGAAGGCGATTGAGAAATATCGTGAGGAAGCTGCACGCAAGAGCGATCTGGATCGGACCGACCTTGCAAAAGAAAAGACCGGCGAACCCATAGGCGCCTCTGCTATCAATCCTGTAAACGGTGAAAAGATACCGATCTGGATTAGCGATTACGTGCTTATCAGCTATGGTACAGGTGCTATTATGGCGGTGCCTGCTCACGATGAGCGAGACTTCGAGTTTGCTACCAAGTTCAATCTGCCGATTGTTCCGGTTGTCCAACCGGCCGACGAAGAGAAGGCCGAACAGGTCAGGAAGGGCACGTTGTGTTTTGAAGGCGACGGCATGGCGATTAACAGCGGACAGTTTGACGGTCTCAGCACAGCCGAGTTCAAGGAGCGGATTGCGAGCTGGCTCGAAGAGAGAGGATTAGGGAAGAAGTCCGTCAATTACAAGCTGCGCGACTGGCTCTTCAGCAGGCAGCGCTACTGGGGCGAGCCATTTCCGATATTGCATACCGAAGACGGCCGCGCCATCTCGCTTTCTAAAGATGACCTCCCTCTGGAGCTGCCGGACGTCGAGAACTACCAGCCTTCGGGCAACGGCGAGCCCCCGCTTGCCAATGCTGAAAAATGGGTGAACGTAACGCTCGATGACGGCACAAAAGCCAGACGCGAAACCAATACTATGCCTCAGTGGGCCGGGAGCTGCTGGTATTACCTTCGCTATCTCGACCCGCACAACGATGAGCGAGGCTGGGATCCGGAAAAAGAAAAATACTGGATGGGCGACACGGGGGTAGACCTGTACATCGGCGGTGCCGAGCACGCTGTGCTGCACCTTCTTTATTCGCGGTTCTGGCACAAACTCCTCTACGACCTCGGCTACGTCAGCACGAAAGAGCCGTTCAAGAAGCTTATCAATCAGGGAATGATCCTCGGCGAGGACGGCCAGAAGATGAGCAAGTCCCGCGGCAACGTGGTCAATCCCGATCAGGTCATCGCCGATCACGGGGCCGACTCGATGCGACTGTATGAAATGTTCATGGGACCGTTGGAGGCGGTAAAGCCTTGGAGCATGCAGGGAGTCGAGGGCGTACACCGATTCCTCCAGAAACTCTGGCGTCTGGCCGTCGATAAGGATACGGGCGAGCTTGCCGAAAGAGTAAAGGACGCCGAGGCCGACGAGGCAACGCTTCGTTTGCTCAACCAGACGATCAAAAAAGTCGGCGACGACATTGAAAGCTTCGGTTTTAATACTGCTATAAGTGCGATGATGATCTTTGTGAATCACCTGACAAAGCTGGAAATCGTGCCCAAGGGCCCGGTCGAGAAGCTTGTTTTGATCCTTTCTCCGTTTGCGCCGCACATAGCCGAAGAACTGTGGGAGAAGTTCGGTCACTCCGAAAGTCTTGCTTATGAGAACTGGCCCGAATACGATGAGAATCTCCTCGAAGAAAAGGAAATCGAGCTGGCGGTACAGGTAAACGGCAAGATAAAAGACAAGATCGTAGTTGCCGCCGATGCAAGTGAAGATCAGATCAAAGAAAAAGCATTACGCGGCGAAAAAGTCTCAGCCGCCGTTGCAGGTAAAGAACTCAGAAAGATTATCGTTATTAAATCGAGATTGGTAAATATTGTTGTCTGATGAGCGTCGAGATAGAAGCAAAACTGAAGATTGATTCGCCGGCGAAAATGGAACAAAAGCTGTCTGAACTTGGCGCAGAGTTTGTTGCAGAACAGTTGCAGGCGGACATTTTCCTCGACGATGCTGAAAATAGTATGATCACCACCGATCGATGTCTGCGAGTCAGACGGCAAATCGTAGCCGGGAACCAGCGGTGTTTTCTGTGCTACAAAGGCTGCAGAGAAAACAACGAGTTCAAGAAGAGGCTGGAGATCGAGACGGAAATCATGGACTCGGAGTCGCTGCTGAATTTATTTTCGGCATTGGGCTACGAAGAAAAGCTGGTCGTGGAAAAGCGGCGTAAACTCTGGAGACTTGGCGGGTGCGAGGTTACACTGGATAAGCTGCCTTTGCTGGGTGATTTCGTAGAAATCGAGGGGCCGGACGAAGAGAGAATAGCGGGGATTCAGGCCAGATTGGGACTGGCGGCACTGCCGGTCGTTGCCGAGAGCTATGCACAACTGATTATACAAAAGCACGGCGTACGTAATACTTGACCTTTATTCATATCGTCGGTTCACTGATCCCATTATGAAACCAGATGACGGTTATATTGCCTATATCATGAACCCGAAGGCGGGCGCAAGCAGCAGCAAGCTGACAGCCCGACGCTTCCAGCAGTACCTTATCAGGCAAGGTTACGGTCTCAAGGTTAGCATCACGCGGTCTCTGGATCACGCCCGTGAGTTGGCGTCGGAAGCGGGAACGGAATACGACTGCGCGATGATTATCGCAGTCGGCGGCGACGGGACTATCAGGGAGGTTGCACACGGCCTTGAGGGAACGAATAAGCCTCTGCTGATTGTGCCTCACGGTACTGAGAACCTTCTTGCGAACGAGTTGGGTTTTGACGAGACGCTCAAGACGCTCATAAGGACTTTCGAGGCCGGCTATGTTCGTCCTCTCGATCTGGGTCTGGCCAACGGCAGGCATTTCACTTCTATCGCCGGCTTCGGTTTCGACGGCGAAGTCGTCAAGAGGGTCAGCGAACAACGGCAGGGACACATACATCACTTCGACTATTTCTGGCCTATCTGGAGAACCTTCTGGGATTACAGATTCGATCCGATGAGAGTTGTGGTCGATGGAGAGCAGATATTTGACGGCCGGGGGCTTGTTTTCGTAGGCAATATTTCGAGATATGCAATAGGATTGCAGATATTGCATCATGCGAACTTCAGCGACGGTCTGCTCGATATCTGCGTTTATAGGTGTGCCTCCCGCCTTCGTCTCGCCAAACACTCACTTTTGACTATTCTAAAACATCACGCCAACCGCGGCGATGTTATCTACCGCCAGGGCAAGACCGTTTCCGTCAGTTCCAATCTCGCTCGAATACGGACGGAAATAGACGGCGATCCGGGTCCCTCCTTACCCTCGGAAATCAGCGTGATTCGCCACGCGGTCAACTGTATTGTCCCTGAAAACGCCAAACCGGCGGGCATGAGAACACGTATTATAAGGGCGATAGGGTGATCTTGTATTGACTATGGAATGTTGATTATGGACTATTGGTTGTTGGTGCTCACATGAGTAAGGCGGGTATTAGTACTGGTGACGTCGAAATTGGTCCGGATGCTCCTCTATTTCTAATGGCCGGACCATGTGTTATCGAGAGTGAGTCGCAGTGTTTGAATATCGCACACAGGCTGGTTGAGATAGGCCGGAACACCAATACGGGAATAATCTTCAAGGCAAGTTTTGACAAGGCAAATCGTTCGAGTTTGCAGAGTTTTCGCGGCCCGGGTCTGGAAAAAGGACTGGATATCCTGTCGGCGGTTCGACACTACAGCGGCTTGCCGACAATGACCGACGTTCACGAACCCTATCAGGCGGGCCCGGCTGCCGAAGTTGTCGATTGCCTCCAGATTCCCGCTTTTCTATGCAGACAGACTGATTTGCTGTGCGCCTGTGCGAGAACGGGCAAGCCTGTCAATGTCAAAAAGGGCCAATTTCTTTCACCTGCCGAGATGCGAAACGTTGTCGAGAAGATTCGCGCCTGCGGTAACGAACGGATAATCCTAACGGAACGAGGGACCTTTTTCGGATACAACCGCCTGGTAAATGACATGACGGCCATTCGAAGCATGAAGGAGTTTGGCTGTTCGGTTGTTTTTGACGCAACTCACAGCACGCAGCAACCTGGCGGGCTTGGCAATTCAAGTGCGGGACGGCGGGAGATGGCGCCGGTTCTCGCCAGAGCCGCGGTAGCGGCAGGCGCCAACGGCCTCTTTCTTGAGGTTCATCCCAGGCCGCAAGAGGCAAAATCCGATGCTGCCTGCGTTATGCCTCTGGACTGGCTGGAGGATTTAATTATAGTCTGTAAAAAAATATTTGAAATCGTACGTGGATAATAGTGTGGCTGACGAAAGAAAATATCTATATGGGCCGGTACCCTCACGCAGGTTGGGCCGCAGCTTCGGCGTAGATATTGTACCGTTTAAGGTCTGCACGCTGGACTGTGTATACTGCCAGCTTGGCGGGACAGTCGAGAAAACCGCCGAGCGGCGTGACTTCGGGCCCGTCGAGCCTGTTCTGGCCGAATTGAAAGAGGCCTTGGCTACCGGCTGTGAAGCGGATTATGTCACTATTGGCGGATCGGGTGAGCCGACGCTTAATTTACGACTCGGCGAACTTGTTTTCGGCATAAAACAAATTACCGATATCCCGGTGGCACTATTAACAAACGGCACTCTCTTTGACAGACCGGACGTTCGAGCCGATTGTGCTGAGATTGACGTGGTGATGCCCTCACTGGATGCGGGTGACGACCGGACGTTTAGCAGGATAGATCGTCCGGATCCGACTATCCGCATTGAGAATATGATTTCCGGACTGTGTGAGTTCAGAAAGGAGTTTAAAGGACAGATATGGCTTGAGGTCTTCTTTGTCCGATCGATAAATACCGGCCCACAGCAGATCGCTCAAATAGAGGACGCAATAGACCGAATCAAACCTGACAAAGTTCAGTTAAACACAGCCGTACGTCCCACAGCGGATCCGAGTATCGCCAGGCTCGGCGCAGATGAACTGAATAAAATAGCCTTGCAACTCGGAGAAGGATGCGAAGTAATAGCCGATTTCTCTAAAGCCGCCGGCGAGTGGGCTGGTGCTGCAGACCACGGAGATGAGCTTAGTCTGCATTCTCCATTCCACAACAAAAGGCAAACCCTGTTATCAATGCTAAAACGTAGACCCTGCTCTCTGGACGACATATCGGCGGGTCTGTCTATGAACCGGAGCGAAGCAGCCAAATATATGGCCGAGTTGGAAGATCTCGGACTGATCCGGGCCGAGAATAAGGGCGGGCGGATTTTCTTCAAGAGCGTATCCTGAGGCTGGCACAGTTTTGGCCCGCCAAGGATATAGTAAATTTCTGCGATTTCCTCTCAATTTACTCAGATTCACATTCAATTTGTAAAGCTGCAACTCTTATTGGCCGATAAAAGCCTTATGACGTTTTGCAAAGCAGTGATTTTATCAGGCATCAGAATGAAAAAGTTCCGATTTTGTTCTTTAGAAAGCTGCTTTCGGGCCGATAAGAAGGGATGGCCGCCCGGGAACATTCGTCCGAAAGATGCAAACTGATCGATTTGGTTGATTCAAATGAAGAATATGAAGCGACAACTGGTTTTGAACAAAGGATCGGAGAAGTTCATTTTTCGCTATGAGAATGGAAGGGAGGATGAGCTTCTGGATGCATTGATTGATCGGGCGAAGGATAAGCGGACTGACTTTGACTGGTTCGATGCGGCCGTGCTGAGCTTCAAACTGACTCAATCATTGATCGGTCAAGCCGACGAACTTCTTAAGGAAAATGATAGCATCGAGATACACTCGAAATAGGTTTCGTTGGATCGGCTGAAACGTTGACGAATAGCAGTGCATAATCTTTAGAAGGTGAAGGAATTCTGAGAAATGATCAAACAAACGGACGGACACATTATGGAAGAAAGCACGATTATCCAAAAGTTCTTAGATTACCTGAAATTCGAGAGAAGGTTCTCTGAGCATACGGCCAAGTGCTATGGTGCGGACCTTGCGCAATTTGGCGAGTTTCTCACGAGTGCGCCCGCCGCGGCAGTTCAAGTTCAAGATAGTGAGCCGGTTTCGATTGGACACCAGGGCGGCCATTCAGACCATGGGGTGGCCGTAGCGACACAGGTGCGACCCGATGTCGATCAGTTGCTGCTTTCGGCTGAGACTGATTCTATAAGGGCTTATCTGGCGCACCTCAACGAGAAGGAATATTCGAAGGCTACGATAGCACGAAAACTCGCCACGCTGCGCAGTTTCTATAAGTTCCTTGTCAAAAGAAACTATATTACGTCGAGCCCGGTCGTCTCGATTCGCACGCCGAAGCAGGAGAAGAAGTTGCCTCGCTTCCTCGAGTACGAAGAGGTAAAGAGATTGCTCGATACCCCGCCGTCGAATACCTGGCTCGGAGCCAGAGACAGGGCCATACTGGAGACACTCTACAGTACCGGAATAAGAGTCAGCGAACTTGTAGCGCTGAACATGGACGACATAGACTTCCTCGGGGAGGTCGTGCACATTAGAGGCAAGGGTAAGAAAGAGCGCATTGCGCCTATCGGATCTTCCGCGCTGCAGGTCATACAGCACTATATGGAGTACAGAAACAAGCGTGCCCAGAACAACGGCAACTTCGACTCAAAAGTCTTGTTCGTAAACAAGCACGGTCGCCGACTTAGCACTCGCAGCGTTCGCCGCAAGATGGACAAGTACCTGAAAATGGCCGGCCTTGATCCCGCCATCAGCCCTCACACTCTCAGACACAGCTTCGCAACACACATGCTCAACAGCGGTGCGGATCTGAGGAGTGTCCAGGAGTTGCTGGGCCATCAGTCCCTGTCTACAACACAGATCTATACTCACCTGGGGACGACCAGACTAAAGGAGATATATGACCAGGCTCATCCGCGAAACAACGGACATGATGATGAGTAACTGTCAGGATCGACTCACTGTATTTGGATCATCTCGAGACCGCCGGCATGATATGGCGGTCTCTTTTTTTACGCTTTCGTTGCCGTCAGGAGGTTGCCTGAGTGATTGTCTCTGTTACTTTAGTGTGAATTCTGATGAAATGCGCCTGCCGGAAGGGCAAAAGAACGTAACTTCCAAAATACGGCTCTCACCTGTGAACTGTTCGAGCGGCAATGTAAACTCGTAAGCGCGAAGAAAATCGCGCCAGAATTTGTTATTTGTTGTGGGATCAGTCAGGTCGAGTTCCGGCCACATTGCAAGTCGCTTGCCCTTTGGTTCGGCCGAACGCTGGACATGTTCGTACAGCTCGAAACGGAAACGGCCGGGAGACTTTATCTGACAGCCGAACGAGTCCAGCAGGCTGACGTAAAGCTTTATTCTGGGGCGCTGCGTGTTGTCGGCGGGAACGAACTCAGTCAGAGGAGTTATGTCTATTTTGGCGGGAGCATAGCGAATGCACGGAGTAATCACAGCCGAGCTATCTTCCTTTTCCGTTGCGGGACTTTCAGACGATGGTTCCGGCCGGCAACCGCCGTTTGCAAAAGCATACACAAAGAGTAACGAGCAAGATATGAGATATGATGATTTCATGATAGCTGACAGATTATGACTCACTTCGATGCTTGACAAGAAAAAATGACAAATAAACCGTCTACAAATCTTCATCGAAGAGATGGCCGAGACGACATTTCTTCGTTCTCAAATAGTTAATATTATGCTCGCCGGGTTCCGCGAGCAACGGTATCTGCTCGACGATCGATATGCCGTAGACCTCAAGCCGGCTGATCTTTTTCGGATTGTTTGTCAGAATACGAATTCTGCGCAGACCGAGATCGCGGCAGATTTGGGCGCCGATTCCGTAATCGCGTTTGTCGGCACTAAAGCCCAGCTTGAGATTTGCGTCAACCGTATCGAGTCCTTGCTCCTGAAGTTTATAGGCTCGCAGTTTGTTTGTCAGGCCGATACCTCTTCCTTCCTGCCGCAGGTATATTAGCGCTCCGCGGCCGACCTTCTCGATCATTTTCATAGCAGTAATAAGCTGGTAGCCGCACTCGCAGCGCTGCGAGTGAAAGAGATCTCCGGTCATACATTCCGAATGAACACGCACCAAAACAGGCTCATTGTGCTCGATCGTCTTGCTGTTATCATCGAGAGCGCCGACGCCGCCCTTGCAAAGTGCCAGGTGGGGTTCGGCGGAAGTGATGCTCTCGTACCCGATAAGTGTGAACTCGCCGTAGTCAGTGGGCAGACGAACGGACTCCAGGCGCGTGATCTGGCTCTCCCGCTGCAGGCGGTATTCGATCAGTTTTGCAATCGAGGCGATTTTGAGGTTATGCTTTTCGGCGAATTCGAGCAACTGAGGCACCCGTGCCATGGAGCCGTCTTCGTTCATGATTTCGCAGACGACTCCCGCCGGCTTCATGCCCGCCTGTATCATGAGATCAACGGCACCCTCGGTTTGTCCTGCTCGAACGAGCACACCCCCGGCACGGGCTCGCAAAGGAAAGACATGGCCCGGTCGTGCGAGATCGCCGGGCTTGGCGTCTTCCGCTATGGCAGTGCGAATCGTATGAGCCCTGTCGGCGGCGCTGATCCCGGTCGCTATCCCTTTGGCGGCGTCGATACTGACGGTGAAGGCCGTTCCGAAAGCTGCTGTGTTTTCTACGGTTTGCGGATAAAGTCCGAGCAAGTCACACTTCTCAGGTGTCAGTGGCAGGCAGATAAGTCCGCGTCCGAAAGTTGCCATGAAATTTATAATCTGAGGTGTTACTTTTTCGGCCGCGCAGACAAGGTCACCCTCATTCTCACGGTCCTCAGCGTCTACGAGAACGATCATGCGCCCGTTACGAAGTTCATCCAGGACCTCCGGTATGTTGCTGAAATTTGTTGCCAACTGCCTTTCCTCAGAGATCATAGTGATTAATCACAAGCAAATAAACATAGTACAAATACCCTTAATCCGGCCTTTTGTTCGCCAGACTCTGTTCGTACTGTTCAATATACCTGCTTCCGCCTCGTATGTAAATAAGGGTTGCCAGAATAGCAGTTCCGGCTGCCGACCACCACAAAACTCTGAGCAGCGACATCCAGCCGGGCAGTACGGTCGAAGCTTCCGGAGCGATCAATATCGCCGCGACCATCGTCAGTTGCAAGGCTGTAGCGACTTTGCCGACTAACGCCGGGGCGATGTGTATTTGCGAGGTAATCAGATAGACAATCACGAATCCGATCAGAAGGAAAAGGTCTTTGCCGATTATCAATACTACGACGGTGGGAGGAAGCAGAAAGCCCGGGACGTGTCCGCTTTGGGAAGCCAGCAGCAGACACGCACAGGTCATGAGCAGTTTGTCCGCAAGGGGATCCAGGAATTTGCCGAGTTTGGTAATCTGTTGTTTCTTACGGGCAAGGTACCCGTCGATGCCGTCGCTTGCCGCCATCGTCAAAAACAAAAAAAACGCCACGTAACGCATTGCGTTCTTCGCACCTTCGCTGAGAGCGGGATCATTGATGTTCAACATAAGGCTGACGAACGGTGCGATCAGCAGTATTCTGACAATTGTAATCCGAGTGGCCCAGTTCAGCATGATTATCATTGCCTCAGTTATTAAATCATTATAGTAAAGATCGGGTCTCTGTTTGGCAAGCATCACTTCGGTCAGCCGGGTGAATATATTGAATAATCCGCCCGTTCTTTCGCTTGTAGTTTGAACTGATTTGCGATAGAATACGATGATAATTCTTTGAAAGGTTTTGGTTTATTATAGCGGAATGAAGGGGTTTATTATGGATAGAAGAATCAATAGGCGTCAATTCATCAGAGGTACGGCTGCGGTGACCGCCGCGGCGACTTTGTCGCCCTGGGGTGCGGATTTATTTGCGAAAAGTCCGCCGACCGCCGTCGATCAGGTCACTCTGGGCAAGACCGGATTGAAGCTCAGCCGGCTCGGCATTGGCACCGGAAGCAGAGGCGGGAGAATTCAGCGCGAACTTGGGCAGGACGGCTTTACCCGGCTTTTGCGGTATGCATACGACCAGGGCATAACGTACATCGACACGGCTCAGAACTACAGGACTCACGAGATGATACGCAAGGCAATCAAGGGCCTTCCACGGGAGAAATTATTCGTCCAGTCCAAGATGCCTCGCGTGCCGGAAAAACCTCTTGAAGTTCTGGATCGCTATCGCAGGGAGCTGGGAGTCGACTATATCGACAGCCTTCTGGCTCACGTCACAGTCAAGGCTGACTGGGACGAAGACCGCAAGCGGGTGCTGGACGCCCTCGAGGAAGCCAAGGACAAAAAGATCATTCTCTCCCACGGTGTCTCCTGTCATTCATTGCCCGCACTGAAGAAGGCGGCCGAGTTGGACTGGGTTGACGTTAATCTTGTTCGTATTAATCCGCAAGGCGCTCACATGGATACGCCCGCCCTGAAGTGGAACGCAAAAAGCGATGAGTCACACGTGCCGGCCGTGAAGCGGCAGATGGAGATTATGCGGCGAAACGGCCACGGCGTAATCGGTATGAAGATCATAGGTAATGGAGATTTCACAACTCCTGAAGATCGCGAGAAATCGATCCGCTTTACGATGCAGAGCGGACTGGTCGATGCGGTTGTGATCGGCTTCAAGAATACGGCGGAAATCGACGAGGCGATACTGCGCATCAATAGCGCTCTTGCGCAGATGAAAGAACGTTCGGCTGTTGCGTAAACGGCGAGCTTGGACGCAGCGAAGGAGCGCTAGATCATGCCGGATTACGAAGGCCGTTCCGTAAAGAAGATATTCGCCGAGGTTCCGGCGACCTACGAGTTAGTCAATCACGTGCTGACATTGGGTCTGGACGTTTTGTGGCGTCGTCGTGCGGCCAGGCTTGCGGCAACGGTCGGGCCCGGCAAATGGGCCGACTTATGTACGGGCACAGGTGAGACGGCGATTTATCTTAGCCGTCTGGCGCCGGAGGGCACGTCGGTTTATGGAGTGGATTTTTCCGAGCCTATGCTGGCCGAGGCTAAAAAGAAACCCCGGGCCGAGAAGATTAATTTTGTCGCGGCTGATATTAAGAATTTGCCCTTCGACGATGCGACTTTCGATCTTCTTACCATGTCGTTCGCAACTCGCAACATAAATCTGAGCAGGGAGATTCTGATTGAGAGTTTCGCCGAGTATTATCGGGTTCTCAAACCCGGCGGGTGCTTTGTGAACGTCGAAACCAGCCAACCGCCGTCTCCGCTGATCAGAAAGTGTTTTCATGAGTATATCAGGCTGTTCGTAAAGGCGATTGGAAGCCGAATATCCGGATCAAAAGCAGCCTATGCTTATCTGGCCGCAACCATACCTCGATTCTACACGGCGGAAGAATTGGCAGACGTTATGCGGGAAGCCGGCTTTGATAAAGTTACATTTCGCAGATGCTTTTTGGGAGTAGCGGCAATTCATCGGGCGCACAAGCTTTGAGGAAAATCCTACATGTTTTTTTGCCTTTCCCTTGTCTTATTAATATATTTTTATTGTCGTGTTACTGATGCGGTTCTCCGAGGGAAGGCGGCGTAACGACATTTGGAGTAGGAGACAAAATGGGACTTGGGACAGTGACGAACGTGGCGCACGGAATGCGCGCCGTAAACGCAGCGCTGAATGCAGCAGGGAATTCGAATGTAGCAAAACGCTCGTACAGAAGGCCCGAGAACGATTCTTCAGTCGCAGCGATCCGGAAACTTCAGCGCGCCGAAAACCCAGCTATTGTCCGCAATACTAATGGCGGTATCACCTCAACTTCCGACAAGTCGCAACGGTTCGCTGCAGACTTCAGTAAAAGTCTCGACATGTATCGGGAGTGGTATGCGAAACTGTCCGAAAAGATCGCAGTTGGACGCTTCTCACCTTTGCGTTTGAGAGATCAAATCGAGCAATTGGAGGAGGCCACTGATTGGTGCGCTGTGCATCATCCTGATAAGAACGACTATGCTCCATTCTGGGCTCAGGAAGAATTCAAATCCGCCAGCAGGGGCGCTACGGACACGCGTGCATTAGCCTGGCTCAAAGACCATGCCCAGGAGGCAATGCTTTCCCAGAAAGGTGTGGAACCAAACAGAGTTCTTTCTTTGTTATTTCGATAGTGCTGACAATATGATAACGACAGCTTGAGAAGAGAAAATGAAACTTGACATGATAATGCAGAAGCCGGTCGTAACCATCGGCATGGATGCACCTCTGAGGTCTATTTCCAACATGTTCCGCGAGAAAGGATTTCATCATGCTTTGGTTGCCGAAGGTGATGAACTCCGCGGCGTAATCTCGAATCGTGACGTTCTCAAAGCTACCAGCCCGTTTCTGAACACACCTTCCGAACAGAATCGTGACCTCGCCACGTTAAGAAAAAGGGCACACCAGTTGATGACTCGCAGGCCTGTCACAATCACGGAAGATGCGGACTCGGAAAATGCGGTACAGCTGATGTTGCAGAAGGACGTTGCATGCCTGCCCGTACTTTCTACAGAAGATGGCCGGCTCGTGGGAATTGTGACGTGGAGGGATCTGCTGAGGGCTTATTCGCAGCAAACGTGCATGGTTGCTTAAACCAGCCTAAGCATCAGATCTCAGGCCGTAAGGTTCGATCAATTTTCTATGTGCCTTGAAATGGTGCTGACACTCCTCCGGCGGCGTGCCGAGCACCTCGATCTTCTTGAGCGCCTGTATGTATTCTCCCGCCTGTCATTGCCTTTAATCAGGGTGACTTTCGCTGGCCCCGCTGCTCTGAACGACCCGTTCTTATTCACCCAGCGACTTCCCGGCGCGCCGTGCGCAGCAGTGGAATCGAATGTTTTGCCTCCGACCGCAACGCCCAGAGCTCCTGATCCGAAGCTCTTGAGAATATCGTGTTGTCTTACGTTATCTATGTGACGAGTCATTTTGGTTCCCTTCTCTATGCGTGCTTCTCAACGGTTACTACTTACTGCACTCCCTTCACTCGCATCCTCAGGGCAAAGAGCGATTTTTGTGCCGTGATAAAGAGTGTGTGCCTGTCGGTGCCGCCGAAGCATACGTTTGCTGTCCAGCCGGCGTCGATCGGGATGTGTTCGGTCTTCTCACCGGCGGGATTGAAGACTGTGACACCTCTACCCGTCAGATAGATGTTGCCCTCGTTGTCGATCGTCATGCCGTCAGAACCCATCTTGCAGAAAAGCCTCTTCTTGGCGAGCGTTGCATTGGGCATGATGTCGTAAACGTACGTCTTCTTGTCGCCCAGATCGGCGACGTAAAGCTTCTTGCCGTCCGGCGTGCCGATTATGCCGTTTGGGGTAACAAGATCATCCGTCACCCTGATCAGTTCCTTGTAGCCGGGCCTTAGGTAGTAAACATGTTTGCCGTCCTGCTCCATCGGACCGCGATTCCAGTAAGGTCTCTTATAAAACGGATCGGTGAAGTATATGCCGCCCCTGGGGTCGGGCCACAGGTCGTTGGGGCCGTTCAGCTTCTTGCCCTTGTAGTCTTTGACGAGGACTTTCACGTTGCCCTGCATGTCGATCTGCCACAGCTCATTGTTGAGGTCGGCGCATGCGAGAAGGTTGCCGTGCTTGTCGAAGTAAAGTCCGTTCGATCTGCCCGGTTTCTCGTGCCGGAAGATTGATAACTTGCCGCTCAGGGGCTTGCCGTCGGTCGACCATATATGGATGCGATTGTTGGGCTGGTCGGTGAAGTACACGTTTCCCTCGGCGTCGACCGCCGGGCCTTCGGTGAACTTGAAGCCGTTAGCGAGCAGTTTCACCTCTGCACCCGGTGCGATTATGCTTTCCTCTGCCTGGTTCGAAGGTGTTAGTGCGACAAGTTCTATGCCGCTGCCCGTCTCAAGATTGCGGGAGTATTTCTTGTCGTTCGGATTGTTCCAGTGCTCGTGCACGCCGAGGCTGGCGAGTCTTGAAACGTTTCCGTGGTGGTCGGGATCATAGAACGTCCCCGAAGGCGGATCGTTCGCCTGTGCAGCCTCGTGCAGATAATCATCGACTCCCGGCCGGCATGAGTGCTTGCGTATCGCCTTTTCGGCCTGTAGGAAATCGACACCGACCGAATCGATCGCCACGGGGTCCTGCGATGCGAAGAGGCTCGACGTCCAGTCTCCGTTGAACGGCGCCGATCTAAAACGACGCGGCACCTGTTCGACGTAGTGAACGCCTCCGTAAAGGCCGTCGATCAGATAAAGGACCGTCTTGCCGCCGATATGCGAATGTCCGGTCAGATCGACCAGACAGCGATACTCGCCGGAGCCTTTGGAGAAGCCGCACTTGTGCATATTGTAATAGCCTTTGTCCGGCGGCAGCCGCAAAAGCGAGCCGTAGTGATTTTTCGCACACAACGTCACACCCGCCGCCGGATGGGCTTTCAGATTCGCCAGGTTCACGAGATACTCAGCCTCGGCAAACGCGGCCGGCACGTAGTCCTGCTTGCAGTCTTCCGGATTACAGCTCCAGTGAAGCGGCACCTTCGACAGTCCCATCTTCGTTCGGCCTGACCCGCCCTTGCAATCGAGGTAGACCACATCCGGAAAATCCTTTCGCAGCATGTCGCGGTACTCGTCGGCGAAATATGCCAAACTATCGCCCACGGCCACGTCAGACTGTTCGGCGCCTACGACCTCGGTTAGTTGTCTTAGTAACGCCGCAATCATCTGGGGTGATGTATTCATATAATCCCGCCATTTTTCGAGGTTATATGTCTGTTCATCGACGGCGTCGAGCGTGCGAATAAAGCCGACGAAGTTGACCTTGATCGTGATCTTCTCGCCGGGCTTGTAGGCGGTGTTACCTTTGCCGCGGCTCTCGTTGTGGTAGCGGAAAAGGGCGTCCCACGCCTTCGCATCGGTTGACTCGCCCGTCAGGCTCTGAATCGCCTTCGACATCATCTCATCACATGCCGCCTGATTAGTGCGCTCTGCCTCCCACAGATGCCCGTCGCCGGGGCCGTCCCAGTCGGTGGCGTCCGGATCGTGGACCCAGACGACGCGACCGGGATTGATACCCCGGGCGATTCCTATCGGCTCGTTCGCGGGCTGCGGCTCGGCCAGTGCCGTATCTTCGCTCGTTACGCTGATAGTCACCCATAAAACCCCGACACTTAACGCCGCGCACGTCGCAGCTAACACGTAGCGCCGGCGGGCGAGGCTCTGCCGGGCTTTCCTGAATGCCAGCCCCCACGCGCCGAGACCCAGCAGCCAGGCGACGAAGCCCGAAGCTATCGGAAGAGCCATGCGCTGGCACGGATACATTGCCCGCGAGGGCTTCGGTATCACCCGCACCAGAAACCATATCAGCGAAACCAAGCCCGCGATCGGGAACAGATACCTCAACAATCGATGCCACCGCCCGTCATTGCGGCGGGCTTTCTTCGAGCATGAGTGGGGGCATTTGCCTTTCGAGGATTGCATCTTTGTTACCTCCTGAATGATCGACCATAGCTTCGTATCACACAGATAAGAAGATGAGAAGAGAAGATCTCATCTGTTCCTATCTTCTTACCTTCTTATCTTCGTATCTTCTTGTTTTTTATCGCTTCCGGGTCCTCGCCTGCCTCTTGACTCCGTCCCCTTTTTACACAGCGATCGAGGGGTTTCTCCAGCTTTCCCAGCCCGACCAAAGCCAGAACCGCAATACCTGATGCGATGAGCGCCAGCTTATAGAACCGTCCGCCGCAGGCCATGCCGATGCTGGCGACAAGCCAGATGGTCGCCGCGGTAGTAAGGCCGTGCACGCCGCCACGGTCCTGGATGATGGCCCCGGCGCCGAGAAAACCGACACCGCTGACGACCTGAGCGGCTATTCTCGTGAGCGACATCTCCCCGCCGACGGCCATTTCACGCGAGATTATCGTAAACATCGCCGCACCGAGACATATCAGCAGATTAGTGCGCAGCCCCGCCGGCTTGCCGCTAAGCTGACGCTCAAGCCCTATCGCAGCCCCGAGAAGCGTAGCCAGCACAACACCGATAAAATCTTCCGGCCAAACCATAACCGGCCTTTATACAGACCTCCGCCGGGACGATCAAGACAAATCTCCTGTCGGCGAACTCAAAACCCCAGATTACGCTGATTTTCTGAAATCGCACCCTGCCCCGTTCGGCAGGCTCGGAGCATACCTGAACGCAAATAGGCGCGAGTTACCCGGCGTGGCCTCCGGCTCGTCGGCAATAACCAAAATACAAGGTTGGCTCATGGCTCATGTTAAGCCGGCGATTTGTTTTTCGCTTCCGCCGTTGTTTTCGCCGCCGCATCTTCTATACTGCTGAGTATAGTCTAACATTGCGAACGGCTTTATCTTTCGTTTCGGGCGCGCGGGTTTCGTCTGTCATCGTGGTAATACAGAAATCGCCATAGGGCTTCATTCCCGTGGCAATCGGCACAGAGCTGGCGGTGTTCCGCTGGTCGAAGGAATTTGTGATACTTAACCGTTGTCCCGATTCCGTGTGGTTCGTGACACGTCAGGCAGGAAATGGCTCCCCAATCCGAAGGTTTCCCGTCGCTGTTAAAGGTCGGCATGTGTCCCATACCACTGTCGAAGCTGCGATTCAGCAGGGGCGCTTCCGGATGATCCACATGTTTAGGAATTACATTGGCTCCGGAACGATCCTTTCTGTGACAGCAGGTGCACAGTGATCTGCCGAAATCTTCCTCGGAAAGAACACCCTGAGCCCAGAATCCGCCTGATGACGAGGTGCTATGAATGAGATGACAGGAGCTGCACGGTCCGGATTCATAAGCTGTTTCCTGTCGTATATTGGTAGCATCAGGTGCTGAGGTCCTCAGATCGTGAGGTGTATTCAGCAAAACACCGAAATCGGAATGGCATTCGATGCAAAGCACTGAGTTCTTCGCTGAGGCTCTGAGCTTGGGGCCCGGCGTCTTCTGGTGAATGTCGTGGCAGGAGGTGCACGCGATCCGTTTATTCTTGCTGAGCGGCAGGCTCACCAGTATGGTTCCGAGAGATTTGTTGAGATGCGGCGTTTCTACAGGATCGGCCAATGCTTCGGCACGATGGCAGGTTTCGCAAAGCTGTGACTTCTCGCTACGGGCCGGGATCAATTCCCAAATGCCGCCCTGACGTTCCGGATCGTGTATCGGATGGCAGTCGACGCATGAACCTTCTGAGACAAAACCGAGTTTTTCGGCCCACTCGTTTGTGCCCGGATCATGTACGGAATCGATCACGTCCAGCTTTTCTTCATGGCAGTTGCCGCAGAGTTCCGGCACAGGGGCTCTCAACAATCCGATACTTTGCGGCTCCTGGTGAATTTCATGGCAGGTTGTGCAGAGTATGCGACCTTCTGAGTCAAGCTTGTAGCCGTTCGGAAGTTTTTTTGAGTCGAGCGGAACCACCTTTCCCATGTGAAGGCTTTCCATCGGCTTACCGGGGCCGCCGGCTCGGTGGCAATTCTCACACAGCGTTGTCTCGGAGTCCTGTTCTCCGAGCGACGACCAGATGCTTATGGGTTCGTCGCTGCCGTGAACGGGGTGGCAGTCTATACAGATACCTTTCGATTCAAAGCCGAGCTGCTTCGCCCATTCATTTGTTGCGGGATCATGCACGGAATCTGCTACACCTGTCTTGTTGGCGTGGCAGGAGCCGCAGAGGTTGACAGTGGAATCGTCCAGGTCGTCCGCCGTCCTCTGCGTCCAGAGGCGGGGCCCCTTTGCATTGTGCGTAGTATGGCATACACGGCAAGGACCTATAGAGGCGTGCAGGCCAAGATCTTTCCGGACCGATGGTTCGTATTCTGCCGGATCGTGGGGAGCTTGCTGCGACCGACCGATCCGGTCGTGGCAAAGAGCGCATAGTCTTGAGCCGTCATACCGAAGAAAAGATCGCGGCGGCGGGATCGATGCGTCGGTTTCCGCAATCTTTGATCCAAGCGGCGAATGAGGGTCATGACAGGTGAGACAGCCGATAGCGCCCGTCGCCGAGTCCACAGGAAGGTCTGTAGACATACCCTCCGACAGTGTCGTTCCGACCGCGTGTGCATCTACGTAGAGCCGGTTTTGTGATCCGGGACCTCCGGCAGTGTGGCATTCTATGCAGCCGGAACTGTGAGGACGGTTCGTTTCCGGGACATCTCTGGCCCAGCCGTGGATTCGATGGCATGCACCGCAGGGTCCTGATTCGGATGCCTTTTCACCTTTGGCATTAACCGTTTCCGGAGAGCTTAAACGCAGATCATGGCGGGAGTCGATAACCTTTTCTTCCTTTTCGTGACATTCGAGGCAGAGTGAGCTGTCTTCGTTGTTTCGGATCAGCAGGGGCTTGGCGCCGGATGCATCGTGAAGGCGATGACATGAGAGACAGCTTAGTTGGCCATTCGGGCCAAAAGTCGCATTCTTCTCGAGCAAGGTAACTGGCGGCTCGAAGCCTTGGTACGTTTGGCCGATGTGGTGAACAGGCGCGCCGGCAGCAGGTTCTGTTTCAGGTCTCTTGTCGTCGTGGCAGGCGACGCAGAGCTGCGACGGTGGAAGAACGAGCATCCAGTCATGCGTAGCGCCGTGGGGCTCGTGGCAAGTCTGGCAGAAAATCATGTGGCCGTCATCCGAAGTCTGTCCCCCCGCATCCAGGATCATCTGCGGCACGGGATTATCAGCTCGGCCAAGAGGATGCATCAAGTCGTTTTTTTGAGCGTGCTCAGGATGGCAGGCAAGGCAAAGAGAAGAATCGATATTGGGTTGGCGCAAGAATATTACTGTTTTCAGATCCGAACTGTCGGGCACGGCATGCGCCGTGTGACACGTTGCGCACGTCATGCGGCCCTGCTCGTCCAGGGGGAATTTGTCAGTCGGAATTTTCACTTTTGGCGAAGGCATCGAATCGGTGGTGTGGTGCGTAGTCGACCAGACTTTGAACCGTGAATCGACTACCGAGCCGTCGTGACATGAGAGGCACATGTCGCCGCTGCCGGCCTGACGATCGAGGACCTTCTCCATTATTTTTTCCCGCCGGTCGTTTCTGACGAGAGTATCGACCCAGCGGATATGGCAGATAGCACATTCTCTGCTCGAATTGGGCATAGCGTTTTGACCCGGCGCGGGCAAAACCGAACCCCAGGTGATTATCGCAGTCGCGATGAAGAAGTGGACAGTCGCGTTTGAGTGGGACAGGCAGCTTTTTGCCGAAACGACGTCGGCAAAAACCAGCCACTCCCTACACCCTGAAAAAGAAGCCCCCAGCTTTAGTCTCAGTCTGTCCATAGAGGTTTACTCCAGGTCAATCCAGCGAACGCGGTTGGCCTTGAGTTCCACCACGTAGAGACGCCTGCTATGGGCGTTGATTGTTATCCCGGTGGGCGTGGTAAGTTTGACAGGTGCTCCGTCGGAGTCAATCAACATGCCGAGGAAGTTGCCGCGCGCATCAAATATCTGAACGCGGCCGAGATAACTGTCGGTTACAAAGACTCTATCTCCGTGAACAGCGACACCCTTGGGGCGAAATAACTCTCCCGGCTTAACGCCCCAGGCTCCGATGAAATTGACAAATTTACCGTTCGGATTGAGCACTTGAACTCTGGTGTTGATAGGTTCAACTATGAAGACGTAACCTTGTGCAGAGACATCTAGGAGAAAGGGATAGCGGAATTGTCGTCTACCCTGGCCCGGGCCGCCCCAGGATCCTTCGAAACTGTTGTTGGACAGATTGTATACGTTGAGCCTGTGGTTATCGTTGTCCACTATGTAGAGCTTGTCACGTGTTGCGTCAACGACGAGGTCAGTCGGATCCGGAGAAGTGTCTGAGGCTTGTTCCGGCAAGTTAACCGCTGATAACGGGCTCCCTTCTGCGGCAAATACCTGAAAGCGGTGGTTGCCCGAGTCAGCAACGTAGATCCTGCCGTCGGAAGCCGCAGCTATTCCAAGAGGGAACCGGAATTGTCCAGGATCGTCGCCTTTGCCGCCGAACTCAAATTTGAATTCACCGGCACTGTCGTATACGACCACTCTATGGTGAACCCCGTCAAGCACGTACAGGTTGCCGTTGGGTCCAACGGCGGCATCGCTTGGCATGCTGAAAGGACTGCCGTCAGGGCCGTCAATAACGCCGCTCCTTACTGCAGTTGTTAGCTGACCCGCCTGAGCGCTCACGGCCGCGACCAGAAAGGCGAGCCCGGCTGCCCCGGATAGAGTACAACTGCTGGGCAGCGCCGCCAGTCCAGCCAAATGCCTCCTTGTCCAGGCTATCTGTCGACGCAGCACAATCCTCATTTCGGTTGTTCTCCTGACTGCTCCTCCGGTTCTTCATCCGTTCTGAGCAGATTGGGGATATAAAATGTTTCGTATCGCGACACAAGGTCCACAACTTCGGCGCTTACGAGAAAATCAGACCGCTCCTGGGAGTATCCGAGCTCTGTATACGGAAGGAAGGCGTTCTCAGAGTTGTGGCAGTCGCCGCAACGCACAGGAGTTTCGATGCAGCGTCGATGGATGAACGTTTTGCCCACAGCTTCCTGGCGGTCATCCAAATCATTAGCTTTCTCGCGGAATTCTTCGGCGAAAGCCTCTTCCTCATCGAGGCTCGCGATCTTAGGACTGTCGGTGTTATCGGTTAAAGGAACGATCTTCGCTCCGTACTCACCCCATACGCCTTCTGTCATTGTCGGATTATCACATAACTTGCCGGTGGCCATATCCACCCAGCCGAAATTGGTGGGTGGCACTCCTTCCTCATGTCTAACGTGACAGACCTGGCATGAAATGAAGAGATTGTGCATATTCAGAAACGCGCGCTGCTGAGGCGCTCGGGAGTGCGGAGTTGAGGTGTGACACGGGACGCAGAAATTCCATCTGTCCGCCTGATACCATCTTCCGACATGGTGAAAATGTCCTTCGAGTTTTGGCTCGTGGAACTCCCATTCCCCCAGGTATCTCACGACGTTCTTTTCCGTAAGCGCTACAACACTCTTGAAAACATCCTGATCGAGCGATTGCTTCTGCTGTTTATCGAATGGGTCGCCCAGAGTCCCGACGAGGAAAATGGTTAGCCAGATGCAGGCGCCGATTAAGATAACGCACCACATCCCAACGTAGAGCACGAGCAGGTATTTTTTCCATGCAGATTGGTCATTACTCATTATTTGCCCTCCTTTGCAGGAGCCCAGTTGATGATCTCGTCGCCGTGTTCTTCAGCCAGCGCTCGGGGCGAAATTTTGCCGTTTATAATCATGCTTGAAAGCGGCGAAACTCCCGGCCTTCCAATGACGCCGGGGATATGCACCAGCATTATGTGAGCGACGGCCAGAATAGATTCATAAGTGTGCGCCAGGTAGCAGACATTGAGTACCCAGCCCGGCAGTACGCGTGTCGAGGCGCTTTCGGTCCAGAGCATTATTCCGGTAACGGCCAGCAGCGTTATGCCCCAGAACAATCCGAGGTATTCGAGCTTTTCCTTCCAGGAGAACCGACCGTAGAGCGGGCGTTTGGGGCTGAGAAAGAACACGTACTTGACAAGCTTAACGATATCCTTTGCATCCTGGGGTTTGGGAATCATGGGAAGTGCGAGTACGGCTCTCACCCAGTTCATAAAGGTTAGCTTGCCCCGGCGAGCCAGATCGCGTGTAACATTTGCAAGTATGGATAGAATATGGTAGATAAAGCCGAGTATCAAAGCGACGCCGGCCACGCGATGCACTATCGGAGCGCCTCTAATGCCGCCGAAAAGCTGGTAGATTGCCGGAGCCCAGGATGCCTCGGGAAACTTCATGGGCAACCCGGTCAAAGCGAGCACTACAAATACAGTAACCAAAAACGCGTGCTGGAGCCTGTGCGCTTTCGTGAAGCGCTTCAGCCCGCCTTCCGCGGCCGCTTTCTTTTCCGCAAGTTCGGTGAGACGGTCTATTTCTTCCTCGGCCTCACGACTTGGAAGAAGTTCCCTGATGAGCCCGAGCACGTTCAGCGTCAGAATCGGCAGCAGGATCGCCAAAGTCATGATAACGAAGAACAAACCGACACCGAATTCGAGCTTGTTTTCAGCCAGATCGCGCGTCGAGTGAACATCGAACGAGGCAAGTTTCGGGCCTGCGGAACTGTGGCAGTCAGGCTTGTTGCAGGTAGCCGCACGGTTTTCCGGATGAACCGAAGAACGAGGGTCCGTAGAGGCGCGCATCTCGTGAACGTTCCCTTTGCTCGAGTGGCAATCCAGGCAATCCGGCGCAAACGTCGAGCCGAAAAGAACCGCCTTTCCGTGGTATGTCTCTTTATAGCTCGATACTACGTCTGATAAATTGTGGCGTTTAGCCAGGTCGGCATCGGCATGGCAGCTCGAGCACATTGCGACCACCTCGCGAGGGTCGCGGGCTTTGTGCATACGAGTAGTGACGTGCGAATAGAAATAGCGGGTGAAGTGCTCGTCAGTATGGCAGACAAGGCATCGACTGATGGCACGGTCGGAGACGCCGGCTCTTATCGTCTTGAACATCGAGACAGGACGGAAAAGTGGTATGTCATGGCAATCCTTGCAACGGGGAAGATCTTCGACGTGACTGCGCGGCGTGCCGTTATCACCGGATATGGCGTGAACGCTGTCTTCCAGATGATCCCTCACCTTGGCGTGTGTAAAAATAATCTCGCGGGTCGGTTCTTCTATATGGCAACTTCGCAGGCAATCCACCGGCTTGGCGTCGTCGTGCGGGATTTTATCTATGTCGGCGTGGCAGCCCTTGCAGCTTACGCGTGCGTGGGGTCCCCGGCTGAACAATTCCTCATCAACAAAGAACAGACGATAGTTGCCGTCCTTATCCACACGCGCCAGGCCCCTGAATCGATGGCACATCAGGCAATTTTCGGAGTCCACGGCATATAGCGCCTGAGTTGATAAAATCGCAAGTAGAAGCACCGCGAAACTCACAGTTTTTCCGTTTACAATTGCCACGTCTTTTTCCATTTCTGCTTATCTCCTCTACAACCTCACTTGTCGTGACACGTTCTACAGCCGACACTCCCGTAGGTCCGCAGGCGATGGTTTGTTGCCTTCTTCGGTTCGGCACCGACCGAACGAAGATTCCAATCCGGCAACAAACCCTCCTCATGGGGATTATGACAACTGTAACAGGCTATCCGTCCCTTTTTGTCCAGTGGGATCAAACGGGGCGAACGTTTTGCCGCTTTGACATATTCTAAGAGCTGTTTGTACGGCAAGCGCATCCGTGGCTGTATCTCATAGGCCGAAATATGCCACTTCATTTCGGCCGAAAGCTTTGCGTCCATATGGCGGGTGCCGGTCGGGTGGTCCTTCTTTAGTAAGTGGCAGTTACTGCACACTCCCGATGATTCGCTGCGCAGAGCATAAGAAGCCTTTTCTTTTAGACGCGAATCCACGTTCGGAACGCTTGAATGGCACCAGCCACATATATCGGTCTTTATCCTGCCATCCTTGAGCTGATCGTGGGGGTTGAATGGCCTGTAATTCGCGCGATCGTGGCACTTAAAGCAGAATTCCATTGGGTGAGATACCGCTGTTCCACGAAGATAGCTGCGACTGGGCAAAGTAGGCCGGCGCTCTGTGCCGCAATGCCGCGTAATATCGTGGCAAGTCAGACAGCCCAACTTTCCGTCTTCCAGTGGAAAGCGGGACCCCATTCTTGCCGCTATGACCGGACTCGGGGTTATACCCACAGGATGGGCCTCCTTGGCTGATAACTTTCCGTCGTGGCACGACCGGCAAATTTTCACCGTGTCGCCGGCAAATTTCAATGCAACTCGTCCACGCTGCGTGGACGTGTGGCAATGGAAACACAATGACGCGTCTCCATGTGGATTTGGCGCCGCCTCAGCTTGGCTGGTATTGACCATTGAGGCTGAGACGGATGCCGCCGGGAGAGCCATCAGAATGACAATTGCAAAGGGACTGCCAAGCCTTAAGCACCCCATAAGCGATATCTGCTTGTAAATCAGTGAGAAAAACACCATTTTCTCCAACCAACTGTCCTGTGCCGGTACTGCGATAATCTCCATCCTGAGAAAACAACGGACTATTCCGGTCGGACAATCCGGGGGCGTTTGCAATCAGCCCCAAAGTTGTAAACCAAGCACCCTAAGGACACTATTCTAATTACTATTGCCGAATTTGATAAGAATTAGTACTGACTATTCTCAACAAGCCGAAGATGTTATACTAATGAATATTACCAGATTTGATAAGAATTAGCAATGCTTATCCTCAAAATAATGTGTCAGATGCCGATATATTTTGTATTATATGGACTCTAAAGGTCCGGCTGGTTTGATTTACATCTGATGAGTGAAATCAGACCAAAGCGATGAACCGGATTGAGGTGTCGTATTGCCTCAATTACTTCGCGTTCACTTGCGTACCTGTGCTTGCAGTGGCATTAGCGGCATGGAAGTCTTTGCTAAATCTGTCTACCAGTATCCTGGCTGCTTCGTTGAACCCCTCTTGAACTTGGGGGACACCCCATAAGGCAATTGCGCCGGTTTCCCATGTTGTCGCGGTGCAAAATCGTTTCCTGCCTTGGCGGTCCGTGTCCGGCAGTTCCACAACCTGCTGGAGATATATGCTGATGCTTGCGGACAATGCATTTGTCAGCGCCGGGCGGCGTGCCGATGGCACACCAATCAGCCGTACCCGTACGTGAAGCGACGATTGTCGTACGTCTTCTTCACTGTCGGATAAAATTTTGATATCGTTTCGCCGCAGGTGCTCCTCCACCTTCATCCGGATGAATTTCTCAGTCACTCCGTTCCTGCTAAGCGAACTCGATCCGTTGAGTACGGGCACAACGCCAACTCCCTTGAGCCCGTAAAGCGAACCACGAGAGTCGACAAAAGTAGGTCGGGGATGAGCAGAAGAATTCTTACTCATATAAGACTGTCCCTCATCGGTCTCGAGATAAGCTTGCTTTAGGAGCATCCTTCCCGGGCTTGCGTGTGCTTCGTGGCAGGTAGTGCAACTGACGTGTGACGGCTTAGTGTGATTGGGAATCAGTTGCAGCATTCCGGGCTCGTGGCAGTCGTAGCAGAGTTCCGGTATCGACTTGATCAGCAAGGACTCTTCTGTAGCCCGGTGAGACTCGTGGCACAACAAGCACTCTCCTGTTGCAACCGGGCCATGCTTCCACGTGTCCATTGTGATATATTGCTTATGGCAACCATAACACAACTGCGGAACGGGTTTGACGAGGTCCGGGTTATCGGTCGAGTTAGTTTCGGGTTTATTGCCGTGACAGAGAACACAATCTTTGAGCGGCTCATGCAAACCCCAGCTTGTGACAGGTTCCTCGTCGGCCTTCTCGGCGGCAAATCCAACGGAGAGGCCGCTCATACCGATCACGCATAAAAGAAAAAGAAATACGTTCATATTTATTACCTCATCATGAAACTGCGACGGAAATAACACTCATTCCACGCGGACTTCGTGTAAGGACTATATTAGAATACCTGCACAAAGCGCCGAGATCAGACAATTCACCGAGATTACAGTAATTCTTAGTCACGCCAAGGGATTGTCATGCAAAAGACACCAGGAAGCAATATGGAATATCCTTCAATATCCTAAGCGTATTGTACATTATTTCACGTTGCGAATCAAGAGGAGGCACGGTGCTAAGTTGTCTCTATTTCTAAGGCTGGATTGCCGGTGAGGGCTCGAAGGCATTCGGCGTGAATAAGTCAATACCTCCATTTTGCAGGTAAATGGCTTTTGTAAAGACGTCTTTGATAGCTTCCCTCTCGTGAGAGCCAATAGCGGCTTTTGAGCTGCACAGATCACATTCGTGGAATGACTCGCCGTTGCATTTTCCGCACTTCTGGTAACCCTTCCCCCGGCAACTCCTGCATGGATGAGTCATCGTACCTGTCATAATCTTACCTCGCCCTCTACATTGACGGCATCTTCTCCATCCGGAGCCGTAACATTCCTCACATGCGGCCAATCCGCTGCCTTCACACTTCCTGCAGTTAGACATGCCCTTCGAGGCTTTTTGGCATTTGTCTTGGATTTCTTTAAGCGGAATCAAAAGTTCCGAGTCGGCCCAGGTTTTGACGTAATGCGATTGCCGGGCTTTATTCAATCTCTCTTTTGCGACTCCATAATGGCCCCCGACGTATGCGTTAAGCCCTTTACGCAAATCCTCAAGAGCGTCGTTTATTCTTTGCCGCTGTTGTTCGGACTTTACTATTGACTCTTGAACTGACGATAAACCGAGAGAGTTTGCCGCCCGCCGGCCGCCTTTCGGCGAGGCGGCGATCTTGCCGTTGTTGTGCTCAACGAGTATATCCCAGAGGTGAAGATTATAGTAACAACTTTCTCTTAGCTCCTGTAAAACATTGTCGATTGCCGGACTGGATCGCTCCCGCAGGCGGCGTGCTTGCTCTAAGTCAGTTTTGATTTCTTCTGTTTGTTCTAATTGCCCGACCAGTAATTCAAGCGTTTCGCCTGTGGTGTCGAGAATCACTGCTGCTTTCTGCAGTACTGTTCTGCACGCGAGCTTACGAGCAGTCATATCGCCGGCTATCGCCCGGGCCTTCTTGCCGTATTGCCTGTCGGGATGCAGCGTCGTCAGGAAAAAGAGTTGTTTGAAGACGTTGTCGAGATCATCGAGCAGCTTCCTGCCTACATCCGATGCGGAGCAGTGTATTTCCGGTCTGTTTGCGTACCGGCCGTACCTTGCACCTGATCTTATCTCGGCATCTTGCCCATCGCTTAACCGGTCCGCAATAAATCCGGCATAATGAGCAGTAACGGCAAGGAGTTTGATGCCGTTCGGATCAGGCTGCCATGCAGTTTGTCTGGTGGTTGTGTTTTCCTGCTGCTGAGTAATTCTGCCCGGAGGCATCTGTTGCGAGAAGGAGTATGGCGTTCGCCCTGATCTTCCGGCGAGGGCAGGCGAAAGAGTCTTGCCTGATAGTCTGTCGATTGTGTCTGTTATTGCCAAATCAATACGTTTAAAGCTTGTGGGAGTTATGGCTTCAAGACGTTCTGAAATGTCGGGATCGGACATCTTCGAGAGTTGGTAGAGATTGCGACAAATTGGTGTCACGCTCTCCGGAGGATTGCGACTCTTACTCTTGAGTGTATTAATTCTCTCTTTGATATCGGCCAGAAGTTCTTCCGCCGTCTTGCTTCCTTCAAGGCCGGAAGATTCATAATTGCTCAAGGATGCGGCCAAAGGCATGGATATAAGCTCCACTCGTTCTATCATATTATCCACGCGAGCGGCCCCGCTCATTTGGAGTTGTCGATTCAGCTTGCTGTTCTCGTTGATTGCAACGCCGGGTCCCGAGGTGAATTGTTTTGCTCTACGGTAACAGACACCCATTGTCATCGCGAGATCTGCGAGCAGATGTTCCTTTGTTGCCGGATCGCTACTTAACTCGTCTTTTCCCGCTCTTGTGGAATAAGTCTTTCGGATATCTTCGGCTTTTATCGTCAATCGTCTTTGGCTCGGTGGACTTGGCCTATTTCCTTCTTGTGTGCCGGGATCTTTCGCAACTATTTCCCCTGTATCTGCAGAGTCCGAGGATTCTGCTCTTTCTGGTGGATCGGATGCCAGAGATTTTTGTTGTAGCCCAGAAGAGGCGGGTGTATTTGTCGAAGATATGTCCGGAGATGAAGACTCGGGTTTGGGGTGATTTCTCCCGCTGTCTGTCAGAAGAACTATAAGGGACGCAACTAAAATCGAACTTGCAGCAATCACCAAAGCGGCAGGTAAAATTCTCCGTCGACGCCGCTTGCTCTGAGAATCAACATGGCTTTTTATAACGGGCTCGTATTCCAGGGCGGCTGATTTACGCCGGACATTTCTTTCCTTGATTTTTTCGCTTTTTCTTCCGCGAGCTTTCTGCTGAAGATAGCGGTTGTATTTTTGCCGAATCGCCGGATTGCGAAGAACCGCTGCGGCCTTTTCCAACTTCTTTTGCTCGAATTTCCGGACGAGAGGAATAAACTGAGGGCCGGGGATATTTTGTCTCAGTAAGTTCCTGCGTTTGTGAAGCATGCTGTCCACAATTTCCGCGTTACAGGTGTCCGGATCCACATCAAGCAGGTCGTAATAGGTCGGTTCCGTTACATCTTCCGGAATGCCCAGCATCTTGTAGAAAAGGTCCCATTCGATCATATAATATCCTGTATAGTCACGATCCGGTGCTCAGTTTTACTGCCGAAAGGTCCTTATCGAGAGCTTCGAACTTTCGGCCCCAATCTCCCCGTTCGGACTGAGGGCACAGTATTTTGAAATAGTCCAGGGTTTTACGTGCGTTTTGGTAATTGCCGGCTTTTACGTTACAATCAATCAGGTGATACGCCGCTTCAATCCATCCGTTTGTTCTCTTTTCCAGCCCCCTGAACAATCTCCGCCAACGCGGCAAAGCCAGGTCATACTTGTTGATTCGTTCGTACGATATTGCCAACGACCGTATTATATCCGATGATTCCTCTTTGGTTGCATTATTCATGTACCATTCGTAGTGTTCGATCGCTTTGCGATATTCATGAAGTCTCTGGTAACGTTGGGCCAGCAGGAGCCGGGCGGACGCTTCATTGGCGCGCATTCGCTCGTCTGTGCTCTTGCTGATGTGGTTTTCTAAAAGGGCTGTGTATATCATGACCAGTTTTCTATCGACGCTTAGGGCATCGGAATTCTTGCCGTTCTCTGTCAGGCTTGCGGAGGCGCGTTCAAGCAGTTTCGATATATCGATAAGAGATTCAGCACCGGGGGCTTTCTCAAGCAAAGTCGCAACGTTCTCCGTAGCAGATTTAATATTTCCGGTCATAATGTCAGCTCTTATACGCTGCGCCAGCCACCTACCCTCGGATTGGCGAACAATTTCCTGAAATGGTTGCATTCGATCATGGAGCTTCAGGACTGTATTTGGATCGGGTGAATCGAGATTCAACAGGCAACGGCTCGTAGCAATCGTAAGTTCGACCGCACGTTGAATCAATTGACGATCCTGCTGCTGTAAATCCTTCGGGCTGCTGTCGGCGAATCGACAAAGTGCGGCAGCAGTTTCCCCGAGCAGGCTTTTGACCTTCACCTCTTTATCCCCGCCGGTTTTTATGAGGGCTTCGGCCCGCTTGTAAGAAGCCATAGCCAGACAATGCTGTGCCCTCGGGTAGACCGGCGAGTTCGGTTCGATCGTCTCCAGTGTCTGTTTCGACGCAGGATAGCGGCCCTGGAGATACAGAAGATAGCCTTTGTACCAGGGTATTTTTTCCGCCTCTGAATTGCCGGGGAAGTTTTGCTCGCCGTGCTCCAGAAACTCCAGTAAAGTCTCTGTTTCAAGCGGAGGCTCGGAATTGAGTGCTTCCAATCCGCTTTTTATGCCCCAACTGCATATTTCGGCGGCTCGGTCATCTTCCGGATGATGTTCCAGGAACTCTTTAGCAGCTAAGTGAGTCTGACGCCAGTTGCTTAGCTTTAATAGGGTGACAAACTTGATATAGCGAAGTTTTGCGCTCAGTTCCTTATCTGCGCCTGCCTCTTTGAGGCCGCGTTCGATGGAGCTGAGAGCTCGTTCGTAGTTTCTGTTGTTTAATTGCGTCTTTGCTTCACTCAAATACCAGTAGGGCGTTCTAATGCCGATTCTGTAAAGCTCTTCGGCCAACCTTGCGCGCCACTGCACTCCATACGGTCTGATCAGACTGCTGAGATAGTTGGTGCGGGTAAGAAGCGATTCGTCATTTTGCACAAGCGCTCCGAGGCTGCGAATCGATAGAATTGCGATTTCAAGCTCTGTTGCATCGAGCTTGGCTTTTTTCGGCAAAGCGTCGAAGTACTGCTTCGCAAAAGATTCCGCTATATCATGTTCCTCCAATTTCTGGTGGGCCTTCACACGCAGGAGCGTCGCGTTTTTGAAGATTTCCCGGATTTTGTCTTTGTCTCCTGGTTGTATTTTCCGGGGTTCGAATCTTTCCGGATCAAGGAGCTTTACGATTTCGGAGTAGCGTTCAAGCTCGTAGAGACAATGAGCCTTGCTGTTGAAACAGCGGGCGATGTAAACCTGGTTCGGATCGCCGTCGGCAGTGAATTCATTGAACTTCTCGAGGGCTTTGTTAAAGCGGGCCCGGCGTGTTTCGGCATCCGAGGCTTCGGCCACGTAATACTCCGCCCAGGCCCATTTGTATCTGGCGCGTATCGTATTTTGCTCGGATATCGGCAATCTCTCTCTTTGCCCCCTCACGTTTCTCTGCCTTCTTGAGCTCTGCTCGGCTTTGTCCTCGCACCTTTCGACGAGCTTTTCGTAATCATCGGAAACACTGCGCAGCAAATCGTATGCCTCACCTTGCTCCCTTGTATGTCCGAGGTTGCGCGCCCACGTCATGTGGATGCGTCCTCGAATCTGCTTTACATCAGCACGTGCAAAAGCTCGCTCGATCTCGTCTATACGTCTCGCCTTATCGAGTAATCTGTCGGCCTCATTCAGTTTTTCATCTGCAAGCTCTTCTGTCGTAGCGGCCCGGGCCTCTTCGATGAGTTTGTCCACCGACCTACGGAGTCTGTCGACCGACGTACGGGCGAAAGCAGGCCGACTTGTCATCGGCACGATTAACAAGCAAAGAAGAACTGTGCTTAGCCGTAACGAGAGCCTCATATCTGGCTTCCTTTAGCCGAAAAGGCCACTCTTGTAAGATCGGCCAGGTAGCAGGCGTCAAGCGCCTGGACCATTAATCCGAACGGAATGGATCCCTGACCTTCGATAATTACCCTGACATTGTCGATGGCTCGCAATTGCTCGAGTTTTTTGACAAGGTCCATATATTGGGATTCATTGAAGACTTCGTTCTCACAGGTTATCAGTACCGAACCGGAAGCGCTGCGCTGCAGACTGATGCGAATAGGAGGCAGATCCGTTGATTGACTCGTGCCGGGAGCAATTCCGGATAATTGAGTGGGCAGGTTATCTTCGACCTGTGTGAAAGACGAAGTACACATGAAGAAGATGAGCAATAGAAACACAACATCGACCATCGATGCCATATTCAACTGCGGATTAGCGGGATTCTGTTGTTGCCGTGTTAGTAACATGGCTTTTGCTTCCTGCGTTTATCAACTCGTTCCTCCGGGCTCAGTCACTGCCACATCGATCCTGCTGATGCCGTTACTTGTACAGATTTGCAAGATTCTGGAGACGTTTGCCCAGTTTGTCGACCGGTCGCCCCGAACCAGTATGGACAGATTGTCCCTGCCCCATAGTTCTATTTCGTTCGTCAGAACCTGCTGTAAGGAATCGACGCTCTTAATACTGCCCGATACGCGTCCGTCTTTATAAACGTTGATGATTAAGCGGCTGCGGTTTTGCTGCTGCGGTTTTTCGCCTTCTTCGGCTTCCGGTAACGGCAAAGGCTCGACCTTAACCTGCGATATGTGCGAAACGGTCAGAAAGAAGATAATCAGTAGAAACACAACATCGATCAGAGGGGCGATGTTCATTCTAGTGCCGAGTTCGTGTTTTCTCTTGCAAAGTCGCACTGTTAAGCCCCTGTGTTATTTCGTGGTGTGACGAAAATGCCCCATCAGCTTTTCCACTACCGTTTCAGACTCGGCAACGTAGCTGTCGATGCGCTTACGGAAAAAGGCAACGAAGAACATGGTCGGTATCGCAACAATCAACCCCATGCAGGTAGTCACCAGGGCCATGGAAATCCCACCTGCAAGGTCTGAAGGATTGGCCGCTCCTCCCGACGCTGCTATCGTGTTAAATGAGGCGATCATTCCTGTTACCGTCCCGAGCAGCCCGAGCATCGGTGTTGTGGATGCTATGAATGACAAATATTCAAGCTTACGGTACAACTTTGATATCTCTCGCTCGCTTACCTCCTGCATCGCATTCTGCATGTCGAAAAAGCCGAACATGGCGCCCACCTGGTTCAGGCCCGCTCCCACGACCTGGGCAAGAAAGGAGTCGTCTTGGGCACAGACCTCCCTGGCTTTGTCATATCGCTTTTTCTGTATGTATTGTCCCACTTCTTCAGTCAACTCTTCCGGCAGCATGCGTTCGCGGCGTATGGTTATGAAGTTCTCTATCGCCAGCGCCACGGCCACACAGGACGCCAGAACGATCACAAAACCTATGGGCCCTCCCGCAACAATCGTACTCCAGAGAGAAACTCGGGAGGATTGCTCTGCATCGATTGATCCATCAGAAGCTGTTCCGCCTAACCCGACGCCCGTTTGAAACATCAAAGTCACGATAATTATTACCGAAATAAACAGCTTCGTGTCGCCTGATGCTTTGATTTTACGCTCGGTCATACTAAAAAGCTCCCTATTTATCCGTTCGGTTAATCTGTTAAGGTTGAATAGTAAAACCCGGAGGCACGAACATGTAGGAACCGCCGTTCTCGTTGGCAATTCTCCACAAGACGGCTTGTCCGGCCGGATTATGAAATGCAATGGTATGAATCCGGATGCCTCGATTTCGGACGCGGATTACGTCACATACGCTGTCATTAAAGGCCCCGTCCGACAACAGCCATACAGCATCGGGCTTAAGCGACAGAGCGTGAAGCATTGCTTCTTCCGGATGTGTGCCGCCTCTGGATGCGATGCTTCTAATCCAGGGTAAGTAGTTCATCTTATTGGCGTCGGTTGCCGATACCAGGCCGCTGGCCTGCATGGGATGAGATACTGAGTCATAAAAGATGACGAAGAATTTCTGATTTGATTCGAGTCTGGTAATAGAGTTTATCAACTCCGTTTTAACTGCCTCCAACCTGGCGCCTTTCATACTCCCGGAGCGATCTACAACATAAACGAAGCTTTGGCCGCGAACGCGACTTCCAAAAAAGACTCCCTCTCCACCTCGCCCGCCGCGCTTGCTTCCTGTTCCGCTTCCACCCCACCCGCCTCTGGGCACATCCATACCACCCCTGCTCACCAAAGGCCCGCCCAGAGTTCCTCCTGCAGGTCCGGCTGAATTGTCTGCTTCCAGGCTTACGTTGGTTGCATTTTCATCGGCTGAGTCTAGCGATTTGTCGAGGCTACTCTCGCTCAGTTCTTTGTCTTGCGAAGCCGATGGTGAAGGCACAGTCAGTTCAGGCGATTGACTTTCCGGCGATGTCAGGTCAACATTTCGGGGCTCGCCGAGTCCGTCATCCTCAGTAACTATGCCCACACCTCTTTCTTCGCCTCCCATCCCGGATCCGGTATTCCACGTTAATCCTGCGAAAAGCAACAGAAGCAGGCCGTGTAAAACCAGCGAGGTAGTCCATCCCGCTATTGGTGAGATGCGGTCTTTGCGGCTCGATCCCGTGAACTCATACGTCTCAATGGGAGTCAGGGTAAGGGACGTCTTACAGTTCGGGCAAGGTGCCTCTCTGCCGATATGCTTTGCTCGGAACCGAATTCTCCTGTTACAGCTCTTGCACAAACAGATCAGTTTGCGTTCAGGATCAGCCTGCCCAGTCCTTTTGGCACCGGAAATGTCCTTATTTTCGCGCGATCTCATAATTGCAACCCTGCCATTCGGCGTCGAATTCTCAGCCCCGCCTCGATGATGGCAAGATGTATTATACCAAAAAAAGACCTTTTCTGCACGTGTTTTGTCCGGTGCAAGGTCTATCGGGTGTGGCCAGATGCTCTGGCGCTGCTATGCGGCCGGATTTGGCTGCTCCGGCAGCTTTGCCATGCCTTGGACTGTGCTTGGTAAACCTTTTGGCCTTCATTTTCGGCAATTACACGAAGCAGTCCCGGTCTTTTGACCGGCGGCGAACTCGTTCGATACGAATCTTGCCGTTTACCGTCTCATGACAAGCCGCTTGGCGCGCCTTGTTTGGCTATCACGTATGGTAGTCGGCGTTGATCCTCACGTATTCTTTGCTAAGATCGCAGCCGTAGCAAAAGCCGCTCGATTTGCCCGCTCCCAGGTCTACGGTAACCGTATGCTCGGCCCGGGATATGATCTGGCTTGCCCGGGCCGCGTTAAATCTCTTCGGCGCCCCGTTCTGGAAGACCGCCATGGCCCCCAACTTGCACGACAGCTTCTCCCGATTCAATTTCACCCCCGCCGAGCCGACTGCGCAAATAATCCTGCCCCAGTTGGGGTCGCCGCCGTTGACGGCGCACTTTACCAGCGGATAGTCCGCGATCGCTCTGGCGGCTGTACAGGCGTCGGATTTGGTGGCGGCACCATTTACAACGACCTTGAACATCCGCGTAGCGCCTTCAGCATCGAGCGCCATCTGCTTTGTAAGATCCCGGCACAGATCGAGCAACGCAGCGGCGAATTTTTTGTATCGCGACCCCCGGCGCGCGATCGGTCGATTGCCCGCAAGCCCCGATGCGAGAAGTATTGCCGTGTCGTTGGTACTCTGGTGGCCGTCAACAGTGAGCCTGTTCAAAGACTCGCCGATCGCAGCCTTCAGCGCGCTTGCCAGCATCGTCTTGCTCACAGCGGCGTCGGTTGTCAGAAAGCAAAGTGTCGTCGCCATATTGGGAGCGATCATCCCGGCGCCTTTGACCGCACCGGCTATAGTCACTTTGCAGCCGGAGATATCGAGCCGCCGCACCGTTTGCTTGGGCTTGGTATCGGTGGTCATTATGGCCTTTGCAAAATCCAGCCCGGCCCTGCGTGAATCCGAGAGTTTAGCCCTGGTCTTCGCTATGCCTGAGACGATCTTGACGATTGGCAATTGCTCGCCGATGATTCCGGTGGAAGCAACGAGGACGTTGCGACTTTCGATTTTCGTCCGGCCCGGGTGCGGCCGGAGATATTCTTTATCCGGATCTTGCAGTTGCCGTGCGGTCTCGCGGCACATCTTTATCGCGTTGTCGAATCCCTTCCGCCCCGTGCAGGCATTGGCGTTGCCCGAATTGACGACGACCGCCGAGACGCTCGGGCTCTTGACGTGCTCGCGGCTTACAGTCACGGCCGCCGAGACGATCTTGTTGGTGGTAAATACCGCCGCCGCCCTCGCACCGGCGGGGCAGTAAATCATCCCGAGGTCCGGCTTGCCCGATTTCTTAACGCCGCAGTGCAAACCCGTCGCTCGAAAGCCCTTGGGCGAGGTAATCGTATTGTTCTTAGCTTGAGTATCCATGCGCAGAAACCTACCAGAATGCCGAAACTCATTCAAGCAAATTACCTTGCCCCTGAGCCGGCTCAGGCCGAATTTCCGTTAGTAGCCGTACTGAAAGCTCACATGACGTCACTGCGAAGCTCGCGCTGTCGCCTCCTACTGTCCTTTTCCGGACGGATTTGACTTTTCGCGATTTACGCACTATTGTGGTACTCTTGATACCGAAAGACAAGAGAAACAGAGAAAATGGACCAAAGCTGAATGAAGGAACCATATCATGTCTACTCGATACCGAATTATTACCACACTACTGATTCTTACTTGTGTTGCGGCTCTTACCGGCTGCAAGGACGGCCCGATACCGCCGAAGCAAACGGAGGATACCGAGCCCAACGTACCTGAGCCGAATGTAACGGAGCCTAACGAGCCGCCGTCAACCGATATCCCGAAAAGGCCGCCCAAGGATACATTCGAAATAACGGGAACCGTCGTATACAAGAGCATAGAAGGCGGATTCTACGCCATCGATGGCGACAACGGCAGAAAGTACAACCCGATCAACCTGCCCGAAGAATTCAAAAAAGACGGCCTGAAAGTAAAACTAACCGCCCGCCTAAAAAAAGACGCCGTCAGCTTCCAAATGTATGGTTCGATTATTGAGGTGGTGAATATCGCCCACCAATGAGTTGAGAATAAGCAATTTGAGTAGAACCTTTGTTAAATCTTGGCCACGAGATGGAGGAGTTATTGAAAGGGAAAGTTTGTGGAATACATAGGTATTGCAATCGCAATCGTGTCGCTTTTACTGTCACTTTATGCTGTGCGGCTGGGTCAGAAGAATCGGAGTTACGATCTTCTGTTTAAGTTTTACACCGACCTTAAGCTTAAAGAGCCTAAACAGGCAGACGATATCGAACATATAGTTCCGCCTAGTCCGAACGAAATGGATGAGGAAGAACAATTTATGCGCATGCACAATAGTAAAGTAATACAAGAAAACATCGAAGCTAAGTTCAATTTATTGTGTTATGCTGTATTGAAGCACCAAATTCCGATAGGTGAATTTTTTACGCTCTTTGCACCCTATCTGCAGATGCGGATGGAGTTCTGGCCAAGGTATGGTACTCACAGAATAGGGAATTACCCATACACGGCCCGAGTGATTGACAAGTGTATGAGGAAAGGAATGCTACCAATCTGTAAGAATAGAAATTACGACAAAAAACGGAGGGGAAAGCTACGCTATTGGAAGGATGGGGCAGAAGCATTCGAAGAAATGCATCAAAATATATTGGAGAAGTCAAAGTAAGTAGGATGGACAACACAATTGTCAATGTTTACCAACAGAGAAATTGTGATTGGTGAATGAGGGACCGCATGGGCAGGTGGACTTGCCCATCCAACAATCATGAGTTCAGTTTTCATAAGCTATTCGCACCGAGATAAATCCTTTGCTAAAAGGCTGGCAAAAGACTTGCGGGATGAAGGTCATATTGTATGGACTGATGAGGCAGAGATTCGAGTTGGTGACTCACTAATAGAAAAGATGAGAGCAGCGATTGATGCTGTGGATTTTGTTGCCGCGATAGTATCCTCAACGTCAATTGATAGTAACTGGGTAAAGAAAGAATTGGACTTGGCATCAAACCGAGAAATGAGCGAAAATCGAGTGGTCGTTTTGCCTATTTTGCTGGACGATGTCGAATTACCTGGATTTCTCAAAGGTAAGTTCTACGCAGATTTCAGAAAGCCGGAAAGATATCAAAAGGCTCTAAATGAAATACTTGATCGGCTCGAACCAGAAACCTCGGTTCCCGATCTTTCTTCGGAGAGAATGCTAATCCGTCCATATTTGCTAATAGAGACACCAGCCCATAGTTGGCTGAGGGTGCCCTTATCAGAATTAGGCTTCATCCGGTTAATGAGTAGGTCACTGCATAGATCGGGACCCTGGGATTAGATCGAGAGAAAAATCGTTTGGGCAGATGGCCAAATTAGGGCAGCCAGGGGGGTAATTTGGACATCTGGGGCCCCGAACGATTTTTCTCGGTCTTTGGGGATCGCTATGTTACCTACGCATTAACCGGATGAACCAGAATTAGATCAGTTAGGTATTCGCGATGATATAACTGAGTACTCGTATGGAGATAATCTTTACGCTTATCTTGAGGAAGACGATGATATGACGACATTTATTGAAGCCAAGGAAAAAGAACGCGGTGACGGTTACGATGTTGAAGAGGAGAGCTTCACCTTGTTCGTTGACGAATTTCCTTTAAAGGATTAGGCTGTAGGATAAGCAAACCACAGGGCAAGATCGCTTGCCCATGCTGAACGAGAGGTGGGTTGTTGTTAGAGAGTCAGAAACCGCATGGGCTGCAATGACTTCGCGTATTATGAAGCTGGGTGTTTTTGGATTTAACGCTTTGAGGGCGATAGCATTAATCAGCGAAATCAGCGCAATCCGCGGTTATTCTCATATTTTGTAAGAATATATTTGAAAATATCGAATAATTATGTTAATATACATAACTAACATACATATAGGATAATCAGGTTCCAACATTGACCATCCATTCGGCTTCGCTCAGGACGTGTTTATTATTGACTATTGAATATTGACCCTGCTACCTCGGCGTTACTCGGGACAGGCTTGGCAGGGAGGAAAATACAATTTCTTGGGAGACTGCTGCACGTTTACAGAGTAAATAAGGAGTAAGGGCTGTGAATATAAGGACTTACACACCGTTCAACCTGGCTCATAACAACTTTCGGATTCCTGTTCCGCCGAGTCCGGGCATTGAATTACGTTTCGGCAGCGAATTGGCTGCAAGCAACGGTTGGCCGCCAAACAGCATGCTCTGGAATCTTGCCACAGTCTCTTTCTTGGTGTGAATTCGTGTTCATTCGTGGTTTCCAAAATAATGCGAAACAAAGCCAATTTGCGAAAGGATAGAATGACATAAACGTTATGATGATAGAAGGTTATGTAAAAAACTGTACGGTTTTAGGGCAGTGGAATAAAGCCAATTCAAAACCAAATAACTGGATTCCCGCCTGCGCGGGAATGACAGAGGTGGGGCGGGTATCGAAAAATGCGAAACGAACCCAATTTTGGGAGAGGCTTAAGGAACGTAACATTTTTGCTGGCAGATAGTTACGATAATTTACTCGATTTTAGGGCGTTTGAAACGAACCCAATTTGAGGATGACAGACGATATCGGCGTGACTGAATAGGGTTGTGAGGCGGGATGGTGGCAAGAGCGTCTCGCCCTTGGGTCGCGAGGCCGTCCCGGCCTTGCTAATTTACAGGACGAGGGTAAGTCTGTCCCCGCCGAAAGGCGTCCCAAAGGGAGAGCACAGTCGAGGGAATGGCCTTGCTACGTTACAAGGGCAAATGCAATCAGTACGTTACAAGGGCGAGACGCCCTCGCCACGCGCGGACGGTCCTAGGGACTTCTTGCGGAGGACGTCCGCGACACGGATGGTTTGCGGCGTCACTACGAACGTGCCGGGATTTTTATTCGGCCAGCTCGATGCCTCGCATTACTAACGGATCGAATCTATATGGTGATTCTCCGGCGGCCCAGGCCATGCCGCGAAGTAACAGAATACGGAAATACGGGTCGTCGAACGTCCAGGTGTAGTGGCCGAGGATGCAGGTGAAGACGCGTCCTTTGCCGTGCTCGCGGATGTAGAACATCGGTTCCGGCTCTGTTTCTTTTGAGTCCTTGCTTATGGTTTCGTCGGATGTTACCAGGACCGTGACTTTACTGAGGTCGCCCGTGAGGGGCCAGTAAGGCTCGTCCAGGACACGAATCGTACCGGGCAAACCAGCGCAGATCGGATGGTCCGGCGCCGCGATTTTCAGGTCCATCCGGCCGTGGCGCCATCGCGTCTGGCCTTGTTTCCACGCCAGCCCGATTAGCTCGGCCAGTTCATCATCGAAGTCTTTCTCCTTCGGTGCGATTACAGCCGGGTGCATTATGACAATGCCGCCGCCGCGACTCATGTACCGCTTCGCCTGCTGAAGTTTCTCCCGGTCCCACTGGACGTAGCAGAAGAAGGCGATCAGGTCTGCCTTCTCGAATTGCTCTTCGTTCGGCCAGCCGTAAGCCGTCGATACATTCACCCTCGGCGTGCCGGCAAGGGCCTTCCTCCGTCGTTTAGGTGGCGGGCCGAACATATTGACTTGCTTTGCCTTGCCGGCTTTCCTGCCGCCGAGCAGGACAGCCCACCGTTTCTGCCATAGTGGATAATCGTGCTCGTTCTCACCGTGATCCTTCTTGAATGCGATAAGAACGACGTTCATTTCATTGAGCTTGTTCCGTGCCGGTGGTTTCGGCGCTTTGGCAAGAACTGCTTCAATGTCGCCGCGGCTGCGCGGTTTCGGCGGTTCGACGGCCCATGAATCCGATGTCAACTGCGTACCAACAGTTACCAGTAATAACACACAAATGATCGCTCTTGTTATCATAACTTCTCCTTTTCAATTTGTGCCATCAGAGAGAGACTACCAAATTCAAAGTAGTATTAATATCGCAGTATGCCGTCGAAGTTGCAAGTGGGAAGAGGTTGGCTTGTGAGATAATTCCGCCCTTAAGATAAATTCATTTAGTGCCCGGATACTTGCCCGGCGGCTCCAACTCTGTTAGTATCTTCTGATATTGTCTGACTTTCGGGTCCTGAAAGGGAGAATTATTTATGCAACAGGAGAAAAAAATGGAATCGATAGATCGAAGGAAATTTCTGAAGGGCTCCATCGGTGCGGCGACGTCTCTTACGGTCCTGTCATCGGGCCGCGGTTCGGATGCCGCGAACAAGGTGGTTATGGGAATTATGGGTGTCGGCGGCAGAGGGCGCGCGCTGCTGACCAGCCTTGTGAAAAGGTCGGACGTGTACATCAAGTATATTTGCGATGCTGACACGAGGGCCTATGGCCCGGCTGCCGAGATCGTCATGGAAGGGCACGATTACAGGCCCAAGTTCGTGCAAGATTTTCGGAAGATGCTCGAGGACCCGGAGGTCGATGCGATCATCGTGGCGACTTCGGACCGCTGGCACGCGCTAGGGACAATAATGGCCTGCCAGGCGGGTAAGGATGTCTACGTGGAAAAGCCGCTCTCGCTGAGCATCTGGGACGGCAGGAAAATGGTCGAGGCGGCACGAAAGTATGAGCGGGTCGTCCAGGTCGGCACTCAAAGCCGCAGCGCCCCTTACGCCGACAAGGCCGCCGAGTACATTCGAAGCGGCAAACTGGGCGATGTCCGTCTGGCTCGCGTGTTCCTCATGCAGAACTCGCCTCCGATCAGAGTAGCCGACGTGCAGCCCGTTCCCGAAGGACTGGACTACGACCTCTGGTGCGGCCCGTCGCCGATGCTGCCTTATCGCCCGGGACGGTGGTTCTGGCGCCTCTGGGATTTCTACGTAGGCTACATCATGGCCGATATGACCCACCAGATCGATCTCGCTCGGTACGTGCTGGGCAAAGAATACCCCGACAGCGTCTGCAATGCCGGAGGAGTGTACCATTTCGATGACGGCAGAGAGCAGCCCGATACACAGTTCGCGACGTTAGAATTCGGCACACTCACGATGCTCTTCGAAGCGTCTCTCTGGTCGCCCTATATGCACCGGATTGTACACCTGCCGCCTTCCGCAGAGTATCCCGACTGGCCGTTCTCGGCGACGAAGGTCGAGATATGCGGAACCAAAGGCTTCATGTGTCTCGGCAGGCACGGCGGCGGCTTTCAGGTCTTCGAAGGCGATCCGCGAGTTCGCCGGAGCAAGGCGGTGGTCTCGGAACCGGCGGGATTAAAGTTCGGCACCATAGTCGGTGCGCATTTCGACAACTTTATCGATTGTATCCGCACGCGAAAGCGACCCAAGGCCGACGTAGAGCAGGCCCACATTTCGATGGCGTTGTGCCATATTGCCAACATTTCCTATCGGGTTGGAAACCGCAAGCTGAAGTTTGAGGGCGCAACAGAAACGTTCGGCGATGACGCCGAAGCCAATAAATACCTCAAAGCAAACTACAGGAAACCCTGGGTGGTGCCTGAGAAAGTGTGATCGAGTGCAGAGACGTTCAAAGCGCGAGCCGGTCTATGCCGGTTCGCCGGCCGGCTGCACCTCACTCTGCGCGCCGAACTTCAGGATACATTTGATAATGTCGGACCTGCTGATGACCCCTACGACTTTGCCGTCGGAAGTGACCGGAACTCTGCGAATGGCGTTGTCTCTGAGACAATAGCAGACGTCGAGAAGGCGCTCGTGCTGCTCGAAGTGGATAGCCGGCTGTGACATGAAATCGCTGACCGTCCGGTCCTTTTCTTCATCAAACGTGTGGAACAGTCTCAGGGCATCCTGTTCCGAAAGGATGCCCAGGAGCGTCTTGTCTTCCTCCACGACGGGGATGCCGGTAACGTTGTTCTTTGCCATCAGCCTTAACGCCTCGATTATCGGAGTGTCTCTCTTGATGCAGATTACTTCCTTGGTCATTACGTCTTGAGTCTTTAACATTGCACAGCCCCCAGTGAGCCTGTCGGCCCATTAACATAAACACCGGTTGCAAATCCCAAACCGTCGCCTTCTACTGTAAGTATCGGCACAAGCCGGTGAAACTTAAGTAGATTCCCTTATTTCGGCCCGCAAACCGGTTCGTTTTTTGCATTTGGTTCGGTAGCGCAGCGCGCAGGGGACTCCGGATTTGCGATATCGTTTCTGTGGACTTCCTCCGGAGGGCGTCGGCGGCGGCAGAAAGTCAATTGTTGGCATGGATTTATCCGACCGATCGGAGGTGCTCTATCAGGGCGCGTAGCTGCTCGATCGTGAGGAACAGTACCGACATGAGTGCAATAATCCACATGGCGGGTTTTATGTCTCTCATTTTGCCCGCTACGATCTTGATCAGAACGAACGAGACGAAACCGAAGGCCAGGCCCGTGCTGATGCTGTAGCTCAGAGCGATCATCACCATAATGATAAACGCCGGGAAGGCTTCCTCCATGTTGGTAAAGTCGATCCGCCGGACCTCTTTCATCATGTACAATCCGACCATGATAAGCGCCGGGGCCGTGGCGTATCCGGGCACGATGCGGACCACCGGCACGAACAGGACCGTCAGCAGGAACAGAATGCCGGTCGTAACGGCGGTCAGACCCGTGCGGCCGCCTTGCTCGATTCCCGCCGCCGATTCCATGTACGCCGTCGTCGTGGAAGTGCCGAATAAGGCGCCGATCATGGTTGCGATAGCGTCGATGCCGAGCAGCCGATCCAGGCCCTCTATCCTGAACTCCGAGGGACGAGAGGACGATGGACGATGGGCGAGTGGTCCCTCGTCTTTTTGTCTATCGTCCCTGCTCTTTTCGTTGCCGTCTCTAACAATAGACTCATCGACCATGCCCGCCTGGTGACAGCACGCTACCAGCGTGCCCACGCTGTCGAACATGTCGATGAACATCAGGGTGAAAATGCTGCCGGCGAAGCCCCACTTCAGAGCGCCGATGATGTCCAGTCGAAGCGAGACCGCTCGAAGGTTCATATCGAGCGATATCAGCTTTTCCGGCGTCTCCACTTTTCCTAACGCTATCGCCAGCAATGTTGAGGAGAGAATGCCGAGGACGAGGCCGCCCTTTAACTTCTTAATCTCACAATACACCATTATCAGAAGGCCGAATAAGCCGATGAGAACGGATGAAGTCAGAGGCCCGGCGCTGACGAGCGTATGCGGATCGTTAACGACGATGCCCAGCTTGACAAGACCCATAAAGGTGATGAACAAGCCGATGCCGACCGCGATCGCCGAGATAAGAGATGGCGGGATGGACTCTACGAGTCTCTTCCGGAGTCCCAGCAGCGTCAGTATCAAAAAGAACAGGCCGGAGATGAACACGACGCCGAGCGCGGTCTGCCAATCCATTTTTCCCGAGCTGACCAGATACGCGAAAAAGGCGTTGAGGCCCATGCCGGGCGCCATTGCGATGGGCGCCTTTGCAAAAATCCCGACGATAAGCGATGCAAGGCCCGTTACCAGGCACGTCACTGCAATCAGGGCCTGTTTGTCCATCCGCTCGATGTCGCCCACCTCCATCCCTTCGAGGCTGAGGATGGACGGATTGACGAAGACGATGTATGCCATCGTGAGAAAAGTAGTCACGCCCGCGACAATTTCTATTTTGGGATTCGTTTGCTTTTCCGATAGTCCGAAGTGCTCATCGAGCATTTCCAAGCTCCCGGCTTTTCTTGGCAGTAGTCTTTTGGGGCAGGAGCCCGACCATCTCAGAGACGAGTTCGGCGGAGTTTCTTGCCGCCATGATGTAAAATGTCTGCTTGTCGAGCACGGCGCCCTCGTCGGCGTTGTCGCTGATGCTGCGGATGACGATGTAACCTATTTCGCGCTGGTAGCAGATCTGGGCCACCGCAGCGCCTTCCATCTCCACTGCGTCGGCATCCAGCTTCTTGCGCAATTCGGCACGCTTGTCGGTAGAGGCGATGAACGAGTCACCCGTTACAATGGTGCCGTGAACGATCTTCGGTTCTCTCTCGCCCTTTAGTGTTTTTATATTGTCGAGATCAGCCCGGTCGGCGGCCTTTTTGGCTGCCGCGAAGAGCTGCGGATCGGCGAGGAAAAACACCGGATTCTCGTAGCCGTCAAGCCGACTCTTTACGCCTTTGCAGAAGAGACCCTCGGGCCAGAATGTCCCCATATCGTGCTGGGCCGTTTTTTCCGATATCACTATGTCGCCCGGCTCAAGGACCGGATTCACGCTGCCGGCGATGCCCGTAAAGATAATGTATTCGGGCTTGTAATGCTCGATCAGCAGTGTCGTAGTCATCGCGGCGTTAACCTTGCCGACCCCGGTCCACGTCACGACGACCTTTCGGCCATTCAGCTTTCCACTGACGAATTCTATCCCTTCAATCGTTCGCTCCCGCGGTTGCTCAATTTGATCCTCGATCAGCGTAACTTCTCTCTCGAACGCCCCCAGTATCGCAGTGACCTGTTGAGATTCGGCAGCAAAGCAAGTGGTTCGATAGCAGAGGCAAAACAAGATAAGCGATAAGCAAGTTTTCGTGCCGATCTTCAAAGGTCTCATCGGGCATAAGCTCCTTGTTAAGAGTGTGATATAATGCGAGCGAAAGGACTCGAACCTTCACGTCCCGTGGGACACCAGGACCTAAACCTGGCGCGTCTGCCAATTCCGCCACGCTCGCGGTTCTCGTATCGCGTATTGCGTATATCGTATTTCGTGTTTTGATGCCGAAGTGGGAATCTGCTTCGACTCTCATGAAGCTAGTCTTCCCGGCCTTCTTGTTCTTTTGTTATTTTCTCGATGCGCTGTTCGGCCTGCTGAAGTATCGACCGGCAGTGCTTTATCAGGGCCATACCTTTTTCATACTGGTCCAGGCTTTCCTGCAGCGGTATCCGGCCTTGTTCGATTTTATCGACGATCTCGGTCAGGCCGGTAATCGCCTCTTCGAAGCTCAATTCTTTGATATTCTTTTCCTGATTCTTGTCTGTCATATCTTGTGCTTCTTAGCTTGCATTATTATTTTTCGTATTTTTACTTCTTTGTTACCTTACTTTCAATCAAAACTTCATTCGACAGCTCGGTTATTATTTGGTCTCCAATGTCAACCTCTTCCGCCGCTCGGACCACCAGGCCGCTCTCTTTGCTGGTGGTGATGCTGTAGCCGCGTTGGAGGACGGATTTTGGGTTCATAGCCGTCAGCCGATTTTCCCGTGCGGAAAGCTGGAGGCGGCCTTTATCGACCGCTTTATTGACGCCCACGTTGAGACGGTTCCGCCAGTCGTTCAATTCGACGGTCTTTTTGCCCAGAAGTCTGTGCGGCTCAATTCTGACTGTCTGCTCGTAAAGAGTCGAGAGTTTCCGGTGGAAATCCTGCAACATCCTTCTCATCGTTTCGACCAGTTCGGAATTTAACTCGTCCAGTTGCTGGCCTGCATTTTGAACGAGTGAGGTTGGGTTCCTGAACAAAACTCCGGCCAGTACGATGTCAAGGTTTTGTTTAGCCGCTTCTATCTTTGCTTTGGTCTGTGAGTTCAACCTTTGCCCGAAACTGGCTAATTGTGCCGAAACGTCCTGCAGGTCGGGAACTGCGACGACGCCTGCTTTCGTCGGTGTTGATGCCCTGGCATCCGCCACGAGGTCCGCGATGGTCGTGTCAACTTCGTGGCCTACCGCGCTTATAACGGCTATATGCGAGTCGAATATAGCCCGAGCCAGGACTTCCTCGTTAAAGGACCAGATATCTTCGAGCGATCCGCCTCCTCTGGCGACTATCGCAACGTCCAAATTCAGCGACTTCCGGCGTTTATTCAAGTCCCGCAAAGCCGCGGCGATTTTTTCCGCCGATCCTTCTCCCTGCACCGGCACAGGATAAAGGAATAACTTCGCGCAGGGCCACCGGCTGTGGATACTGTCGGCGATGTCGTGTGCGGCGGCCCCCGATTCGCTGGTTAACATTGCGATTCGCATCGGGTAGGGCGGCAGCGGCCTTTTGTGCGTTTCGTCGAAAAGTCCTTCTTCAGATAATTTCTTGACCAGTTGCTCGAACGCCAACTGGAGCGCTCCCACACCGGCCGGTTCGAGCTTGTCTGCGTAAAACTGGTACTTGCCCCCGACTGTGTAGACATCAACGTAGCCGGTAGCGAGCACCTCCATTCCGTCTTCCGGCGAGAACTTGACCTTTCTGAATTTGCTCTTCCACATGACGGACGGCAACACGCCGCTGGTGTCCTTGAGAGAAAAATAGCAATGACCGCTGGAATGGTGTTTCCAGTCGCTGATCTCGCCCCGAACGGTCAAACGCGAAGGCAGTTTTTCCTCCAGTGCTGTTTTGACCATGGAGTTGATCTGAGCTACTGTATATATCCTTGCTTTTTTTGGCATTTTTTGCGTGCGACCACCAAAAGCCCCATATACTTTCCTTCCTTTCCGATTGTGAACTATAAGAAAAAAAATCTTATCTCGCAAGTACTTATGTTCTTGCTGAAGATTTATGCTTGACATATACAGCCCCAACAGATATAATAACGTTATTAAAAGTGAGAAGTTGTTTTGGGTTAGGATCTAAGAGGCAAAGGGCGGCTCCGAAGCGGTTGTGGAAGTGTAAGAGAAGGTTCTACCAAGTGTCGGAGGTTCTGTGTTCCGAATAGTAAGGGCGTTTGGTGTCTCGGATACCACGCTTTTACCTTGAGTGAAATGATCGGTTAGATTTGGAGCTATGTTGTAGCTTCGCTGCAGTTTTGTGTACACCACATGGTGGGATGGTTATTGTTGGTTTTATTGGGGACGGACGATGAAAAGTATAAGAAGAGGTTTTAGGGGATTTCTGTACCGGAAGGTGATCGGGTACGGGTTAGTGTGTTGTCTGGTTCTGAACACATCGCTTCCGGTTGTCCTGGCTCTTGAGGCGGGTGATATGGGCGTTAATTCCGGCGTCGTCAGCACGACATTTGGTCCGCACACTATCATAGACACCGACCACGGTGCGATTATCAACTGGAATAATTTCGACACAGCCGGTGGCGAGATCGTCGAGTTCAACCAGCTTTTGGGGGGGGTCGAAAACAGCGCCTCGGCGGTCCTCAACAGGATAACTTCAGGTACGGCAACTCAGTTTGATGGAGCTCTTAACGCCAACGGGCGCGTTTTTGTCGTCAATCCGGCCGGCGTGATCTTCGGAGCCGGCTCGACGGTCAATGTCTCGCAACTGGTGGCTTCCGGTCTGAACATGACCGACGATGCGTTCAACAATGCGATAGACAGTCCGACCAACGAGATGGTCTTTGACACCGGCGGGACGGGGCGAGTTGTAAATGCCGGCGCAATCAATGCGAATCAAGTATACCTTGTCGGCAGGAAGGTCAAGAATGACCGCGAAATCCAGGCACCGAACGGCCTGATTGTTATGGCGGCCGGCGAGACCGTACGGTTTGCCCAGGACGGCAGCAGTGTCGTGGTCGAGGTCCTGACGGATCCATCAGACACGGAGCCGGATGTTGACAACAGGAGCCTGGCGGCTGCGGTTAATGGTTCGGTTGTTCTGGCCGCAGGCGATACTTTTTCGAGAACCATCAGGAATGTCGGCTTTATTATTGCACGTGGCGGCGGTTCCGTAACGGCGCGGGCCGCGCGCATCGAAAACAGACAGACAATCGATGTCAGTTCGTACGAAGATGGCGGCAGCATACTCCTGGACGGCCGCGAAGAGATTCTCTTTGGTCCTGATGGAATAGGTGTGCACAGCGAAACACTGGCCGACAGCCAGATCAATGGCAACGGGGGAAGTATTACTCTTCAAACCGAAGGCACTATCACTTTTCCCGACGGCGAGCGCATCAGCGCTCGCGGCGGTGATACTTCGGGTGACGGCGGGCACATAAAGTTCATCTGTGACGATTTTAATATTTCCGCTCCCGCCACCGCGATTGACGCATCACCTCAAGACTCAACATCCAATGCGGGGACGTTTGAGATAGAATCGCCGACTATTACAGTCGCCGACGGCGCCAACGCAGGCGTCCAGGACACTGTCTACGAACAGGATGTTGAGGCTTTATCAACAAGCGGCACTGGTGTCGTTGTTCGCGGAACGGGCACGAATACCGGCGTAACAGTCGAGAATATGGAAGACAACCAAATCACAGGCGGCCGCGGCGGCATCGAGCTTCACGCCTCCGGCGATAATGGTTCGGTTTCCTTCGACGATACCGCCGACAGCATAAGTACGACTCGCGGCGACATCGCAGTCTCAGCCGGATCGGGCGGTGTCAACGTCGGCAGTCTGGAAACGGGGCAAGACTCAGCGAATCCCGGTAGTATCGCACTTAGTACTACTAACGGCGGAAATATTGCAACGCAAAATCTGGCTATCAGGGATGGCTGGGGTCATGCCGAAATCAGCGCTGATGCGTCGAGTAACCTGACCGTCAGCGGAGATACGGCGGTTGGTAGAGATGCCGCGATACAAAATGTGCCGGACGGCGCGGACGCTGAAGCTATTGTCAATTTCAATGCCGGAGGCGCCGTTAGCGTGGGTGCGGTAACAGCGGCAAGCCACGGCGCTAACGCAACAGAAACGGTCGGTGTAACCAGGTCTCACATTAACATAAACGGCGGCGCCGGCGGTGCGGGCGATGTGAATATTAACGGCAACCTGGTCGCTACGGCAATATCCGCCGCCACCGGTACGGCAAATGCCACCGTCGAGGTTCATACGCCGGATAACGTAATCTTCGCCCCCGGCGTAGACGCACCCCTTGCCAGCGTTGATGAAGGTGAGGCGGAGGTGCAAAGCTATGAGTCTGTTCGTGAAGAGATCAGCGGTGATGTTGCAGAAATAATAATCACGCAGGCACTGGTTCAGGGGACGCCCGACTTTGGCTCGACGCACATGGGTAGCAACCTTGCCGGCAACGTTCTGGAGAACGATGGCTTAGAGAATCCGACTGCTTCGGTGGGAACCGAACCGGAACATGCGGCTTCATTCACCCTCAATCCGGATGGAAGTTACAGTTATACTCCGGAAGAAGGTTATGTCGGAGATGACACTTTCACTTATACTGCAACCGTTGACGGAAGCCAGAGCAGTCCGATTACAGTGACTATCACAATGAGCAACACGCTGCCCGTACTGAGCAACGATGCGGTGACGACCAATGAGACTACACCGGTACTCGATAACGTCCTGACTAATGATTCTGACGCAGACGGCGATCCGCTTACGAGTAGTCTGGTCAGTGGTCCGGAGAATGCTGGTTCCTTCCAGTTGAATGAGGACGGCAGCTTCAGTTACATGCCGGCCGAAGGCTTCGTCGGAACGGACACTTTCACGTATTCGGCACGCGACCCGCAAGTGGACGCCGCCCCCGGCCAGGCCACGGTAACGATCACAGTAAATGAAGGACCCCCGCCGACGCCGTCCAGTGGAAAAGAAGCTCCGCCGGCGGCACCCGGCGTTGATGTGAGAATAGAGCCCGAGATCTCCGGCAAACCGGCTCTTGTAAAATGGGTCGCCGAGGAAATCGGAGTCAACGAGAGAGTGGTGGATGTCTGGTTCGCGAATACACTTGCCTCGGCAAGGGATATACCGCCGGTCGATTCCTACTCCAGTTTCAAGAAGTCGGCCAAGATTCTAAAGGACGCCACGGGGAAACACGGATCTGCCCTTTCACAGGTAGTCAATGAATTTGCTTCGAGCACGGCGCCGCCGACCGAGGAGCAAATGGCCTCCATAGCCGAGGCGATATCCGGCGCCACGGAATCCGAGAGCGTATATGCTCTTGCGGGAGAGTATGTCGATTCACTCGAGAACTATGTCACATTCCTGGTAACGGAAATGGACTTCTCGCAACAGGATGCCGTCGCATTTGTTACTGAGAAGTATATCGATCGGTTGGCTGAGAAGGAAAGTGTTGGCGTTGCCACCTACGTTGCGGCTGAATTGGCCGATATTTTTACTGACCGTTTGGACTGAGGGTTGATTTTGTAAGAATTCATGCGATTATGCTGCCGTCAGGGACTGTTCAACCATTTACCTGACGGCGGCTTTCTTTTTGAGCATGATCGCGAGCGATTTTATTCTCATAACACTTTGCATGTGCTTTGTGGCTATGCCGGGATAGCCGTCTCCATGCTTATTGGGACGGTTGAGTGCGGCGACTATTATAGGAGGTTGATTGGAAATCTTTAATATCCTGATAATTCCGAGGTCCGGCGCAGTCACTGATGAGAAACAGACTGCTTGTCCGCACGACTATTGTCATACTCGCCGGCGATACCGTAAGTTCTTGTACAGTAGTGCTTTGCGTTTAACGACTGACAAGAGACAGCATGTATAACAGCGACAAATTGTGGCTCGGCTGCTGTTTTATTCAAGTTCATTATTATTTTACCCAAATGACGCTTGACAAAGAGCCGATAAGGAGTATAAGTTAAAAACCTGGTAGGTTTGGGTGTCCTCAGGCGGGACGTGCCTTCATATTGACCGCACAGATCAAGCAATTTGTTGCGGTTCGGGAGTGTATGGTGACGTAGGCTACTGCTTTGGAGTTATATTCTTGTATGTATCCGATTGGATATAAGCACAGGGGGGTTGAATTGTCCTTTCCGACGCGCAGAGAAACCGGCAAAATTCATTTGTTGTTCGTCTGGTTGTTGGCCGTCTTGCTCTTGGTCTCAGCGGGAACAGCCCACCGTGTGCTGAGACATCGTCTGAAGCTTATTCAGAGCGACGTGGAACTGCCTGTGTCACTTGATGCTTATCCCAGGCGAATCGGGCAATGGGTGGGCGAAGACGTCCCTATCCCTGTTAATGTTCAGGAAGTCGCAGGAAACGACGCCTTCGTGAACCGTTTATACAGAAACAAGTCAAACAAGGAGTGGGTAAATGTTTACATTGCCTACACTTCGCAGCCTCGCACTATGCTGGGCCATCGCCCGAGGGTTTGTTATGTGGCCGGCGGCTGGGCGCATGACGGGACCGAGTCAAGTCAGTTTGCGACACGCCAGGGCAGGCAGTTGTCTTGCTTAATACACCGTTTCCACAAGCCTTCCCCGGAGTATGAAGCAACCGTCGTTTTGAATTTCTACATTGTTAATGGTGTACTTACATGTGACCACAAGGTTTTTAGCGGCGTAGGATGGCGGACACCCAGCATCGAGGGTGATCCCGCCCGATATGTAGCGCAGGTTCAAATAAGTTCGGTGTTGGAAAATTCGACGCGGTCAGCCGCCCGCGATATGACGGATCTTATTCTTGATTTTCTGCCCGATGAGACCGGACGGGTAAAGGCGTCCGAATACGCCGACTCATTGAGTGGGCGGCAAGGAACAGAGTGAAAACGGCGCCGCGGAGAGCAGGGTTGATTCTCTCGAGTGCTGAGTAGGTAGGGCCATAGAATGATTTCTCGGTGCGCCCGACGGGCACGGAGTGCGCCTCTTATCGTCTCTCAACATCACCTTTCACGGGCGACAGACGCCGCGGACATGATTTGTCAGCAATACATCGATAGCCAATGAGCGGAGATAAAAGCACAAGCGCCGGAGTTGTTGATCAGTGCGGCGACACCTCTCGTGAGGCAAGCGACAAAACTGTGGAAAATCACGGTGACAATAACAATAAAAGCCTGAGGTCGAAAAGCATAACTTCCGTGATGGCGCTTACCGCCGGGACGTTTGCGGGGCGGGGCCTGAGATTAGTACGTAACATGATCCTGGTTCGGATGTTGGACGAGAAGCTGTTTGGGGTCATGGGCATCGTTATGGCGGCGACCGTGGCGTTTGAGTCACTCAGTGAGGTGGGTGTACAGCAATCCGTGATCCAGAACAAAAACGGCGCAGATCCCGAATATTTGAATATTGCCTGGTGGTTTCAAGCAATTCGCGGATTGTGTCTTTTCCTGATCGGACTTCTGGCCGCACCTCTGATAGGATCCTTCTATGGCAATCCGGAAATTACCGTGCTCTTGAGGGTTGCGTTTATTAGTACGTTGTTTAGAGGCCTGGTCAGTCCGCGAACGTACGCGCTGGAGAAACAATACAGATTCGGCTTTCTCATGTTCATAGTTCAGGGCAGCAGCATGCTGGGTACTATCATTACCATAGCCCTCGTCTTTATTATGAAGAACATATGGGTATTGATTATCGGGTATGTAGCCGAGATTGCCATAATGTGCCTGTTATCGCATATCCTCATGCCGTTCAGACCGACGTTAAGAATAAATAGAGAATATCTTTCCGAACTGATGAGCTTTGCCCGCGGAATGTTCGGGCTGCCCTTTCTCACGGTGGTGACCATGCAGACCGATGTTTTCATGTTAGGGAAACTTCTGCCGGAAGAACAACTCGGCTTGCTTGGCATGTACGTTATGGTTCTGAGGCTGGCCGAGCAGCCTGCCTGGGCGTTCAGCCAGATTTTTGGCCGTGTTTTGCTCCCTGTGTTTGCCGAAGGACAGGACAGCAAAGAAATTCTGCGCGGGCGCGTGCTAAAGGTAATACGGACTTCCCTTATTCTTAGCATTCCGCTGGTTGCTGTTGTCGCCATTGGGTCCAAACCGATAATTTCGCTCATTTACACACCCAAATACACCGCCGTTGCAGTTCCTTTCGCATTGCTTTGTATAACGATGTTTCTCAAAACCCAGGCGCAGATTCTGGTGACAATATGCCTGGCTGTCGGCAAACCTCATCTACACAGACGTTATGCCGTATTTCTTGCCGCTTCCGTAGTTATTCTGATGTATCCCGGAATTACTCTCTTCGGCGTTACGGGTGCGGCCGGCGTTCTCCTGTTTTCGAATATTGTTGCGCTCTGCTTACAGGTCTTTTGGGTGGGCAGAATAGTCAATCTTCGCTTTCAGGACTATGCTTTTTGGTTGCGGCGCAGCCCGTCGTATGAGGCCACAATCCGCACAACGGACGACACCAACTTATGAAGTCGTTTTTTTGATCGGAGATAGTTTGCTCTGTCGGCTTAGTGGGGAAGTTCGTTTCGCCGGCAATGAGAATAGCGGCTATGTAAGCCGCATTATAAAGATATCTCCAGTGCAATTTGTTCTTCGAGGGTCTCGGTAGAGCGAAGTATTATGGTACAAACGGCAACTCTCATTATAGGCGTGGCAGCGGCTACGATGGTGCTTTGCGTCTCGCCGCTTCGGGGTTTAATTGTGTATGTTGCCGTGCTCGCATGGTATCCGTCATTTCTCTCGGTTCCAATCGGAACTGTTGACTTGACGGTGACCAGATTAGTCATGCTGGCGATTTTTCTGAAGTTGTTTCTACAAGATGATGCTATCAAGAAGTTCAACTTCGAAACGGCTGATAAAGTCCTCATTGTTTACTTCGTACTCCAGATTGCGGCCAGCGCCTTTACGGCGGCCTCTGCGGGTCAGTTGATCGAAAACCGCGCCGGAGCGGCTTTCGACATGGTTCTGCCCTATTTCGCCGTGCGTTTGATCATCCAAAACAAGCACCAATATACAACGCTGCTAAAGGCGGTTATGGTTATAAGCGTTCCCCTTGTGGCGTTCGGGCTGTGGCAGTGTTTTACAGGCCACAATCCGTTTGCTTTTTTGTGGCAGTATTACGCGTGGACGACCGAAATGAGTTTCACTCAGTTGCACCGAAGCGGTTTGTTTCGGGCAAATGTTATATTTCCGCATCCGATCATGTATGGCCTTTTCTTCGCGATCTTTGGCCCGGTTTGCCTGGGTCTTCTGCGCCAGCCAAGCAAAAACCGGGAGCTTTACTATTTAGGGTCGGCGGTGATGGGTGTTGGGGTATTCACATCCATGTCGAGCGGGCCGGCGCTCGCCTTACTATTGTCCCTTGGCTTCATTCTGTTTTACAAATACAGACGATCCTGGAGGACGGCGTTAGGAGTCGCGATAGTGATGTGTCTGACCGTGGAGGTGGTCAGCAACAGGCATTTCTATGATGTCTTAGGACGGTTTACATTCAACGCCGGCACCGCATGGTACCGTGGTCGGCTACTCGAAATAGCATTTTTCGAGGGAGGGATGAATGGGCATTGGCTGGCGGGTTATGGCCTGGCCGATCCCGGCTGGGGACCGAGAATCGACCATCGTCCCTTTACCGACATTGTTAATCATTACGTGCTGGTGCTCGTGAGATACGGACTGACCGGCTTGATTCCGTTCATCGCGCTTCTTATAGCTGTCTCAAGAAGGCTTATTGATGCCTTTAGGATGCGCATCTCGCAAGAGGAGACATGGCTGGCGTGGTGTGTTCTGGCGGCATTCTTTGGTTTGCTGGGAGCAATGTTTTCAACATCGCTTTTCGGTCAGCCGATAGTGGTGTTCTATATGATTATGGGATTTGCTGTGATAATGCCGAATATATTGGGTAAAAAGAGGATAAGGCGCAGCAGTAGATATAGGCATAGAAGAGTGTACACGGCGGAGACTCAAGCCCTGCCGAGCCAACTTAGCGAGAAGTGATTGTGGAGGAGTGATTGCGATGAATAGCAGCAAGATATTATTACTAAAATCGCCGAACATAAACCGACTATATGCGATATCGTGGCGCGTTTGTCGTAAAGCCCACAAGCTTATTATGCATTTGGTCTTGCCTTTGATCGTGCGCCGGCCGCCCGATAACCTTGAGTTGAAACGGTTCGGCACAGATTACGGGGGCTGGACCATTCCGATCAACGTACTCAATGAGGATTCGGTCTGCTATTGCGCAGGTGTGGGGGTGGATGCAAGTTTTGACTTTGCGTTGCTTGACGAATTCGGATGTTCGGTTTTTTCGTTCGATCCGACCCCGAAGGCGATAGCGTATATGGGGCGTACCGAATATGACCGATCGAAACTGCGCTTCCTTCCCATAGGTGTTCTGGACAAGGACGTCGAGCGATCCTTCTACGCCCCTGCGAATGACAAACAAGTTTCATGTTCGGTTTTCGATCTTCACGGGAGAGGCCAGCAATTCACGGCGCGCTGTCAAAAGCTTTCTTCAATCATGCGTCAGCTTGGTCACGATCATATAGATTTATTGAAACTTGATGTGGAGGGAGCCTGGCGCAGTATTATTCCCAATATCGTTGAAGAGGGCATCAGCATGTCGATTCTATGTGTCGAATTCGACTCGCCTACAAAATTGACGTGGGTGCTCTCGGCAATCCGAATGCTCAGAAGCATCGGGTTTGTGCTCGTGTGTTGCGAGAAGGAAAACTTCACGTTCGTCCAAAAGAGTTTGCTTTCTCAGGCGTAAGAGACTCGACGATAGGACTGACGGACTTTGAGCTATGATTCATGAATAGTATCGACAAAGACAACGAGAAGTTTTTGGTCATTAAGGCCAAAGGTGGAATGGGCAATCGCATGTTGTGCGCTGTCACGGGAATTGTGTATGGCGAACTCACCGGTCGCAAGACCATTGTTGATTGGCGCGACCCATCATACTCCCAGGATGGTTCCAACGTATTTGCCAGGTTCTTCTCCTCTCCGGATGTTTTTCCCGAGTCCGTTCTCCCGCTGCATAGTACGGTTCGACCGTCGATTTGGAGAAACAACCTGGACAAGTCAATGGTCGACATGATCTCGGAGTACGATCCTGACAAACACTGCAGTATCTGGATTCACCGCAAGTATTCCGTGGACGTGCGCAGAATTGATTATGATGAGGACATACTCGTCTTTTGGTACTACACGCAGCGAATGCGCGCCTTGCGAGGTCATTTGCGCCAAGGGAAATCCCGGTTCGCGGGGCTCAATGATGAGGAAGTTATTAAGACAGTGCTTCTTGAGCGCATGCCTGTCAACAGTGAGGTTAGCCGACGCATAGCCGACTTTAAGTCCCGATACTGGCGGCATCCCGTTATCGGCGTACACATTCGCCACACGGACCTCAGATACGATCTTAACCAATACGAACGACATGTGAAACGAATTCTCGGGCATGTGCCGGAAGCTTCTATTTTTCTCGCGACAGACAACAAGGGGGTTAGCGAGGACTACAAGAGAAAATTCAAGAACGTAATTTCGACGCAGAAGTGGTTCCCGGAGAATGAACAGTCCTCCCTGCACCAGAATCCTGACTGTTCAGACAAAGTTGCAAACGGCATCGAAGCGCTGGTTGATATGTATCTGTTAGCGGACTGTGATTACCTTATTTATGCGAGCGCTTCCACTTTCTCACGGATATCCCGATTGCTGTCGAATCTGCCCCCGGACAAAGCTGTTGATATAAACCGCATGAATCTTAAGCTGCAACTAAAGCGTTTGGTTCGGGAACTCGTGGCGTAATTTCTCCGACATCAAGGCATGGTGGGTCTTGGTCCGCAGTGACAATTAGTTTGCATATTTGTTGGGAGTCTAACCATGAAACTACTTTATGTCAAAACTCTGGAAATCGATGAGATAAAAGTGATCGGGTTCGCTCGTTTTTGCGATCACAGAGGGTATTTCACGGAACACTATAGAAAAAGCGATTTTTGCAATCATCCCGAGATGGAGTTCATGAGGAATGTTTCATTTGTGCAGTGTAACGAGAGCTATTCTGCAAAGGGAACCGTTCGCGGACTTCATTTTCAGTGGAATCCTTATATGGGCAAGCTCGTTAGAACATTAGCCGGCAGAATGGTCGATATCATTTTGGATATAAGAAAAGGCTCCCCAACATTCGGCCGGATTATTCTTTATGACATGCCGGCGGATTCCACGGCGGACTCCAGTGAATGGATTTGGGTGCCGCCCGGATTTGCGCATGGGAATTTTTTCACCGAAGATACGACGATCGAATATTTTTGCTCGGGCGAATACAGTCCCGGCTGTGAAGCAGGGATATCGCCTTTGGCGGAAGACATCGACTGGTCGCTCTGCGATCCCGAATTAAAAACTATGTTCGACAACGTTACGGCAAGTACGAATCTCATCACTGACAAGGATCGAAACGGTTACTCCGTCACTGCCTGGAGGGACTGTGAACACTCCGACAATTTCATATACGGGACAGTGTGAGAGCGTACGATTCTGGAGGATTATACAGTGGATCATTCAAGAGTTATTTTCACGGGGGGAAGCGGGCTGTTAGGTTCGGCGTTCAAGAAGGTCTTGCCCGGCCTGGCCTACCCGTCTTCAGCAGAGTTTGACGTTCTGCGATATGATCAAATGGAAGAATACGTACAGGCGCACGGCTTTGAGCAACTGGTACATGCTGCGGCGTTTACCTCTCCGCCGATGGTCGACAATGATCCTATGACGGCTCTGGACGTTAATATTGTCGGAACGGCGAATATCGTAAAACTGTGCGCAAAGTTCGATGCAAGACTCCTTTATATCTGCACCGACTATGTGTTCAAGGGTGATAAAGGCAACTACAAGGAGGACGATCCGGTGCTTCCGGTGAACAAATATGCCTGGTCCAAGCTCGGCGGTGAATGTGCGGCCAGATTGTACGACAAGTCTCTGGTGATCAGAACGTCATTCGGTCCCGATGTTTTTCCGTACGAGAAAGCTTTCGTCGATCAGTGGACGAGCAGGCAGAGCGTTTCAGCGATCGCCCGGAAGATTGGCAAATTGATCGACAAAGATATTCTGGGTGTGATGCATGTTTGTGGTGAGAGGAAGACGGTTTTCGAGTATGCAAAAAGTCTCGATAAGTCGAAGGATATTGGTAAACTCTCCGTCGATGATGTTGGTTTCGATGTTCCATTCGATACCTCACTGAACTGCGACAGGTACAAAGCATTGGTAGGTGGAGAGTGCTGGGCGGAGGACGTACAATGAGAATTTTGATTGCAGGCGGCGCAGGTTATATTGGCTCTTATCTAATTCCGGTTCTACTTGAGCGTGGATATGACGTTGACGTGGTTGATTTGATGTGGTTTGGGAATTTTCTTCCCGAGAACGTGAAGGTGGCCAAACGCGACCTCTTTTGTTGCACGGAAAAAGACCTTGACATATATGATCAAATCATCTTCCTGGCGGGCCTTTCCAACGATCCGATGGCGGAATATGATCCATCGAAGAATTTCATTTTTAACGCGGCTTTACCCTCCTATCTCGCCTTCACCGCAAAAAAAGCCGGAGTTCGACGTTTCATTTACGCTTCGTCCTGTTCGGTCTATGGCTATACCGTGAATGAACTCTACGATGAAGACAGCCCGACGACGTGCAACTATCCCTATGGAATTTCCAAGCTCCAGGGTGAGCGAGGTGTTATCCAGCTCCAAGATGAGGATTTTTCAGTAATTGCTCTTCGCAAAGGTACGGTCAGCGGTTTTAGTCCTCGTATGCGGCTTGATTTGATCGTAAATACGATGTTCAAATTTGCGATGAGCGAGAAGCATATCACGGTGAACAATCCATCGATCTGGCGTCCCATTCTTGATATCCGAGATGCTGCCAACGCCTATTTGCGTGCCGTCCAGGCGGATTACTCCACAAGCGGCGTTTTCAATGTAGCCTCGGACAATTATACGGTGGGTCAGGTTGGCGATATAGTGAAATACGAAGTTGAGCGTCTCACAGACGAAAAGATTGGCATTACGATCAAGCAAATTGAGGATTTTCGCAATTACAAAGTCTCCATGGATAAAGCAAAGACTTATTTGGGTTTTCGCCCGCAGTATTCGATAAGAGATACCATAGACAGTCTGTACGCGAATCGTGCTGTCTTTGAAGACTACAACAATGACGGATTTTACAACATCAGGGTCTTCACGGGGCTTAGTATATAATAAACCCGCACGGATGTATCCGAAATTACAAGGCCGATCACTTATGCAAGAAAACAATGAGCGCAAACCAGAAACGGCTGGGATAGACGTGTCGATCGTTATAGTTGCGTGGAATGTTCGACAATTCATGTACAATTGTCTCAAGTCGGTCTATGACGAGACTCGAGGGATTCGCTTCGAGGTCATATACGTGGACAATGCTTCGGCCGATGGAAGCGTCGAGATGGTGAAAAGCAAGTTTCCCGACGTTAGAATTATAGAAAACCAAAAAAACGAAGGATTTATAAAAGCCAATAACCAGGCTATTGAAGTGAGTCGGGGAAGATATGTTCTGCTATTAAACTCAGACACGGTCGTTCTGGACAATGCAATAGCAAAAACCGTGAAGTTTGCGGATGAACATCCGGATGCCGCCGTAGTTGGCTGCAGGGTCTTAAATCCCGACAGGACTCTGCAGAGAAGTTGTTTCATGTATCCTTCCATATTGAATATGTTTTTAGCCGCGACGTACCTCTACAAAATCTTTCCAAGGAGCAGAATTTTTGGAAGACCCGAAATGACCTGGTGGGATTTCAATGAGGTTAAAGAAGTGGAAACCGTGTGCGGTTGTTTTTCCCTGGTGCGTAAAGAAGCCATAGACCAGACAGGCCTCATGGACGAAACCTACTTCGTGTATGCGGACGATCCCGACTGGTGTTATCGCTTCAAGAAAAATGACTGGAAGATCCTGTTTACACCAAACGCTGAAATAGTTCACTACGGAGGCCAAACCACAAAACAAATGCCCAGACAGTTCTCGTTGCAGTTGCGCGGGAGCATCTTGATCTTCATGAGAATTCACAGAAGCTGGCTGACATTCCACATAGCTCGGCTATTTACAGCGTTATTCTTCCTTTTGAGAGTTCCTTATTGGATTTTCAATGCTTTACTTCACAAAAGTAGCCGAGAAAGGTCAATGAATATCGCAGGAACTTACTTAATAGGTGGTGTTTATTGTTTGATAGGTTGGAAAAGACTCTTATTGAATAGAGATGTAATTGATGAAAGGCTTCGGGAAAGAAGCCGTTCGATCAGGACTTAGGCGTTCTTTGGCGGCCCGGGCGAAAATGGAATATGACGAGAACATCGACGTACTCTGCTTTGGCGGTGAGGACTGGTGGTATCACAATCGCGGCCACTTCGACATGCAGTTGATGAAACGCTTTGCGCGAAGAGGTACGGTGCTTTACGTCAACTCAATCGTTATGGCCAAGCCAACCATTGCCGACAGGAAGAAATTCATGGAAAAACTCGTTCGCAAAGCCAGGAGTATGTTTACCGGGCTCAAGAGTTCGGGTGTTGGATTCTGGGTCTATAGCCCGGTTGTTCTGCCCGTGCATCACATATCGTGGGCAAGGCCGTTCAATCAGACCGTGCTTAGATATCAGATACGCCGTGTCATGCGAAAGCTCGGCATGAGCGATTCGGTGGTGTGGATTGTAAATCCGGTGGCCTGTGACACCGTGCTGAAAATCAGGAGAAACAAGCTGATTTATCAGCGGACGGATCGTCACGAAGAGTATCCGAATGTCGATATGCAGACTATAATCGACTACGATCGAAAACTGAAAGCCGAAGCCGACTTGACGGTCTTTGTAAATGCTCTTCTCTACGACCAGGAGGCGCGCCAGTGCAAGAACGCCGTCTATCTGGACCACGGCGTAGACTTCGATGCGTTCAGCTCGGCCCGGGACAACCCTGAGAAACCCGAAGATATAGCTTGCATTGACGGTCCCATTGCCGGATATTTCGGTGCCATTGATCCGCACAAACTTGATGTTAAGTTTGTCGAGACCATAGCCGAGCTGTCGCCGGAGATTTCATTTGTATTTGTCGGCAAGGTTTCCAATGAGTTCGTTCACCTGGCCGAGAGAAGGAACGTATGGTTTCTCGGTCAAAAGCCTTACGACCAGATGCCGGATTACGGCAAATCTTTCGACGTGGCGATTCTCCCCTGGAGGAAGAATCTCTGGACCGAGGCTGCCAACCCCATCAAACTAAAAGAGTATCTGGCCCTCGGCAAGCCGATCGTCAGCACATCTGCTTTCAGCGAGGTGCAAAAATATCGTGATGTGATAAGTGTTGCCGACACGCCGGCGGAATTCGCTCGGAGCGTCCTGAATTCCGCCGGGGACAATAGTCCCGAAAAAATCGCCGCCAGGAGAAGAAGAGTCGAGCACGCGTCGTGGGACGCCAAGGCGGAAGAAGTTTTGACTGCGATATTCGGAAAGGAAAATCACGCGTGATGCTTTTGTCCGTGCTGTTTTTCGGTGTCCGTAGAGGTGAGGTGGGTGATGAAGGATTTCAGACAAATACGTGTATGTCTGGCCGCTTCGGCGGGGGGACATCTTACCCAGTTGCTCAGTACTAAGGGAGCCTGGGACCGTCACGATGTATTCATTGTAACCACGAGGGATTTGGTCAAGAGAAGCCTGCGCGACTTCGGTTGTGTATATGTTGTTGGCGAGTGCAATCGTAATTATCCCTTGCGCATCGTTAAGGTGCTGATTAAGTGCATTCGAATCACCTTTCATGAGAAGTATGATATAGTTTTCAGCACCGGGGCTGCGGTGGGATGCATTATGTGCTTTCTCGGCAAATTGCGCGGCGCGAGAGTGATTTGGCTGGACAGTATAACCAACGTTGAGAAAATGTCGCTTTCGGGTCGATTGGTCAGGCGTATAGCGGATCTCTGTCTGGTTCAATGGCCCGAGCTGGTAGAGAAATATGACGGAGTTGAGTATATGGGTTCGGTGATATGATATTTCTGACTGTGGGGACTGTGTATCCGTTTGATCGTTTGGTCAGAGCCGTGGACGAGGCTGTTGAGCGCAGTGGTTCTGCCGTTAAGATATTCGCACAAATCGCTGACGGCTCGTACCGGCCGCACTGTTTTGAGGCCGTCTCATATCTTCAGAAAGACGAGTTTGACAGAAACATGCACGAAGCATCCTCAATCATTAGCCATGCCGGAATGGGGACGATCACAGCGGCATTAGAAAACAACAAACCGCTGCTTGTCATGCCGAGATTGCGTAAATATGGTGAACATGTGAATGATCATCAAGTGGCGATTGCCAAGAAATTCGAGCAACTTGGTCATTTAATAACGGCGTGCAGTGGAGAAGAAGTTCCCGAGAAAATCAAAGCCCTGGATCGATTTGTGCCCACCGAACGCAAGAAATCCGTTGATGCGGTTACAGAAAGAATAGCAAGTTTCATACAACAGATTGTGCGGATGGAATCACTTGCATAGCAATGGCCGGGCGATTGCAAGGGGGGTAACAGCTTTATAAAATGTTTAGGAGCGAATAACATGTTTCACAATCAAAGATCAGATCTGTCTAAAGAAGTATTGTCATGCTCAGTGGTTTGGCGACGACTCGGTTACATCAGATTGAAAGCGGCAGCGAAAGGATTGTTCGCCGGATTGGCGATCGCTCCTTTTTTCGTTTTCACGATGTATCTGCTGCTCGCCGATCCGTCGGGCGCTTTCTTCGAAAAAGCTTATGGGGGCACAAATGAGTTTGTGTCCGACGGCAACGCCCCCGGCGCCACGGCACAAGCCATTGCTCGATTTGACGTTGTGCCGTATCAGGTGTTCCACGACAACTTCGAGATCGGTGTCATAGCGTTTCATTATAACGGCATCCAGAGAGTTGAATTCGAGTACGAAACTCATTCCGGAGTCCAATCTGTCGATAAGACGGTTATGAGCCTGAATTCTCGCACCGGCGTATGCGAATATTGGACTTCCTTGAATGCGACGGACTTCGAGGATGGGTTGGTTGCAGTAAAAGCTACTGTTTATCCGAATAACGGCATAGAGAGAGAACTTACCCTGGAACTCTACGCCGACTCGGGCAAAACACTTAGGCGGAAAAAGGCGTTGCACGTCAGTTTGGACGGCAGTGATGAAAGCGGTGAAGGATCGCAGGCCAGGCCGTTTCGGAGTATCCGAAGGGCCCTCATTGCCGTGGGTGAGAATGTCTCTCGATACGACGGCAGCGAAATTATATTGATGGATCCGGGCTTGTATGATTTGAAAGGACCCGGTTTGTCCGCAGAGAACAACATGTGGATCACAATTCACCCCGACAAGAGCCTGCATCGCGACGAAGTGGTCATAGCGCCGCAAATCCGTGAAAACATCAGGACTCAAATACGCAGGTTGAGATTTTCTAATCTCACTTTTGACTTTAGTAAGGTCGGCCTGATCTATAAAGAAGATACCCACTGGCATTGGTACGACAACTGTCACTGGTACCAGTCTGAGGGACCGAACATTTTGTATGAGGGGCAGTATTGGCCGGTGCGAAACGTAGGTTTCAACGGCTTCTACGTTACAGATTCAGTTGCAGAAGATATGCTCTACGGCTTCACCTTCTGTAATTTGGTTCGTGACTCACACTGCAGGAACATAACCGGCGATGTCTTCCAAATGAGCAGGATGGTTGTCAATTGTACGGTTGACGAAGTGGACGGGACAGCGCTTGAACATCATACGGACTTATTCCAATGGTGGCGGTCAAACGAAAATATCATCGTCTACGGCGTAAAAGCCACAAACATAGCCGGCGCCCAGAATCTATTCCTTGGCGGTGGGACCGGCGTCCCGTATGTGGATATTGCGGTTGTCAACGTCGCGGTCCAAAACACTCAGGATCGATCGGAACCTCCTTTCACACAATTCCAGGGTGGGCAAAAGCACGCACTGTTTATGCATGTAGCCAATCCGGGACAAAAATCTTATTTTCGCGAAGATGCGGAGCCGCCATACACCGCACAGGATGTCAAGTTTGTTAACTGTATCTTTGAAACACTGTCGCTGGCTCGCTGGGGAGCCAAGGGGCTGCCGGACGGCGTGTCCGTTGAGTCATGTCATTTTGTGCGGGGTGATTTGCACGGGACCAGGCCGTCTGCCGGCGATATATCCGTCGTCGATGGACCGGCAAGCAGTTTCAGCTATGAAGGCCCGGGTGTCGCCGATATCATGGGAACGGGGACGGACATCCCCGGATTTAGCCATCCGAACGACGGCACGGTTGAGCACGGCGCGCCCAGCAGAGGAGCGTTTCAATTCGAGGTAATAGAGGAAGAGGTTGAGTAAAATGCTACGCGACATAAAACAAACGACCGTATTCAAGAAAGTCGATGCCGTTACTCCGGGTTTTATCAGAGGACTGGTCAAAAGAGTATTTTGGAAAATAGTTCGTTTCTACAACAGGCACAGATACATAGAAACCGCGAAATTCGCAGGATTTTCCTACGGCTTCCGTTTCGATCATACGAAGCCGCACCGCGTGAAGGTCGGAGAGAGAACCGTAACCGATGCCTTCAATGTGTGGAACGCGGATCTCGGCAATATTACGGTGGGTAGACAATGCTGGTTCGGCCTGTACAATATTGTAATGGGCCCCCTTGAGATTGGTGACAGGATATCAACCGGTCCGTACGTTATGATCCTCGGACCGAGACACCCTGATAAGGGCCAGGCGGCGAAGCAGCGCGACAGGACGATCATCGGAAACGACGTGTGGATAAGCTCGGGTTCCATTATTCTTTTTGGAGTAAATATAGGAGATAACGCCGTTATCAGCGCCGGCTCGGTTGTCACGAAAGACGTTCCCGCCGGAGCATTCGTCGGGGGCAATCCGGCCAGGAATTTGTCCGGTTTTGTCAGGACAGCCTGGGAGTTGAACAGTGGTAAACCTAAAGCAAATGTTGCAAGTGAATAAATCGCTAAGGCATCGAACGGCCGGCATTTCCACGGTCAGTGTTCGTGCGGAATATTGTTTAATTCAGAAAAGAATGATTAGGAGGAGAAAAGGATGGATACGGTGTCTTTAGTCCGGGACTTCGTAGTTGAAAATTTTCTGTTTGGCGATGGTAAAGTTCTCAAAGAGGACACATCGTTCATGGAAGAGGGCATCATAGATTCAACCGGGATTCTGGAGTTGGTTTTCTTCCTCGAGGAGACTTTTGACATAAGTGTGGCCGACACGGAGCTCGTCCCCGAAAACTTCGATAGTCTCAGCAGGATTTCAAAGTATGTGGAGACAAAGACCCGGTCTGTACATAATCCCTGACAAGAAGCATTTGAGTTGATGGTAAGGTGGCTCCGGGCGTCGATTGTCCCGATGGCAGCGTGCCATCAACTTGTGAAATCACAGTCTTTAAAAGGAGTTAAAGTGCCAATTGAAGTGTGCCTCGACAGTGTTAGCGAAATCGAATGGGAAAAGAGTTCCCGGGACTTTGCGGATTACAGTATATATCAGACTTGTGCTTACCAGCAGGTTCGCGGCCGGACTGACGGGCAACAAGTTCGCCGGCTGGTGATTAGGGACGTTGACGGCGAAATTTTGGCGATGTGCCAACTCCGTATTCTAAGCATTAAAGCAATTGGACTTAGAATCGGCTATGCACAATGGGCGCCACTTATCAGTAAGAAGGCCGAAATCTCTTCCAATCTGCTTGACGTATTTAGTCAATTGCGGGATTTGTGTTTCGGACTGGACATAAATGTCGTGCGGCTTGCCCCTAATGTAGTTGACGACGCCGAAAGCCAAGAGGTAAAGGACGCACTCAAGAAAAGCGGTTTTCAAAGATTGCCGACCGTTTCACCCTATCATACGACGATATTGTCATTGGATTCGGCCGAAAGTGATTTGAGGGAAGGCTTGCGCCAGAGCTGGCGGCGGATGTTGCGAAAAGCCGAAGCGGCCGGTGTCGAGATCAGGGAACAAAAAGGCCAATCACCTTTCCGGGTGCTTCAGGGTTTCTACGTGGAGCTGCTTCGAAAGAAAGGTTTCGACGGAGTTGATCCCAGTATCTTCTCCAGATCCCAGGCCGGATTGTCGGAATCCGAAAAGATAACCACACTGGTGGGATATCGCGACGATGAGCCGGTTACCGTACATGCAACCAGCAACCTGGGCGAAACCGGCGTTTTCCTGCTGTCGGCAAGCAGCGAAAAAGGTTATGAATGCAGAGCTTCGTATGTTGCCTGGTGGAAGGCCATAATTGGCTCCAAGAAAAAGGGAATGAGAAAGTACGATACGGGAGGGATAGACTTCGAGAAAGCTCCCGGCATTGCCCGTTTCAAAGCTGGAATCGGGGGGCAAGAGAAATTCTATATTGGCACCTATGAGGCGTACGCCAATCGCCGCGCTTCGGCTGTGTGGGGCGTGGCCAAAGGGCTTCATCGACTGATCAAAAAATAAGTATATTGATATCGGAGATCGAAGACGGCGTTAATCGGCTCAGAAACGATCATATTGTGAAAAGCGATATAAAGGTAAATTTGTATGACAGCTTCGAGGAACTTGCGGGGCTTCAGGAGCAATGGGACGAACTTGCTGAATCTGTCGGGAGCGGGATATTTTTGACTTATGATTGGTGTCGAATATGGTGGAAGTATTACGGCAGCAAGCGCGATTTGAAGGTTTGGGCATTTCGCAAAGGGGAGCAACTGGTAGGAATAGCGCCGTTGTTTCTGGAGAATATCAGGCTTGGCCCTCTATCCATAAGGGCCGCAAGAATAGTCGGTTCCGACCACACAATGGCACAATTCGCCCTGCCTATAGTCACCGAGCACATGAAAGATGTGATAGAAAATCTGGCCGATTCGCTTCTGATGGAGAAATGGGATGTTATTCATATAGGTCCCATTGCCGGCTTGTGCGACCACTACGACAAGCTCAGGGAATCCCTCAGTGGAGCGTTCAGCGACGCTTGCGATATATCGTACAGCGAAGATCAGGTTCAGACGTACTTTTCCGTGGCGGACACCTGGGACGCTCAGTTGGCGGAATTAAGCAAGAACGCACGGCGGAACATTAAGCGCAAATGTAAAGCTTTAAAGAAAGCGTTGAAGCACCGCCCCGGAGCTTTAACTTCGGATTTTGCTTCGGTTCAGAACGTGGAGGAACTGTTTCGCGAATTTGTCGATATGCACCAGAAACACTGGACCAAGAAAGGCAAACTGGGTCATTTCGGTGATTGGCCGGATTCGTTTGATTTTCACAAAGAGATGGCCCTTGCACAGATCAAACACGATAGGCTGCGCCTTATGCAAATCAAGTGGGGACAGTACAATCTTGCCTATGAATATGCGTACAAGTTCGGCGAGAAATACTTTGCTTTTTTGAATTCGCGAACGGACATGAAAGACGTCGCGGATGCCGGCGTAGGCACGACCATGTTTGCCGAACGAATAAAGAAAGCCATAAGTGAAGATGTTAAGTATGTTGATGCTATGCGCGCAAAATACGATTATAAGATGCGGCTCGGGGGCAAGCTTTTTCCCATGAGGGATATATATGTAAAGCATAAGCGAGTTACGTCACGAGTGCGGGTGCGCATTTTCAGGCTTTTTGCTAAGCTTCTTCATCTGTGCTACTATAAGATATGGTTTACGAGAATCGCTCCGAGGCTACCGTTTCCTCGCGGGCCCCTTTGGAAGATCTGGATTCGGTCTAATGCACTTTGCCAATAGGCTTCCCATATGGGCAACGGTAATGGTAATTATGCATACAATGCCTGCGGGCTCGAAATCATGAGTTTCCGCAGACAGATCGTATGTTGATTCGAGAAGATTTTAGATTATGTGCGGCATAGCAGGTATATGCAATATTGATCGGCCGGGCGGCATCTCTTTGGAGACCATCAAGAGCATGATTGGCGTTCTTAATCATCGCGGTCCGGACGAAGCCGGAGCGTATGTGGATGATTACGTGGGTCTCGGCCACGCCCGGCTTAGCATCATCGATCTTTCATCCGGCGTGCAGCCTATCCACAATGAGGACCGGAGCCTTTGGATCGTCTACAACGGCGAAGTGTTCAATTATGTCGAATTGAAGCAGGAACTTCTGCAAAAGGGCCACCGTTTCCACACGACCTCCGACACGGAAGTTGTGCTCCATCTCTACGAGGAAGAAGGGCCGGATTGTCTGAGCAGGCTGAACGGCCAGTTCGGCCTGGCGATATGGGACGCGAGAAAGAAAGAGCTGTTCCTGGCGCGGGACAGATTGGGAATCCGGCCGCTATATTACACTACCACGAATGGCAAGCTGGTCTTCGGTTCTGAAATTAAGGCAATCTTCGTGAAAGGAGATATCCCGCGAGAGATCGATCCGATCGCGATGGATCAGATATTTACTTTCTGGACGACTCTGACTCCCAAGACCGTATTCAAGGACATATCTGAATTACCTCCGGGACACTATCTGCGAACGTCCAACGGCCGGATTACTATCAGAAAATACTGGGATATTCCACTGTATAGCCGCGATGAACAATTCGACCTGACTCCTCAGGAGATATGTGAAGAAGTACGGGAGTTTCTGCAGGATGCGGTTCGTATCCGCCTGCGTGCCGATGTGCCCGTCGGGTGCTATCTCAGCGGCGGGCTCGATTCTTCCGGAACTTCCGCCCTCGTAGTCAGGAATTTCGACAATCACGCAAGAACTTTCGGAATACGTTTCGAACATGACGGATTTGATGAAGGGAGTCATCAGAAGCGAATGGCGTCGTTTCTCGGAACCAATCACACAGAGCTCAGGGCAACAAACGAAAGAATCGGCCTTGCACTTACTGACTGTCTCTGGCATTGCGAAAAGCCCTTGCTCCGGACGGCGCCGATTCCGCTGTTTCTGCTTTCCGACGTTGTAAATAGAAACGGCTATAAAGTCGTGCTGACGGGAGAAGGCGCCGACGAGGTTTTTGGTGGATACAACATTTTCAGAGAAGCAAAAGCGAGACGTTTCTGGGCAAAGTTTCCTGATTCCAACAGGCGGTCCGGATTAATTGGTGAGCTTTACCCTTATATTTTCAAGAATCCGAGACTTAAAAGATCGCTGCAAACGTTCTTTAAACGAGGACTTGACAAAACGGACGATCCGATATTTTCCCATTTGATAAGATGGGAGAATACGGGAAGACTTAAGAAGTTGTTCTCTGCCGATCTTGCCGAAGAAACAAAATCTTATAACGGATACGAGCAGGTCAGAGAAAATCTGCCTGAAGCCTACGGCAGAGCGAAGAGTCTCGCCAAAGCGCAATACCTGGAGATGTCCATCTTCCTGAGCAACTATCTTCTTTCCTGCCAGGGCGACCGTGTGGCGATGGCTCATTCGCTTGAGATAAGACTTCCGTTTCTCGATCCTCGCGTTATTGAGTTTATGGCCAGAGTTCCGTCCAAATGGAAGATTCTGGGTTTGAATGAGAAATATATTTTGAAGAAGTCTTTTAAGAATATATTACCACACGAAATCACCGGAAGGTCGAAACATCCTTACCGCGCGCCGATCAAACAGAGCCTGCTCAACGATAAGACCGCGCAATATACCTGTGAGGCACTTTCAGAAGGTTCACTGAAAAAGGCGGGCCTTTTCGATGCCAAGAAAGTGGCAAGGTTGATGGAAAAGCTGCAACAAACCGACCATCCGAGTGAAATTGACAATATGGCTCTTGTTGGAATCCTTTCCTCGCAGCTTGTTCATCAACAGTTCATCGAGGAATTTCCAAATGACGCCGCTTATCCTGCTTCTCTGACTCTGGTGATAGATCGCAGGTCGGAAGCTCTTAGGTCTGCGAATTGAGGGACAGTAGATTAATTACCGATATGACATAAAGAATGTGTTCGATGTAAGGATAAGGACCTATGGTTGAATTCGATCCTACTTTAGTACACGAATGGCTCCGCCGTTCGGCACGACGTTTTCCGGATAAGGTTGCCCTTGTATGCGGCAAGGAGCGATGGACTTACAGGGCTCTCGACCGGCATACGGATCATTTGGCCGCAAAACTATTAGATAGGGGGGTAAAGCGTCAGGACAGAATCGCCGTGCTGCTGGACAATTCTGTCGAAACCGTGATTTCGTTATACGGCATTCTAAAAGCCGGCGGTGTCTTCATCATCCTGGCGGGCTCACTCAAAGGACAAAAACTAAGGTATATCCTGGAGAACTCCGGCGCAAATATCCTTATAACGCACGTGAGCAAAGCCAAAGTTGTCAAGGACGCTTTCGGTGACAACGGCGACCGGCGCAGGGTAATATGGGTCGGCCCTTCGCAGCGAATTCCGCAGGAGCTTGCCGAAGCATCCCGGAGCTGGGATGAGATTTTCTCAGACGTTGAAGACGAGGCGAATAGGGCGACACAGGATCGTCAATGGCCTCGCATGGTTGATGTGGATCTGGCTACACTCATATATACTTCCGGCTCGACGGGCGAGCCAAAGGGAGTTATGTCAACACATCACAATATGATCTCGGCCGGCCGGAGCATCATCCAGTACATAGGCAACAACGAAGACGACGTCATCCTGGACGTTCTGCCTCTCTCGTTCGACTACGGCCTGTATCAGGTCATAATGGCGTTCATGTTCGGCGGCACAGTGGTGCTGGAAAAGTCCTTTCTTTACCTTCACTCAATTCTCGAGCGCATCGCTCAGGAGAAGGTGACCGGATTTCCCATAGTGCCTACTGTTGTTGCCATGCTTTTGAAATTACAGGACCTTACGCAGTACGATTTAAGTACGCTTCGCTATATGACAAACACCGGGGCTGCATTGCCGGTAGGTCACATCCAGAGACTCCGTAGTTTGTTCCCGGACGTGATGATGATTTCCATGTTCGGCCTGACTGAATGCAAACGAGTCAGTTATCTGCCGCCCGAAGAGATTGAGAGAATACCTTCCTCAGTGGGCAAGGCCATGCCGAACTGCGATGTCTTTGTTGTGGATGAACACGGCAATGAAGTACCTCCGGGACAAACCGGGGAGCTGGTAATTCGAGGCTCCAACGTTATGCAGGGCTACTGGAGGGATCCTGAAACCACTGCAAGGACCTATCGCGACGGGCAGTATCCGAGTGGAAGGACACTCTATTCAGGCGATTATTTCCGAAAAGACGAGAAGGGCTTTTTGTACTTTCTCGGTAGGAAAGACGATATGATAAAGAGTAAAGGCGAGCGAATAAGCGCCAAAGAGGTTGAGAATAACATAAGTAGCATGGAAGGAGTCTTGGAAGTCGCGGTTCTCGGGGTGGCCGATGAGATTTTCGGTCAGGCGATCAAAGCCTACATTGCGCCAGTTAAGGATGCTCAACTAACTGAGAGACACGTATTGAAATACTGCTCGGAGAATATGGAATCTTTCATGGTTCCTAAATACATCGAATTCATGGAAAATTTGCCCAAAACTCCCAACGGTAAAATCGATAAGAAGCTTCTCAAGGCGAAGGAAGAGGCGGCTGTTTAAGCACTTTGACAAAACCCAACGTGTCATTCCGAGCCCATTCGACTTCGCTCAGGGCAGGCTTTGTCGAGGAATCTATTAAAATAGCCCCGCGGAGCGGCTCCTTATTCTTTTAGTTCGGTTTTGTTAGAGGCTCTTAGGGTTGAACCGAGGTTTATTCGGCACAGATATGACAAGTAAAATGGAAACATCCGAAAATACGGAGTTGTATGAGTCGTACGGGCGGCTCATCAGTTCGTCTTACCCGTCTTTTCTGAGTAAGTTGGGACTGAGCAGAGTCGCAGCCAAGGCCGAGGGTGCAACGATTACCGACTCAGAAGGAAAGGTTTTCATCGATTGTGTCGGAGGGTACGGGTTATTTAACATCGGACACAACAATCCTGCCGTTATTGAGGCCCTCACCGACCAATTGTCCGAGCGGCAGCAGTTTACCAAGCCTTTGATCAGCGAGATTCAGGTAAGGCTGGCCGAGCGCATCGAGAAGATTACTCCGGGTGACCTGGCTTGCTCGTTCATCCTCAGCAGCGGATCGGAGGCCATAGATTGTGCCATAAAGCTGGTGAGGCTCCACAACAGAAACGCATGGACAATTATAACTGCTCAGAAATCGTTTCACGGCCATACTTTCGGCGCTCTTGCCGCTTCCGGCATCCCATCGTTCAAAAGGCCGTTCGAGCCGCTTCTGCCGGGTTTCGTAAGCGTGCCGTTCGGTGATTTCGGAGCACTCGAGCAGTCGGTCACTGCAGAAACAGCGGCGGTATTGATCGAACCTGTCCAGCACGAGGCGGGGGTATTGTTGCCGAGCGGCGGCTACCTGCAAGAAGTGCGGAAGCTTTGCGACGAGCGGGGTCTGATCATGGTATTGGATGAGATAAAGACCGGGTTCGCCAAAACCGGCCGGATGTTCGCCTGCGAGCACTATGACGTGGCGCCCGACATCCTGGTGTTGGGCAAGTCGCTTGGCGGCGGACTTATTCCAACCGGCGCCGTCGTTGCCAGGAGTCATTTGTGGAAAAAATTCGGCTTGAGTTTCACGATGTCGGCATCGTCTTATGCGGGCAACGTGCTTGCCTGCAGGGCCGGGCTTTCGACTGTTGACTTTATCACGCAGAATGGATTGTTGGAAGATACTGCCGCGAAAGGCAGGCTGCTGCTTCGTTCTTTTTCCGACAATGTCGCGCACTACCCCGACATTTTGAAGTCCGCAGCCGGAGTAGGTCTCTTGATCGGCATAGAAACGAAAAACGGCAGGGTTGCCCTTGAATTGGCGCGAGAAATGATCCGCCTCGGAATTCTGATGGTTCCGGCGTTCGGCAACTCCTCTGTCCTGATGGTCGAACCTCCGTTGGTTATATCTTTTGAACAAATTCGCACGGTTGCCGATTCATTCGCCGCGGCATGTGAAAAGGTTAGCTCTGTGGAAGAAGGGTAGGTTTTGTATGCAAGTATGCAAGAGATGTGTTTTGAACGAGCGGTTTCCCGGAATAAAGTTCAATGAGGACGGTATCTGCAACTTTTGCTCTTCCGCCCGCAGTATGGACAATCAACAGTCCATCAGGAGAAAGTACGAAGGCCGATTCGAGAAGCTGATTGAACAGAAGAAAGGCAAAGGCAGCTACGATGCTCTCGTGGCATACAGCGGCGGCAAGGACAGCACGTATACGCTGCACCTGCTTCGGGAACGCTATGATCTGAGGATCATGGCGTACACTTTTGACAACTGGTACCAGTCGGAGAGGGCCCGACGCAATGTCCGTGCCGTCCTGAGCAATATGAACGTCGATCACATGACTTTCACACCCAGCTTCGACGGCATGAAGAAGATTGTGCTGGCGTCCATGTCGGATAATATGTACTCGGCCAAAGCGATGGCCAGGGCGTCCAGTATATGCACGAGCTGTATTTCTATGGTGCGATTTATCGGGTTTCGACTGGCAATCGAGCAACGGATACCGTTTTTAATATTCGGGATGTCACCGGGCCAGGCGCCGATGGCGACCGCCGTCGTGAAGACGAATCCGCAGATGATAAGAACAATGCAGGACACACTGTTGCGGCCCTTGTCCGAGCGAGTGGGCGACGTGATCAAGCCGTTCTTTCTTGAGCAAAGACATTTTGACAGGACCGAGGACTTTCCCCATAGTGTGAATCCGCTGGCGTTTGCGGATTATAACGAAGATGCCATTTATGAGGCGGCGGAAAGATACGGATGGAAGAAACCCGACGACACGGACGCGAACTCGACCAATTGTCTGCTCAATGCCCTGGCCAATCAGGTACATCTGAACATGTTCGGTGTTAATCCGTATGCCTACGAAATAGCGGAGTTGGTTCGGACTGGGTGTATGACAAGGGAAGAGGGCCTGGACAGACTCGCCCGGCCGTTTCCAGCGAAGCAGATCGAAGAAGTTAAAAACAGCCTTGGAATCTGAGTACCGAGACAGTTTTACCTGGCGGATGCAGAGGCAGGGTGATGTCCTGCACTTCGTTTAGTTGAAAATGCGAACGGAAACGAACATAGACAGGATAATGCTTCCGGCGGCCGAAAAAGTGTCGCAAGATTGTTGGCAAAGTCTTGCCCGATCCAAAATATTCTTCGGACATCAATCGGTCGGATACAACATCGTTGACGGCATAGAAGATATTTTGCACTACCATGGTTATATCAATCTCAATCTTGTTGAAACACGTGATCCGGGTCAGTTCGGGCGGCCGATTTTTGCGCACTCGCGGATCGGCCGCAACACGGACCCGATATCGAAGATACGCAACTTCGAGGAAATACTGGATTCCGGCGTAGGCGACAGGGTTGACATCGCTTTTTTCAAGTTCTGTTACGTTGACATTTTCAGAGACTCGGATCCCGCGGAAATCCTGGATAATTATGTCGCTGCTTTGGATAGGCTTAAGAACCGATATCCTCGAACGAAATTCCTGCACGTAACGGTCCCTATACGCTCGCTGCCGAAGAGCGCGTTTGGCGGCCTGAAGCAGTCGGTAAAAGCGCTGATGGGAAAACCCGGCGTTCTCGACGACAATGTCGTACGGGATCGTTACAACAGGCTCTTGGCCGATGCTTACAATGGAATCGAGCCTCTTTTCGATCTGGCTTTGGCCGAATCGGTCGGTCCGAGTGGTTTGAGATGTCATGCCGACAAAGAACCGCAAAATGTATGTGTCATGGTCCCTGAATACACCGATGACGGGGGACACCTCAATGCCGTCGGTCGCAGGAGGGTTGCGGAACAGTTACTGGTGACGCTTGCCGAAGTTGTCAATAATCTATAGAGCTTTTCCTGAACTATTCGAGTTCTCTGGCTCTTATGTTTTGTTGGAGAGGGTAGTCTTTACCTTAGTCCGTCTGGAGATATTAGAGAGGGTGTCTTTGCTTAGCAGGTTCATTTGGCTTCAATATGGCCGAAAAAGTCCGAAAGTTGAATGTTAAGGCTGTAATCCTTGTTGGGGCTCGGGACTTTGGGCGATGCCCGCTGGCATCCAATGTGCCGACGGCATTATGGCCCGTTCTGGGCAAACCCGTGTTGGAACGCCTGTTGTCTCACCTGGCGGATCAGGGAATCAGGCAGGCGGTTCTCTGTTGCAACGGTGAGCGGCAATTGCTGGCCGAGTCGATTCGAGCAGATGATCGCTCGCATTTGGAATTCTATGATGAACTCTTGCCGGTAGGCACGGCGGGATGCATTCGCGACGCTGCTGACGACAAATCGGATGAGTTACTTATTGTCGTTCCCGCCAGCACGACATTTCCGCCCGATATTGACTGGTTGATACGTGAGCATCAGCGGGGCCGGGCCGATTTGACAGCATTCCTAAATCCCTGCCTCGGCAAAGAAGTACACAACAGGCGGGCATCCGGCATATATCTCTGTAACTCAGACATTCTTCAACATATTCCGGAAGTAGGTTACTTCGACATAAAAGAAGGCTTGATTCCGTTGTTGCTTATCGCCGGGAAAACGGTTCGAGCGTCACAATTGCAGCGCGATGCCGGAAGCTTCAAAGATCGACAAGAGTACTTGGCTGCGGTCGAACGCTGCATTGAGAGCGCTCCTGATTTATGTGGTGATGTCGAGCCTTTCCAAGACGGCGAGACACAGGATGTGTGGGTGTCGACGAAAGCAAGAATTGAAGCGGATGCAAGAATATGTGGCCCGGCCGTCATAATGGACGATGTTACTATTTCCCGTGGAGCTGTCGTACTGGGCCCGGCAGTACTTGAACGTAACGCGGCGGTATCCACCGACTCGGTTGTTTCCGACAGCGTCCTATGGTCCGGTGCAAAGATAGCCCGGAATTGTCGGATCGAAGGCGCCGTAATCGACTCCGATGTGAACATCGCGAGAGGAAGCGTTGTTCAGTACGAGGCGGTTAGGAATGCGTCCAAGAATGGATCCAATCCAACCGAATCTATTTCGGGAACTAAGCCGTTATCGACTTTAATCAGTCTAATCGGTGTATCGTTGAGAAATGCCGGAGATCTTGTACTCGATGTTAAGCGCGATCTGCTGTCGTTGTTCGAGAAGGTCGGCCATGCCTTGCCCGGCTGGGCTCGGTTCGATAAAAGAACCGTCCTTGCGTTTCTCGGATCGATTATAGTTTTTGTCGCTTTTATATGGTCTTATCAGCAAGCCCTCTCTGATCTTTGGAGCCTTTGGATCGAAAGCGATGAATATTCATCAGGCCTATTGGTTCCCTTTATGGCTGCGTACGTTCTTTGGACGCGGCGTGAGGATATCGCTCGCTGCTCGATCAAACCGTCTGCATGGGGTCTGGCTGCTTTCGTATTTGTCCAGGCGTTTAGGTTTACCGGCCTGTTCTTAACGTACAGTTGGCCCGAGAAGCTGTCTGTCGTCCTGAGCGCAGGAGCATTGACTCTGCTGCTCTTCGGTTGGCAGTGTCTCAGGAAGATTTGGCCGATATTGTTGTTTTTATGTTTAATGTTGCCGTGGCCCACTCCCATCAAGAATTACGTCGGATTGACTCTGCAACGATATGCGACCTCTTCGGCAGTTTTCTGTCTCGAAGTAATAGGCTACGAAATCGTGCAGGAAGGGAATATTATTCGAATTGGTGAGGATGTAAGTGTGGCGGTGCTCGAGGCTTGCAACGGGCTGAGGATGATAACAGCATTTTTCGTAATAAGCGGCCTTGTTGTCTTGCTGGTAGACCGGAAGCGGTGGGAAAAGTTGATCGTCTTGCTTTCGAGCCTGCCGATCGCTTTGTTGTGCAACACGATACGATTGGTAATTACCGCGATGTTCTTTACTGTGCTTGAAGGTGAATACTGGGAGGGCGTATTCCATGACTTCGGCGGGTATGCGATGATGCCGCTGGCGCTTGCGGCAGTAGTTGGAGAGCTTTGGCTTCTGACTAAATTGACGACACTGCCTGTCGAGGAAGAAGCGATAGTAATTACGAGACATAGTTGATGAGAATCATATTCGGGCGAGCGTCACGCGCCAGCGCGAAAAACGGCGCTAAGAACCCGGTCAAACTTATAGGTCATTTTCGCAGGAGTGAAAGACATGAATGAATTGGAGAACTATCATTACCACGAAGGAGAAAACGAACTCGTAGACCTGGAGGCTCAGCCCGATTCCGGCGGAGGAGGATCACCCAGTTTGTTTTCAGGTATACTTCGACGCTGGTACATCGTGCTTTCGGTGTTTATTTTGGCGTGCGGTGCAGGGCTGCCCATCGTATGGTATCACATCGAGCCGGAATACGTCGTCACCGGGGCAATCAGATTCAAACCCGACGTACAAAATCCCGTCACGGGAGCCAGCGAAGAGGAAATAACGAATTACGAAAGCTTCATGAACACTCAGGCTGAAAAGGTCACCAGCAGTACCGTGATCCAGCGCGTAGCGGACATATTAAAAGACAGAGACCTGTCTTTCTTTAAGGACAAGCCGCCGGAACTGCTGCTTAAACTGGAAAGAAAGCTGGGAATTTCCCTGACAGGCAGCACCGGAGGAGGCGCCATGGACTACCAGGCTGAGCCGGCGCACAGACTGAAGATGGCCATAGTATCCGAAGGGACAATCAATGTTGCCGCCGATCGTAACAGTGAATTGATTAGAATATCCATGAAGGATACAGATCTGGAGGAAGCCAGGCAGATCGTGGATGCTTTTATCGACGCTTACATGGAGATCGAAGTTGACAGTACCGTCAAGCAGCAGAACCGGCAACTTCAAGTCCTTGAAGATGAGCGCGACGACTTTGCGGCTAAGATAGAAAACTATCGCCAGAGCATATACCAATTGGGACAGGAATTCGGGGATACTGTCCTTGAGCCGCGGCAGCAAATGATGCTGGATCGGGTCGCAGGACTGTTAGATACACTTACGACAGTAGAGGCCGACCGTATGGCCCTCGAAGCACAGGTCGCGCTGCTCGAACGCTCACCCGAGCAGGCTATATCGCCCGCCGAACTGCTTCAGATGAGGCAGGATTACATTAACGAGGATCCGGAAGTTGTAGCTTTTATACCGAATATCACCGAGTTGGAGCAGGAGCTTATCATCGACAGGCAGACTCTACAGCCTGAGAATCAGAAACTGCGGAATAAGACCGCGCACCTCAAGGCATTGAAAGAGCGCCTCAAGGAGTTGAAGCAACGAGCCGGCCAGGAATTCGACGAAAGGGTGGCCAAGGAAGCAGCGGCGGCGGCCGACAGGAGGCTTGCTACCCTTCGCAGCGAATTGGAACAAAAAAGGGATTTGGAAAAGCGTTTGAAAGAACAGATAAATAAAGAAGATGTTGAGACCGTCGAAGTCGGCCGAAAGCAACTGGAGATTATGGATCTCGAGGACAAGCTTGACTTCGCCAAACAAAGGTTTGACGCCGTAGTCGCCCGCATCCAGGATTTGGAGTTACAGGCCAAACGTCCGGCGCGCATTTCGGTGCACTACAACGCCGATCTGACTTCCATAAGTGACAAACGCCCAAAGCTTACGGCCGCGGTCATTTTTATGGCGCTTGCGTGCGGCGTGGGCATGGCAATACTGAGAGACAGAGCGGATCAAAGCCTGCGGACGCCCGACGACGTTTCAAGACGCATAGGTATCCGAATAATCGGTACAACCACCAGTCTGGACACAGTCAAGCCGGCTTATCTGCCGGAGCAGATCGTCGGCGATTATCAAACCATTCGTGCGAACCTGGGTCTGCTCGGCGATAACGGCGTTCCGAGAAAAGTGGTCGTCACCAGTCCCGGGATGAAAGAAGGAAAGACAACATTTGCCGTGAACCTTGCTACGAGCATGGCCGAGTCGGGCAAGAAGGTGCTGCTTATCGATGGCGATTTGAGGAAGCCCGATGTCGCGCGATTGTTGAATCTTCCGAAAGGCACCAGGGGTCTGCAGGATGTACTCTGCGGCGTGAAATTCGAGCAGGCGGTCTATTCGATGGCATCGACGGGACTCGACGTTCTGGCTGCTGATTTTGACAATACGACCGATGCGTACGAACTGCTGGCGATGCCGTCAACCGCCAGACGAATCGATGCGATCAGCAAGAAATACGATCACGTCATAATTGATACGCCGCCGACACTTGGTTTTCCCGACGCTCTTGTGTGGGCCAAAATAGGGGGGGCGGCTATTTTGGTCAGCTATGCCGGCCATACAACCTTGCCGGACCTCAGAGAGGCCAAAGAGCGGTTGGTGCAGATCAACGTCAACGTCCTGGGCACGGTTCTAAGCAGTGTTCAGGCTGGCCACGGCTACTACCGGCAGGGACACGGCTACTATACACAAAGCGCCCAGACAAGAGAATCCGCCGGGCTTCACAGAAGGAAGTTGATGTTCTCAATGGAAGGCGAGCCGGACAGTTCCGACGATCTCGACATGTCCGATGAGGGTTAGGGAACTCTGATTTGAAGGTGTGAATCGTATTGGCTGCAGAATCCCGATATCGAAAATTGGCTGAATCCATGAATCTGATCCTTTTGCGCGATAGCTGTGTCGATGAAAGCGGGGCCAACCTGCTTCGCTTTGCTCTGGCCGCGGAGCCTTTGGCGGGCGTTGTGCTCAGTGCAATGCCAATGGGCTTGAACCATCGCTCAAAGAGAGGCAGGAAACGCCGCTCGCCCAAAGTGCGGTTATCCAGCGAAACGATTTACATGGTTCCTGAAAAATGGGAGATCAATTCGAGATCAAACCGGCAAATGCAACCCGATCGCTCCGATTTCGGATCGGAGATAATCGGCTACAAAGAGAATTTGCCGTTAGGTTCGGCGTTTTCACTTCGGCCTGAGGAAGTAAGTTCGGTTGACTCATGGTGTGTCATTTCAAATGGTAGATTCCTAACAACAATCGATCGCGAACTTGTACAAAGGGTACTGACTCATGCCGACGCGGATTTGGTGGCAGTTAATGCTAACCCTGATCTTCTGGTCGCGAGCGAGAGAGTAAGGTTGACATCCGAGGGTAATGTAGCGGGTTTTCGTCGATTCTATTCAGACACTGCCGAGTTTGCCGTTATGCCTGATGACTGGCCTCATCATCTTTTCATAAGAGCCCATGTTTTAGGACAATTGCTATCCGACGGCAATTTGCCTTTGTACTTTTCCGAATTGTCCCGGAACTGTCAATCGGCCCGGCGGAAATTGCGGGCGGTTGATGTCGGCGGTGCGGCTCTTGACCTTGAGACAAAAGAAGGGATGCTCTGTGCGTGCTGTGAAATGCTCTCGCGAAACGGCGGTATTGAACCGAGTGCAGGCGATTCGTCGTCCATATCTGGCAACGCAAAGATTGTCGGAAAGGTTCTTTTTGGAAATAACGTTGATATCGGCCCCGAGGCGGTCATCATCGGGCCGTCGATCATTGGCGATGGCGCAGCGGTCGAAACCGGGGCTGTTGTAGGTTGGTCGATCATCGGGCCGGCCGTCCGTGTGCCCGAGAACGAAATTGTGCGAAATCGGATTATTGAAGGACGTGACTGTGGTTGGAAGCACGCCGATCGAAACCGAAGAGCCGGATCGTCTCTATTGTACGATTCCACTTTGCGGCAGAAATCGCGGGAGGTCTTTCGCCATTGGCCCAGACTCTCTTATGCACGATGCCTCAAGCGAGCAGCCGATTTTGTGGCGGCGTTAATGGTGTTGATTCTATTTGCTCCGGTAATACCCTTTATCGCGCTGGCGATTAAGCTGAATTCTCCTGGGCCTGTTTTTTATGCCGACAAGCGACAGGGATTGCATGGGAAGGTATTCGGCTGCCTGAAATTCAGGACAATGGTTACAGGGGCGGCCCAGTTGCAGGATAAGCTGCGGTTTGTCAGTCAGGTAGACGGCCCGCAGTTCAAGATGGAAGACGATCCGCGGATCAGTAGTGTCGGAAGGTTTCTGCGAGCAACATACATTGACGAAATACCCCAGTTTTTCAATGTTCTTTTCGGCCAGATGAGCATTGTCGGACCTCGGCCTTCGCCTGAGTCGGAGAATACCTTGTGCCCCTCCTGGCGCGACGCCAGACTGTCGGTTCGGCCCGGTATCACAGGGCTCTGGCAGTTGTACAGAACGCGCGAGCCGATGAGGGATTTTCAGGAGTGGATACATTATGACACCACGTACGTCAGGAATTTGTCCTTGAGGATGGACTTAATGACCTGTTGGCAAACGGCAAAGAAGCTTTTGGATAATTTCATTAGCCAGTTTTAGAGTTCGAGAAAGGGTGGGAAGATGTCAGCGAGATATTTCAACTGGAAGTTGGCTATTGTTTTGGTGATCACTGTGTGTGTATTGGGCGTCGGAGCCTTCTGGGTCCGCCAGATACGTAAAGCAGACCGGGCCGAACGCGGACTTAGGCTCGGCAATAAGGCTTACCAGGAGCACCGCTGGACGGAGGCGGCAGATCATCTCGGCGCCTATCTGGCTGTCGAACAGAAGGACATATCAGCATTGCTAAAATATGCCGACGCGCATCTAAACGTCAGACCCATCAAACGCAGCGACGTTCAACAGGCAGAAGGGGCATATCGTACCATCTTGCGATTGGATGAAAGTAATTCAGAGGCTGCTACGCGACTGACAGAGTTATATTTAGGAATCGGAAGTTACGGCGAGGCCGAGCTTATTGCCGGAAGGTATATTGCAGTAACGCCGGATGTCGAGCTTCGCAGAATGCTCGCCCTTGCAATGATCGGACAGCGAAAATTCGAAGAGGCGGCAACGGAATTGAGAGCCATCGTGGAAGAAGATCCTAACCAGGTTCCGACCTATGAAACGCTGGGCAGGCTCCTGGAACAGCGTCCTGAGGATTTCGATGAGGATCCTGCCGTTCTGTTCGATCGGGCGGTTGAAGCCAATCCGTCATCAGCTCTGGCCTACATCGTTCGCGCGGGTTTCAACCGGAGAAATGAAAGAGTTACCCAAGCTCTGGCTGACCTCGAAAAAGCTGAAAGATGTGACCTGTCCGATCCGAATGTACGGTTGCGACTTGCAGAAGAACTGATCGCCGTTAGACGATTGGAAGAGGCGGAAGATCAGCTTGAAATGGTGCGGAAGGCGGATGCGGCGAATCAGGATCTCTGGAAAGTCTGGGCAGGACTTGCATTGAAGTCCAAATCAAAAGAAAAGATGCTGAATGTAGCAGAGTCCGGATTGGGGGAACTCGCTTCTCAACCGTGGGATTTTATGCCTATGGCCGCCGAGCTGTACGTACTGGCCGATCGGCTTGAAGATGCCAACGATTGTATAGACAAACTTCAACAGAAAGCAATAAGTCGCGCCACAGTTGAATTTCTCAAAGGGCTTGTTGCTGTTGAAAGCGGTCAACAATTTGAGGCTGTGAAACATTGGAAAGAGTCAATAAAGGCGGGCAATAAAACCACCCAGGTCCGATTGGCGTTGGCATCGACATTGTCTGACTTGGGCGATACAAAGTCGGCGAAGCAGCAATTACGAAATCTAATCTCAAAGAATCGGGAATCTCCGGAAGGGCATCTGGCTCTGGCCGGATTGTTGGCAAAGGATGGAGATTGGGCTGGAGTATTGGAGCACGTCGGAGCGGCGAAAGAACTGTCACCCGATAACCCCGCCGCGGACTTGCTGCGTCTGCGCGCGCAAATGCATCTCCTGGATGCGCGACCGAGCGATCAGAACCGCGCCGCCGTCGCGACGTGGGGCGATATTGGAAAGCAATTATCAGCTCTGGAAAACAGAGGTAAGAATGATGCTGAGATTAAAAATGTACGGTTCACCCTTGCTTTGCAACAGAAAAAATTTGACGAAGCCGAGTTGTTGATTCGGGAACTCCAACAGGCGGGGATTTCAAAAAGCAGGATTGCTTTAGCCGAGGCTGAGCTGCTTGCCGCTCAGGACAAAACGGATCAGGCGATCTCCAAGCTGCAGGATGCCATAGTGAAATTTCCCAGCGACGCCAAATTAGTGGGATATACCGGCGTGCTCCTGGATCGTCAGGGAAAGCACGAGCAGTGTGAGAAGGTTTTGCAGAATGCGATTAATAGAATTGACGAACCAACTGCTCTGCGGAAATTAGGCTTAATGCTCGCCGGCTTCTACGCCTCCCGGGATAAGGATGACGAGGAATTCCAACTGCTGACGGAGCTGGAAAAAAGACTGCCGAAAGACATTCCGATCAAGAGGCGTCTTCTGCAGTGTAAACGAACTGTCAAGAATCTCGATATGTCGCAACGTCTCGTCGATGACATCAAGCTTCTCGAGGGTGAGCAGGGGTGGCAATGGCGATATGAGCAGGCGAAGATATGGTTTGCATCGGATGATTTCAAGGATCGTTATGCCAGGGTAGTCTCGATCCTCCAGAAAAATATCAAGGCCAATCCCGACGATCAGGCCAGCCGGATTCTGCTGGCGAAGTCTTATGAGCGGGCAGGCGCCTTGAAGTTAGCGATTTCGACATACCGCGAAGCATTGAACCGTTCTCCCGACGATCTCCGTGTGATTATACCGACTGTTGCTGCGCTCTATAAGGCACAGGAGTACGATCAGGCCGAGGAGATTCTTAACCGAGCTTCCGAACAAAAGCTTTCACATCCGGCACTCAGAGATTTTCAACTTCAGGGCCATCTGCGACGCGGCCGACTGGATAGGGCGTCAGGCGTTTTAGAGGAAATTCTGAGTAATGATCCCAACAACCGGGATGCTTATCTGTCGCTTGCTCTGTTGAAGATGCAGCAGCAGGGGTATGGTGAGGCTTCCGAGTTGCTCGAAACTCTCGAACAGCGTGATCCGAATTCGTTGCCGGTGACCGCAGCCCGGATTCAGCTATATCTATCTCAAAGCAAACCTGACAAGGCATTAAAGCTTTCCAGTGATATCGTCGACAGGCTCGGCAACGCTTCTGCTTATATCCTTCGTGCTCGTACGTATGCGAGTGTTGGCAATTTTGAAAGCGCACGGAATGACCTCGATAGTGCCGTTCGTAACGAACCCAACTCGGTCGAGGCTTGGGCGGCAAGAAGCGATTTTTTCCGCTCCCGGGGCCGCAAAAACCAGGCCGTAACAAATATAAAACATGCTTTGTCTCTGGCCCCCCATGATCTTGGCATCCAGAAAAGGGCCGTTTCGTTATTCCTTACCTCTGGAGATTCGGCTCTCGTAAGCGAAGGCAGGGCGGTCCTCGAGGAAGCTCTGGAATCATATCCCGACGACGTCGATCTGCTGCTTCATAAAGCGCGATCTCTGCTTATAGAAGCCACGGGCCCTTCTATCGCGGAGGCCGAGCGGCTGCTTAATGGAATAACCGCCAGAAGTCCCAGGAGAAGTGAAGCATGGTTGTTACTGGGTGAAATTGCCATCAGTCAGGGACAATCGGACAAGGCCATGAATGCCGCTCTGGGCGGCCTCGCTCACAGGCCCACAGAAAAGAACCTGCTGTTGCTCAAGGCCCGAGCTGAGGCGGCCCGTTCGCCGATATTGGCCATTCCCACACTTGAGAGGCTGCACAGTATGGACCCCGGAGATGTTCATATTGCGCTGCTTTTATCCAGAACGTATCGACGAGCGGGCGAGCACAAGAAAGCGACGGCGCTGCTTAAAAAACAGTTGAGAAACGCTGGGAAGTCAGACCACAGGCAATACGCGATTGAGATGGCTGCGGTACTGTACGAAAACGGAAACAAGCACAAAGCGCACAAGGAATTCCAGACGCTGCTCAAATCTGAGCCGAATGATCCGACCCCGTTGCTCGAATACGCGCAGTTGCTCAAAGAAGATCGTCTTTGGGATAAGATGAGCGAAGTGACCATTGATTGGTATCGTGAGCACAAAAAGCAAAGCAGCATCGCAGTTTCCATTGCAGCGGACCTGTTGCCGATAGGTGACACGCGGGCCAGGAAAGCAGCTGAGAGTATAGTTCGGGCTATCCTCAGCGATGATCTTGAATGCACCGAAGCCATGGTTGCTCTTGCCATAATGCTGCAAACCACCGGCCGAACCGCCGAAGCGGTCATCCAGTATAATCGGGTTCTCTCAGCCGATCCCAACAACCTCATAGCGATTAACAATCTTGCCTGGATAATGTCCGAGGACCAGGGGAAGTACGCTGAAGCACTCGAACTGGCCCAGCGGGGGCTCGAGGTTGCACCGGATTATTTTGATCTCGTGGACACTCGCGGCATTATTTATTACCGACTCGGGGAATTCGAAAAAGCCGTTCGCGATTTCACCAGATGTCTCGAGCGCGGTCCCGGCAACACACCGCCAAGTGTGGCGACGCGGTTTTACCTCGCCAGGGCACTTGAGAAACTCGGACAAGAAGAAGAGGCGCTCGCACGCGTGAACCAGGCCCTTGCTCTGCAGGCCGATATAGGCGGCCTGTCGAAGGCGGATGAGCGCGAGGCCCGCCTCTTGCAAAAGAAATTGAAGGAGGGTACATAGTCATGATTGAAACGCCGGATACTCAAAACTTCAAACACAAAACCAAGGCTGCGGCGGGCAGCCGTCCTGACGTTATCCTGCTCAACGACAAGCAGTGGTCGTACGTCCAGAGCCGGTACGACCTGACGCCCCGTGAACGGCAGATAGCCGAGCTTATCTGCCAGGGGCACAGGAACGGCAAGATCGCCAGCGTCTTGCGAATTAAGCCCGGCACGGTCAAAACTCACACCCGCAACATCTACCGCAAAGTCCACGTAAAGAGTAAAATCGGCATGCTGCTCCAGTTCGTGACCGACACCAGAGACCTATTCAGCCAATACGACGGTTTCCACCCCGCGACCTCGACCGACTAAACCCGACCCATCCTGAATCTCCGTAGTCGTCTAAGCCCAAGTCGCCCAATCTGCTAATTCTGCTAACCTGAGACGCCATGAAGCCGCCCGACAACGGCGGAGCTGTGCGCAATCTGCTACTCAAATCCCACCGGATTGGTCGAGTAGACGTGGTATGGCCTTTCTGATTAGGTAGTCTTCGGTTTCGGTTGCAAGACAGCACAAATCACAGCACAAATAGGTTTGACAACAGGTATCAAATGGTGTAATCTCTTTTGTTTTAAGAATCGGGAGTGTAGCTCAGTTGGTAGAGCAACGGCCTTTTAAGCCGAAGCTTCCCTTTGTAAGTATTTGGCACTAAACGATTAATACTTGAAAATTAAAGACTTATGAAACTGATGGTAGACCAACGTAGCACCAAAGTAGAACCAAAGGTGCAAGCTTGGTACGCGTTTTGGTACGCGTGGTTCAGTTCACACGATGTATTTGTCACCACCACCGTCCTATCAGATAGTTTTCCTTGGGTACTCAGCTCGACTACAATCCGCCTGATACCATAGGCGCGGAGGAAAGAGACACACAAGAATTCTCAAGTGCTCAGAACTGTGATGCTTCTTGTAAACTAGTGCGTCATCACAACTAAATATTTGGGCTATTGTGGCACAACAGCCGATAT
>CAZRBG010000005.1:0-165272 GCA_964598225.1 uncultured Pirellulales bacterium
TGGAGGCGTTAGCCCCAGCAGCCTAAACCACTAACAAAAGTGCGAAAGTTTACTTCTGTAATCCTGTCAAAAAATTGTTTGTCTTTCCCTGGGACAATAGGTAAAATACGCCGAGTGCAAGGGAGTTATATGCCGAGCAAGGAAAAACCGTGGCGAAAGAACTATGAACATTACGCGTTTGATAGAGCAGCCCAACGGATTTCACAATAGCCGAACTCGGGAAGTGCATGAGAAAATGTACCGGACACCTTTAAATTCCCTGTTATTGGTGAGTATCCTTTTGCCCTGTCTCAATAGAGCAAAAGAAAGTGCGTACGAATTAGCTGCTATCGAAACCGGAGTTGATGAAGAGGGAAAGGTTCGGCAGGAAATTACGGATATTTCTCATAGAAAACGTCATGACGACATCTATATGATAAAGATCGCGCGTCCGTACAGATGCCGCGTCGTCTTGAAAAAGCCTCATCTATCCTGCATACTCGGTAATTTATACTTCAAGCCGCATACCGTAATACTTCGATCTCTGCACCATTCAGAACAGCCCGCTCGGCCAAGGCCTGCACTTTCTCTGTAACTTCCTCGTCGAGATAATACTCACCGCAGTTTTCACAGATTTCAGCAGGCACATCTTTAATAACAACAGTTGTTTGGCCGCGTGTAAGTGTGACGGTAGTCATACCATCATGCGTTTGACCTTGTTTGCAGATAACACATTTCATTGTGAACCTTTCCGCCTTCTGAAGTCATTCGTCCAAATCGTAGGATCGGGTACGTAAGCTGTTACTATTATGGCTGTTTTCTGCTGCTCATCAACTGCAAAAACAGCGTGTATTGGAACGTGTCGCACAAATCCGAGCACGAGGCAACTCGGATATGGTGTATCATCAGGATAATTGATAATGACTTCACCCTCGCTAACAACGGTAAGCACATCCTCTTGCTTCAATCCGCTATCAAACATTTGACGGATCGCGTGTCCGCTGAATTTGACGCGGTTATAATCCATAGCAGATTCCTTCAACATATTCTTGCTGGTCGTTTCAGTATAGTGTAATTCTGTCTAAATACTACAGTAATATAATGCAAAATGATGAGCCAAAACTAAAACCGATAGTGCAATTAGAGGGTTTTACGCTTATTGAACTGTTGATCGTGATGCCCATTATCCGGCATGAAATTGATAAAAAGAGACGGCTGGGAATATATCAAACGGAGACCTGAATGGGCTCATATCGGCGTGCATTTGATTACAGTCGTATTCGAAGGCGAAGAAACCTCCGAGCAAGAGATCAGAGTTTACGTCTTCAACAAACAGCTTTTAGAATCGCAGAGTAAGAAATAGTCACCCGCAGATTAATGCTGATAATTCGCGGAGAGTCTCAGGCACTTTTTCCGCGAATATTCGGCCTCATGAAGTACTAATAAACTGAAATCCTCTTGAATGACTATTGACTGCTTGTAGCCGACAGGCTACAATGATCGCGTGGTTGAAATTCGCAAGACGGATACGTTCGCAAAATGGATTGATGGCTTGCGTGTTAATATGGCTAAGACCAAGACTACACGATACGACGTTGCCGAACATTTGAGGACTCCGGAGGAAATGGCGGCTTACCTTGAAGCCTGCCTAGAGGACGCAAACGGCGATGCTGCTTTCATTGCCAAGGCTCTTGGAGATATTTCTCGTGCCAAAGGCATGTCGCAGGTCGCACGCGACGCGGGTCTGTCGCGCGAGAGCCTTTATAAAGCTCTATCCGGTGACAGAATCCCGGCATTTGATACGATCCTGAAAGCTATTTCAGCTCTTGACTTGAAGTTGCACGCAGAAGCGATGTAACAGAATTACTGGTGTGAATCATCGCACCCTATAATTTGGGCAAGGGGTTTACCTTTTTGCTCGTTTTGCCATGTCTGCTTGTGGGTGCATTATGAGAATTCGGTGGAAAGAGGATCGGAATATTTGTAATATGGCAGGAGAATTCGTTTACAAGGTGATTACGCAAAGGAATAGATGTGCGACGCGACAAGACCAAGGATCTTCTTTCGATTATCGCAACGTTCGTGTCGATAGTGTTGATATTGATCTACTGGCTCGCCCCGGCGGGTGAGAACAGCCACCGGCTGTACAAACTCTTCATCGACTGCATCCCGGATTCCATTATAGTACTGATCACGATTCCGATCGTCTACTGGCTGCTGTATACAAGGGGCCTCACGAATATGGGCGACTGCCCGCTGTTCACGGGGCAACTGCCGCCGGAGCCCGGGGAATGCCGCTCGCATCTTGGTCGCTCCGCAAGTGCAAATCCCCGTCAGTCCGGCAAAGCCACCGGTATGGAGCGGGACGTCTTATTCGTCGCCGGTTTGCAGGATGATTCTGCCGGGGACCATAATAACGGCAAATTTATAGGCTCGCTCAACGACACGCTTCGTCTCGCCGAGACCATGGCCATGGCCGTGGTCTTCACAAAGTGCTGCACGCCGATGGGAAGCACGTCGACCGAAAATGGTGCCGCTTCACGGGTTCCGGGAGCAGATTTCGAGACTTATGGCGAAGAACTGCCAGATAATTTGTATAAACCTGCGGGCAGTGTTTTTTCCAAATTACGCGTTCAAGCCCAAAATCCTGCAACTCCGGGTCCGGAGAATGCCGCAATGGATATGTTGGTCTCCGACCCGAGGGTGGGGTCAGTGTACGTTACGGGAATAGCGCCGGAAGACTGTATTCGGGCAATTTGCCGAATCTCGTTGCAGCACGGCAAGAAAACGATTGTTCTGAACAATGCGATCTCCGTGCCGGAGACAAGCACCGAGCAGATCGAGAAGCTGTGCCGGGACCTGGCGGCCGAAGGTGTTGTCAGACAGGAGCAACTCTCATGAATCGAGCGGCAAAAAGCTCGGAATGTCTGTACTTTTTGCCGCTGTTCGTGTAAGCTATAATGTCTCGTATGTATGGGCGTTCCCAGGAGAAAACAGCCCCGAATGAAAATACGAAGCTAAATAAGCGCTTAACGAGACTAATAGGACTTTGAGACCGAAAAACCTCAAGACGGTATTAGCCGCTGTTGCTGCAGCGATCCTGATTCAGTTGAGTTGTCCGGCCGTAGCCAGAGCGGTGGACGCAACGGGCGACAAGATCAAGCTGCGCATAGCGACGGGAAGCACGACCGGCGTTTACTATCCGATGGGCAACGGCATTAAGCGGCTCATCGAGGACGCTTATCCTGATACCATCGAAGTGGAAGTTGTCTCTACCAGCGGCACGGCAGAGAATCTGCAGTTGATAGATAACGAGCAGGTTGACCTCGCTCTGGCTCAGAATGACACGGTGTATTATTTCAGCAGGGGCCAGGCGAGGTATACACTGCCTTCGAGCAAGGCGCTGGCAATTGCATCATTGTATACCGAGCTTATTCAGATCGTTGCGACCAAAAAAAGCGGCATCGCCCATCTCGACCAGTTGAAGGGGCGGCGGATACGCACCGGTTCTCCGCCGGAGAACTTTCCGAACAGCGCTACCCTTATTTTTGCTCTGGCCGGCTGGGAGGCTTCGGACCTGACGGATGTCCGGTGCAGCTTCGACGAGGCCCGACGGATGCTGCTGGAGAATGAGCTGGACGCCGCGGTGGTTACTGCGGGCGTGCCTACGCCGCTTCTGACGGACACTGTGGACGGCATCTCGCTGCAGGATTACGTAACCCTTATCCCCATCGGCGAGAGTCTGGCGAAGCAGCTCATGCGGGAGTTTCCGTATTTTGTTTATACATCGATACCGGCCGAAACATATCGCACGCAGCTCGAGCCGGTAAAGACGGTCGGCGTGCGAGCGATACTTGTGGCGCGAAAGAACTTCGAGGAAACGAAGATTCGGGGGCGGGACCTGCCGGATGATTTCATCTACACACTGACCAAATCGATCTACGAAAAAACCGAGATCATTCGCAGGAAGCATGGCGTTAAAGGGGCCGACCTTACCAAGTACCGTTTACCTCTCGGCGAAGCGCTCTACGGGATATTGAACCACAAGATGCGCCCTATCATTCCGATCCATCCGCAGGCAAGAGAGTATTATTCTGAGAAAGGTCTGCTGAAGAAGACCTTCATGGACTACCTGCCGGTGATTCTCTGGGGCCTCGCGTTCGTTATCCTGCTCGGATACGTCATTAAATACCGTTCGGCCATTCGCAGGTTCACCGGCAGACACATGCACGTCCGGCTGGTGATCATCTTCGTCTGTCTTTACGTTCTCGGAGCGATGGCCATGTACTTCTTCGAGCGATACAACAATCGCTCGTTCGATACCGTCGGCGAATCATTCTGGTCGATAACAATTTATGTGTTGAGCGGCTTCGAGGACCGTTACCCGGTTACGCTGGCCGGTCGTATTACCTCAGTCTTCATACTGATTTTGACCGTATTCTTCTTTGGTGCGGTTGCCGGTCGATTTGCAGCCGCCTTTTTAAAGAGCGAGGTGATAAAAATGCCTAAGGATTTGAACGATCACATTGTGATATGCAACTGGAACGAGCGCGGAAAGCGGGTCATTTCAGAATTGCACCACCCTGAAGGAAAGCCCAACGCCGACATCGTCATCATCGACAACAAGCGGCTTGAGGAGAAGGAATTGTCGAGGATGCCCGCTTACAACAGGATTTACTGCATACACGAGGATCCGATTCGCCACGGGACTCTGAAACGCTCACGGGTCAGCCTGGCCGATACCGTTATTGTGCTGGCCGACAATCAGAGTCCCGACCCGGATGCGAAATCCGCAATGATTATTCTGGCGTTGTTGAGCGAGTGCAAACGCAGGCGGCCGCACATAATCTCGGAAGTGGTCAATTTGGACAACAGCCAGCACCTTACCGACGCCGGCGCCGACGAAACGATTTGCACTGAGGAGATAGGGGTGGGTATTCTGGCGCATTGTGCGCTGAATAAGCAGCTTTCCGTGGTTTATAAGGACCTGCTGACTTACACCTTCGAGGGCAATGAAATTTATATAGTCCGCCGGGATCGTTTCCCGGATGTATTTGTCGGCAAGCCGTTCGGAGAATGCGCCCGCATGCTGTATGAGAAGCAGGACAATAAGAACCCCGTCGTGCTGCTGGGCATACGGAGAGGGGATAAGGTCATAATGAATCCGAGGGAGCACGCAGCAGAATACGGCTCTGATGAATGCATTGTTGAAGAGGATGATGCATTGATAGCAATGGCGTTTTCGGCGCCGGACCTGAAAAAAGCTTTCGGCTAATCTTGACGGAACGAACAATCAGCGCAGCCACTCGAGTTTGACGATACCGCCGGTATCCTGGGCGATGTAGATAAAGCCGTCGGGATCGGCCGTGATGCCCTCCTGATTGTCGCCCGGAAAGGCCTGCACGCTTAAGAGTTCATGTTGCCGGGAATATTCCAGAATAATGTTGGCCGCATCGCTTACGACAAACAGGTGATCCGTTTTTGTATCGTAGTACAGACCTGAAAGATCGATAACACCCGGCGAGAAATAATCGATGATTCGAGGCTTGCCCTTTCTGCTGCGCAGCGGCAGTTCGATCTCGAAGACGGCGGAAACATCCTCTTCGTCGTCGAGGGTGAAGGCCTGATTGGCCGCGTAAAATACGCCGCCCTCGGGGTGTTTCGCATCGGGCACGAAGGTAATAGCTTCGATTCCCTCACCGCCCGCGTTCAATAGCGTCCTTCCATTAAATTGTCTCGGTATCGAGAATTCGCGGAGAATTTCAAACGTATCGGGATGGATTTCAAGAACGATCTCTTCTTCTTCAATTACGACGTATAGCAGTCCGGTGGAAGGGTCATGCGTCACTCCCTCGAAATCCGCGTCGCGAATATGCTTTTGTTTGACGAGAGTGCCGTCCCGTTTGATCTCGCAGATATCGCCTTCATCACCGACCAAAAAGAGCGTCTCGCGGCTTTTGTGCCAGCAGGCCCCGGAGGGCTCGTTAAATTCTATCTGATCGATATCACCTACCCATTTGTACTGAAAAACGATGCTGTCGAGTACCTGTTGCGGCGTGCAGGTTTTTTTGCAACCCCTCGTCGGAACGAGCGAAAAAGCAATCATGAGTACCATTAAACCATAATTTACGCGCATCTTAAGCGTCTCCTACAAGAAACCGGCTTCAGTATCACAGTTGAGCGGAATTACTGACTGCCAACCTATCCGAGTGACTTTTTTGAGCGATATGTCTCTTTTTTAGTCCTCAGATGCAGGCTCTAATGATACAGGTGAGAGTATAGACTGTAAAACCTTTTCTTCGCCGCGAAGAACATTTGTGCCTGAAATATTATTGTTGATTAACTGCGGACACTTGTGTATATTGAGGTATCCGTTTGACAATAAACGCTTTATGTTACGGTGCAGAACGTGATGATTGCCCCAGGGATGCAAAAGGAGATGTTTTAAATGCTTAACAGCAGACATTGTACCACATGCTCACAGACTGTGCGGTCGAAACCGGCCGCTGAAAGGGGGTTCAGGCTCGCCTTGGTGACAGGTGCGTTATTTTTCATGGTGACTGCGAGCTGTACGCCGGAAGCGGAAACTACCAAAAACGTTACGCTCGAAGAGCCAAAAGTTGCCAACGGCCTGATTCTCGAAGAGGAAGATCCCAATGATTTGCGCAAAATGGTTGAAGCGCTGGATGCCGTGGAGCTCGGCAAGTCCGAAACTTCTCCCGCAACTTCCCCGAACAACCTCAGTGCCGACGCCGGCAACAAGGGTCAAAAAGCCGATGGTCCTCCGGCCGAGATCAGCGCGGCGGATGCGGTGGAAATGGCCGGCAGCACGGGTACACCACAGGACACGACGGCCCTGGTAGCCCTGCCCAAGCTGAGCACGACCGAGATGGCGGAAATGAACGAGAACCTGGTGCTGCATCTGGAGTCGGAGCTTGGCTACACTGCCGCGCCGGATATTGTAGGCGATGCGCTGCCGGCGCCCCCGGCGCGAGTCACAGGTGGCGGGACACTCTCCAGGCCGGTCGAACGCGGCACTGCCGTACTGCGATTCGGATGTCTGCACTTCCTCTCACAACCGCCCAAACTGTGGATAATGGGTGTGGTAGTCGACCAGGATGGTAAGCTGTCGGCCAATCCGGATCTGAAGGCGGTGGAGCCACAGGTTACCAGGCTCGTTGCCTCGCTCAATGAGATACGCGGCAACCTGATGGTGCGAGATCTCGATTCCAAACTGGTTCAGTTGAGTTATGTCGACGCCACCGCGGCCATGAGTATGTTACAGGGTATGGGTATAACGACTATGAAAAGCCCGACGGAGCTGCCTCCGAAGGTGGATTTCACTAAACTGCCGTACGTGGTGAATATCGAAGATCCCGAAAGTACGTATACCGGATTGATCGGCGCCAAGACGCAGGTCGGGGGCAGGGGAAGCAAGCTTTCGCTGACGCCGGGCGTTGCTTCGGAGATGAGCGACAATGCAATTGCTTCCCCGATGAACCAACTGCTGGTACTGTTCCACCGGGCCCATCCGGAACAATTCAGCGAGGTTCGCCGCATCCTGAATGACCTTATCGACCGTCCGGCCCGCCAGATCTTCATCGACGCCATGGTCCTGGAGATCAGCGAGCAGGGCCTACGGGATTTGGGAATCAACTGGAACTGGAGGGGAACCAGTGACGTCCTGAGTCTGAGCGGCGGCTCCTCGAGTGCTGGTGGGAACGAGGATACGCTCGACCTGAAAATTGCGGAATTATCGAATCTCAGCGATCTTTTCGAGTCCAAAATGGACTGGGACTGGCAGGTGGTCATTCGCGCGCTGATCCGCACGGAGAAGGCGGAGATTCTTTCTCGGCCCAGTGTTCTGACGCTCAATAACCGACAGTCCACAATTCGTGTGGGGCAGGACATCCCGATTGCGAGCAGCCTGCAGGGCAGCTTCGGCGGGAAAGTCAGTTTCGACTTCGAATATCTGCCGGTTGGAATCCTTCTCAACATCCGGCCGCGGATCACCGAGAGCGGCGATGAAGTCAACATGCTGATTGACACAATCGTCTCGGCCGAGGTTCCGGGTGAGGACCTGGTGCTGCAAGATCAAGATGTCGTTCTGGCTTCGGCCCCTACCGTGTCTACTCGTCGCGTGCAAACTTACGGACGGATTCCCAACAACACGCCGCTGATAATCGGCGGTCTGGTCTCCAGAGACAAGACCCTTACCACGGATAAAGTTCCTCTGCTCGGCGACCTCCCCCTCGTGGGCATACTGTTTCGAGCAGAAAAAAGAGAGAACCTGAAGCGCGAAGTTATCATCGTCCTTACGCCCCACGTGCTTCCGGATCAGAGGGTAGCTCGACGGTCGCTGCCCAAGGATGAGGACGCCTTCGACAGCTTCGGAAACGAACTGTTCCGCGATTCCTACCGAATCCGCAGCGAGGACGTATTCGACCTGTCATTCCTGCTGGAAAACCAGCGGATTGTCAATTATCGCCAGATGGCCCGCGAGGTAGCCCAGCAGAACTTCCGCCTCGGTGCTGTGGAACCCTTCCGTGCGTTCGTCCGGGACGAAATACCGGGCGAGATGATACTTGTCGCGCGTATGATCTACGAAGTGATCAAACGCCTTGATATTGCAGAGAAGATCGAGCGTTCGCGGATCATCTATTTCGAGAGTTCCACCGTTGGCGGTTACGACGTCGAGTGGCTCGAAGACCTCGTGGCCGACGAGAAAGGAAATCTGAAGGACTTCGGCGACAAGGCCCTGGCCATCGAATACGAATACGACCGCGATTCGCTCGAAGCGGGGCAACTGGGCACAGAGCCCATTCCGCATATCCGGCTGATAGACTGTCCGGATCGAGACGTGTGGAAAGAAAAACTGTGGGAGCTGAACCAGCCCACGCCGGAAGGAGAAAAACGACATACGATTCTAATCCAGAACGAAGACGATGTCATTCGTTTACGCCGCGCCCTCGCCCTGAAGCGGATTTCCGTTCTCAACGGCGGGACCGATTACATGCGGCTGAGGAATTTCAGCGTCGGAAAGGTCCTGCTCATGCCGGAACTCAAGGCCGGCCAGGTTCACGTGATCGACGCCGACACCGCCTGTTTCTTCTTCCATACGGAACTCTACTATGCCGCGACGCTCGCAGAGATAGAGAAACAGTTGAAAGAGCTTGACGAAATGCTGCGGCGCCCGGAGATAAACGTGCTGCTGGAGTCGGGCCCGCTTGCGGGCCAGCCGGCCGGAAACGGTGACGGTCCAGAGGATCAATAAATTGCCTGTCATTCCTGCCAAGCCAGATTGCTCCGCTACGTGATGCTGCGCATCGCCTTTGGCTTCGCTCAGGGCTACGACCTTTTTCGGTCGGAATGACAAAATATTGCCTGCCAGAATGCTCAGGCACGCGCAAATCAACTCGACGTGCGATCTTTGCTTGAATAGTTATGCCCCGACTGGTATCATAAACGCTTTGTGCTGACAGGATTCCTGAGAGTTATTGAGTGTAAAGGAACGAATGCTTACAAAACTCTTTTACGGCAACACGGTGTTACAGTGGGCTATTGCTGCCGGGATGATCCTCGGTGCGCTGATCATCGGCAAAGTCCTATACTGGCTAATCGGCAAGACGGTTAAACGCCTGGCTACAAAGACGAGGACGCGGCTCGACGACATTCTCGTCGACATGTGCGAAGAGCCGCTCGTCTTCGCAGTTGTCATTGTGGGCATATATTACGGCCTGAAATGGCCGCTGACAATTCAGAAAGATACCGCTGAAATTATCGACAAAGTCGTGGTAGGTCTTATCATCGTCGACCTGGCCTGGCTGTTGACGCGAGTGTTCGACTCGCTCGTGGAAGAATATCTGATACCTTTTGCGAGAAAGACAGAAAGCGATCTCGACGATCATCTGGTCCCCATCATTCGCAAGGGCTTCAGGATTGCGGTCTGGACCATTGCGGTAATTACGGCGATGGACAATGCGGGGCTGCCCGTTACGTCGGTACTGGCCGGACTGGGCATCGGCGGGCTGGCGTTTGCCCTTGCTGCTCAGGAGACCGTGGCCAATTTCTTCGGCAGTATTACCATCTTCATTGACAAGCCGTTCAGGGTGGGTGATCGCGTCCAGCTCGAAGGATATGACGGCGTCGTTACAGAGATCGGCCTGAGAACCACAAGGATCAGAACCCGATACGAGGGACGAATAGTCGCCATTCCGAATATGAAGGTCGCAAGAGCGGACATCGTTAACGTTGACACCGAGAAGGGAAGGCAGATTTTTGCGGTATATCGCCTGACTCCCGATATGAACGATGAGCAGGTCAAATTGGCGATGGACATACTCAAGCAAAGCGCCAAGGCCGACCAGGATACGAAGGAAAAAGTGGTTACCGGCTTTTTCGCGATCACCGAATACTCGCGGGACGTCATGCTGTTGTACTGGATCAAGCCCGAAGCGTCCAATCTCAAGACGCGAACGCGGATCAATCTCGAGATCATCCGCAAGTTCAAGGAAAACAACATCAGCCTGGTCAAGGCCACCCCGGTACACACCAAGTTGGACGAAGTCGAGCTGGTGTGATTTGCAGAACCGGGCGGTTCGTAGTGACGCCGTCAGGCGTTTTTCTTTAGTTCATAGCGAATCCATAAGGCGCTATATCAAAATGCTCTTACGAGCACACTACGAACGGATTTTCGTTCGTAGAACGGTAGTGTGTGCACCGCACACCGAAGGATCCGAATGGTCTGCGGTGCAGACACTGCCGACTCCATTTGCGAACTATCACTGTCTCCTTGCCCCCCTGGAATCATCGATCAGAAATCGGGATATGGCCTGATCCACTGGGGCCACATATCCGCCGTAACACCGCCGGCCAGTGTCCACGGGCCGCTGGTGTTCCACTGCTTATGCCACTTGAAGGTCCACAATTGTTTCAGCGGCACCTTCCGCACCGAGCCGTCGGCGAACGAACTGCAAATAGCCCCGCGGTGCCGATTGATGCAGACCCGCGCCATTCGGCTCTCGCCCTGCCAGGAGTCGTATTCGTTCTCGGGCGGGCCGTCGGTTTCTATGGGAAACAGGTCGAACCGCAGGCCGTCCATCAGCACCGGTACGTTGCCGGCGTTGGGGACCTGGAGGAATTTTCGGTAGCCGTATGATGCCGGGATGTTGCGCACGTAGTGGCCGTCGGCGGGGATCGGGATCAGGTAGCTGTTGAGACCGTAGCTGCCCGCGATGCCGTTTTCGCCGCAGGTGTAGCCGCCGTGAGTGCCCTTGAAGATGCCCCAGGCCCGATCGATATTGAATGTCTGGCTGCTGTTGCCGAATTCGTCGATGATCGGCCTGGTCGCGGTCGGGCAGAACCACACCTTGTTCTTCTTCCAGTTCTTCACGTCCTCGTCGAGCTGGCACGGCCACCAGTGCCCGCGCTCGTTTACGCCGGAGAAGAACTTTCCGTCGTTGTCGTCGCAGTAGGTATTGAAAATCAGCACCCACTGCCGCAGATTCGCCGAGCACCCGATCATCCGGGCCTGCTCCCGAACCCGCCGCAAAGCCGGCATCAATATCGCCAGCAAAATAGCAATAATAGCAATAACAACCAAAAGCTCAATCAACGTAAACCCGTTACGGTTTCGCATGAAAACTGCCCTTCTCTTTCAATAAGACCATATACATTGTAACAGAAATAGCAAGTGTAGTGCAAAGAAAAGAGCGAATTCTCCCGATGACAACGCCTCCCTATAATTCAAAGCAAGAATAAGGACACAAGTAGATCGCGTCTGTAACTTCTCCCAGTGCTCTCTGTGTGTTTGCTCGGATGGGATTTGAGTGGTGTTTGTGGGCTTTTGGTCCTTGTGGAAGTACTTTTCTGGTCTCTTTTTGCTCAAGCGTATGATTTGTGCGTGCGGGGGATTTTGCTTGACCCTGGGGTGGGCGATCTGTTATAAGGGTACTGTTGGACTACGTAGATTTGGTTTTGAAATCATTGTAAACGCTGTTTTTTGAAGGAGGATTATCATGTCTAGAAAGCTTATCTGCACAATTTCTTTGGTCCTGACTGTCGCCATGTTCGGATCAAACGCCCTGGGCCAGGAGAATCAGATCGTCAACGGCGAGTTCGACGACGACCTGAATTCGTGGAACTCGTACGGATCTGCGGGTTTCAATATTGAAGTGACAACCAACGCCGGGCTGTCCGGAAACAACGGTGTCGTGTTGGATGTTCTGGACTCCGCTTCAGCGACGGCCATTGGCATCGCACAAGCGGGTCTGCTCATCGAGCCGGGAAAGACATACCCCATAGGTTTTCAGGCCAGAGCCGAGCAGGACCGAGAGATGGTCCTGCTGCTCCAGGCCAACCTCAATGATACAAACTGGCCGACATACGTGAATCAGACGATGCAACTGACAACCACGCCGCAGACTTATTTCTTCGAGTACACGCACGACGGCGATACGATCGGAGACGACCCGGGCGAAACGCTGACCCTCTACCTGATGCTCAAAGGCCAATGGTGGCCGATGACCGGTGATAATCTGAACGTCAAGGTCTGGTTCGACTGGGTGTATTTCGGCGCACAACCCGCCGTCCAGCAGAGAGGCCGAGCGATCAATCCGGAACCCGAGGACGGAGCACTGCATGAGGCAACGTGGGTAGGGCTCGGTTGGGCGCCGGGTGATTTCGCCGTATCGCACGATGTGTATATTGGTGATAATTTCGACGACGTCAACGAAGGTCTGGCCGAGACGTTCCGCGGCAATCAATCCACAACGAGCTACGTTGCCGGCTTTCCGGGCTTCGCCTACCCCGAGGGTCTCGTTCCGGGAACCACGTATTACTGGCGAATCGACGAGATCAACGATGCCGATCCGAACAGCCCGTGGAAGGGCGAGGTCTGGAGCTTTATGGTACCCCCGAGAACCGCGTACGCTCCTGATCCGCCCGATGGCGACAAGTTCGTGGAACCGGACGCCGTCCTCGAGTGGAGTCCGGGCCTCGACGGGAAGCTGCACACCGTACATTTCGGCGACAACTTTGACGAGATTAATAACGCCGGTCCCGGCGCACCTCAGTCGCCGACAACCTACGATCCCGGCACGCTCGAACGGGAGAAGACCTACTACTGGCGGGTCGATGAGTTCGACGGCGCAATCACGCAAACCGGCGAGGTCTGGAGCTTCACGGTCGCAAGAGACGGCGGCGGGCTAAAGGCCGAGTACTTCGGCAACAGGAATCTTTCAGGCGAGCCGGTTCTGACACGGGTGGATCCCCAGATCGACTTCGACTGGGGCGGCGGCGACGTGCCCGGTGAGAACTCGCCCGACCCGGACATAGCAGTCGATGAGTTTTCGGCCCGCTGGAGCGGCGAGATGGAAGTGGACATCACCGATACGTACACGTTCACTATCGGCGCCAACAACGGCTTTAGACTGTATCTGGACGGCCGGTTGATTATCGACTACTGGGACAATCCCGGCGTTGACACACGGTCGAGCGACCCGATCGAACTGGTCGGGGGGACCAGTCACTCTATTTTGCTGGAGTATTACGAAGGTGTGGGTTCGGCAAACATAACATTGTCCTGGGCCAGCAGCGTTCGGGAGCAGCAGTTGATTCCGCAGGCCGCATTCTCGCTGCCGGTCAAAGCTAACACGCCGAGCCCGGTCAACGGCGCCGATGATGCCGGAATGACTGCGATTCTCACATGGAGCGCCGGCGATTCAGCCACCTCGCACGAGCTATACTTCGGCACCGATGCAGATGCCGTGGCCAACGCCACTACTGCTTCGCCCGAGTACAAAGGCTCGATAGCGCTTGGCTCCGAGAGCTACGATCCCGGCAAGCTCGACTGGGACAGCACATACTACTGGCGCGTTGATGAAGTCGACGCCGCCGCTCCGGACGGTGTCTGGAAGGGCCACGTCTGGAGCTTCAAGACGGGCAATTTCCTTATCGTAGACGACTTCGAGAGCTACGACGACATTGATCCGGCGCCCGGCGAGCAAGGAGCGAACAGGATTTTCGACAAGTGGATCGACGGCTTCGGCATCCCCACGAACGGATCCCTCGTCGGAAACGACCTGCCGCCTTATGCCGAGCAGGTTATCGTGCATGACGGCTCGCAGTCGCTTGTTTATCGCTACGACAACAACCTCAAGACCTGTGAAGCGACCCTGACGGTGGTCTATCCACGCGACTGGACGCAGGAGGACGTCGGGGAACTGTCTTTATGGTTCCAGGGCGTTTCTGCAAACGCCGCCGAGCGCCTGTATGTTGCTGTAGCTAATACTACAGGAGCATACGCCGTGGTATACCACGAGGATCCCGATGTGGCGCTGACGGAATCCTGGACTCCGTGGGTGATCCCTTTGCAGGAATTCGCAGACCAGGGCGTCGATTTGACCGACGTTGACAAGATTGCCATCGGCTTTGGCACCCGAGGCGATTCATCGACAGCGGGCGGCACAGGCACAATGTATTTCGACGACATTCGCCTGTACCGGATCGGCGAAGCGCCAGAACAATAAAAGATGCGAACGGACTGTCCGCTTTCTGTCGAGAGGGCGGACAGTCCCTTTAATACTCTGCCGAGGAGCAACAACCCGCAAAAGTGAGGTTGCCGGACTACCGCTATGGCGGCCTGAAAATCCCCTATACTTTTTGCATCGCCGAGATCTTGTATTTTGTCGAATAGGATGGTAAGATAGAACAAGGTTCGTCATCTGCGAGCCATGTATTTGTAACTGATAATTGAATCCTGGTTGACTCCGGAGGAGAAGAAAATGTTGAACCATCCTGTTCGAACCGCAGCATTCTTGTTTTTATGTTTTCCATTTGCCGTCACTGCATTGGGGGGCAGATCAATTCCAATAGACAACGCCTCGTTCGAGTCCCCGCTCGTCGATCCTAACGGCTTCTCGGCAGTACCTTTTGTCGATGGATGGACTGAACTCGACGTTGACAATGAGGGCGGCACTAACACCGGCGTATTCGCCAATCCCGCCGAAGGCAGCCCGGGCCGTTTGACCAATGCAGAGGGCGATCAATTGGCCTTCTTAGGCTCGGCAACCGGCAACGCCCTGGAGCAGGATCCGAGTGATACTTATCGAGTCGGCTATGACTACACGCTTACTGTAGCGGTGGGCATCTCGGGAATGTTCCCGCCGTCGATGGTTGAGCCCGTCGACAAGCTCGATCTGGTCCTTTACTACCGTGACGGCGATCAGATTATCGATATCGCGGTTCAAACGGTGGAAGCGACCGGGCTGTCTTCGACCGAGCTGCAGGATTTTTCACTCTTCTTGTCGCCCGTAGATCCTGACGCTGACTTTGCGACTAAAAAAATCGGCGTGGCTCTTCGAGCAGCGGGCGCGCCCGGCGGGTTCTGGGATATTGATAACGTGCGGCTCATCGAGTCGCCGCCGGCGCCGATTCAGATTGAGAATGCTTCATTCGAGGAGCCTGTTGTGGATCCTAACGACTTTCTGGCTTTGCCGTTTGTCGAGGCATGGACGGAGCTTGATCTGGATGCCGAGATGAGTTCCAACACAGGTGTTTTCCTGAATCTGCCCGAGGGCAGCCCGGGTCGGCTGGCCGGCGCCGACGGCGATCAGCTTGCCTTTCTCGGCTCGGAGACGGGCAACGCCTTCGAACAGGACCTGACCGAGGTATACAAGCCGGATCGAGCATACCGGCTGACGGTTGCCATGGGTGTCTCCACTCTCTTCCCGCCGTCGATGGACGAGCCCGTCGACACGCTCGAGCTGGCTTTGTACTTCTACAACGATGCAAACGAGCCGGTTGACATCGTAAGCGGAGCGGTCGAGGCGACAGGACTGTCTTCGACCGAGTTGCAGGATTTTTCGCTGTTCTTACCGCCCGTTGACCCAAACACTGACCATGCGGCCAAGAGAATCGGCGTTGCGCTGCGCGCGGCGGGCCTTCCCGGGGGATTCTGGGACATCGACAACGTCCGGCTCATCGAGACGATCCCAGAGTCTGTGCCTGTAGATAATGCCTCTTTCGAGATGCCCGTGGTCGATCCTAACGGCTTTCCGGCGGTGCCCCAGGTCGACCAGTGGGTCGAGCTTGATGTCGATACTGAGGCCAGTTCCAACACCGGCGTATTCGCAAATACGGCCGAGGAAAGCTGGGACCACAAGACTGACGCTCACGGCTGGCAATTAGCTTTTCTCGGCTCGGAGACCGGCAACGCGCTGGAGCAGGACCTGGCCGCTGCGTACAAGATTGGATATGATTACCGCCTGACTGTAGCCGTTGGTGTCTCGTCGAGGTTCGCGCCGTCTACGGCCGAGCCCGCCGATCTGCTCGAATTAGTGCTTCTCTATCGCGATGGAGATGAAATTCTGGATATCATGAGCCAGACTATCGATGCAGCCGGATTGTCAGACAGGCAGTCTACGGATATTTCGCTGCGCCTTCCAACTGTGCGGGCGGACGATGCCTGGGCGGAAATGCCGATAAGCGTGGCCCTGCGGTCGCTGGGAATGCCGGGCGGCTTCTGGGTGCTGGACAACGTCAGGCTAACCGAATCGCTGTTTGGCCCGATTCCTTAGATTTCCGTCGCAGATGAGCTTTTGCAGAAGTTCAGACAGAATAAATGGCTTTTTTACGGCGAACCGGGTAAGGTAGACAGCGTACTCAGTAGCCGAGAATCAAAATGGGCACGTTGGACTATAAATGACAAATCCAGCATCAAATGAGTTGGCCCGGGGAAACCGGAATATATTGGAGGCAAAGACGAAGCCGCGACGCCCGAGAAAACCCGCCTTCAGCCTTCTGGAACTGCTTGTGGTTATGGCGATAATGGCTCTGCTGATAGCCATATTACTGCCGGCCCTGAGGCAGGCCAGACATCAGGCATATCGGGCCGCCTGTTCGAGCAATCTTCGCCAGGTGGGCGTGGCCGTGCATCTCTATGCAGAAGACTTCGACGACAGTATACCCTTCGGGCCCGCCGGCAGGCCCGTTACCGGCTCTAATTTCTACACCGTAACCGGCAATGTAACCAGCCTGTTATCGCTTGAAGACGGCGCGCCTGTCGGCCTGGGGCTTCTGCTCGAAGATTACCTAAAACATCAGCCAAATGTTCTGTTCTGCCCCGGTGCCGATCAGCCGTCCGAAGCCAAACATCAACTGGCCCGAGTCGGCCATGCACAGGCCCAGAGCGATTATTACTATCGCCATGCGTCCGTGGCGCTTCTTACCGGCAAACCGAAATCCACGCACGTCAAGCTCAGCAACCTTGGCCGCAACAGCAAGGGCCAGCCGATCTCCGCCCTGGTAACCGACGTGCAGTTCCTGGCGCATCCGTCCCTGGCGGTCTTTCAGGTCAAGACCCGAACCAGCCATCAGCGAAAAGCCGGCAACGTCCTTTTCGCCCCCGGCCACGTCAAAACAGTGTCTAACCGCGACGATAAATTGACGGTGGATATCGGCAACTCTCCCTATGACGCACTCAGCCTGATTCTGGATATGTTCGAGTTAGCCGACGAGCATCGCTGAATGTGGTCCGCCGCAGTGATGCGCCAAAGAAAAAATTTTTGGCCGTTTTTCGAGCCAAAAACAGCATTTTGCGGTTACTGAGGGCATATTTTACCCATCGGCTGCGCGACGGGAAAAACCATATCTATTTCCGTACAATCGTTAACTTAACCCGTGAACAATAGCTCGTTCTTTCCGTAGTAATAACAGAACTCATCCTCCTCCTTCAAAAACAAGGGGCAGCGGCGCCCGCCGTTGTCCCCTGTTTTGTTTATGGAGAACTTTCTCCGCGTGTGGCCGGTTTGAGTAGAATTCGGCTCCTTTTGAAGAAACGTTATTCACTCACAAGGCAGACGTATTGTCGCAGTCGTTCCGCCGCTCGGTTCGCTGGTAATCCCAAGTGTGCCGGAGTTCAACTGTATGAATCTGGCTGCGTAGGCAAGGCCCATGCCGCGTTTTCGTCCTGCGGGCCTGGCCGAGAAAAAGGGCTGAGTTGCCTTTTTCAGTGTAGCAGCGTCCATGCCGCATCCTGTGTCCTGTATGTCGAGCCTGACTGTCTCACCGGACTCATCGTTCCGGGCGGTGACCGTAACCGGGCCGGTTTGATCGCCGTAGGATTCGGCGGCGTTGGAAATGACGTTGGCAATGGCAGATACAATTTGCGCGGAGTCCACGAGAACGTTCTTTACATCATCGGCGATTTCGACCCGCATATCCGGCTCTTTGCCGTTTGTTTTTCGACCCGCTAACTGAACGGCCTCCTCAAGCATTTTCTGTACGTTTGTTGCTGCAATTCTGGGCTTTGGCGGCTCGGCGAAACTCATCAGATCTTCGATGATACCCGATGCTTCCCGGGCATTTTCCCAAATCTGCTTCAGGATTTCCCTCTGTTCGACGTCGCCCTCAGCCTCAGCGAGTAATTGCGCCCGGCCTGATATAACGGCCAGAGGATTGTTCAATTCATGTGCGGCACCGGCAGCCATTTCCGCCAGAGCAATCAGCGAATCCTCGGCAGCTTCGGTTTTTGTTGGTTCCATCGCCGGTTTCTTCGGTGGCTCAGGGGTCTGTCTTGCACCGGATATAAGGCGAACGAAACGCTCGGCAAAATGCTGCTGTTTCTGCCGCGAAATGGCCATACCGAGAACAGAGCCTGCTATGGAGGCCGATACCCGAAACTTCCGCTCGAACAACTCGGCATCACCCGGATAGTGAATCTCGAAGGCGATGGCCCCTACCGCCCGACCGTCGCATGGCAGAGGCACGAGTTTGGTGCGTCTTTCGTCGAAATCGGTGTCCAACTGCGAGAACAGCCATCCAAGATGATCGTGGGCGTTGAGAACTGAGAAGTTGCTCTCGATAGCCCGGGGAATAACGGGGGCGTTTTCGGGAATATCCAGTGAAACGATCCTGCTCTGGGAGAGGCTTTCCACAACAACTGCTTCGATCGTATCGGGCATGATCGACGGGACCAAATATAAACATAGCTTTCCGGTCTGATAAAACTTCTGCCAGCGAACCGCGAAATCCTCGGCGGTGTTCGCGGTCCCTACAGCCGGACTTGTGCCAAGCAGGAAATCATTTGTGAAATCGAGGTGGCTCGCCGAGCTTTGCAGCCTGTGGTTTTCAGCCGACAACTCCGATCGCTCCATAGACAACCGAGCCGCTGCGTCGTGAGCGGAACTGCAGTAGTCCACCATTGCAGTCTGTGAATCCAGGCCCAGAATCGCCGATTTTTCAGCTACCTCGGCAACAAGGCCTTCGCGAATCTGATCGAGTCTTTCGGCGCTTATTCCAAGTGCTTCGGCAAGCGGCTCCGGCGAAACGGGCAGATCGAAACTGCCCGAGTTGCCGATACTCAACTGTCGAGCCACTGAATCGGCCAACTGCACTATGACGGCTATCCGGGTTCGCGGCATGTCTTGAGTGATAGTCAGCGTATCACTGTGATGAAGCCATGCCGCCAGCACGATCGCATTAGGTAACCGCCACTCCTGCGCTACGTGCTTGCCGACGACAGTGTGATCAAGGCCGAAGTTCCTTTGTTCAACTACTAAGGATGATTCCTCGTCCGATTCGGCCTGCTCGAAAATTCGTGGAATACTTTTCGGCATCACCTCCCTCAGGGCGAGTTTGCCGATGTCGTGTAGCAAGCCGGCGTAGTACGCCAGCTCCGAGTCCATCTTTGTCAAGGCCACCTCGGAAATATGTTTTGCGCAGCATGCGACGGCAAGACTGTGCAGGGTAAGACCCCTTTTAATAGAGGAGGCCGGTCTGCCTTGATTATAATCAGGTTCGAAAGAGCGGAATGCTTTAACCGACAAAATCGCATTGCTAAAGTCGTCCGAGGCTAACTCATCGAGTGCCCTTTGAAGTGAAAAATTCCCGTCGGCTAAATGTCCCCCGCCTCTGCAGACCAGCGACAGGCACTTCGCCGCAAGAGCCGGGTCCGCCCGAATGATTTCTGCGATCGCGGCCGGTGATAGTTGCCCCTGTTGCAGCCGCGACATAATCTGTGCTCCGACTGAAGGCAAAGTAGAGAGCGAGTCGAGCCTCGCTACGGCCAGCTCCACCTGCCGGGCGGAAGTGTTGGGATTGGGTAATACATCCAGCATAAAGTCGTCCCTGCCTTGTGCAAACCATTCGATTGTGTCCGGATCGAACCGATGGCGAACTCTCAGCTCATCTGGAGGACCGCGGTGATCTTGCCGGTGAGTTCGATTACGTCAAACGGTTTCCTTATGAAATCTTCGGCGCCGGATTTGATCAATTGGGCGATTTCATCGCGCTTGACGACGCCGCTTACTATAATGATTTTGATATTCTCGAACTCAGGATTTCCCCTTATCGCCTGGCAGACAATATTGCCGTTGACGTCGGGCAGCATGTAGTCGAGCAATATCAACTCGGGACGAAATCGTTCAGTAGCGATTCCCGCTTCGTAGCCGCTTGATGCCGTTTGAGTCTCGAACCTGCCGTCCTTCTCGAGCACGTCGACTATCAATTCGACAATTTCGGTATCGTCATCAACGACAAGAATCTTTCTCTTGCCCGATTCGATGGCGTCGAGGGGGATCTTGTTCTCTTTCATGAACTTGACGAGACTCTGGCGCGGAATTCTCCTAAACTTCGAGCCTGGAACCCTGAACCCCTCCAGCCGACCGGCATCGAAGCAGCGAATAATTGTCTGCTGACTTACTCTACAAACCTCCGCTGCTTCACCGGTGGTAAACAAGTCCTTCATTTTATCCATTCCTTTTCTTTAACCAAATCCTTTTGATATAAGTTCCCACCAGGTTACCTTTTTGTCCTAATTTAACTGCTGTAGTCGTCCGCTGTCAAGGGCAAAATAGTTTGAAACCTAAATTCCTGCCTATTGAGGCACATTTTTATAAGTCCTTGAGCCAATTATGTTAAGCTCAATGGCCGACACTATTTGGGTGATACCGAGAAAAAATTCTTCAAAAAAAATTCCTGGTTGATCAGTTCATTTTGAGTTTATTTTCCGCTTTCAATCAGATACTCCCGGACATGGACTATGCGGCAATCTCAAAATATTTTTAAAGGGTTCATCCGATTAATGCGTAGGTAAGATGGCGATCCCAAAGACCGAGAAAAATCGTTCGGGGGCCCCAGATGTCCAAATTACCCCCCTGGCTGCCCTAATTTGGCCATCTGCCCAAACGATTTTTCTCTCGATCTAATCCCAGGGTCCCGATCTATGCAGTGACCTACTCATTAACCGGATGAAGCTTTTAAAGAAAAAAAACTTTTTCTGTTTGAACATTTTGGCGAGAAAACATTAGTATATTACTATATAATGATAAATGGGAACTATTTTTCAGGTTTACAGGATGGATAAGGAAGTTGCAGAGCATGTAGCAGGGGTAATGAAGGCGGTTGCCCATCCGGTTCGACTTCAGATAGTTGAGTTGCTCGAGAAAGGAGAAATGTGCGTGGGTGATATCGTTCAGGCTCTGGGAGGCAAGCAGGCCATCACAAGCCAGCAGCTCAACATGATGAGAGACAAGGGTGTTCTTGGCTGCAGGCGTGAAGGCAACAAGGTCTACTACAGAATCGAAAACAAGAACGTAATTAAACTTTTAGCGTGCATTGAAGACCACTGCAAGAACGGCAGACGCTGAAAGAGTTTTCGACCCGATAGCGGCCGAGAACTCTACTTAACAACTTTTGAGGACGGAACAATGAATGATAAAAAAGCGACGAAAATGATTAAGATATCGAAAGCGGCAGCCGCACCGCTAACATTGGCGGCGCTGGCAGTCGTTGTTTTTGTGGGGGCTGCAAATTTCTACCCCGGGCGCTCCCGCATTCGGATCAATGGTTCGGGTGGCAATGACGAAGCCGACGGCGCTGAAGCGATAGCAATTCTGGACGCAGACAATTTCAATGCAGCAATAGGAGAAGGAGTAACACTTGTCGATTTCTACGCTTGGTGGTGCGGGCCTTGCAGAGTGCAGGCGCCCATTTTGGAGCAAATGACCCAAAGCGTCAGGGGCCAAGCCGAGATTGCTAAAGTCAATGTTGATGACTCCGCAAGCTTAGCACGACGATTTGGTGTTCGAACCATCCCGACACTTGTATTGTTTAAGAACGGACATGAAGTGCGGCGTTTTGTTGGCGTTCAGAGTCACGATGTGCTGATCCAAGCAATCAATGAACTGAGAGAGGAGAATTAACAATGGCTGAGGTAAGCAACCAAATGACGACAACGAGCAACAATCGGAGAGTCTGGATATCGGGTGTCGCAGGTCTCGTGGTCGGTTTCCTGTTGTGCGGGATCGTAATGTTCAAGGTAATGCCGTCGCTGATGATCGTTACCAGAGAGAGCAGCCTGGGATTCGACGAGACCGTTACCGCTCTGGAAAAGCGGATTCCAGAGCAGGGATGGGTAATATCGGGAGGCAAGCCGATAGACTTGAACAAGTCTATGGCCAAGCATGGAGGCGTGAACTTCGAACCGCGGGTCAAGCTTGTGAAACTCTGTAACGCTGAATACGCAAAGAGCGTGTTGACGACTGACAGGGATATTTCCTGCATGATGCCCTGTTCGATGGCTGTTTGGGAAGGAGACGACGGCAAGGTCTACCTGTCCAAAATGAACATGGGCCTGATGGCAAAAATGTTCGGCGGCAACGTTGCGGAAATAATGGGCGGCAAAGTGGTACACGACGAAGAGAAAATCCTCGAAGGTTTACTGAAATAACGAGTTGCCGAACGGGTACTTGCCCGTATTCCTGACTGGGTTAGCGGAGTCTGGATCATGAGACGAACGAGATGTGACATCGGAAACAACAGTGCCGTCTGCAAAAGCTCGGAATCTATCAGTGCCGGACAGTTCCTGAGCTTGTATAGCCATCGGCTCCTGAAAGTCACGTTCAAGATTTTAGAGTATGGTGTTGGAATGTGCATCGGCGCTGTTCTCGGCTGGGTAGTCGGTTGGTATACCGGCGGCATCTACGTTGATTATTTCGAACCCGCCTATCTTTCCGATTTCGCAGGTTTGGAAGATATCATGTGTTGGCAGCGCATACCGCACGTATTCGCGGGGGCGGGAGTTTTTGCCGGCGTCGTTATCGGGGCAATGGTAACCTTTTGTTCTTTGCGAAGAACGCCAGATGACAAGATCTCCGACAATGAGGGTAAACATTAGTCTGAATTTGAGGTCACAACGATAGAAGCTTCTGCATAATGTTGCGAATAGCAGTTTCATTTACAATAATCTCGCTTTGGGTCGTTGGCGGCTCTCTTGTTTCGAATCATTTATGGGCCGGGGAGCAAGAGCAGATTCCGGAAGGTATAACTGTTACCGTACATGATGGTATGACAGTGGCCGAGTTTGGCAAAGAGCATGTTCTCGGGCGCAAGGTGCTCAAAAAAGTCTTCGGCCTCAGTTCCCCGAATGATCTCAAAAGACAGGTTGCAGATTTCGGGATGAGTCAGGAGCAGTTGAGCAAGGAGGTAAATAAAGTACTCGCCATTCAGGCGGAACACGCTTCAAAGAACTGGTTCAAGATTCCCGTTAAGGGAGGATTGTGGGTTGTTTTCCTGGCCGCCGTCTTTGTGCTGTTCAGAAAGGGCAAAATCTTCGCCCGAAACCGAAAATGGATATACATTGCGGCCGTAAGCATATTCGGGATATTTCTGGGAAGCGATCCAAGTCCTATGGGTACGGTCAAGGACGCCGTTGTTCTCTTGGGTTCTAAGGGAGTGATTTTCCCGCCGCGGCTTATCGCTTTCGGGATATTCCTCTTAATGGCAGTGGTTGCCAATAAGTTTATTTGCTCGTGGGGATGTCAGCTTGGGGCTCTCCAGGATCTGATTTTCAGATCGAACAGAGATTCCAAAGACAGAAGAGGACTGCTGCGCCAGGTCAAAATACCTTTTATTATTTCCAACTCAACTCGAGTCCTGTTTTTTCTGATGCTGACGCTTGTTGCGTTCGTTTGGGCAATGGACGTTGCCGGAGCGATAGATCCCTTCAAGGTGTTTAAGCCGCAGGTTATAGGTATGGCCGGCGGAATATTTATCGCTTTGGTCCTGGTTCTGAGCTTTTTTGTATATAGACCCTGGTGTCATTTCTTCTGCCCGTTCGGCTTAGTCGGCTGGCTGGCGGAGAAACTCAGCATATTTAAGATCAAGGTGGATTACGATAAATGTGTTTCATGCGAGGCCTGTGCAAAGGCGTGTCCGTCGACGGTGATGGATGCGATTCTCAAACGGGACAAAATTGTGCCGGATTGTTTTTCCTGCGGAACCTGTATCGAGACCTGTCCTGCTGATGCGATATCATTTGAACGCGGAAAACGTCAGCGACCTCCGGCGGGAAAGTTTTCCGAATAAGTAGTGCTAAATTACAAATAGCGATTATACTGGTTAGTGGAAAGGAAGTTTTGTTGATGGGAAAGAAGGTTTTGATTGTTGGTGGTGTGGCCGGCGGCGCATCGGCTGCGGCGAGGCTTCGACGATTGGATGAGGCTGCTGAGATAGTCATGTTCGAAAGAGGTGATTACATTTCTTTTGCCAACTGTGGGCTGCCTTATCACATCGGCGGGACGATTGAAAATCGGGATAATCTGCTGCTGCAAACGCCGGAGAGTTTTAAGAAACGATTCAATGTTGAAGTCAGGGCAAAGAACGAAGTCGTCGGAATTGACTGTGAAAACAAACAACTTCAGGTTGTGGACCTGACTTCCGGCGAAAAATACCTGGAAAAATATGATAAATTGATTTTGTCACCGGGTGCTGAGCCGGTAAGACCGGCCATCCCGGGCATTGATTCAGACAGGATTTTCACCCTTAGAAATGTCCCCGATACAGACAAGATCAACGCTTTTATTGGCTCTCAACAGCCGAAACGTGCGGTGGTTGTTGGCGGCGGCTACATCGGGTTGGAGATGGCCGAGAACCTTCGCGACAGAGGCATGTTGGTGGCCGTGGTGGAAATGCTCGATCAGGTAATGCCGCTTATGGACAGGGAAATGGCCAATATCCTTCACGGTGAACTGCATCGGCACAATATTGCTCTTTGGCTGGATGACGCGGTGGCGAATTTTCGGCAGCCGGATGATCGATTGACGGTCGGCTTGAAATCCGGCATGGAGCTTAGCTGCGATTTCGCCATACTTGCGATAGGCGTCAGGCCGGAGGTAAAACTGGCAAGAGAGGCCGGCCTCGAGGTCGGTCCATGCGGCGGGATCAAAGTAAATCCCAAGCTTGAGACCAGCGATCCCGACATTTACGCCATCGGCGACGCAATAGAAGTGCGAGACTTCGTTCTCGACAAACCCGTGCTTATTCCTTTAGCCGGGCCGGCAAACAAGCAGGGCAGAATGGTCGCGGATAATATATGCGGCAGAAACCGCCGATACGCGGGAACGCAGGGCACTGCGATATTGAAAGTCTTCGATCTGACCGCCGCTACGACCGGTGCAAATGAAAAGTCGCTGGAGAAGACTAACCTGCAATACGAGAAAGTGTACGTACATCCGGCCAACCACGTCGGCTATTACCCCGGCGCAAAGCAAATGTATGTGAAGCTGCTGTTCACGAAGCCCGAAGGCAAGATTCTCGGCGCTCAGATCGTAGGATACGAAGGTGTTGATCGCAGAATAGATATTTTCGCTGTCGCGATCAGAGCGGGAATGACGGTCTTCGATTTGCAGGAGCTGGAGCTGGCGTATGCACCGCCATACGGCAGCGGCAAGGACGCGGTCAACATGGCCGGCTTCGCCGCATCCAATATCCTCGACGGCACAGTAGAGGTCGTTCATTGGGACCAGCTCACGGACGACGCTTTCATTCTCGACGTAAGATCCCCAGGTGAGTGCAGCAGGGGCAACGTCCCGTCGTCGGTTAACATACCGGTCGATGAGCTTCGCAGCAGGCTGAATGAGCTGCCGAATAACGGGGCGATAAACGCATATTGCGGCGTCGGCGTGCGGAGCTACATCGCCTGCCGAATCCTGATGCAAAACGGATTTGCCGCAAGAAACATCTCCGGCGGCTATATTACTTACTGCTCGTATGCGAATAAGGAACTGTCGGAGACAAAAACCGCCCGCCAACTACGAGAGGAATTTTGTCTGGTATAGGTCGAAAAATGGACATTAAACAAAAAGTTGCATCCTATTCTTTGCAGCACTACAAGAGAATAACGGTCGTGATGGTGGTTGTAACGCTGGCTCTTGGAGCCCTGATACCGATGATAAAGGTCGATACGGACCCCGAGAACATGCTCGCCGAGCATGAGCCGGTTCGGGTTTTTCACGATCAGACCAAGGAAGACTTCTCGCTGAGCGATATCGTAGTCGTGGGTATCATAAACGACAAAGACCCCAACGGCGTTTTCAATCCTCAGTCGCTTTCGCGCGTGTACGAATTAACCGAGTTCGCCAAGACCTTGCGCTGGCCGGCCGAAGACGATCCCAACGAAGAGGTCGGTGTCATTAAAGTCGACTTGATGGCGCCGTCCACGGTCGATCATATCGGCCAGGGCGGACCGGGTGTGGTGACATTCGAATGGCTAATGAAAAAGCCGCCGGAAACACAGGCCGAAGCGCTCGATATACGCGACAAGGCAATGTCCAACCCCCTGCTCAAGGGAACCATTATTTCCGGAGATGGAAAGGCGATTTGCATTTACGTGCCGCTGACCAGCAAAGATCTCAGCCATCGGGTCTATAAGGAACTGAATGAGAAGATAGAGACATTTACCGGTGATGAACAATACCACATTACCGGCTTGCCGGTAGCCGAGGACACATTCGGTGTGGAGATGTTTATTCAGATGGCGATATCGGCGCCGCTGGCGATGGTTGTCATCTTTCTCTTGATGCTGTTGTTTTTCCGCAAGCTCGTCCTGGTAATATCGCCGATGATCGTCGCGATGGTTTCGGTAATCTCGACGATGGGATTATTGATCGGGTTCGGTTTCCCGGTGCACATCATGAGCTCGATGATTCCGATATTCCTCATGCCGATCGCGGTTGTGGACTCGGTCCACATTCTTTCGGAATTCTTCGATCTCTATACGAAAGAAAAGGGCAGAAAAGACACGACGAAAGAGGTCATGGGGCATCTGTTTATGCCAATGTTGTACACCTCGCTGACCTCGGCTGCCGGATTCGCGTCGCTGGCTCTCACCCCGATTCCGCCGGTGCAGGTATTCGGGGTGTTCGTCGCCATTGGCATAATGCTCGCCTGGCTGTGCACGATCACGTTCGTCCCGGCGTACATCATGATGATAAAGGAAAGCTCGCTGGAGAATTTCGGCTCGGGCCATCCGCAGGCCAAGGGTACAAGCTGGCTTGGCAGATTGCTCAAAGGCGGCGGCAACTTCACCTACGCCAATGCTAAGTCGATCCTGGTTGTGATTCTTGTAGCCGCGGCGATAGCGATTTACGGCATAACACGCATCGAAATTAACGACAATCCGGTCAAGTGGTTCGCCGAAAGTCATCCCATCCGCATCGCCGATGAAGAGTTGAACGATCACTTTGCCGGGACCTACATGGCTTATCTGGTCCTCGATCCGAACGATGACGGTTCCGTAGATGCTCAATACGTTGGCGATCTCAGGAGCAGGCTTTCGGAAAAACTTGTCGGATTGAAAAATGAATATCCGAACGTCAGCGATATCATTCCAGAAGTGGAAAAGAAAATTTTCGACGAGGCTTCCGAAGCCAAAACCAAGGAAGGCTTGCTGGATAAGTTGAATAAGTACGCAAACGACAAGCTCGATACGACCTCCGACAAGAACTTCGACCTCTGGTACGAGATAGCGGACTCTTTCGAATTGGAAAAAGAAAGGCTTAAGCTGTTCAAGCGACCCGAGGTGCTGCGTTATGTTTCCGCTCTTGAGAAGCATCTCGAGAAGAGGAAACTTATCGGCAAAAGCAACTCCGTTTCAGATATCGTCAAGAAAGTTCACCAGGAATTAATAGACGGCAAAAAGGAAAACTACAAAATTCCCGACTCCTCCAATGCGGTCGCCCAGTGCCTGCTTCAATTCCAGAGCAGTCACAATCCGGATGATTTGTGGCATTTCGTAACCACCGATTACATGCGAGCCAATATCTGGATGCAGTTGCCCAGCGGCGACAACAAGGACATGGAAAAGGTTGTAAGAGCGGTGGATGAATATTTCGCCGACAATCCTCCTGGCGTCGAGTTGAAACACAGATGGGCCGGACTTACGTATATAAATATCGTCTGGCAAGACAAGATGGTCTGGGGAATGCTCCAGTCGTTTATGGGCAGCTTTATCATCGTCTTTATTATGATGGCGGTACTGTTCCGTTCGCTGCTGTGGGGGCTGATCTGCATGGTGCCGTTGTTGGTCACGATCGTCGTAATCTACGGCATAATCGGCCTTGTCGGCAAGGATTACGACATGCCGGTAGCGGTGTTGAGCGCCCTTACGCTCGGCATGGCGGTCGATTTTGCGATACACTTCCTCCAGCGCGCACGAGCGAGTTTTGCTCAAACGGGCTCATGGCGGCAAAGCGCCGGCGTAATGTTCGGCGAACCGGGCCGGGCCATAGCGAGAAACGTCCTGGTGATAGCGATCGGCTTTCTGCCGCTGCTGGCCGCACCGCTGGTACCTTATAAGACAGTGGGCATATTCCTGTGTGCCATAATGGCGCTGTCCGGAGCGGTAACACTGCTGGCGCTGCCGGCTATCATCACCCTTACGCAAAAAGTGTTGTTCAGGCGAATCAGTGAGACCGCGCCATCGACCTGCAAGTGCGCGTTCTGTTTTGCCATATCAGTGGCGATAGTCGTTCTGGTGGCGGTGAATCTGCACCAGTACTGGGAGATTGGCTGGGGGGCGATGGGCCTGATCAGTGTCGCGGCAATAGCGATTGCGATAGCGGTCTGCGGCTTAATGTCGCGCCGGCAGGCATGCAAAACAGGCGCTTCCGAAAAGAAAAAAGAACAACAAGAATGAGTAAGTTTACAAAGAGTATTGTATTGATACTACATGCAAGCCAGATTTCTCGGCTGCGCTCGAAAGGACATTTCTGAAAGGATAGAATCATGACTGTTGAGAGATATTTGAGAGGCATTGCCGGTACGTTTGTGCTGCTCAGCGTTCTGCTGGCGTACTACCATTCACCTTACTGGCTGTTGTTCACCGGTTTCGTGGGATTAAATCTGCTGCAATCGGCGTTTACGAACTGGTGTCCGATGATTACAATATTGAAAAAGCTTGGCGTTGAGAGCCGGGCCGTTGTGAAAAACTGAAAGGAATGTATAAAATGAAATCTGTTTGGAAAATCACGTTGCTCCTTTGCCTGGCGTCGCAGCTTGTCGCCGCCGAAAAGCCGGATGTCGAGACAATTGTCAAAAAAGCCAACGTTGTCGCGTACTATCAGGGCGATGACGGCAAGGCAAGCGTCAATATGACCATCACTAACAAGCAAGGGCAGGAGCGGAACAGGGAATTTAACATCCTTAGAAAAGACGAAAAAGATGGCGGCGATCAGAAGTACTTCGTCTATTTTCAGAGGCCGGCTGACGTGCGCAAAATGGTATACATGGTCCATAAGCACGCCGAGATGAGCCGCCACGACGACAGGTGGCTTTACCTGCCCGCTCTCGATCTGGTCAAGCGGATCGCCGCCAGTGACAAACGAACCAGCTTCGTGGGCTCAGACTTTGTTTACGAAGATATCAGCGGCAGAAGCCTGGAGCTAGACACGCACGAGCTGATCGAGACGACGGACAAGCTATTCGTGGTCAAGAACATTCCCAAAAACCCTGACAACGTCGAGTTCAGCTATTACAACGTCTCGATCGACCGCAAGACGTATGTACCCACGAAAATGGAATTCTACGACAAAAACGATAAGCTATACAAAACGATAGAGTCGACAAAGGTCGAAGAAATCCAGGGCTTCCCCACGGTTGTCAAGTCAGTGGTCTCGGATCTGCAAGACGGCGGCAAAACCGAGATGGAATTCACCGAAGTCAAATACAACATCGGCCTGAACGACAGAATATTCACCCAACGTTACCTCCGCAGACCACCGCGAGAGGCAATAAGGTAGAACGACGAGGGCATACGATTGTGAAGTTAAAGTGCTTTTGCTAATACAAATACTTCATCGAACAATTGACATAGAAAAATTCAAAGCAGAGATAGAACGGATATAACAGTGCCTATGAAAGATGGGATAAGAAAAAGCCTTATCGGATTGTGTGTCGTTTATTCTTTGGCAGCCGTAGCGGTAGCTTCCGACGAAGACTCCGGCGGCTTGGAGTCTTTTCTTTCTGGGGTGCCGGTGGAAATGCACGGTTTTTATGAAGCGAGAGGCGGCATGCGGACTCAGGAGGACAAGCACGAGACGGACATGTCCATTATGGAGGGCCGCTTCCAACTTGACTTGTATTCCTATCTCGACTGGGGCGATATACGTTTCAAAGGAGACGTATATGGCGATCTGGTAAGGGAAAGAGGATTCTTTGACATGCGGGAGGCCAACGTCTTTCTGCGGCCTCTCGACTACATGGATTTGAAGGCCGGTCGCCAGATTCTGACCTGGGGCACGGGCGATCTGATCTTTATCAACGATTTGTTTCCCAAGGACTGGCAATCTTTCTTCATCGGCAGAGACGTCGAATATCTCAAAGCTCCTTCGGATGCCGGAAAGATGAGCCTCTTCGGCGACTTCGCCAATCTCGACATCGTATACACGCCCCGGTTCGATCACGACCGTTTCATAACCGGCGAGCGTGTTTCTTACTGGAACTCGAATCTGGGAAGACTGGCCGGCCGGGATGCCATCGTTCACACCGACAAGCCGAACGAATGGTTCGAAGATGACGAAATCGCAACCAGATTGTACAAGAACATCGATAACTACGAGCTGGCCTTCTACGGCTATCGCGGATTCTGGAAAAGCCCCGGCGGACAAACGCCATCCAGGACTCAAGCGACCTTTCCCGACCTGAACGTTTACGGCACGAGTCTCCGCGGCACAGTCGGCAAGGGAATAGGCAATGTCGAATTCGGGTATTACGAGTCGGCCGACGACCAAAGCGGCACGAACGCCCTCATCAATAACTCAGAAATGCGCTACCTGATCGGCTACAGTCAGGAGATCGTCAAGAATCTCACCCTGGGCCTGCAATACTACGTCGAGCAGATGCTCGATTACGACCCATACAGAACGAGCCTGTCCTCCGGGCCCTTCCGAGATGAATACAGGCACGTCGTAACGCTGCGCCTCACGAAGCTGCTTATGAACCAGAACCTCCGCTGTTCGCTGTTCACGTATTACTCACCGTCGGATGCTGACGTGTACGCGCGTCCGAATATCAACTACAAAGTCAGTGATAATCTATCGGTGGAAACAGGCGCCAACCTCTTTTACGGCGACCATCAGCACACTTTCTTCGGGCAGTTTCAAAACAACAACAACATCTACGCCGGCATGCGTTACAGCTTCTGAGTTTCCTCTTCCGGCTCGGCTTTCGGTGTCGGTGTTTCCGGCGTTGCCGCCTCTTCCGCAGCGCCCTTTTCGGCCACCACTACCACGTTTACTGTAGTAGTAAGTTCCGGGCTGAACTTGAGCGTCACAGTATGGGGCCCGACTTCTTTGATATGCTCGGGCAGTTGCACGATCTTGTCGGTGACCTCGAAGCCCTGCTCGCGCAGATTGGCGGCTATCTCACGCGGACCGACAGAACCGAACAGATGTCCCAGTTCGTTGGCTTTGGCGGCCACAACCGCCTCGGCGCCCTCGACAGCTTTCATAGCCGCCTCCAGCCGCCTGCCCTCGAGCTTGCGCTGCTCGGCGCGTTTGGCTTTTTCCTCGGCTATCGCTCTGATGTTAGCCTCAGTCGCAGGGGTAGCCAGTCGCTGAGGCAGCAGATAGTTTCTCGCGTAACCCTCGGCCACTTCGATAACGTCTCCGAGCCAGCCGAGTTTCTCAATATCTTCACAAAGCAAAACTTTCATATTTCATTCCTCTTATCTCATGAATCGGCAATCAAGCCGTGAAAGGCAGCAGCGCCATATATCTGGCGCGTTTGATCGCCTTTTTAGCTTTTCTCTGACAACTGGCACAGTTGCCGCTGCGCTTACGCGAATATATCTTGCCGCGATTGGTCAGGAGTTTCTGCAAAGTCCCGATGTCCTTGTAATCAACGTAGTCGATACCTCTTCTGCAAAAACGACATTGTGTCTGTTCGCGGGCTCCGACGAAGCCCGGTTTTCTTCTGTTAACAACTCTTCTTGCCATCCTTTACCTCGTATAATTGATTGAATGGTAATTAGCCAACGTTTTTACAAATTCCGTGGATCGGTTACTTACCACCGACCTCAAAACGGTATATCATCGTCACTCACAGGCGTTTGCGCGGGCGTGGCGGCGCCACCGCCGTAATTTTGCCCGGCCTGGCCTCTGTCGCCTCCGGAACTTCCGCCACCGCCGCCTCCGCCGATGAACTCGAAATTCTCAGCAGTTACTCTAAGCTTGCTTCGTTTAGAGCCGTCCTGGGCCTGCCAACTACTGAAATTCAGCCGGCCTTCGACAAAAAGGGGATTTCCTTTCTTGCAGTACTTGTTGATAACCTCGGCTCTCCTGCCAAACATCTGGCAATCGACGAAGCAGGTTTCATCCCGCTGTGTTCCGTCTTGTCCTTTCCACCTGCGATTTATCGCCATTCCAAATTCAACCACGGCCGTCTGGTTAGGCGTATACGACAGTTGCGGATCCCGCGTCAGATTGCCCATTAATATTACTTTGTTAAAATTTGCCATACTCGCACTCTTCTTTCCGTGTTATTCATCGGTCGCTGCTCCTGGCTGTGAATCCTGAGAATCTCCGCTTGCACCCTCGCTCGGCTCTTTCTTGAGGGCCTCTTCGGAAGTCTCTGTTGAATCTTTTTCCACAGCCTCTTCAGCCGGCTGATTATCATCTGCTGCGGCGACCGCTTCGGCCGGCGCAGATTCTTCAGCAGCCTCTGCTTTTTCTGTAGCTTTAGCTTCCGTCTCAGCCGCTTTGGCCTCTTCGGCGGCCCTTCTGGCAGCTTCTCGCTCTTCTTTTTCCTTTTCAGCTTTGGTAGCCGGCGTATCCTTTTCGATGTCTTCGTCTGTCATCCAGTCGACAGAGAGAATAAGAACTCGAATTATTCTCTCGGAAAGCTGAACTGCTTTCTCGATAGCCTGATTTTGCTGGCCATCCGACCGAAAGTAGCAGAGCAGGTATGTGCCCCTGGACTTGCCTTTTATCTCGTAGGCCAACTTTCTGTCGTCCCACTTCTTTATCGAAACGACGTCAACATTGGCCCTTTCGAGTATTCTCGTAATGGCCGCGATAATCCCGTCCCAGTCCGAACCGGCATCCGTCGAATCGACAAGAAACATCGCTTCGTACAATTTTTTCTTTGTCAAAGTTTCCAAGCTAATTACCTCCCGCTAAATTACGCATAACGGTTACTCACTAACACGATTAAATTTATTCATTGCCGTCTCGATTCCGTTTTCGATCCAGCACAACACAGCGTCTTTTGTCCTCTCGATAGCGGCAGCCAGCAGCGGCTTCTGCTCATTCGTTGGCCTGCCCAGAACATAGCCGACCGAATCCTGCCGATCGTCGCGGCCGATACCTATCCGACACCGGGCGAAATCATTTGTCCCCAGTTTTTGAGCGATATCCGCCAGGCCGTTATGCCCGCCGGCCGATCCCTTAGCTCTCAGCCGAATCCTGCCCGGCTCGAGATCCAGATCGTCGCTTATCACGAGAAGATCATCGAGATCGAGTCTGTAAAAACCCGCCGCCGTGGCCACTGCATGGCCGCTGTTGTTCATAAACTGCCAGGGCTTTAACAGTATTAACTTTTTATCAGCAAATTCGGTCACTCCGAAGCGGGCGCCGAACTTTCTCTTTTTCACATCAACTCTTAACGCCGCGGCCAGAGAATCGATCACCATGAATCCCATGTTGTGCCGCGTATTAACATATCTGTCGCCGGGATTACCGAGCCCGACGATCATCTTCATATCGGCCATAGTTCAGTTGCATCCGGCCCGGGGTGCTCTTAAGCTTCCGGAGCCTCTTGCTCGCCCTCGGATTCCTCAGCTTCACCGATAACTTCAGGCGCAGCGGGCATCTCCTCTTCGACCTCTTCCGTGGTCTGGGCGACAGAGACAAGATGACAAGTCACCAGAAGCATTTCAGGCGAACTTGCCAGCTTTACGTTTTCGGGAAGCTCGATATCACTTGCATGCAGAGCGTCACCAACGTTCATCTCCTTTATCGAAACCGGGATAGACTCCGGAATGTCGGTGACTTTACACTCGATTTCCAGGCTGTCGGTGTGCTCCTCGACAATGCCGCCTTCTTCCGCACCCGCCGCGGTTCCCTTGAGTTCTATCGGGACCGACACTGTGATCGTTTCGGTTATGTCGACTCGCATCAGATCGGCATGAATAACGTTTCGGCCCAGATGGTCGTACTGTAGATCCTTGACGATCATCTTTTCCTTTTTGCCGCCAACCTGAACATCAAGGAGTCGGTGCCCGTGATGGAGTCCTTCGATGAAATCATGCTCGTCCAATGAGATGGCTACCGGCGCCTGCTTGTGACCGTAGACGACGGCCGGCACTCTACCCTGCTGGCGCACTCTTCGCACGGCCTTCGAGCCGGTATCTTCTCTAACTTCCGCTTTCAAAAGCAACGTTTCTTCCATAATTTCCTCACTTCAATCCGAAGCTTAAATGTTTCTTATATAAGAATAAGACTTCATTAACTCTAGATGCTCGTAAATATGCTGCTTACGGATTCGTTTCTGTGAATCCTTTTGATCGATTCACCCAGCATCGTTGATACGCTCAGAACCTTTATGTTCTCGGCCTTCTCGGCGCTATTCTTAAAAGGTATCGTATCGGTAACCACGACCTGATCGATGACCGATTCCTTCAGCCGGTCAAAAGCAGGCGGAGCAAAAATGCCGTGCGTGGCGCCTACCAACACTCTGGCGGCACCCCTTTCTTTGACCAGGGCTGCGGCGCTGCAAACCGTGCCGGCTGTGGCGATAATATCGTCGCACATGAAAACGTTTTTGCCTTTAACATCGCCGATGATCTCCTGGGCCTCCACAGTTTTGCCGCTGACGCGCTTTTTGTGCACAATCGCCAGCTCTCCGCCGAGGCTCGATGCATACCTCGACGCAATCTTCATATTACCGACATCCGGCGAGACGACCACAAGATTGTTGATTTTCATGTCAAGGAAGTGCTTGCTCAGCACAAGCTCGCCGGTCAAATGGTCGACCGGAATATCGAAGAATCCCTGGAGCTGGTGCGCGTGAAGGTCTATTGCCAGAACCCTGTCGGCGCCGGCGTTGGTGATAAGATTCGCCACCAGTTTAGCGGTGATGGGTACCCGTCCTTCATCCTTTCTGTCCTGACGCGCGTAGCCGAAGTACGGTATGACCGCTGTTATACGACTTGCGCTGGCCCTTCGCAGGCAGTCCAGGAAAATCAAGAGTTCGACGAGGTGCTCGTCTACGGGCTCGCAAGTCGACTGCACCACGAAACAATCTCTGCCGCGAACGTCATCCTCAACCCTGATGGTCTTTTCGCCGTCCGGGAACTTGCTGATTTTGGCGCCGCCCAGCGGGATTCCCAAATACTTACAGACGTTGCCGGCCAGAGCCGGATTACTGGAGCCGGAAAATATTTTTATGTTATCGTTCAGGAACATTTATTCTACGCCTTTGTACCCAATTGCTTTACACTTTTCTGCGAAACCACCGTCCCGGCACCGATATTGGAGCCTTCTTCCAAATTAAGAGGTGCAATAAGTACGGCGCCGGAGCCTATGCAGCAGTTGTCGCCTATCCTCATTTGATTTACTTTTTCGCCGTCGAAGTTGGCAGTTATCGAGCCGGCCCCGACGTTTACGTTTCGGCCAACGTTGGCATCGCCTATGAAACTGAGATGTCGTGCTCGAACGCCCTCGGCAAGGGTAGAGTTTTTGACCTCTGTATATACTCCGAGCACCACGTCTTTATCGAGGACCGTGCCGTGCCTGAGATACGCGAATGGGCCGACCCGGCAGCGGTCGCCTATCTTGACTTCGCCGTGAATGTACGTGAACGGTTCGATCACGGTATCCTGGCCTATTTCCGCCCTGGCGTCGATCCAGGTATTGTCGGGATCGACTATAGTTACGCCGGTATCCATCAGTTTGCGCTGAATCCGCTGCTGCATGATCTTACTGGCGGCGCTAAGCTGGGCTCTGCTGTTGATGCCGATCGCCTCATCCGGCTGCACAGCCGTAATGGCCTCGACCTTGTGGCCGGTCGAGATAAGCCCCGAGATGGCATCTGTCAAGTAGTATTCATTCTTGACATTATCCGGCTTAATGTTGTCTAACGCCTCGAAAAGACGTTTGTTGTTGAAAAGGTACTTGCTCGGATTGGTTTCCTTTATCTCCAACTGCTCCGGCGTGCAGTCAGCATGTTCGACGATGCCCTGGATGTTGCCGTAAGCATCGCGAACTATTCGGCCATAGCCGGCTGGGTCCTCGAGCACAGCCGTCGCCAGAGTCGCCGCCGACTGGCCCGCTTCGTGTTTCTCCATGAGCGTTCTCAGCGTCTGAGAGCGTAAGAGCGGCCCGTCGCCGCAGAGTATCAGCGTCTGGCCGTCGAAGCCCTGCAGATGCTCCCGACAGCACATGACAGCATGAGCGGTCCCCAGCTGTTCGTCCTGCTGAACCCAGGTGATATCGTCGGCGGCGCCGAAGCGGCTCGTTATCTGCTCGGCGGAGAAACCGACCACAACGTATATCCTTTTGATGCCGACTTTGCGGCACGCCTGGAGCACGTACGCCAGCATCGGCCGGCCGCAGACCTCGTGCAGCACCTTCGCGAGCTTCGTATTCATCCGCCTGCTGCCGCCCGCCGCCAGAATTACCGCTACCGTCTCAGCCATCTGTAATTTACTATTGACTATTGATTATTGACTATGGTCAACAGTCAATATTCAACAGCCAAACCTCCAATATTCAATCGTCTTGTCATCCCTGCGAAGGCAGGGACAATATTCAATCCAAACACTACCCGGCCAGGACTTGAACCTGGAATATGGGCACCAAAAGCCCATGTGTTACCAATTACACCACCGGGTAAAGTAATTGACTATTAAATATTGTCTGTTGACTATCTGGTGGGAATAGCCACCCTCAATAGTCAATATTCAATCGTACATAGTCAATATCAACATCTGTCACGGGGACCGTCCTGTTCCGGTCCGATTTGGCCCCGCCGGAGGCTTGAGTCAGCCACGCCGTGATACTGCCGACCCCAAAACATTGACGATTTAATATTGATTATTGAATATTGTTGCTTTGCCGCTTCTTAATAGTCAATATTCAATTCCGAACGCTACCCCTTGCGACGGAGCGAATAGCAAAAAACATTATACAGTCTTATGAGAGCTAATCAACTGTTTTCCAATAAAAAATTATAAGGTTTGCTGTGGCTGTGCGTATATTTGGTGGAAGAAACCATGTGATTTCCTGGATTAAGGGCGGAAAATTAGTATAATTCAAATGGCTTATACTCGTAGCGAGGCAGCGAAATGACAAAAATGCAGATCATCGCCAAGGCAATCCTGACGGTTCTGGGTATTTATGTCATTTTACATCTATGCCGCATATTTTTAGGTCAGTATGTAGGGCCTGAGAGGGAGGTTCCGATGCCGGCGCTAGTCATGCTTTGTACTTCATTCGCGCTCTCGGTTGCACTCGTCGCCTTTTACATGGTCGTAAACAACGACAGCCTGGCCATCAGAATCACCGGGCCCGTCGAGACTGCCGATCCGCACTCGGAAGTAGACTGGCTTTTTGCAGCTTTACGTCTGGTCTGCAGCGGGCATATATTGCCTCCACAATGTAGTCTGGCGTATTGCGAACGCTGCGCGCGTGTATATCGCTTCAAGAGCTGCCGATTCTTATGTGGCGCCGCCTAACCTGAGCACAGAACCAATCTTAGGCTGGCTCATTATATCAGCCGTCGGAATCTACCTCGTCTGTGGCGCTCCGCACTTTGTTCGCTGGCACGTTAAGAAGACTGTGGAGCAGTGCCAACCAGGCACGGCTGATGCGGACGATTCGGAGTGACCCGCCTTTGGATCCCTCTATTGTTTTGTTCTTCCCCGGCTCGTGCCGAAGCGTTAGAATGAGTACATTATGTGGCACTTGTGGTTGGGCCGTTGCCAAACAAAGTCGGCTTTGCAATTATCAATACGGAGAAATACGACAATGAATCCGAATTTGGACCGAAGGAAATTTCTGACCGCCACTGGAGGACTGGCCCTTGCCGGGGCGTCGCCGGCACAAGCGGCCGGCTCGATTACCAAGACTGCGACCATGCCCCTTCGCCCGCTGGGAAAGACTGGCAGGATGATTTCGATCATCGGATTCGGCGGAGGCTCGAGATACCTGCTTCAGGAGGATATGGAAGTCGCTGAGCGTATGATTCACCGCGCGATCGAATTGGGCATCAACTATTTCGATACGGGCCACTCCTATCGCAAGGGCAACGTTCGCGAGAGCCAACAGCGTTACGGCCGCTTCCTGGTGCCCGACTATCGCAAGCAGATCACGCTGACGACCAAGCTGCAAGCCAGAGACGCCGAGACGGCCAGGAAACAGCTCGACGAGACGCTGAGCGACCTCAAGACCGATCACGTCGACGTGCTGCATTTTCACGGACTGGCAAGGAACGATGATATCGACAAGATCCTCGCAAAAAATGGCGCGATGAAGATGTACCGAAAATGGAAGGACCAGGGCGTCATCGGCGCGATCGGCCTAACCGGACACTACGACAGTAAGGTAATTCTCGAAGCAATGAAGCGACTCGAGCCGGACTGTGTGATGTGTCCTCAGAATCCGTGGCACAGCGGGAAGAAAGGTGGTCCATTGTATTCCGGCGTCGATTTCGCAAACGACGTGATTCCTTATGCCCTGGAGCACGGCATAGGGCTTCTGGCGATGAAGACAATGGCCCAGGGCAGGCTGATCGGTCGCAGGGGAATTACAGCCGAAGATCTGCTGCAATACGCCCTCACGTTGCCGATGGCCGCGGCTACTATAGGTATGCCGAATATGGAAGTGCTCGAATCGTGTGCAACGCTCGCCCGCAGGATCAGGCCGATGTCAGACCAGCGGCGAGACAGGCTTTGCGAGAGAATCGTCTCAGCCGCAACTCAGGACACGTTTCCATATCTGGCCGAAGGCTACGCAGACGGCCAGAGCTTAGTGTCTTAAAAGACGTCGAGCGGGCCGACTTTCACCTTTATTTCCCGCTCTGTCTGCGGCCAGGTTTCGGTTTCCATCCGGCCCCATGCTTTGGCCGTGGCTGCTTTTGTTGCCGTGTTCAGAGCAGAGCCGATGTCGGACTTGTTTTCCATTGCCTTTAGGAAACCCGCCAGCAGACAGTCGCCGCAGCCAACCGTTGACATGAGTTTTCTGCGTCCGAGGCATCGGGCCTGCCATGCGCCGTTTTTGGTAACGACTATGCTACCCCTGGCGCCGCGGCTTATAAGGACGATCTCTACTTTGTTGAGAAGACTGCGCCCTGCTGTGGCCAGGCTTACGGGGCCATCCTTGATTGGTTCACCGAGCAGTTCGCGCACTTCTTCGACATTGGGTTTTATCAACCAGACAGTGCCGCTATTGACAATTTGCTTCAGGGCCTCGCCCGACGTGTCCAGGACGATTCTCGCTCCGCGATCCCGACAGAACTCCACGAGTTTGACAACATCGGGGAGAAGTTCACCGTCCGGCATAGTGCCGGCGAAAACACAAACGCTGCCGTGGCGTACTATAGCAGCCAGATCCCTTCGTAATCTCCTGACGGCATTTTTAGAGGCCAGTCTGCTTTTGTTGCGCAGGTGCATCTCTTTGTTTTTCGCCGTATCGACAACGGTAACATTCTGTCTCGTGCCGCCCGGTGCGGTTGTCATCTTCAGCGTTATCAAGGGCCACTTTCTTCGGACTGCCGTCGCCATTTGCTGACAATCGTCACGTCCCCACAGACCGGCAGCGATATTTTTCCGGCCCATCCATGCAAGAGATCTAGAGACGTTCAGCGCCTTACCGGCGGGATTGACTGTCTGCTCGTCGATATATTGATGCAGGCCCCATTCGAAATTTTGACCCCGGCAGGTTATGTCCCATGCCGGCGAGAGGCCTATTGTGATGATTCTTGAGGTCTTCACCATTGTGCTCCAAGAAAAGGTTATCAGGTTATCAGGAAATCAGGGTGCAGGCTATCAGGATATCGGGGTATCAGGAAGCGTTATCCGGCGACCAACCTGATCTCCTGATTACCTGATACCCTAATTCTACCTATTAGCATTCACTTAACCAGCCAATCGGCTCCAAGCTGGCCGCACGCAGCTCGAATACTCCGGCCCATTTTGAACCGCACTACGGTCTCGATTCCCGCGTTTTGCAGAATCGACGCAAAACGGCGGATTTGCTCGCCGCTGCTGCCTTGGTACTTGCTGTGCGGATGCGGATTGTGCTCGATCAGATTCACATTGCACGCGATCCCTTTCAACAGTTTTACCAGTAATCCGGCCTGATCTGTTGAATCGTTTAGCCCTTTTATCATCACATACTCGAACGTCACTCGCTGGCGAGTCCTGGCTTGATAGAAACGCACCGCTTTAAATAATTCAGCTATTGGGTACTTCCCATTGATCGGCATCAGTTTTGTGCGGATCTCGTTTGTCGGCGCGTTTAGCGACACGGCGAGCCTCGGGCGCACGTCTTCGTGTGCGAGCTTTCTGATCGCCGGAACTATGCCGCAGGTGCTGACGGTTATGTGCCTGATGCCGATGTTCTTTCCTTTAGGATGGTTCAAAATCGCCACCGATTTTATTACGGCATCATAGTTGGCCAGCGGCTCTCCCATCCCCATGAATACAACATTGCTGATCCTGTTTGTAGTGACGCCGTGAAGCGTTTTAGCAGCATTGACATCCCGCCAAACAACATTAACCTGATCCACGATCTCACCTCCTGTAAGATTACGGTCGAAGCCGATCTTAGCAGTAGCGCAGAACCTGCAGTCCATAGCGCAGCCGGCCTGAGTCGAGATGCACAGCGTTCTCCGTAACAAGTCCCCATGACTGCGCTTGCCGTCAATAAGCAAAACGGTCTCGACGCAGCGGCCGTCGCCAAGCTCGAACAGGTACTTGGTAGTTCCCTGGTCGTCCGTCAGTTTATCAGCGACGGTAAGTTGTGAGATGTGGTATCCCCGCCCGCTCAACTTCTTTCGAAGAGTCATGCTCAACGGCGTTATCTGCGAAACATCAGCGACATTCTTCGCATGGATGAACTGAAAGACATACCCGGCCAAATAATTCCTGCCGCCCAAGTCCCCGACTACTTGCTCAAGCTCGTTGACTGTTTTGTCTTTGAGATCCATGCTCATACTCGCAGTTTACTTAATTTGGCTCTTGCTGTCGAATTATGGATAGAAGACTATTTCTGAGGCATATTAGATTTGTTGGAGTTTTCCCCTGAACGTTCGGTCCGAAACATGATACTAAGGCGCCGACTTGGAGCAGATGAAAATGAGCAAGTATGAGATGATTATTTATTGGAGCGAAGAAGATCAGTCATTTGTGGTGGAGGTTCCTGAGTTGGCAGGCTGCATGGCGGACGGCTCCACCTATGGCGAGGCGGTCGCCAACGCAGAGAAGACCATTGAGGAGTGGATTAAGACGGCCGGAGAGCTCGGCCGAGAGATTCCTGTCCCCCACGGCCGCCTGGGATATGGGTTATCTATGCAAGACGTCATGGCGATAAGAGTGGAAATCACGGAGGACACCGTATGGGTTGATTTGGCAGACGGGCGTAAGCTCGGTGTTCCGCTGGCGTACTTTCCGCAAACTCGACCGGTGGGCGCTGCGTTTCTGACTTGTCGCACGAAAACAGTAGCACGGGCGTCTCGCCCGTTTAAACAAGGCCCGAACCTGCCCTGAGCCCTTCGACACCGCTCAGGATATACTCCACCGAAGGGATGAGCCTGTGACTCAAGGGCAAAATCTCTCCTCAGCGTGCCGAGGGAATGCCCACGCTACTCCTCGTCGCTGTCGATGGCGAGGTATTCTCGCTGGCCTTCGCTGACGTAGGCCGGTTCCGACGAGTCGTCGTCTTCGGCCATATCCTCGTATCCCGCCTCGGCGTCGGCTTCCATCTGGTTGCGGATGTTCTCGTACTCTTCCCTGCTTATTACTACTTCTCTCGCCTGCGAGCCCTTGTACTCGCCGAGTATTCCCGATGCGGCCATCATCTCTATAATACGCGAGGCCCTTGCGTAACCGATACTGAGCCTGCGCTGCAACAGCGAAACGCTGCCTCGCTTGGTCTCGAGGACGACCCGGACGGCGTCGTCGAACAACTCGTCCCGCGTCATTTCGGAAGTATCGACGGTCTTGAGCCTGGTAAGCTCGGGATGGAATTGCGGTTCGGCTATGCCCTTGAGGTGTTTTACTATCCGCCTGATCTCACCGTCATCTATGAAAGTGCCCTGAGCGCGGATCAGATCGCTGGTGCCGGGCTTGAGAAAGAGCATGTCGCCTTCGCCGAGCAGCGTTTCGGCGCCGTTCTGGTCCAGAATAATCCGGCTGTCCATTCTCGCAGCCACGCGAAAGCCCACCCTGCAGGGCATGTTCGACTTTATCAGCCCGGTGACGACCGTCGCCTGCGGCCGCTGTGTTGCAAGGACAATGTGGATGCCCACGGCACGGCTCTTCTGAGCGAGGCGGACGATATAGCCTTCGATTTCTTTTGCAGCCGTCATCATCAGGTCGGCAAGCTCGTCGATTATTATAACGATGTAGGTCAGCTTCTTCGGAATCTTCGCCTCTTCTTCTTCTGAAGCGGCATTGAACCGTTGGGAAATTTCCTCAGCGCCGAGTTTGTTGTAGTCGGCAATATTTTTGACCTTGGCCTCGGCCAGCAGGGCGTAACGCTCGTCCATCTTCACAGTGGCCCACTCGAGTATCTGCACCGCCATCTTGGTCTCGGTGACGATTGGGCACATCAGGTGCGGAATGGCATTGAACGCGGTCATTTCGACCATTTTGGGGTCGATCAGGATCGTCTTCACCTCGTCGGGACGCTTTGTCAGCAGAGTGCCGACGATGATACTGTTTATGCAGACGCTCTTGCCGGAGCCGGTGGTGCCGGCGATCAGCAGGTGCGGCATCTTCGTGAGATCCGAAACGAGCGCTTCGCCGGAAGAGTCCTTGCCCAGGTATAGCGGTATCTGCATGTTCCGGGGCTTGCCCCCGGCCAGCTCCATCATGTTCTTTATGCGAACCCGCTCCTTCTCGCTATTGGGTACTTCGATACCGATAGTGTGCTTGCCCGGCAGCGGGGCGACAACTCTCACGGCGCCGGCGGCAAGCGCGCGGGCCATATCATTGGAAAGTGCCGATATCCGGCTTACCTTTACCCCGGCGGCAAGCTCAAGCTCGAACATTGTCACCACCGGGCCCGTCTCGGCGGCAACGACTTTGGCGTTGATGTTGAACTCCGACAGCAGTGCTTCCAGATCAGCCGCCTTCGACTTGACTACCTTCTCCTGCAACGCCGGGAAAGTGTGCTCGGGCTCAGCCAGCAGTTCCATTGGCGGCAGCTCGTAATCGTCATACGAAGGCTGAACGAATGCCCCCTCGGGTTTCTGAGCACTCGACCGAGCCCGTTTCTTTTTCTCCTTTCGGCTGACCTTAATCTCCTCCGGCTGTTTCTTCGCTTGCTGCTCGACGGCCGTCTCCCGCCCGGGCTCCTGATTCCATTCTTCCTTGGCGGCGTTGTCGGCCAGAACTACCGGTTTTTGCCTGGCGCTCAATTCGCGCCATATTTCCGTAAGGACCTGTGAATGCTGTCTTGCCGCCGACCATGCAGGCACTACCGCCCCGATTAATCCCTGGACGATAAAGCCAAAGCCATGTAGCAATGCCAACATCAGACCGTCCGCGAGCAGGATCACGCCGACTATCCAGACCGCAATCAATAATATGAAAGTTCCCAATGCGGCAAAATGCGTTTGGAGCATTTGAGTCAAGCCCACTCCGAGAACGCCTCCCGAACCGATCTTAAATCCAAAGATCCATCCGGGCCATAAACAGTAGAAACTCACAGAAATCGCGATCGTCACCAGCACGAGCCCGATGGTTCGCAGTATCGGCTGGCCAATCTCGCGATTGCTGAGCTTGATAACCAGAAAAGAAACAGCGGTTATTAGGACGACAAAGACTCCCGGGCCTATATAATAAAGTAGCTGATAAGCGCAGAAGGCCCCAATCGAACCACACCAGTTGGCGGGAGGGTTATTGTGCGGAGCCTGATACTTGCTGGGCCAGTCGCCGATATCGAAGCTCAGGCAACTGCACAGCAAAACCAGGCAGAGACCGAGCCCGAGGCACCTGAGCGCGATGTGAATCAGGGAACGTTTCTGGTGCCCTTTGGAACGTCTTTTTTGCGATTTCTTTTTTTTCACCCCGTTAATCCACTCTTGACCTTCGTCAGACAAGTTTGCAGGGCCGGTTTCTTCCCGGACGGACCAGTGTTAAGTCCTATAATTCTTGCCTTACAAGTCTTATAAGATACTCAAATGTATTTTCGACAGCTTCAACAGCTTTATTATCGGCGGCGACCACTACGAGCAGAACACTCACCGGCATTAAGGTTATATCGACCGCCGGTCCCTTTTTTCTGCAATATTGCCGATAGGTGAATTTGCGGCTAAGAATCTCTGTGAATCCGGCAGCTTGACAGCACTTGCGGCATTTCATAAACTCTGGTTCGTTTTTCCGTGGATTTTGTGGAAACTGTTGCCCGTACGGAACTAGGCCCAATAGAAGGGGATAGAGCAGATGAATCGACGTGAATTCTTGAAGATGACGGCTGCCGGTGTGGCGGTTGGTGTACCGAATTTCGCTTTTTCAGCGGCTTCGGCGGGGAATCGGCCTAATGTGCTGTTTATGGCGATTGACGACCTGAACGACTGGACCGGCTGCCTGGGCGGACACCCGGACGTCAAGACGCCAAATCTCGACAAACTGGCGAGCAGGGGCGTGCTGTTTACCAACGCTCATTGCTCGGCGCCGGCCTGCAATCCTTCGCGGGCCAGCCTGATGACCGGGATTCTGCCCTCGACGTCCGGAGTCTATCACAATCGCGATCCCTGGCGGAAATCGCCCGTTCTCAAAGACGCCGTAACGATCCCGCAGCATTTCATGGCGCACGGCTACAGCGCCGTTGGCGGCGGCAAGATCTATCACGGCAGATTCCCCGATCCCCCTTCGTGGCAGAGCTATTTCCCTTCACAGAAAAAGAACAAGCCGGACGATCCGATGCCGCCGAACAGGCCGATCAACGGCATTCCCAATACTGCGCATTTCGACTGGGGACCCGTGGACGTGCCGGACAACGAGATGGGCGACAGCAAGGTCGCCGCATGGGCCACCGAACAATTACAGAAGAAACACGACAAGCCGTTCTTTCTTGCGTGCGGTTTCTTCCGGCCGCACCTGCCCTGGTACGTGCCAAACACGTATTTCGATATGTACCCACCGGGTAAGATAACTCTGCCGAATGTCAAAGACGACGACCTCGACGACGTCCCGAAGATTGGCAGGCGAATGGCCAGGCCCGGACGCGACCATGCAAACGTAACCAAACACAATCAATGGAAAAGAGCTGTCCAGGGTTATCTTGCATCGATCACATTTGTAGATACCTGTGTCGGACGTGTCATTGACGCACTCGACAAAAGCGCCTACGCCGACAACACCATCGTTGTACTCTGGAGCGATCATGGCTGGCATCTCGGCGAGAAGCTCCACTGGAGAAAATTTGCACTCTGGGAAGAGGCCACTCACAATGTTCTGATGGCGGTTGTTCCCGGCATGACCGCGCCCAACCAGCGCTGCTCGCGGCCGGTCACCATGCTCGATATTTATCCTACATTGATAGAGTTGTGCGGACTGATGCCGAAACAAGAACTTGAGGGAAGGAGCCTCGTGCCGCTGTTGAAGAATCCCAACGCAAAATGGGATCGCCCGGCGCTGACGACACACGGCCGCAATAACCACTCCATTCGAGATGAGCGCTACCGATACATCCGCTACAGCGACGGCGCAGAGGAACTCTACGACCACGAAAAAGACCCGCTCGAATGGAACAACCTTGCCGACAAACCGAAGTACGCCGCGGTCAAGGACGAACTGGCCAAATGGCTGCCTGAGAAAAATGTCCCGCAAGTCCCGAGGGCAAAAAAGAATCGGTAGTAGCCGAAGGGTGTGCTGGTGGTAGTGGCAGGGTGTGCACCGCACACCGAAGCGTGATTGGTAGGCAGCGCTCGTATTGACGGGGTCTCGTCCCCGGAGCGCGGCCAGAATGTCCGCGACAAATTAGGATGAGGCTTGCCCCAGCATGATTGGCTTAGCTGTTTCGCAAAACAAAAAAGGTGGGACAAGCCCCACCTTACGGCAACAAAGATTTTTCCAGTCTTTGGGACAATGGCGGGAATTCTCTTGACTTTTCCGAACGTCTGTCGTATTCCTTCGTATGCATATCGGTACGAGGGTATGAAAAGGGTGTGACGGGTGTGGAGGAAAAGGGTGTGTATCATTTCTTCTCACCCGCAGCAACTGCATGGAGCAGTCGTCCTTTTGCATAAGAGGTTACGGATATGGCCGTTTTTAAGGATGAAAACGGGGTATGGAAACCAGGCGGGTGTCCCAACGGATGGATGAACCCGCGAATTCCGCAGGGCGGATCCGCCCCGACGGAGACACTTCGGAGTATCCCCAATTTTTCTGCGTGTGTACGTGTCGGCTTGCTGGTCTTGGCGACGCAGGTAAAGTGCGCGCGAAATCAATTTCATTCGACGGCTTTGTCCGGAAGGGAGGTGGCTGCGAGAGAAAAAGGTTAATTGATGAAACAGAAAGGAGAATAAAATGAAAAGGATTTCGATCTCAGCGATAGTTTTGTTGGTACTCGCGGCCGGTGTAGCCGAGGCTCGGCCTGCTTATGGTGGTTACGGTTTTGGCTATGGTTATAATTCGAGCCGTTACCGTACTCGGTGGTCCATGTACGCACACGGGCTTGTTTCCGGAGTTGTTTACTATAGCCCTTATGCTCCCGGCGTCACGGGGCTGGTGGAGGATTATGTTCGCTACTCTCCGTATGCTTTCGGGCACGGTCAGTCCGGTTTAGTCTACGAATATGGGGGCGGTTACAGTTATGGTTATTCACCGGCCTGCTATAGCGTAATCCGTCACTATGTCCCAAGGGATCAAGACTGTAAATTTTCTGAGGCCTCGAAACATAGTGGAAGCGGCTATCAATCGCGCGCACCGAAGCGGCACAGAGAAAGCTTAGAACAGCGCAAAGCAAGAAGAGCGGCGCTGGCAAAAGTTCGGAAAAAAAGACAGGCGATCAGGGCGAAAGACGGCAGATTTATCATTGCCGAATACCTGAGGGGCAACGGCATTCCATTTAGAACGACGAGGATTCTCAGCATCGAAGGAAGGACCGTCAGCGTCGACTTTCTACTGAATGACGGCAAAACGATCATAAAATACTGGGATCCCTCCGAGATACCGTCAAAGGGCAAACTGCAGGAGCGGAAAAGAAAATTCTTTGACAGGTACGTCGAGTCGTGGAAGGTAGCTCGTGACGAGCACTTGCAGGATGGAGGCAGTATCCATCAAATAATCTCGTCCGATCGCGAGGACATTCTGGCAAAGCTGCCGCAGTGCCCCGATCTGAACGGCATCGAGAAAGTGTACGCAAGTGCACAAAGCGAAACTGCATCCACAGAAACGCAGCAGTAGTCGCGGTTCGAGGACAAGACATCGGCAACAAAATAAGTGGGAAACCCTTGAGACCTTACGGCGGCGCAAGCCCCATCCTACGGAGCCATTTACTCGATCTATTTGGTTCCGTTTGAGCCGCCGTATATGAACCTCATCCGGCCGATATTTGGGATGAATGCGATGGGTGACCGCCTGAACGGCTTGAACCCGCTGGGCCAATAGACAAAAAGCGCCTTGCCGACAAGATAGTTGCGCGGAACTACGCCGACGCGATAATCGTCCAGCCCTTTATTGGCTACTCCGGGCTCTTCCCACCACCGACAGTCCAGACTGTCGGGGCTGTTGTCGCCCAATACGAAAAACTCGTCCTCGCGAAGAACAAACGGCCTGTTGGTTGCTCTGCCGAAATTTCCGTGCGTTCCGTACTCGCGCTCGGTGTAGTGAATGTCCTTGAAAATGGCTATGTCCGAGAGCGTCAACCTGCCGGAGCCGAAGATTTCCACGCGAGGCTTAACGTTGCCTGCAACGCTCTCGGCATTAGGAGGGTCGCGCCCGAGGTCGTGTGTCCATTTTGTGTCGCCGCACTCGAATATCAGCCTGTGGTCAACATTGGCGAACATGACCTGCATAGGTCCATTTGCCGGCTTTCCATCGAGAGGCATCGAGCCCAGTTTCACGGTTTCGCCGCCCGGCTGCCGCTCGGTAAATACTAACCGGCCGGAATCCAGCTTGACGTGTGCCCGGTAAATCGTGCCGTTTTTGCCCAGGGTGATGCCAAAACCGGACTGTATGCCGCTTTCAATACAGGAGAATCGCACCATCAGGTCACTGCATGTAGGCATGTTGTCGTATCTGTCGACCGGATCGTAAGCGTAGGTGGCTTTGAAGTCGTTGCCTTTCGACGCGTTGTAGAAAAGGGTGTGAATCCGATTTACCTGGTCTTCGGCGGGATCCAAGCGAAACATAGTCGGATTTTCCGGATCTTCTATTATCCATTTCGAGTTCCCAACGTTACCGAACGGCTGCTGCCAGAACTGGTTGTTGAACAGGCGTTGACTCCTGGGCCCGACCGGCTGGTAATTATTATTGTAGACGGGCATCCATAATTCGTTTTGAACCTTTGGCGGCTTTCGTGCAATCTGGCCGTTTATGTATATGTCACCGTCGATTATCTGCACCTCTTCGCCCGGAAGGCCAATCAGGCGTTTGATGTAATTGATGGAAGGTTCGGGCGGATTCTTGAAAACTATCACGTCCCACCGCTTGGGTTCGGCGAATTGATAAATGCACTTCAAGACGAGAATTCGGTCGCCGTTAGCGACGGGCATTCTCGGCCGAAAGCGATGATAATAACCGCAACTCGGGCATCGAGTCACAGGCGGCTCGACGTTGTCGGCGGGAATCGTATCATCGGGCATCCGGTAGTCCGCCGGCCTGAAACCGCGGTCGTAAGCATATCCGCACTGCCGGCATCGAAGTCGAAAGTGGGCGCCCTTGAGCGTATCGGCCATGCTGCCGGTCGGTATGCGAAACGCCTCCATCACAAACGCTCTGAACACAAACGCCAGAATGAAGGCGGTAATCAGCCACTCGAAAGTGTTTGCAATCTCGGCCGCTCTGTCCTTATGCTGTTCGGATTGCTTATCCTTCTTGCCTTTTGTGGTCTCTTTTCGAGACATAAACAACCTTTCGTGCTACGTACTGCTTTCTCCGTGCCGCGGCACTCAACATTTGGCACGCATTATGAGATATGAAATTATGCCTGCAAAGACTCTTCGGGTCAACGAACAATTTGCGCCGCCTGCTTATTTTTCGGGTGCACGCGGTCGGTCTCAAGATTTTTTTCGGGAATCTGTGAAATTTTATCAAGAATTTGTTTGAGGTATAGAAGTCTTTACTGTATAGTAGGTTGCAGTAATTTGAATAATGGGCTTTGCCGGTTGAGCGGGGTAGCTTTGGCCCGCAAATGTCGTTGGGACTTTCGGTCCGGCGGAAGGCAGGGTGCCGAGAGGTGCATGATGTATTTTGGTGATAATGCCAGAAAAGTTGATTTGTCTTGCGATATTTCTTCCAGCGCAAACCTAAATGCAGTTTCCGAATTGCTCTTTGCTGAAATGAGGTAATATATGGCAACAGTTACGAAGAAAGAACTTATCGATCGGATCGCCGAACGTACACAGGCGAAGAGAGTGACGGTAAAGTGCATAGTCCAGGCGTTCCTCGATGAGATAACCAACGAATTATGTCAGGACAACCGGCTGGAGTTCAGGGATTTCGGAGTTTTTGAGACCAGAATAAGAGCGGCCAGAATGGCTCAGAATCCGAAGACCCTCGAACAGGTCGAAGTCCCCGCCAAGCGTACTGTAAAATTTAAGATGGGCCGGCTGATGAGAGAAAATCTTTGCGCTCCTGTTGTAGAGCCGGCCGAGGCGAAGTAGTCATTATATCAGTAAAATAACCGTCGCGCGCAGCCGGTCGCGATCAGTACCTGGGGTGGGCAGGCGGTCGAGGCATTAACAGAGCGGCACGCGGCTGATAGTCCGTTGTAGTTTGCAAAAAGGAGCGTTTCATGTCAGACGGTAAAGTGAAGTGGTTTAACCCGCGTAAGGGTTATGGATTTATCGCCACTAAGGATGGCCGCGATATTTTTGTCCACTACTCCAGTATTTCAGGTGATGGATACAAAACTCTTAATGAAGGCGATCCTGTTACTTTCGACGTTGTCGAGGGAGACAAGGGGTTGCGGGCGGAAAATGTAGTCGCCCAGACGGCAACCCCGGAAGGCACAGAAGAGTCTTAAAGCCGTTCATAACACTACGCCGCGGGAAAGCCTGGATCGCAATATGAAAAACCGGTTTCGTTTGCCCCGGCGGACCGATTCGGTTGTGAACGGTAACGGCAGTGCTTCGTTGAGTTGTAGTGCCCGGAGCATGGATGAACCAGGGCTGCATGATTTCTCTATCTTGCCTCGATGAGCGCCGCGGCGAAAATGAAAGACCAAAGATGAACCATGTTTTCAGGAGAATACAAATCAGGTTTGAATTGTAACGTCCTGGTGCTCAACAGGCACTATATGGCGATCCGCATCGTCGGCGCCAAGAGGGCTTTTTCTCTGCTGTTTCGCGATCTGGCCGAGGTCGTTTCGCTCGAGGAGGGCAGGTATTCCAATTACGATTTCGATAGCTGGTGCGAGGTCAGCCAGTTGCGGCGTGAGTTTGAGCCGGACGGCCACGACTGGGTCTCGACGATACATTTCCATATCGCCGTGCCGCGAATCATCAGGCTGCTGTTCTACGACCGCCTGCCGCGAAACGAGGTCAAGTTCAACCGCCGCAATATCTTCGCTCGCGACAAGAACATCTGCCAGTTCTGCGGCAAGCGCTACCCGACGAGTGAGTTGTCGCTCGACCACGTAATCCCGCGGAGCATGGGCGGCAGGGCGAACTGGGAAAACATCGTCTGCGCCTGCACCAAGTGCAACGTCAGAAAGGGAAGCCGAACCCCAAAACAGGCCGGCATGAGTTTAATCAAAAAGCCCGCCAGACCCAGACACAACCCGTTAGTCCACGTCCACTTAGGCCACCACCGCTACAAATCCTGGAAACAATTCCTCGACCACGCATACTGGTCGGTCGAATTGAAATAGTGTCATCCCCTCGAACGGCCTGTCCTGAGAAACGGTAGGGTGTGCATCGCACACCAATCAACCGCCCCCCTAATTTTGACTTCTTCTTAATCGCGGACGACTATACATACCGGCAAGGTGTCGCTCTGATCAGGCTTGCCTTCTCTTCTCAAGATTATTGCAATCTCGCCTTTTTGTATCCCTACCGATACTTCACGAAGATCACTTGGCATGACGCTTATGCTCAGTATATACTCTTGTTTTGAAACTTGCCGTCTGCTTGTGTGAATTGGCATTGATATAACTGGTTTAATAGACAGTTCGCTGTAGGGCTCTTCCGTTGAAACAGTCACTCGGATCTTTTTCTCTATCGGTTTTGTCGCTGATTTTGAGCACATCATGAAAAGGTTGCTCGGAGTAAGTTCCAGTGGTAGTCTCCCAGCCTTCACGCTGAACTCGAATGGAATGAATAATCTACCAGTCGGCGTATTTAACTTAAAAGAGACTGTCTCCTTAAAAGTCTTTGCTAGATTCGCATTTGTCACTGTATAGGTCAGAGGTATGGTGAATCTGAACGCCTTCATATTGCCATAAGCGACTTCTTCCACCTTCACGTCTCCACACGTGAGATTAGGGATGTCTGTTTCGAGTCCATCAAACGTCACAGCGGTTTTCAATTCTCCGGGAAAGTACTCTATTGTCACAGGATATTCAGCTTGTCCCTTTTCTACCTCCAAGTAGCCTATCTTAGGATTTATACTATGTGTATTCTTACCATACGCGAGCAAATGGTAATCTTTTCGGGCTTTGCTTGATTTTGAGAAGAGGGCTACATAGCTTGACTGAGGCCCCCCTCGCTTCACTTCGAGCTGCAAAGACAATATAGTTCGCCCCTCTTCGTATCGACTTAACTCGGCCTCAAGGCAGTGACAACTTTTTCCAATGATTTTCCAGACATCCTTGTTGTCCTTTTCAGGTACCACGATTTGTCGGTCAATTTTCGAGCCGACTTCGACCGCGCCTAAATTGATTCTCTGTCTGTTCCCCGCAATGTCCGAGTTCTGAACATTAACAGAAGGTCGAAAAAGCAGATTTCCCAATGCATCTGTCGGGATTACCAAGGCGATTCCGCCCCAGACCTCTTTGAGTTTTTCCAATGGAATTGCTCGAACAGCCAGCGACCGTGAGTCGACGACAAATAAATGGTCCTCCAAAGCTCCTGCAATTAAAACGAAGTGTTGAGGATTGTCCTTCGTTGCGGCAGTCTTGCCTATCGGGAGAATGACGTATCCCTTCATTGCTTTGAGCTTGGAAATACTCAGTTTTTGGCCGCTCGCCTTAAAACCGAGTTTAAGCGCTGCATCCCTGAGATCCTTGAGATTTACAGGCGTTAAAACCGGTCTTTCGATAACCTCATATATGTCGTCAATCTCACTCTCAGCTTTGCCCACCCCTGTTAATTGCATCAAGGCCCAGAGGCATCGTGGTCCACAGGCCATATCGCTTTCTGACCGCACGAAGACAGTCTCCGAACCTACAGATTTTTCACTTCCCATAACGATAGTAGATACTGTGAGCAAGGTAATTAGAGTAACTCTGACTCGCTTCTTAATCATTATTTCGTCTCCTTACTTGTAGAGGTCTTGCTCCTTATAAAAATTATCAATACCAGCGCAACTAAAATAGCCGCTACGATGATCAGGGTTGGCTTCAAATTACTACTATTCTCTGAATCACCAAGTACATTCAAGTTGACAGAAACATCATTGACGTCATTGGGATTAACGTTATTGACATTTTCCTTCGGTTGGAGTCTTGGATCCTCCTGATCGTCTGTGCCCTCCGCGGCATCTATAGGCCGATTGATTGGTTTACCATCCAGTTTTGGCCTAGAGATACTGGTACCTCCGCCCACTATATAAGAAACGTTGGCAATTCGATCAGCGATTCTTGTGCCAACCGGGAAATCAATATCAAACGTTTCAGGGGGAACTTTGATATGAGGTATGAACTCATGCACTCTCACTTCGTGTCTGTGACCACCCCCATCGCGTTTCCGCTCCCTTTTGATAAGGACCGGGTACCAATACTTGCCCAAGTTACTTTCTACGCTTGCTATTTCGACAACCTCCATTTTGGCATAATCATCAGGCCCATATCGCGTCAGGTATCGCATTGGAAGCATCCCTTTGTCATGAGCGATCCAGTATTTCGTAAGAATTCTATCTTTAGGGTCACCTATTTCCAGGACGTGACACATCTGTCCCGCCACGGACTCAAGGTTAGTTAGCACTCTGACTTGCCCCGTCTGCTGGCTCATCCAAAAATGAAAAGTGAAAGTAGGGATTCCTTCCGGAAACTTATCCATCAATTTTTCCATGAGCTTCCGTTGAGGATCATCTTCTTCTAAATTGCTACTTATGCCACTTATATGCACGGTCCCGGCACATAGACATGCTTTCATTGGATTCCTGATTTCCGGTATTGCTCCTTTCAGTCCTAGGTAGACTGACCCCTGTTTCAGCTTTGGTGTATATTTCTTTCCCACCTTGCCGTCGAATGAGGTGATAACGACACTGTCCACGTCCGCAAATCCTTTCTCACTGTTTGTAGTTCGTGCATAAATTCGTTTGCCGTCCTCGATCTTCTCCCAGTGATGCCAACGCGAATATGTCTGGAATCCGTCCCCATCTGAGAGAGCCTGAGCTTGTGACAGCCTGAACTTCATGCTCTTGATGTTGCCGTAGTTGGACTCCCATGCCTCATAGATGGTGTGCGCATCCAGGAATGCCTTTTGTATTTCTGCCGTGCCCCCGCAAGGTGCGACTAACAAGAGAGAACATAATGCCAACATTAGACACGGCTTGAAACGTGATGCATTGGCTTGACTTGAGTTTGTGTTCGCCATGATTTTACTCCAAATGATTGCATTTGAGTCGTTTCTTGCTTATTTCTATTTGTCTACGTGTGGCTTCGCCCTTCGTCAATGGTCCCAAGGAGCAGCTTCTACTGAACAGGCTGCTCAGGACGTATAAAGTAACATCTGTGACCAGTCACGCAGTTCAAGCGGGTGGCGCCAAGCAGGCGCCACCCCATAAAATTATCAGTTTCTAACTTAGGTCAACTCTATTCATCCCAACAAACATCAATCTCGCCAGTACAAGGATAGTCAGAGAAATCGTCCGGGTAGATCGTACCGCAAAAACCGCTGCCTTCCAGAATGTGACATGCTGCCACTTCATATGTTTGCGCGGCACAGTCCTCGCCATTGGGGGGTTCCTGATAGCAAATCGAGCCTTCAGACAAATCTCCCGCGCAATGATACTCGTCCTGGCCACAATAGCCTTGTTCAACGGTTCCATTACATACCGTCTTGTTCTCAGTCCAGTAGCAATTTACGCCACCAGGAGCGTCACATCCCGTGCCCCACAAGTTGCACTCTATGTCGCAGTAAGTACCTACGCCTCCCCAAACCCTTGACATCTGGCTATCACTCAAATTATGATCTGCTGCCCACATTACAAGTGCGAACGCCACGGTTGCAAACCCTATTATAATTAATCGAATCTTCATTTCAAATCTCCTTATTGATCAGTATACGATCTTATATAAATTTGACCAACTCCATTACCCATCATAGCCGTCACCAATCATCCAATAATTCCAACATCATAGTTCTGATCTCCTTATTCGGTTAAATAGCGAGTAGATTGGACAAAATCTTGATGTAAAGAATTGCGATTTTGCCCTTTTTTTGCATTTTTCCCATTTTTCAGCATCCAGCAATTGTTCTTCCCGGCGTTCCCAAGAGCCTCTTTTGTCCTGTCCAAAAACAGGACCTCTATTACCAAGTGGCAAAAAACACCAAAAGTGTGAGGTAGAAAATTTGAAATTTTCCTATTTTTTCCATAAGCCCTTGTATGCCGATTAGTTAAAGATGATATTTTTTCAAATTTACACCTTAGACTTGAATCCTTACTTGCGGATTCCACCTTCTATAAATAAGGGCGTATCTGAACGGGCAAATGTTGATTAGAAAAATGGATGTATTAACGAAGATTATGACCATAATTGACAAAAGCGGCGTTCTCATACTGAAAACAAAGATTATGTCAAGGAAATAGTTGTGGGTTTGAGGTTGAAAAGTGTTAATTTAGACAAGAGTTTTTTTAGACAGGATAAACAAGATTTTCAGGAATTTTTTATTACAGCCCGCCCCGTTCTACAAGCTCATAGCCTGCCCTGGGCGGAGGCGAATGGGGCAAGGTTAATTCGTTGTTAAAGCGGCAATAATGCTTGTCAAAAGTGGGAATAGGGGTTATTTTACGGGCTTTGTGGTGTTTGCTGGAGAGTATTTTGGACTTTTGATTGTAGGAATTTGTGATGAGTGTATCTGTTAAGAACCCCGGCTTGTCGGAGATTGACGAGCTTTGTGTACAGACTATTCGATTTTTGTCGATGGATGCCGTTCAGCAGGCCAATTCGGGGCATCCGGGCATGCCGATGGGCATGGCGCCGGCGGCGTACGTGCTCTGGACCAAACACATGAATTACAACCCGGCTAATCCGCGATGGCACAATCGCGACCGCTTCGTCCTCTCGGCCGGTCACGGGTGCATGTTGCTTTATTCGCTGCTGCACCTGGCCGGATACAAGATGAGCCTTGACGAGTTGAAGAACTTCCGCCAGTGGGGCAGCAAAACGCCCGGCCATCCGGAGTACGACCCCGACGACGGCATCGAAGTCAGCACCGGCCCGCTGGGCCAGGGGATTTCCAACGCCGTGGGAATGGCGATTGCCCAGAAATACTTGGCCAATTACTTCAACCGCGAGGGCTTTCCGGTCATCGACTACAAGATATACGTGATCGCCAGCGACGGCGACCTTCAGGAAGGTGTTGCGTCCGAGGCCTGCTCTCTGGCCGGGCATCTGGGTCTGGACAATCTGGTAGTTGTTTACGACAACAACTACATCAGCATCGACGGCAAGACCGAGCTATCGTTCACCGAGGACCGGGCCAAACGCTTCGAGGCTTACGGCTGGAACGTCCAGATAGTGCCGGGCAACGGCAACGACATGGAGACCTTCGAGAAAGCGCTGGAGAACGCCAAGGCCGAAAAGCAAAGGCCGAACATGATAAAGCTCCGCACCCATATCGCCTACGGCAGCCCGAACAAGCAGGATACCGAAGGCGCGCACGGCGCACCTCTGGGTGAAGATGAGATCAGGCTCATCAAGGAAAAGTTCGGCTGGGATCCGGAAAAGAAGTTCCACGTCCCGGATGAAGTCAACGCCCACATGGAGCAGGTCCGAGCGAAGGGCAAAGACGCCGAGGCCGCGTGGAACAAGCTGTTCGCCGACTACGCTGAGGCGAATCCGGACCTGGCCAGACGGTTCCACGATGCCGCGATGGGCAAGCTCCCTATAGAGCTTGCAGAGGTTATGCCTGACTTTGAGGCTGATAGTTCCATAGCAACGCGAAAGGCCTCCGGCAAAATCCTGGATGTGCTGATGCCGAAATTACCGCTGGTTCTGGGCGGCTCGGCGGACCTGACGCCGTCTAATAATACGCGCTGGTCCAGTGCGAAAGATTTCCAGAGAGAAGCGCGCGACGGCCGGTATCTGCGTTTCGGCATCCGCGAGCATGCCATGGGGGCGATCTTAAACGGCATCTCCGTCAGCGAGCTGGCCCGTGCGTACGGCGGCACGTTCCTGACTTTCTCCGACTATATGCGAGGCGCGATCCGCGTGGCGGCGCTGTCGAAGTACCCGAGCATATTCGTATTCACGCACGACAGCATCGGCCTGGGCGAGGACGGACCGACGCATCAGCCCGTCGAGCACATCCCGGCGCTGCGGGCAATGCCGAACCTGCTCGTCATCCGTCCCGCCGACGCCAACGAGACGGCCCAGGCATGGAAATACGCGCTGGAGCACCATGACGGCCCCGTGGCTCTGCTGCTGACCCGGCAGGGATTGCCGGTACTGGATCAGAAAAAGTACGGCTCGGCGACAGACCTTGAAAAAGGAGCCTACGTTCTTGTCAAAGCTGAAAAGCCCGACGTTGTTCTGCTGGCCAGCGGATCGGAAGTCTCGGTCGCCCTTTGTGCCGCAGAAGGCCTGGCGAAAGAAGGGGTTACGGCGCAGGTGGTGAGCATGCCCTGCTGGGAGCTGTTCGAGATGCAGGATCAGAAGTATAAGGATTCGGTCATTCCGCCCGCCGTCAAGGCACGAGTCGGAGTCGAAGCGGCCGTCGAGTTAGGCTGGCACAAATACATCGGCGAAAACGGCGTATTCATCGGCATGTCAACTTTCGGCGCATCCGCCCCGGCAAAAGTCTGCTTCGAGAAATTCGGCATAACCGCCGAGAACGTAATCAAAGCCGTCAAAGAATCGCTGGCTAATAGTAAATAAGAAAAAAGACCGAAATCCAGCCCGTCTCAAGTTGTTGCCTTCTTATGTGAGTCCGCCAAAGGTGGATTGCATTGGCCGCGGAACAAGGGCGAGACGCTCTCGCTACGAACAGCCGAAGGCTCCTACTGTCATTCACGGACTGGCAATCAATGTGATAGGCTGGATACCCTGTCTGCACACGTGGTTTATAATGATGGGAATCAGCACGGGCACACGAGTTGGCAATCCTATAAGCTGATACCCTGATTGCCTGTTATCCTGCCTCCTTATTTCCTGATGATCTGACACACTCATTAGCTTTGACCCTCTGGCCGGTTTGGGTTAGACTATTGATTGCTGGAAGCTGGCTGCGAATGGGCCGGTTTTCAAGATAGATCCCTTGTGTTAGGAGCAGATATATGTGGTTGAGCGTTAAAGATGTTCAAGCTACTGATGACCACAAACTCATTCTAACGTTTGAGAATTCTGAAAGACGATGCCTGGACGTAAGCCAGTTTTTCGAATTCGGACGGTTTGCGGAGTTGAAAGATATCAATGAGTTCAAGAAGGTGCGCGTAGCTTTTGACACAATTGAATGGGAAAATGGTCTGGATTTGGACCCGGAATTTATATATGAAGAAAGCGTTAGAATGAATTGAAAACATAGAAGAATTTGTTATTCCGGCACAGGACTGATGAGTTAGGAGAGACAGAAAATGAGACCAACAAGACAAATTACAATCGTGGTATTGGCAGGTGTGGTGGCGCTGGGAGGTGTCTTGGCGACAATTTCTCCAGCAGCGGTAGGTTCGGCCGACGTTAGGTTGCCGGGGGCGCGGGTGGTTGTTGAGGTCTGCCGGTATCCGAGCATTCAGGCGGCACTTGACGTTCTGCCGGATGGGGGCGGAGTGGTGAATCTGCCACCGGGGACTTTTGAGATAAGCGAGCCTTTGATAGTCAGTAAGGGCGACGTTCTTATCAAAGGCGCCGGGACCGCTACGCATATCAAGAACGTTAACAAAGAGGGCAAAAGCGCTCTGATACTTCAGCACCCCAGCGGCGGCGACAATCGGCGCTCCGAACTATGGCGGATTCGGCTGGCCGATTTTCGCATCACGGGCAACGAAGAGAGCGGCCACGGTATCGAATGCCGGCGGATAAACGAAGTGTTTATCGACGGAGTCACCGTCAGCTATCACGGCGGCGACGGCATCCGGCTGTACTATTGTTATGAAGACCCGCGGATATGCAATTCGCTTATCACCTATAACAAGCAGACGGGTCTCAACGCTATTGGCTGCCATGACGTTGTCGTCTCGGCCAATCAGTTCGAGGAGAACGACGACGCCCTGCGATTCATCGACGGCTTCAACCTCTGCTTGACGGGCAACTGCCTCGATGACCATCTCGGCAACGGCGTGGTAATCGAGAACACCTACGGCTCGGTCGTCTCCGGCAATATGATCGAGGAGTGCAAGGGCATCGCCATGATTCTCGACCGCGACTGCTACGGCATCGCTCTCAGCGCCAACGTTATCGCTCACAATGGCGGCGGAATTGCGCTTCGCGATGCGCATGGCTGTGCCGTAAGCGCCAATACCTTTACTATTATGCGAGACGACGCTTTGAACATCGGGCCGAAAAGCGGACGAATAACCGTTACCGGCAACAACTTTTCTAACAGCTACATCGGCGAGGACAAAACAAAGCGTTCGGCAAACGACCAGGCCGCCGGCGGCATGGTGCTCGAAGGAACCTCCGGCATCACAGTGGTCGGCAATCTATTCTCAGGCCTCCGCCCGAAAGCACTGGCCGTCAAGGGCGATCCCTGCAGGAACGTGGTGTTTTCAGACAACGTTTTGATAGACGTCACCACCGATCACGAAAAATTGGACGAATCGCTGGTTAAAAATAATATAGACAAGTAGGGTGCGCTGTATTTGTTTAGCCTGGAAAGACCCAGCCGGCCCCATCCCCGCCTTGGGTGTGCCTTAGGCAGATAAACGGCAATCGGGATGAGGCTGGCCGCAAATGCAGAACTTGGCCAAACGTGATTGGTGGGTGGCGCCCACCCTACCTTTAGGCCAAAGATAATTCGGATATGTTTTACAAGAGGGATAATTATGAAGCTGCTTAGAATTTTGGCACTGGGATTCTTGACTTGTTCGCTGGCCGCTGATGCCGCACAAGTATACCCGGGCAAGGAATGGGCGCCCCGAAAACCCGAGCGAGTCGGGCTGGACGCTGAGAAACTCAAGGAGATGAGCGACTATGCCGGCGGTTTCGGCTGCGTGGTTCGGCACGGGTATATGGTTTACACCTGGGGCGATGCGAGCAGGCGCAAAGATGTTGCTTCCGCGGCGAAGCCGCTTTATGCGCATTTTCTGTTCAAGGCCCTGGAGGACGGCAAGATATCCAGTCTCGACGAGAAGGTCGTCAGGTGGGAGCCGCGACTCGACAACATCAATGAGAAGCTCGGCTACAAAGACCGAAATATCACATGGAGGCATTTAGCCAATCAGATATCCTGCTACGGACTCAAAGAGGCGCCCGGCACGGCGTTCGCCTATAACGACTGGCAGATGGCGCTGTTCTGGGACACGCTGTTCAAGAAGGTCTACGGCGCAGACTTCGACAATGTGGACGAGGAAGTCTTCCACCCGATGCTGACTGACGAGATTCAGTGCCAGGACAATCCCACGTTCATGGCGTTCGGCACGAATAACAGGCCCGGCCGGCTGGCAATTTCGCCTCGCGATTTTGCCCGTTTCGGATTGCTTTATCTGCGAAAAGGCAAATGGAAAGACGCACAGCTCATAAGCCGCAAACATGCGATTATGGCCGTTTCGAGCCCTTTGCCGAATTCGATCCCTCGCGCGGGCAACGAGGCTGCGGAGATGATATCCGGCCAGCGATCCATTGGCTCTAAGAGAATCCCCGATAACCAATGCGACCACGTCGGCAGCTATAGCTGGCTGTGGTGGACGAACGGCGTCGACAGGGAAGGCAAGCGGCACTGGCCCGACGTGCCGACGGACGCCTACGGCTGCTTCGGCCACGGCGGCCTGCGGGCGATGGTTGTTGTGCCGAGCGTCGATTTGATAATAAGCTGGAACGATACAAAGATACGCGGCGCCGAGATGGAAAACCACGCTTTGAAATTGTTGGTCGAAGCAGTTGAGCAGAGCCAAAGCGGAGACCTCGGCACCCGAAAGGGCGTCATGTGGGAGTGCATGGAGTGGAGCATCGAGGACGTATCGCATTCCGGCAATCCATTCGGTGTTGTGGCGCGTGTGACTTTCACGCACGGCGATAGCGGCAACAAACGTGTGACCGAGATGTACTACGACGGCGATGATACCTGGCGTTTTCGCTTCGCCGGGACTCGGTACGGCAAATGGACTTTCAAGACTTCAAGCGACGTCGCCGATCTTGACGGGCGCTCGGGAACTGTAACTATTTCGGAGAATCCCGACAGGAACGTCAAAGGCTTTCTAACCCACGTGGGCAACAAGTACGCGATCCAGATGACCGATGAAACCGACCTGAAAGGGTATCTGTTCAACGTTTACATGAGCAGGGTGAAGTACCCGGCCTTTCTGGATGAGTTTGGAACCGATCCGAAACAGGTTGAGAAGAAAGCGAAGGTTTGTCTGGAGGAAGCTTTGGCGAACGGTTTTGAGATTATCTTCGTGCACGTCAACAACAACTGGTTCAAGCTTGGGGTCAGAAAGCACAACAAGCACGACAGCGAGAATCCGGACCCGGCGGCGTTCCGGGTGCTGGAGAGGATCATTAAGACAGTCCACGGATCAGGCGGCCGCGTTCATATCTGGGCCTGGGGGGACGAATCGCGGAAATGGACGCCGAAAGGTGTTCCCGGCGGCATCAATGGAAACGTTGACAGGCGCCTTCAGCGCTACATCGCGGCCAGACTCGGGCCTTTGCCCGGTTGGACTATGGGGTACGGATTCGACCTGCACGAATGGACGAACACGAAACAGTTGAATGATTGGGCCGCGTATGTGCACGAGCATCTGGGCTGGCAGCACCTTTTGTGCGCACGAGGGCATCGACTGGAAGGGCCTGACAACATCAACTCTTACGATGGTTTTGGGCGGAATGTGGAGCTGACGACAACGGCGCACGGCCCGGCTAACTATCACGAGATCGTTGAGGATATGGACGGAGATAAGACCCGGCCTCATCTGTACGAGGAAAGGCACAGCTACAAACGCAGCGGCTTCAACTTAGACATGGAAGGCACTCGGCGATTGCTGTGGTGGGAGACGATGGCCGGCGGCATTGGCGGGTTCTTTGGTTTCTATCCCGACAGCCCGTACCCATATCCTAATCCGGAGCAACTAAGGACGCACTACACGTTCTGGCATAAGACCAGTCGCTTCGTACTTGACATGCAAAGGGCCAACGGCATGAGCAAAGACAGCTACGTGCTCCTGGCTCGCTCCGGAAAGAACTGTGTTTTCTACAAAGAGGATGCTTCAAAGATTCACATGGATTTGTCCAGGATGCCGGAATCACAACCTGCCATAGCTATCGATACAAAGAAGGAATACACAGAGATCGATATCGGAACTCTTGAATCTAAAAAGCACACATGGAAGGCCCCGTATCGATCCGACTGGGCGATTGCCGTAGGCGCCGAGGCTTCGCAATGAACAGGGGAATGACACATGAATGACGTCTTCGCAGACAGAATGGCGAACGCCCACAAGTCTTTCATCAGGGAGATTCTTAAAGTAACGGCCGATCCGGAGGTGATTTCTTTCGCCGGCGGACTGCCGAATCCGAAGTTTTTCCCGGTGAAAGGTCTTGCCGACGCGGCCGCGAGGGTGCTGGCGGACGACGGCGAAAATTCCCTCCAATACTGTACGACCGAGGGCTATCCGCCTTTGAGACAATACGTCGCCGAATGGTATTCAATGAAAAAAGGACTGGAGGTAACACCCGACGAAATCCTGATCACTAACGGCTCTCAGCAGGGACTCGATCTGATCGGCAAAGTATTCGTAAACGCAGGAGATAGGGTTATAATCGAGCGGCCGGGATATCTCGGCGCGATACAGGCGTTTTCGATTTTCGAGCCTGTGTTCGTTCCGGTGCCGTTGCAGGAGGACGGAATAGATACCGAGCTGCTCGAGAAGTCACTGGATATGAATGAAGTGAAATTGTTTCACACGGTGGTGAATTTCCAGAACCCCTCGGGCATAACCTACTCGAAAGAAAAGCGGCTCGAACTCGCAGAAATCTTCAAAGATCGCGATACGATTCTGGTTGAAGACGATCCTTATGGCGAGTTGAGATTTGCCGGGGACGACCTGCCTTCGATCAGCAGTCACCTCCAGGGAAATGTCATTTTGCTCGGGTCGTTCTCGAAAATTGTCGCGCCGGGGTTGCGACTCGGATGGATCTGCGCCCCGGAAGATGTGATGGAGAAGGTAATCGTCGCAAAGCAGGCGTCCGATCTGCATTCCAATTACTTTTCGCAGAGAATCGTTCACCGATACCTTAGCGACCACAACATCGACGAGCATATTGCCAGAATAAGAAAGGCATACAAGAACCAAAGAGACCAAATGGTGTCGAGTATCGAGAAGCACTTTCCCGAAGAAGTCGAATTCACTCGGCCGGAAGGTGGTATGTTCCTGTGGGTAACATTGCCGGAGGGCGTTTCCTCGCTGCGCTTGTTCGACCTGGCCGGGGGTGAAAACGTGGCATTCGTACCCGGCAGCGCATTCTACGTCGATGAAGGCGGCAAAAACACACTGCGGCTGAACTTCTCGAATTCGAGCGAAGATCAAATCGAAGAAGGAATAAAGCGACTGGCGAAGGTAATGAAGAAGTTTCTGGCGGAGAATAAATAATCTCAGAATACGGATCAGCACGTAAGGTGGGGCTCCCTTGGGAATTGCCCCACCGTTGTTGATCGGTAGGCTAAAGCCCACCCTACCCAACTTTGTTGTCGACTCTTGTGAGTCGAGAAAGTGAGGTTACAGTCATGGCTAAGCTCTATGAGAATTCGGAGACGGGTTGTTGTCCGAGGTTCGATCCCGAGCCCTGGGACGAGAAGGAAGTGACGTTCGAGGGCAGGTTGTTTGTCAAAGACCACGTCACGAGCTTTCTGCACATCCCGCTGAACTTCGGCAAGGTAATGGTTCGGAGCATGGAGAAGATTCAGAAGGCCGACGCTCTGCCGCCCGAGCCGCTTATGCTCTCGGATGAAAAGTCTCTCTGGGGAGCCGATATCTACATTGCAGTCTCGAAGGACGTTCCCGATTCCGAGATGGTCAGAATATCCGGGACTTTTCTGACCAAAGTCTTCGAGGGGCCGTACAAAGACGCCGGCAAGTGGGCCAAATCGATGACAGAATACGTCAAGAACAAGGCCCGGCAAATGAAGAAGTTGTACTTCTTCTATACGACCTGCCCGAAGTGTGCCAAATACTACGGCAAGAATAACAACGAATAAGAGGACTGGTTGCAAATACAAGACTTGGCTAAATAGGTACGTTGCGGAAATGACAGGACATGGAATCATGACAGAGTGTTAGGCAGACATTATGTTTGGTGACAGCACTACAGCTATAACGATAATCTTTATCATCTGCGCTGCCGGCGTGGCGGCTTTTGTGCGGAAGCGCAGCAGAGATAAGTGCCTTCGGGATTTCGAGCATAATATGGTGACTCTTGAGGATTTCTCCGGCAAGACTGTCTGGGGCAATCTGCGCGTTGAAAACACAGGGTTGGAGTTTGTCTATCCCGAGAAGCAGCAGGACGCCGACGGACATTTTGAGGCAAGCTACATTTTATACAAGTTCGAATATCCGAACATTACGGCGGTAATGCGTTTTCATGATTCCTTGAACGACCACCACAAAACAGCGAGAGAGAAGGAGCTCAAACGAACGTATCATCCCGGCCCGTGGCGCAGGCTGAAAAGGAGAACACTGAACGTCTTTCGAACCGTGCGGGATTCGATTGTAGAAATTATCAACCTGCTGATAAATCAGGCCAGGAAGGCAACGCCGGCGGGCAGGGTGCTGACCTCTCAGGACAAATACGTGGATCAGATGAAGCAGGAACTGATGACCTCAGCGGGAACCTCTTTCGAGCCTCTTTTGGAACGGTATATCGGACACAAAGTCGTGCTGGAGATGATAAAAGCTGATAAGATACTCGAATACTGCGGCGTTCTGAAGGAGTACACGGCCGAGTTCGTCGAAATAATGGACGTCGATTATGCCGTTAAAGAAGGCCGGGCACCCCAAAAAGCCGACCTCATAATCCCCCGCAAGCACGGCGTCATCCGCCATCTCGGAGAATAGTGATGCCGCGTATATAGAAACGGCTCATCGATTTGCTATTTTAGATCGAGATGCTGAGCTGCTTTCAGCCTATGGCCAAGCATATCCACCAATATTGGCGATTGTTCCAGTGGAATATAACCAATTAACGGTTCCGAGAAGTGAACGAGAACGACGGGGGAACTAATATGTTATTATGAAATCGGTATACTTCGGGTTTGGCGGAACCTTCTCTATGTCCGTGTCCCGGATGTGGCCGGGCAGTGAGTCTTTAACGTCTCTTACGCAAGCCTCTATGTCTTCGGCCTTTCCCTGCGCGAGCATCTCGACCGTGCCGTCGCGGAGGTTGCGGACGTAACCGGTCAATTGATGCCGACGGGCCATCCGGTGGGCTGTGAATCTGAAGCCCACTCCCTGAACGCTGCCGCTGAAGATTATGTGTCTTGCGTCCATCTTTGCTTATTCACCCAAGGTTAATTATGCGTTTAGTAATCATTACGGCCACATGCTAATCTATGTTCTCGGCTTCCGCAAGAGGCGGCGGACATTTAGGACTTCACCGCCGCCTGCAAGTCGGGTATAATCCCGCCTGTTTGAAGTTTTGACGGGATTATTGTGAAAAAGACTAAAAGACAAATTGAGAGAGATGAGCAGATTTATCATCTCGGAACGCTTGTGGCGGGGGAATTCTCACTCCAGGAGGTGCTGGATAAGCTGACCGAAGCGGCAGTTAAAATCGTCGGAGTCAAGGCGTGCTCGATCAGACTGCTGGATGAAGATGCCGGCGATTTGAAGATGCGCAGCACCTACGGGCTCAGCGAAGAATACCGCAACAAGGGCGAGGTATCTAAGAATGATACGGTGATTAAGGCCGCATTCGCGGGCGAGGCGGTGGTCCTGGACGACGTGCGCGTCGACGATAGAGTAAAATACAAAGAGGCCGCAATCAAAGAGGGGCTCGTCAGCCAGCTCACTGTTGCGATGAGTTTCAAAGGCCGGGATCTGGGTGTACTCAGACTATACAGCCCCAAACCCAAGCACTTCCTTGAGGCCGACATCAATCTTGCAAGGACGGTTGCCTCGCAATGCGCGGTGGCGATAACAAACGCCAGACTTTATGCAAAAGCGCTCGAAGGCGCGCGAATGGCCGAGCAGATGCGGCTGGCCGGAGTGATTCAGCGGAGAATGATCCCGGAGAAGGCCCCCATAATGCCGGGTCTGGACATCGCAGCTACGTATATCCCCTGTTTCGACGTCGGCGGCGACTTTTACGGCTTCCATCAATTGGGTGAGAATTCCATAAGCGTGACCATCGCCGATGTAATCGGTAAAGGAATCCCGGCCGCGATTATGATGAGTTCCTTTAGGGGAGCTGTGAATGCTTTCATCGATGCGGTCGGCGACTTCCCGGCCTACTGCAAAAATCGGGGCAAGATCGACTGCGGCAAGGAGATCATTAACAGGATAAACAGAATGGCCTGTAATGAGTGCCGGGACGGTGAATTTATTACGCTATTTGATGCCGCTATTGACGTCAAGGATATGACCATTACCTACTGCAACTGCGGACACGAGCCGGCGATCCTTCTCAGAGACGGTGAGGTTACGGATCTGGAAAAAGGCGGCCTTGTCCTCGGAGTCGATCCGAGCGCCCGATATGAAGTGGAAACCTTTAAGCTGCAGGAAGGCGATTGCCTGATCTTCTTCACAGACGGATTGATCGACGCGGCAAACTTTTCGGGCGAACTATGGGGTAAAGAGAGGTTGCTAAAAGCTGCAAAGAAAGTCACCGCCGACTCGGCCGAGCAGATGATACATGAAATCCTCGGTTACAGACGGCGCTTTGTCGGGCTCGCCAGGCAAATCGACGATACGAGCCTGGTAGTAGTCAGAGTGGCCGAGCGGTGAGTTCGAAGACGGCTCACTAACCGGTCAAAACCAGGATGGCGGATTTGATAGTCACAATTGACGGTCCCGCGGCCAGCGGCAAGAGCACTGTGGCCCGGCTTCTGGCAGAAAAGCTCGGCGCGAGCTTTCTCGATACGGGCGCGATGTACCGGGCCGTAACGCTCGCCGCAATGAAGATGTGCGCAGACCTCAGCGACGAGCAAAAGCTGCTCGATATCGCTCGGAAGTGCGATTTTCAATTCTCTTGTGAAGCCGGCAAGACGAAAGTCCGTCTCGACAGTGTTGACGTAACAGAGCAGATTCGCGATCCGGAGGTGACCGCCAACGCGCGTCATATCGCCGGCGCGCCGGACGTGAGAAGCGAGCTGGTGCGGATGCAGCGACAGTTCGCAGCGGAGCGGGAAAAAGTCGTCACCGAGGGAAGAGACCAAGGCACCGTGGCTTTTCCGGATGCGCATGTTAAATTCTTCCTGACAGCCGACCCGGCCGAGAGGGCGCGGAGACGGCAGGGAGATTTGAAAGTCAAGGGTAACAGCCTGAGTCTCGATAAGATAAAGAAAGATATCGAACAGCGTGACGAGAGCGACCAAAGCAGAGACGTGGGGCCGTTGAGGCCGGCCGAAGACGCCATCGCCGTTGATACTACGGCACTAAACATCGATGAAGTTGTCGAGAAGCTCCTGACGCATGTGAAGGAAAGATGCTCAAAGAACAATTAGCGGCAAAATGGTACTGGTTCGCGCGGTGGCTGTGTAAGCTTTTCTGCATGTTGTTCTTTCGCGTACGCAGTTACGGCAGAGAGAATATCCCCAAAAAGGGCCCGTTCGTGATGATAAGCAACCATCAGAGCTACCTCGATCCCATGCTCTGCGGATGCCCTATTAAGAGACAAGTTCGTTTTCTCTCACGAGAGTCGTTATTTCGCCATTGGTTCTTCGGAAGAGTGCTACGCTCGGTCGGCGCGATACCGGTGAAACTGGGTGAAGCCGACATCTCGGCAATGAGAAAAGTCATAGACGTTCTCAAGCGCGGCAAGGGTGTCTGCCTTTATCCCGAAGGGACGCGTACAGCAGACGGCAGAATCAAGCCGTTTAAGCCGGGCTTCGGCCTTTTGTGCAGGAGGGGCGGAGCGGCGATAGTGCCGGTAGTCATCGACGGGGCCTTCGAATGCTGGCCCAGGCACAGAAAGCTTTTCTCGCCGGGCAGAATTTCAGTCTGTTACGGCAAGCCCCTTTCCGCCGAGCAGGCCAAGAAAATGGGCGATGACAAGCTGGCCCGGATCCTGACCGAAACCCTGCGCCGGATGCAGAATGAGTGCCGAACGCAACAAGGCAAAGAACCATACAACTATTGAGGAGATACTTGACCTGGGCCTGCTAAGGGAGTATACTGGAGTATTGAAATACATCGCTGTTTTGGTGGGCTAAAGCCCACCCTACGTGTTTGCCTGTATGAAGGAGGGCATATGTATAATTTGAATGGTACTCGGAACCTATCAAGGCCCGATAAGCAAAATGTCGTGTTGGCAACGGTCTTTCTTGCGGCACTGGGTGTTTGCTTGTGTAGTTCAAAGGCTCACGCTAAATATGGTGGCGGCGTCGGCACAGAGAACAGTCCGTATTTGATCAGTACCGCCGAGCAGTTGAATGAGATCGGAGCCTCGCCAAGAGACTGGCGCAGGCACTTCAAACTGACCGTCGATATCGACATGAACGATTTGGAGGGAGCCGATTTCAGAATCATCGGTAGCGATAACACGCCTTTCAGCGGCGTCTTCGACGGCGACGGCCACGAGATTCTAAACCTTAATCTGACGACGGTTCAGCCGTTCAATACCGGACTTTTCGGGATCGTCGGCGGAGAGGTCAGGAACCTGGGGCTTGTTAAGCCAACGGTCGTCGCACAAGGAGGCAGGGTGGGCGCCCTGGTAGGGCGACTCAATCACGGCAATGTCGTCTCCTGCTACGCCAGAAGGGCCAACATAACAGGCAACGATGAGGTAGGTGGACTCGTCGGATACAACACCGGCAGAATGTTCAAGTGCTTTTCGACCGGGTCGGTATCTGGTAACGCCAATGTCGGAGGTCTGGTGGGCATAGTGACCGACGGCTCGGTAAATACGTCCTTTTCTAAAGCCGAGGTCTCGGGCAGCAGAAATGTCGGAGGTCTGGTGGGAAAGACAGCCAACGAGAACGCCGCCGTGAGAAACAGCTACGCCAGCGGCAGCGTTACCGGTCAGACCTATGTCGGCGGCCTGATAGGACAGATTGAGCGAGGCGCCGCAGAGAGATGCTTTTCGGCCGGCCGCGTCACCGGAAATCAATACGCCGGCGGCCTGACCGGACGCGTCAGGGTACTGGGGATGGTTATGCATTGCTTCTGGGATGCCGAGGCCAGCGGCCAGTCTACAAGCGGCGGCGGAACCGGCAAGACCACCGCCGAGATGCAATCGATCGGTACATATACAGCGGTCAACTGGGATTTCTTTCAGATGTGGACAATTTGCACCGATATGAACTACCCCGTGCTGCTGTGGCAGATTCCGGCCACCGATTACCTCTGCCCGGACGGCGTGGATTTCATGGACTTCGCCCATTTCGCGGCGCGATGGCGCAGAGAAGGCTGTTCGCCGGGCAACCGCAACTGTCAGGGTGCCGACGTTAACGGCTCCGGAACGGTCGATTTTCTTGATTTCGAGATCTTCGCCAGGAACTGGATGCTCGGCTTACCTTAGACTCCGAATAGAGGTCTGATGTGCCGTTCGTAAATGTTCTCGGTTGCGTTCTTCGCTATTATATCCTCATGTTCGCGCAGTGCGTCTGTAAAACGTGATTCCATCTCGGCGGCGATTTTGTATGCGATGTGCAAAAGCTGACGGAGGTGCGGATTGTACCGGTCGCAGGATCGGTCGTGCCGCAGGGCTTTGGCAAAAGTTTGCCCGTCCCACTCATCGACCTCTTCGGCTGTCGGCAGCATAGCGGTGTCGATATCGATGACGCTGGCGTACGGCCCGCAAAGCTCGCCGAACCGAAGAAGAGCCTTGGAATAGACTTCCTTTGCTATTAAAAGCCCGTCGGCGCCGGCCCTTGCCAGACCTGCCAGTTCTTCGAGCCAGGTTGTGCCCGCCGTCTTGAGGTGAATCCCGGCGTCGAATTTCTTCAGCGCTCGAGCGATGGGGCCATAGATCGAGAATTTGTCGCTGCCGGAATGAATGCTCAGTTTCAGATTCTCAAGAAGGTTGAATTCCCTCACGGCAAAAGCGACTGCCGCCAGATCCTGCTCGAATTCCTTAGCAAAGGCGGCTATATCGCCGTCATAGTCGACGCCCTTGTTGAATCTGCCGGTGAATTTCGGCGCGATCGTTTGTGCCGGTATTCCCTCATCGGCAATAGCGGCAAGGATAAAGAGCATTTCGACCGGCGTTTGCGGCTGGTCCGTTTCGTCCATCGAGACCTCGGTAATGAAATTGCCGGCGCCCCTGGCCGCCTCGATGTGACGATAGATTGCGCTCGCCTGTTTGACCGCAAGCAGAGATTTGTCCGCAACAGCTCTAATCCGATCCTCTGTAACATCAAGTGTTCCTTCGATGCCGTCGATCGCCAGTGAGCCGATGTATTTCTCATGCTTTTTAACGAATGAATCGACATCGGATGCCTCGGCGGGTTGGCCTATAAAATCAGCGACATCGAGCGTGAAAAAATCGCTGGACTCGAGGAACAATTCGACGTTGCTCAACCCGATATGATCGGCGTCCACAAAATACTGCCTGTCCCAGTTCAAAGCCGCCACAGCTTCATCTGCTTCTCTGCGCACGTCGGCGGGGGTGGTTCCGATTATGGTATGCTCTCTGTGAGATTTGTTCCAGACGGGCGTGATGTCGAGGCCCTGTTCTTTGGCCTTAATCACAGCCGACAGTTGCGCCTTACCCTGGTGACCGAATCGGTCGCCAATTCCAAAAGAATATTTGCCTAAGAACATGAATACATTCTCCGTCGTTCGTTCATTGCTCGGATATATCTTTGCCTTTGCTACGGATGAAAATATCTCGGGAGTCGACAATTCGGATCATCTCGGATGTTATATCCGGACCGTCTATAAAAGCATCTTCGACATCCTTAAATAAAACTGCTCGCCGCTGATCGCGTTTGGTTAATTGAAGTTGGACGTTGAGAAGCTTCAAACCTTTTACATGGCGGCAAAACAGTCCATAAGTCGGCAGTACGCCGAACATGGAATACTCGGGATAGCTGTCGGCTTTCTCGGGAACGTCTCGGTTGCCATGCTCCCTGGTGCCGCCGCCGGCGAAGGAAAGCCTCAGGTTGCTCAGCGTCACGTTTTCTATCATTGCCTCCGGCAGCCCTGCGATTGCACAACCCGTAAGCCCGGCGTTTGTAGCCTCGATATTGCTTATGGTGACATTTTTCATTGTGCCGATGCCGGGCTTTTTCATATCTTTCTTAAACGGGCGGGCGCGATTGCCCAGCCGCAGGAAGATGGGCGCGCCGGTCCTGTCCATCGTAATGTCCGAGACGACAACCCGATCCATTGTGCCTCCATCGACGATTTCCAGCGCTACGCCGGCCAGACGCGTGTCGTAAATCGCACAGTTCGACAGGACGATGTTCTTGAAGCCGCCGTTGGATTCGGTTCCCATTTTAAGGCCGTTGCAGTGGCTGCTGACGACGCAATTGCTGACCGTAACATCCCGGCAAATTCTCGCCGAGGTGCTCTTTAATACGATGGCATCGTCGCCGGAACTGACATTACAGTTCGAGATAACCACTCTATGACAGGAGTCGATATTTATACCGTCATTGTTGCGATTGACCCGGCTGTGGACGGTAATGCCGGTGATGCGAACGTCGTCACAGGCCAGATAATGTTGCATCCACATCGGCGAATTCCGTAGCGTTATGTCCTCTACGGTAACGTTGCGGCATTCTATAAAGCGAATCGTGTAGGGCCGCATCTTGTATGGTCCTTCGAACGACCGGCCCTGTCCGTCTATTGTGCCCCGGCCGATTATCGCTATGCGATCGGCCTTCTCGGCGTAGATAAGGCTCTTGTCGGTATAGTTGTCCGTATAAGACCTGAAATCCTGAACCGTGGGCGGGTAATCTTTCAGGTTCTTGCTGCCCAATAGCTTAGAACCTGCCGCGAGTTTGAGAGTTACCCCGGTTTTCATATAGATAGTACCGGAGAGAAACGTGCCGGGCGCGAAATAAACTGTCCCGCCGCCGTCTTTACGGCATTGATCTATCGCTTTTTGGATTGCGTCGGTGCAAAGGGTCTTGCCGTCGGATTTGGCGCCGCAGTCCCGCACGTCGTAAATCTTCTCGGCTCCGATAGATGAGACAGTCGCCATCAGCGAGAGGAATGCGGCAATAATTTGTCTTCTTGTCTTGGACATAATATTTCCTTTCTATCGGCATATTTCGTGGACGCGATCGTAGGCTTCGGCCTGCTCTTCGGGTGTGCTACAATAGGTCACAACGATCAATTTCATGCCGGGCGCCCAAAGTTTCTTAACAGTCTCGACCACAGTGTCGCAGTCGCCCACAATTCGCGAGTTTACCACGATCCCGGTATTTGTGAAAGCTTCGGCAAAAGACTCCGGCCGATTGGGCGAAGGGTCCGTTTCTGTCGAGAATGCGCCGTCGTACCATGCGCAGTCCGGGTGTTCTCTCCATCTTTCCCACTTTGTCCGACCAGTCGCCGCAACTGTGGAACGCGACGCCTCGTAGTCGGCGTACGCCCCGAAGTCAAAATCTTCAGGCCTTACCGGCTCGGCCGGTGTCGCCTGAACATCAACGCTTGTCTGATCGAATGCCTTACTCGTCATTTCGAATCACCTGACACGACGACATTATAATCGCATTCCGGCAGTCTGTCATCATGAGTGAAGTAGGGTGGGGCTCGCCCCACAGGGGGTGGTTCAAACGCTTGCGATTTTGTACACGACGATCACAATAGCCGCTACGCAGGCCCAACCTGCCAAAAAGCCGACAACCGAAGTGCGCGATGGAATTGCAATTTCCAGATTCGTACCGGGCAGCAGGTTCCGTCTTTCCGGTACGGCTGCATCATCCGGCAGCGTGCAAGGTACGTCTACCTGCTCGCCCGGCTTGACCGGCGTTCTGGTGAGGGCGTAGAAATTCTCCAGTTTTTCAGTTGCGACGGGCCGCGTCAGCAGACTGACCACGATCCCGCTGATTAGCCCGGATCCGAGGTAGAGAATCATCTGCCAGGGCAGGTGAAGCTCGCCTTCGGAGAGCATGAACCGCGGGACGTACTCGGCAAAATGCCTGTTGAAATCCCAGATGATGTGCGGGCCGAACGCGATCTCGCTGGTGAAGAGCATCACACCGAAGCCGATCAATGTGGTTGCCCAGGCCCCGGCTGCTGTCATTCGTCTCCAGAACAGCCCCAGCCAGAAGGCCATTCCCATCATCGCCGATATCTTCCAGAATATCTCCAGGCCCTCGACGACTCCTCTAAGGCCGTAGGCGAAAGCGACGCCGCCCGAGACCACGAATACCGCCGCGATCCGCCCCACCGTGACATAGTGCATGTGTCGTCGGTTCGGGAACAGGGGTCTGTAGATATTCTCCGTGAATAATCCCGATGAGGCTATCATAAAAGCATCGCAAGAACTCATCACGGACGCCAGAAGCGCGGCTAAGAATACACCGAGCACGCCCGGCAGAATTTTCGGAAGAAAATCACCCGCGACCGCTCCGAATACCTTGTCAGGCTCGACATCGATGCCCTTGCTGCCGAAGTAGACTATTGCCGCAACTCCGGTCAGGGCCCAGGGTATTGTGCAGACGCGCTTGAGCATATTGCCGAACATCCATCCGAATCTCCCTTCCATTTCGGTTTTGCCCGCTGCGCAGTTGCTCATCGTGTGCGGCTGCGTAACGATTCCAACAAGCGCGTTGAAGGCAATTACGGCGATATAGAAAGGAGTTATTCCCTCGGGCGCTACCAACGAGAGTTTCTGGTCGGAAATCGACTCACGAAGACCCTCCATGCCGCCGACGGCATTCAAGATCAACGGCAGCAGCAAAAAGGAGAAGATGATAGTAAGGGTGCCCTGTATGAAGTCCGTGATAATAGCCGCGGCCAGGCCACCAGCCACGCCATAAGCTACGAAAACGACAGTCATGACCGCGATTGCTACGTTTGCTGAGAGAAATCCCCCGGTGCTGGCCGATATTACCTCGCTGGAGCCGCGAAGCATCAGGCCGATATTCACCGAGAGATTCAGCATGCCGACCAAAGCGTATAGTACCGCGACACTCCTGTCGTACCGGGCCTCGAAAACGTCGCCTGTCGTTATTGCGCGAAACCGTCTCATCACCGGAGCTATCAGCCAGTAGAACGGCGTGCAGGGAAGCCAGAGCCACTGATACCAGATTCCGGACAGTCCGGCCGAGAAGCTTTTGGAAGCAACGCCCACCGCCTGGTCGGAGTGTGTGCCGGCGCCGAATCCGAACATGACCATCATCGCCTTGCCGAACTTGCGGGGCATGAAAAAGTCGTGACTTCGCTTTATCTTCTTTGCAGCCAGGAAACCGATAGCCGCCATACCGAGCAGATAAAGCACCAGCACCAAGATGTCGGCAATGTGCAATCCAAACATTGACTATTGACTATTGATTATTGAATATTGAAAAGATCTCGCGTGTCATATTACTGGCCGGGGGCTGATAGTCAACATTCAATAGCCGATAGTAAAAAAAAAATACCCCGCAGCGCATCCGTTCGCCACGGGGCAATGAAAAAGCAATTCAATCTGTAATAGCCACTAAGACACCAAGGTTTTCCAATTCTTTATTTCTTCGTACCTCTTCAACTGCACTCAGGACATTGCTTAGTATCTTCGTGGCTCCTATTTCACCTCACAGTTCATTTATCTCGGTTCACCTAAGGTGTTTGGGCAGGGGATTCTTCAGTGACTTTTTGTTCCTGTCCCGGTATCGTTACTTCTACGCCGAGCCGACCCAGTTCACCTGCGACATCCGGCTGCTTTGGATCGAGCTTGAAACTACGGATCAGGTATTCTTTTGCAAGGACTTTGTCACCCTTGTCCAGATAGTATAGTCCCATCTCTTTGTTGACCCTTGCCGAATCCGGCGCCAGACTAAACGCCTGCTGATACGAATCCAGCGCATACTCGTCAAGCTGTTCTTTGTGGAACGCTACGGCAAGCCTCAGAGATTGTATCGCCGAGTTGGATGCCTGGTTCATATAGATATCGGCGTAAGTCCTTGACTTGGCTTTGTCACCGCTGTCAAGAAACAGCTTCACCATTGCCGCTTTTGCTTCGGCGTGAGCCGGGTCGAAACCCAATGCGACGTTATAGTGATATTCCGCTTTGGTCCAATTCTCTTGTTCATGATACATCCGGGCGAGTTGGAAATGGGCTTCCGGGTTTTCAAACTTGCGTTCGAGCCGATCGAGCAGTTCTGCTTTCCTTGCTTCCGGAGGCATGTTCACCTGTTGTGTGGTCGCACCGCTCTGCTGGTTTTCACAACCGATGAGTAACATCGTCAAACAAATCAAGAGGGCAAAGGCGACAATCAAAACTCGTTCGTTGTGACGCCGCAAGGCGTTAGTTTGAAATGCTCTTACGAGCACACTACAAACGGGCTTCAAATTTCCACTCTCGACTTCCGCCGTCATTTCGGTCTCCACTGACAAAACTGCGATCCCCCTTAGGTAAGCTCAGGATTGTCTCATTTTCAGGTGAGTTTCAACCTCTGGCCATGTAAGATGCAAGTATTTTGCTGTGGAGCAAAAACGATTGCAAGAAAAAAATGAGTCTATCGGGATAAAATATAAAATTCTTCTGGACATACAACGGCCGACCAACAATCCCAAACAAGAGATAAGATTTCTTGTAATAAAATGCTACGGTCCGGCGACTATTGTATTGACGTCCCGTCGCAGGCAAAGCGGCAAAGAAAGTTTCCAACGGGGCTTGCAATTGATTGACTGGCAAATAATTATCGAAAAACACGGTCCGGCCGTCTGGAAGACCGCGTACAGGCTGCTGGGCAACCGCGCCGACGCCGCCGACTGCTTTCAGGAGACTTTCTTATCAGCGCTGAGGTTCCGCCGGCGCCGGCAAGTAAGGAACTTTCAGGCTTTATTGATCCACATTGCAACAGCGCGAGCGATGGATCAATTACGCCAAAGGTTTCACCGGGCCAGGGCGAAGCTGAGAGAGTTTTTCGAGTTGTCTGCAAAAGAAAATGAGTGAGGTCGTATCATGAAAAAAAGATGAAAACATCCTCGAAAAGGCGATAGAAGCGCTCAAAAACGAGCGGATCCCGCAAGGACCGCCCCAAGAGCTTGTCAATGCTACTGTTACGAAGTTGTCACAAGCGCGGGAGCGATCCGAAGCGGCATCGTCCGGCGGTGTGAGCGGTTTTGTTGGCAAAGTCAAATCGCTCAGAGGCATCGCGAAATTTGCCGCAGCAGCGGTCTTGCTTGTTGTTGTCGGCTATGCCGTTGGCAGGCTTTCAGCGCCTGCACCTCCCGATATCGAAGAGCTTCAAGCCGCCCTTGCCATTTGCCGCAACGTGATCGTTCAATTGAGGAACGACCTGCGGATGGGTTTGGCAACGTGCTACGACCGGCTCAGCGACGAGTTGAGTCGGCAACAACGAGAAGATATGGCGCAATTCGCTTCACTAACTCTGTCAGCTTACAATTCCAGGACCAACGATTTGCTCGCCGAGCTGATTGAATCAATCAACGCCGCACAAACCGAGGAAAGGCAATGGTTTACGGCGGCGTTGGAGCAGGTTGAGGCCGATCGCCTGCGCGCGGACGCGCAGTTGAGCACCGCCTTTACGACCTTGGCCGTGCAAACGCAGGACGAACTGGAAAGGACAAAGCAGGGTTTTGCCCAACTGCTGTCTTACGGCCTGCCTGAAGGCTCGTATATACCACTATTCGAAGATCCAAACAATTTTTAACGAAAGGAGAAACTAATGAACGCATTAAGAAGGGAAATAACAGCAATAGTGATTTTGAGTTTGTTGATTTCGGGGCCTGTACAGGCTCAAAATGCCTCGGAGCAAGAGGTCTGGGAGACCTTCGTGAAAGAGCTGGACGCTTCCGAAGAAGAAGCTCAACAGTCGGCAAACGTGAGAGAAAAACCACAAAGCGCTGCCCACTATCACAACAGAGCCAAAGTGGAGCCTGTGGCCGGCTCTGCAACGCCGCCATCGCCTCCACAACCGCCGAGGCACCCGCTTTTAGGGACGGGACTAGGTAGCTCCCCGAGTTGGCTGTTTCGACCCGGCGGCGCAGCCTCGGTTCTGGTGATACCGTCTGCTGAGATTGAGACGAAGGACCTTCTGGCGATAAACGAGGACCTCAACGTAATGTCCCGTATCTTCGAGAAAAATCTTCAAGAAGATGCTCACATTACACCAGCGGGAGGAAGACTATTTCTCGACTCAAGTCACTACGCTTTGATTACACCGCTGGGTCGGGGTGTGATACAAAGTATGTACCTGCAGGGCTATGGGGCTGTGTTCCTGGTGCACGTGGATTTCCCGCTCTCAGCTTCACCCGAAACGCTGCAAAAAGAGGAAAACGACGGAGATTCAGAGACCGACAAGGTCTGGGAGCAGATGAAGTTGGAAATGTATGAGCCGGAACGTCTCGCCAAGAGCAAGAGAAATAGAAAGACTAAGAAGTACGATCCCGAAAAAGTTGAAAGCCTCAAAGCGACTCTGGCGGAATCCCTGAAACACGCGGCAAACATCCGAAATCTCAAGCCGGACGAGTGGGCGATCCTCAAAATTAACGGAAGCAGAGAGTCGGATGACGTTCGGACTGTCGTTTTGAAAGGTGGTGGGAAATCTGACAACACGTGCAACATACTTGTTCACGACAAAAATACCGGTGAAATTAAGATAGTCGAAGGAAAATCCCCCGGCGAACTTGGGCTTTCTCTGCCGACAGTCTTGGTGGTTCGCGCCAAGAAGGCTGACATTGACAGCTTTGCAGACGGCGATATCGACCTCGAACAGTTCCGTCAGCGTGTTCAAATGCTCAGTTGTCCATATTTCGAGGCAGGATCTCTACGACCGGATATGCTTGAAGATTACTTCGGATCCAAGTCTGTATACTAGAGAAGAACACCCGCATTTGTGGCGACGTTCGTTATAGCTCTTTTGCATTGTTGCAACAAGTCAACATCTGCATCAGTGGTGGTCCGTAAGTCAATGGGTTTCACTTGCCACCTCCCTAAGACAGGAAGTTAGGAAGACAAGAAGATAAGAAGTTAAGAGAGCATATCTTGCTATCTTCTTATCTTCCGATCTTCAAATTTCGTCACACGTCGAGGTTCTGGACTTCGAGAGCGTGGTCGCGGATGAAGTTTCGGCGTTTTTCGACGTCGCCGCCCATCAGTATACTGAATAGCCTGTCGGCTTCGCCTGCATCGTCGAGTTTTACGCTGAGCAATGTCCGCGTCTCGGGATTCATCGTCGTTTCCCACAACTGTTCGGCGTTCATCTCGCCGAGGCCCTTGAACCGCTTGATCTCAATGCCCTTGCCGCCTATCTTCCTGATTCCGGGGCAAACCTCCCCTAACGAGGCTATTTCGTAATTATCCTCGCCGTTTATGAGCAGGAACTTTGTCGGGAGCGTCTCACCCGAGATCGTTTTGGCGGGTTTCAGGAGAAAATCCTTCAAATCAAGGTCGAACTGATCTTTGAGGTGCCTGCCGATCTTATTTAACCTGGTGACCTCGTGAAGCTCTTCTGCGACGACTGTTTCTTCTTCCTCACCTTCGGCTAAATTCTGGGCTTGTTCCTTAAGCTCGTCGGCGCGTTTTTCGTACTTCTCCCTGTCGTAATAGATTTCTTCCTGCCCCTGGACGTAGATACGAAACGCAGGCAAGCCTCCCCTGGACGGATCGTAAAATGCGTTAACGAACTCGGCAAAGTCAATCCCGCGCTGCTTGAGTACTCCGATGATTCGTTCGGCATCGACCAGGGTCTTCGCAAGCGAGGCCATTTTTTCTCCTTTTATGCGGGATGCGATGCTATTGTCTGCTTCCGTCGATCCGTCATCTGCGGCCTGCTCGTTTTGGCCGTTACCGTTTCTGATAGCAAGCTCGGTGCCGTCCAGCCCCCGGGCGATCATCCGCTTTCGCATCTGGTTCTCGGTGAGAATATACTCGGATTTCCTCCTGCCCTTGACTCTGATCTCATACAGCGGCGGCTGGGCGATGTAGATCATCTCGTTCTGAAACAAAGCCTGCATCTGCCTGAAGAAAAAAGTAAGCAGAAGCGTTCGAATATGAGCGCCGTCGATGTCGGCGTCGGTCATGAGTATCACCTTGCCGTACCTGCACTTGTTCAGGTCGAATTCGTCGGTGCCTATGCCTGTGCCAAGAGCGCTGATGATCGTTCGGATTTCATCGTGGCCCAGCATTTTCTCCAAGCGAGCCTTCTCGACGTTTAGGATTTTTCCTTTCAGCGGCAGGATCGCCTGGATATTTCTGTCGCGTCCGGCCTTGGCCGAGCCACCCGCCGAGTCGCCCTCGACGATAAAGACTTCGGTGGTGGTCTTTTCTTTGCTGGCGCAGTCCCAGAGCTTGCCGGGAAGGTTCGCGGTGCTGAGCGCACCTTTTCGTCTGGTCAGCTCGCGGGCCTTTCTTGCGGCCTCTCGTGCAGCCGCAGCCTGTATCGCTTTGTTCAGTATCCGCTTTGCATCGGCCGGGTGTTCTTCGAGATAATGGCCTAATTGTTCGTTGACAGTGCTCTCCACAAAACCACCCACCTCGGGATTGGTCAGCCTGACCTTCGTCTGAGCCTCGAAATGCGGATTTGCGAGTTTTACTGCTACGACCGCGGTCAGTCCTTCACGAAGGTCTTCGCCGGTAGTGGCCTGGCTGTTCTTGAGCAGGTTGTTGTTCCGGGCGTAGTAATTCATCGTCCGCGTAAGTGCCGTCTTGAAACCCGACAGATGTGTGCCGCCGTCGATGTTGCGGATATTATTGGCGAATACCAGCACGTTGTCGGTGTAGCCGTCGTTGTACTGCAACGCTATCTCGCAACTTAGCATCGCTTCGGTATCTTCCTTTGAGAAGTGGATCACGTCTTTGTGGAGCGTCTCCTTACCCTCGTTAAGATGCCGGACGAACGCCTTGATTCCCTCTTCGAATTTGAAAACTTCCTTTTTCTGATTTCGGTCGTCCCGGAAGGTTATTCGCAGACCTCCGTTAAGGTACGCCAGCTCACGGATCCTTTTAAGCAGTGTATCGTATGAGAATTCCGTATCACCGAAAATCTCCTCATCGGGCTTGAAGGCGATTTTTGTGCCGCCTTTATTGGTCGGGCCGATTTCCTGTACTCGTCCTTTTGGAATGCCTCGGATGCACTCGAAGTGATAGTGTTTGCCTTCGCGATAGACGTCTGCTTCGAGCCATTCGCTGAGTGCGTTTACCACGCTTACGCCTACGCCGTGCAGCCCGCCGGCGACTTTGTAGCTGTCGCTGTCGAACTTTCCGCCTGCGTGCAGTTTTGTCAGCACAACCTCAAGTGCGCTGATGTTCGCATCCTTGTGCATGGAAACTGGTATCCCCCGCCCGTTGTCCTCAACCGTACAGCTACCGTCGGGATGGATCCTTACGCCTAGGCTGTCGCAGGCCCCGGCCAGGGCTTCATCGATGGAATTGTCCAGCACTTCGTAGACCAGATGGTGCAAACCGGCGCTGCCGCGGTCGCCGATGTACATATCCGGCCGTTTACGCACCGCCTCCAACCCTTCGAGAATCTTTATTTTGCTCGCGTCGTAACTATGGTCCTTCATGTCAATTCATCACTCAGGCAACAACGAATTTTATCTCTGTCAGCCGGGCTTTGGGGCATTGCCGCCTTAGCTCGGCGAGAAGCTCCGAACTGCACAATTGAAGCTCGTACATGTATGACGGCGAGTCCACCTTGACTACCAGTTGGCCGCCGGAAATATCGGTTATTTCACAACGCATGCCCGGTTTGGCCGGCAGAATTCGGCTCCAGACTTCGGTCACCTCGCTGAAGATCGCCTGACGCGGTGAAATCTGCTCGTCAAGAAATTGCTGAGCGACCTGTCCGAGCCCTGCCGCACTGTAGGGCTTCCGAGTCCTTCGGCACTTGAGAGTTTTCTGTAGTGTTTCGATTTCATCCATAATGGTTGACGGATCCGCCCAGTTGAGGTGACTTAACCCAGGTTGATCGGCATGAGGACGTAGAGGAAATCTCTGCCACTCTTGAGCAGGCCGGGCCGGTCGGGCTCGTCTAACTCAAGCTCGAAATCCGCCTTCTTAATGACCCGCAGAGCGTCTATCAGGAATTGCGGATTGAAGCCGATTTTGATCGGCTCGCCTTTGTAGTCAACTACCATATCGACCTGTGCATCGCCGGTCTCGGGCGTTCTGCCGCTGAACACGATCTTTCCGGTCTCCAGCGACAGTTGAATCCCTTTGGATTCCTCATCGGACAGCAGCGAAGCCCGGCGGGCCGCACTCAACGCCGCCTCCGTCGAGAGCATCAGTTTTTTGTTGTAATCGGCGGGTATGATGTCCTCGTATTTCGGGAAATTGCCCTCGACCAGGTTAGAGCTTATCACAATGTGCGCGCAGCTCATCAATATTTGATTATCAAGCAGTTTGACCGCGACGGTGTCTTTCTCATCGCCGCCGATCTTATCGAGCAGGCCCATCGCCTTGCCCGGGACTATGAGATTCTCCGGAACTTCGCTTTTCGGCGTTGAAGTCAGCTTGACCGTGCTGCGCGCCAGTCTCCTGCCGTCGGTGGCTACCATCATTAGCTTTTTGTCCTTGATTTCCCACAGCACGCCGTTAATTGCATAGCGGCTGCTCTCTTTGGCCGTTGCGAAAAGGCATTGCTCGATGCCGGCCTGGAGATTGCTCAGGCCGATCTCTATCTCGGCATCGCCGTCAAAGCCCGGAACGACCGGGTACTGCCCGGGCTCCTGCCCGTAAACCGTGAAGTGGCTGTCGGCGCCTTTTATCTCGCACTTACCGTCGGTTGCTTCGAGAACCAGCACGTCGTCGACGCTTTCGCGAACGATGGCCGTGAGCTTATCGGCCGGAACGATGACCTCGCCGGGCGTTTCGATCTGCACTTCGGATAGCGAATAATTGATGCCGACCTCAAGATCGGTAGCACAAATCCTGACTTCCTTGTCCTCGGCGGTGATCTGAACGCAGCGCAGAATCGGCTTGGGCGTCCGACTCGGCGCCACGGACGTCAGCAGGCTCAAAGCCTCGGCCAGAGCCGCTCTATTGAAATTTGCTCTCATAATAGTAAACCTCTGGTTAATTCGCCAAAAGGATCAAAAATACGACTTCTACGCACGAAAAGCAAAACGGTAATTTACACGAAAAGCGACATGTTCACAAGAGTATTTTTCGCAAAAAACCAGCGTTTACCTTCATAAATCCGCGATAGTTTGCACGATGTCTCTACCGGGTGGCAGCCCCATCCCGATTGTCGTTTATCGGGATGGGGCTGGTTGTCTCCGCTCAGGATTTAGTATTTTACGCCCCCAGGCCATGTGCCTATAATACTCATACCGAGAACACTTTAGCGAAAGGAAACATGCGTTTTGCGCTTTACAGGCTGCCAGCAGTTTTGGCGACACCTTTCGGGCAACAAGCTTGGGCAAACCGAGTGTCTGCTGGCAGCCGAAAAGCGAAAAACGCATTTTGCGAACTGAAAGAACTACCTATTGGCAAACGATCAACTTTATGTCGAACCAGTTAAGCTATTTCGGATCACGAGTTGATGAATCCGCAGAATGGTCAAGCCATTGCAAAAAGGACATCGCCGAATAAGATTGATGGGAGAAGAAGGATTTATCGCATTTGTGGCGATAGCATGTATCTTTAGAATTTCGCCAACGTACTACGGGAGAAGCAAGTGTAGGGTGGGGCTTGCCCCACCAGCAAGCACATAAATCGAAAAGGCAAAAAAAATGAACGAACCAAACTCACAAACCGAAAAACCAGAAGAGAATAGGCGATACAGCAAAGAGCAGTACGACATACTCAAACGTTGCTCAGAAAAGAAAGACATGACTGAGTGGAACGAGTGGCGAAAAAAGCATCCGACCGAAGACATACTTCTGGAAGGGGCTCAATTGAACAATGCAAGTCTTTGCCCTGAATATTATCGTGAAGGTGTGAGTTTCTTGATAGATAATGAGCCCCAATTCCCTAACCTGAAAAACGCTTATCTCAGAGGAGCCTATTTGCAGGGAGCAACGCTAAACGGGGTCCACTTGGAGGGAGCCAACTTAGATGGGGCACGGCTAGGGGGGGCAAAGTTGGTCTATGCGCGCCTCAATAATGCCAATTTGAGCCACGCGCATCTGGAGGAATCAGTATTGGAGAATGCTTGTTTGAAAGGCACCATCATCCAACGAGCATATTTGCAAAAGGCAGATTTTCGAGCGGCAGTAGTTGATGGTTCTACAACAATTTGGAAACCAGAAGTCAATTCATGCCCTATTCAATCGCGCGATCCTGCGCTATCATCTAAACCCCATCAACCCTACAAACCGAGGAGGTTGTATACTGATTTTGAGGGTGTTGCATTGGACAGCATAAGAATAGACCCTATGACCAAGCAATTATTAGACTACAACGTCAGGCGTAATAATTGGCAGCAGTGGTATCGATGGAATGACTGGTACGAGCCTGATCCACAAGAAAGGAGCAAATGCAGCCATTTTCTACTTAAGAACACCGTCTGTCGATTCTGGCAGATAAGCGACTATGGCATATCCACAAAACGAATCATCAGGACTTTCTTTGCGGTCTCGATGGTTTTTGCGATTTTATACTATCTTTCGGGGACTATTGAGTATTATTACTGCGGCATCAGTGACAATCCGGGAATTGTGGCTAATCTATTCGTAGATGAGAACGGGCCGATAGAATGGTGTCTTGTGCCGATACGGAGTATTTATTTCTCGATAGTCACCATGACAACTCTTGGTTTCGGGGATATGTACGCAAATCCGCATAATTATAATTGGGGATGGTTGGGGCATATTATCTTGTCATTTCAGGTGATTTTGGGTTATGTTCTACTTGGTGCGTTAATAACACGATTTGCGGTTTTGTTTACTGCCGGTGGGCCGGCGGGGAAATTTGCTGATGAATAAAAGGAAAATTATGCAATATATTGGAGATGTGTGCACTACGAAAGAAGTGCAGGATGCCGTAATGGAGATTATCCGCTTGACGGATGACTTCTGCAACGAGCATCTTAATGAAGAATACCGGCAGCTTTGCCTGGATATGGCGTTGGAAATTGCTGAGCTTGAGGTCGCGATCGACAGGGGCAAGCCGGCCGGTTGGGCCGGCGGCATCGTTCATGCCGTTGGGTATGTCAATTTTCTGCACGATCCGTCGCAGTCGCCGCATATTACATCGGCTGAATTAGCGAAAGGATTCGGCGTCTCGAAGGGAACGATGCAGTCGAAATCGAAGATCATCCGCGACGCGCTCGACCTGATGCCGTTCGATCCGGACTGGTGCGTTGAGTCACTGCTCGAAGACAACCCGCTGGTCTGGATGCTGGAGTTGGACGGGTTTCTCGTGGATATTCGCATGGCGCCGCGCGAAGCTCAGGAAGAGGCCTATCGGATGGGATTGATCCCCTACATCCCGGCCGACCGGCAACAGCCGCAATCGCAGCCGGACTCCAGTGCGAAAATTATAAAATTTCCTTCCGGGAAGAACAAGAATTCCGGCGAAAAATCCACCCGAAAACAAAGGGACAGCGGCCCGGGTCTGAACGATTAGTACGTTAGGGAACATGGCATGACCGACGGTGAAACGCCACATTCCGAACCGAATACCGAACTGCAGGGATCAAGCGACGAACCGGGAGTTACAAGTACAAGTGACCGTGATACTGCTCCGGACGAGAAAACGAAACCGGTGACGTACGGGGCCGCGCTGCGATGTGTCGTCGGGGGTGTGCTGATGGGTATGGCAAATCTCGTGCCCGGCATTAGCGGCGGCACAATGCTGCTGGCCGCAGGCGTCTATCCGCGAGTCGTCGGCGCAATCGCCGATGTCACCTCTCTGAAATGGCGGCGATCCAGCCTGCTGACACTCGCTCTCGTCATGGCGGCAGCTATAGGCACGGTGCCGTTGTTGGCAGGGCCGGTAAAAGATCTCGTAATCAACCACCAGTGGATCATGTACAGTTTGTTCATCGGATTGACCCTGGGCGGCGTGCCGGTCGTGTGGCAGATGATCGATCAAGCAACAATCGTTGTCTGGATCGGCGCGATTGCAGGATTCGTGATTATGGCGATAATAGCTATCGTCCAATCGCTGGGAGTTAACACGACAGCAGCGTCGGACAGTCTGCCGTTGATGTTCATCGCGGGCATCGTCGGCGCCGGGGCGATGATTCTGCCGGGCATTAGCGGCGGATACCTGATGCTCGTTCTGGGCGTCTACGTGACGGTACTCCGTGCCATCGACACGGCTTGGGAGGCGGTCAGGAGCGGAGAATTCTCACAGGCGATCGATCCGGCACTGACGGTCATTCTTCCGCTCGGGGTCGGGGTGCTGGCCGGCATAGTTGTGGTTAGCAACGCTCTGAAGTGGCTGCTGGTCCGCTACGCTAGGGCGACACTCGGCGTACTGCTCGGGCTGCTGATAGGAGCGGTCGTCGGACTGTGGCCGTTCCAGAAGCCGGTCAAACCCACGGTCGGCCAGGTGGTCAAAGGTCAGGTTATGACTGAACGAACAATCTCCGAACTCGATAAGGACCAGTGGCCTACTCGAACGTTCACCCCCGAAATCGGTCAGGTGGCCGGAGCGCTGGTAATGGTGCTCGTGGGATTCACGGCAACGGCGGCGATCGCGCGGTTCGGTCGCGAACGCAAGCCTGTCCCGGCCGTCGAAGAAAAAAATCAGTAAGTACGTTATTATCGAGAGGTTATGAACGAACAGCAGAAAAAAACGCTCTTAAAGATCGCCAAGGATACTGTCGAAGCGGCTGTATCGCGAAAGCCCTTGCCGGCGCCGGCATCCGACGACCCCGAACTGAACGCCCCCTGCGGCTGCTTCGTGACCTTGAAGAACCGGGGCCGATTGCGGGGCTGCATCGGCAAATTTGTATCTGATGTTCCCTTGATCGAACTCATCGTCGAGATGGCGAAATCCTCGACAACGAGCGATCCGCGTTTCTTCGCCGATCCCATCAGTCCTCGCGAGTTGGACCAACTGGACGTCGAGATTTCCGTTCTCTCGCCGCTCAAGCGGACGGACGACCCGATGAGCCTGCGCCTCGGCGTTGACGGCATCTACATAAAAAAGGGCCCGATGTCCGGCTGCTTCCTGCCGCAGGTGACAACAGAGACCGGCTGGTCAAAAGAGGATTTCCTCTCATACTGCTGCGCGCACAAAGCCGGCCTGCCCGCCGACGCCTGGAAGGACCCCGCCACCGAAGTATACCTTTTCACCGCCGAAGTATTCGGCGCCGACTTCAAAGACATATAGCCAATCCACCGCCCGGCAGAATCTTGACTCTCCCTCCATCATTTCGACCGAAGCGGAGAAATCTGGACCGCGATTGTATTACCCCCTCTGTTTGAATCCAGATTTCCCTTCGGGGCTCTGCGCTTCGCTACGTGTCTCCACTGCGTGATGCTGCGCATCGCTTCAGTCGAAATGACAACCGAGACGTGCAATACAAAACATGCGCTCGCTTGCGTACTTGCAAAGCTGACGTCAAAGCCGTATTATAGCAAAAAACCATATTATGTATGCAACAGGAGTCTTTCCATGGGTCTCAAAGTGAGTCGTCGTCAATTCATCAAGACTGTGGGTCTTGCCGCCGGAACAGTTATGCTGCCGAAATGCGTAGGTTCGGAAGGCTCGGGCAATAGAGCAGCAGCTTCGAAAAAGCCCAACTTCGTAATCATTTTCTGTGACGATCTGGGCTACGGCGACTTAGGCTGTTACGGACATCCGACTATTCGTACGCCCAACTTGGACCAAATGGCCGCTGAGGGTCAGAAATGGACGAATTTCTACGTTGGGGCCTCGGTGTGTACTCCCAGCCGGGCGGCGCTTCTGACCGGAAGGCTGCCGATTAGAAGCGGCATGTGCAGCAGTAAAAGGCGGGTGCTTTTTCCTGATTCGGCGCTGGGACTGCCCGAGGGCGAGGTTACTATCGCCGAAGCACTCAAAGAAGAAGGCTATACCACAGCCTGCGTCGGCAAATGGCATCTGGGACATCTGCCGCCGTATCTGCCGACCAACAACGGCTTCGATTCGTACTTCGGCATCCCTTACAGCAACGACATGGACAGGGTCGGCGGCAAAGGTCGGCAGGCGTTCTTCGATCCGAAAGTCGAATACTGGAACGTCCCTCTTATGCGCGACGAAGAGATCGTGGAGCGGCCCGCCAACCAGAACACTATAACCAAGCGATATGCCGAAGAGGGAGTTAAGTTCATCAGGCAGAACAAGGACAGGCCGTTCTTCCTTTATCTCGCTAACAGCCTTCCTCACGTTCCGCTGTTCGTTTCGCAGAACTTCCGAGGCGAGAGCCTTCGCGGCCTGTACGGCGACGTCATAGAGGAGATTGACTGGGGCGTCGGCCGGATACTCGATACCCTGCGGCAGGAGGGCCTGGCTGAGAACACGTTCGTCGTCTTTACCTCCGACAACGGGCCGTGGTTGATCTTCGATCAGCACGGCGGCTCGGCGGGGCTGTTGCGGGACGGCAAAGGCTGCACCTTCGAGGGCGGCATGAGAGAGCCGTGCATTATGTGGTGGCCGGGGAAGATCAAGCCCGCCATCGTCCATGATATCGGCGCTACGATGGATGTGTATACGACGATTCTCACGCTGGCCGGCGCTGAAGTCCCGACCGACCGCGTCGTCGACGGCATGGACCTGTCGCCCGCCTTGTTCGGGGCCGGGCCGAGCCCGCGCGAGACGATGTTCTATTATCGCGGCACGAAGCTTTACGCCGTTCGCAAAGGTCCCTTTAAAGCACATTTCTACACCAAGCCGGCTTACGGCGGGGGCAAGGAGAAACGGCACGATCCGCCTTTACTCTATAATCTCGGGCACGACCCGTCGGAAAAGTATGATGTGTCGAAGAACCATCCGCAGGTGATCGAAGACATACGACGCGAAGTCGAACGGCACCGGGCCAATCTGAAGCGCGGCCAGGGCCGACTTGCCAAACGTATCGAGAAGAAAGGATAAATATCTCTCATGAATTCACCAATGAATCGCAGGCAATTTGTCAAGGCGGCGGGTCTGGGAGCGGCTCTCGCGGCGCCGGCGTGCCTGAAGGCCGCGGGGCGGTCTTCGAATAGGAAGCCAAACATCGTCCTGATAATGGCCGACGACATGGGTTATTCCGATGTCGGCTGCTACGGCGGCGAAATTAACACTCCCAACCTGAACAGACTCGCCGCCGGAGGGGTTCGCTTTACTCAGTTCTACAACACCGCGCGCTGCTGCCCAACCAGAGCTTCGCTCATGACCGGCCTTTACCAGCATCAGGCCGGGGTGGGGCACATGATGGGTGACAAAGGCTACGACGCCTATCGGGGAGATCTCAACAATAATTGCGTTACCATCGCCGAGGTGCTCAAGAAGGCCGGCTACGGCACTTACATGTCGGGCAAGTGGCACGTTACAAAACATACCAAACCCGAAGGCCCCAAGCACAACTGGCCGCGACAGCGGGGCTTCGACCGCTTCTTCGGGACCATCCACGGGGCCGGGAGTTTCTACGATCCCAACTCGCTGACGCGCGACAACACGCAAATCGTTCCCGACGAAGGTTTCTATTATACCAATGCCATCAGCGACAACGCCGTGAAGTTCGTAGCCGAGCACAAGTCGCGAAATGGGGACAAGCCGTTCTTCCTGTATGTTCCCTTCACCGCTCCGCACTGGCCGATGCATGCGCTTCCCGAAGACATTGCCAAATACAAAGGCCGCTACGATGGGGGCTGGGATAAGTTGCGCGCCGAGCGGCACAAACGGATGATCGAGATGGGACTGGTCAAGAAGAAATGGAAGCTCACGCCGCGGGATGAGGGTGTCCCGCCGTGGGAAGACGCCAAAGACAAGGAGTGGTTCGCCAGGCGTATGGAGGTTTATGCCGCGATGGTGGATTGCCTGGATCAGGGCGTCGGGCGCATCGTCGAGCAGTTAAAGAAATCCGGCGATTTCGAGAATACGCTGATCTTCTTCCTTGCCGACAATGGCGGCTGCGCCGAAGAGTACGGCAGCAGAGGGCCGGTCAGACCCGACCCGTCGAAGCCTGTCGAGTTGAAACCGATGGGCCCGAAGGAGCTTCAAACCAGGATGCGGCCGACCCACACGCGCGACGGACGTCCCGTCCGCATCGGTTATGGTGTTATGCCCGGCCCTGCCGATACGTACATCGCCTACGGCAAGCCCTGGGCCAACGCAAGCAATACGCCGTTCCGCAGATACAAACACTGGGTTCACGAGGGCGGCATCTCGACGCCTTTGATCGCACACTGGCCGGCTCAGATAAAGCTGCGAGGAAAGCTCCGGCATCAACCCGGCCACCTGATCGACATCATGGCGACCTGCGTCGACGTCGCCAGTGCGGAGTATCCTCCCGAGTACAACGGCAACAAGATAACGCCGATGGAAGGCAGGAGCCTCGTACCGGCGTTCGACAATAAGCAAATCGAGCGCGAAGCGATCTACTGGGAGCACGAGGGCAACCGCGCCGTTCGCCAGGGAAAGTGGAAACTCGTCTCCAGACATCCCCGCGGCTGGGAACTATACGATCTCGAAGCCGACCGCACGGAACTGAACGACCTGGCGCAAGAGCATCCGGACAAGCTCGAAGAGTTAAAGTCGATGTACGAAGCCTGGGCCAAGCGTTGCGGCGTCCAACACTGGCCCGTGAAAAAACGGTAGGGTGTGCACTGCACACCGGTCAACTGCTCTTATATCTCCACATAGAAACCAGTGCAATTGTGCCCGCCAATACAAGCACACTCAGAACAGAAACAATAAGAGCAGTTCTTTTTGATGGAGATGATTCTGGACTCGGTTTAGGAACGCGTGTATTTGCGACAATGTTGGGTTGGCTTTGATTCTGTTGCTCCATAGGTGTCATGTTATTCGGTTCTAAGGCAACCGCCGTTTCCTCAAAATTGGATTGTATGATTTTAGCGATAGCTTCTTCATTCATAACTGGAGCAAGTGCACTTTTCATCCTGTTTTCTTTTACTTTTGCTTTAAATGCTTCCCTGGACAATTTATTGTCAAGTGTGTTGAATCTCTTTGACATCTCCGGATATTTCGGGAAAAAGTCTCCAGGGCCAAGTGATTCCAGTTCCTCGACTTTTATACGCGACGACTTGTGTACTGCAGACTTCAAGGGGGCTATTATTTCGATTAGTAAGTTTCTTTTGATCTTCGATAAAGCTTCGCTTTTGTTTATTTCCCCGGAGTGATCTGCTGATTTGAATTTTTCCAGACGCTCTACGGCCCTGTGTTTCGTCCGAGCGAGCCTTTCGTCAAAAACACCTAACAGCCTATTTACTTCTTCTTCATGGATAGGTTTCTTCAGGTTTGGTCCCCAAGGCTCATCCCTTTTTCGAATAAGATTTCTGAGTATATGTTCGTCTACAACCTTGTTAATCTCGTCTTTTGTAAATTGACCTTGCAGGTGCCGATAGAAACTATTACGGACACCGTTAGCTATTCTTTTCAACTCATCTTCAATCTTATTGCTATCTGCTTCTGATAAGACGGGCGCGAGTTTGCAGGCATAACAACGCAGCCCTACATTCATTAGAGTTTGTTTTATACCGAGTTCGATGTGTTCCGGATGGTCATATGAAATAATGTGATTGTAACTGTTTAATATCAAATCCTTATGTGTTTCCTTACGTAATTCGAATCTTTCAGGCAGCACTTCAGCAGCCCATTTATCTAATTCGAGGCTTTCTATAATACTTTGCTTTTGCTGTTCAGTTACGTCCTTATATCTTAAATGTACATTTATCTTAGGAGAAAGGTGTTGAACTATCTCGTCTCTAGTGACATATATTCCTTGCGAATCAGCCATCGATATGATGGGAAGAAATGTAATCACTATCAGAGTTGTTATCGGTTGTTTACTAATTTGGTATATTGTCATTATCTATTTCCCATATTGATTTTCTTTAGTTTTTATCGGCTCAAGATACATCTCTATTGGCCATACGCCCTCTCCGGTGCTTGAAGCCATAGGGCCCATTCCCCCCCAATAGATCGGTTTCTTAAACTCTTTCATGGTCTCATATGCAACTGCCTGGCACGCAATCGTTTTGGGCATGACCTTGAAGTAATTCTCAATTATGTTTGTATAGAATTCCTCTTCCAGAACCATCGGTTTTATTGGCTTTTTCAGCCTATTGGCCAAGATAGATTCATTCTTTAAATGCCAAAATACTTTGTCTTCAGCGTATGCACTTAATGGTTTTTTGAATATTGGAAAGAGCGGATCTTCATGAAGCTCGTCAAAATAGAATTGAAGCATTTTCTTTGTCCAGTCCAAGGCCTGTTTGACCTGAGGTTCGTATTCCTCATATTTTTCCGAACCTAATGCTGCCCTGGCTTTTTCATTAAGCTTCTGCATTATTTTATCAATGAAACTTCGCCACCAAATTCGCGTTTTTTTTACATCTTCAGGGGAAATTTCCGGCCTGGTCGCACATTGAGCGAGCAGCCAGGCCATCCAGTAACAGGCTCTCTTGACACGCTTGCGTCCAACGCGTTCGTGGTTAAAGGTATGCTTGAATTGCCTTAGGTACCTATCGATGGATTTTTCCAATTCATCTGCTTCAAAGTTACCTTTGCAATCTGGCGGCTCCACAATCTGCCGAAATAACTCACATACGAGGTTGCTCGTCTTGTTACTCACTTCGTAATCATTAGACTTTTGAATCCAAATCTGTTGCACGAGATCATAACAGCTATCGCTTGAAATTCTTTCTGTCTGATTCGAATTGGTAGCCGGATATGTATCATCTGCATTCTCATCCCCATGTACCTTAGTCCAACAACCGCAATGTATTAAGATACCAGAGACCACAGTAATTATTAAGTAGAACTTTCGAATTTTGAAAAAGAGAACCAACTGCATCATGGCACCTCCATACTTCCGGGCAAGATGGTGGGATTCATATTAGTAACAATATCTTAAATCCCACCACCTTCCCAAACATAGATTTCTAATATGTTAGATCGAAGCTACTTATCGATGCACTCACGTCGGCATCACATCTTTGAGCATTATTCTGACTGTATGCTAAAGCATCCGCTGAGATAGTAGCCGAAGCAATAACGTTGTTGGAATCCTGATTGGATACATAACGGATTCGCCATTCAGAATCTGCGCATTCTTTTGGATTTGCAGCGCTGGGTTCGTCGCTGAAAGTGTCGTCCGAGTTAAGGGCTTCATCATCCCATTCTAATCCTTCCCCCTGGTAAAGGTCCCAGGCGAGAGAAAGGACTTTTGAAATCCAGTCATTATTTTCCTTTTTCTTTGAATGGGAATTGAAATCAACGTAGTATTCACTCAGAGCGTGATCTGGACCCGAGGCATAACTGATAGTGACCACCACGGATCCTTCACCCGTGCCGTCATCGAGCCAGTCCGGATTTTCTGCATCTCCCGAAATACTCCAGTCAAAAGTTTCATACCATGTGCAAGTAAAGGTATGACTCTCCGGATCATTACTTGGACAACCGATCCACGTTAGTTCATCTTCAACAATAAGCCCGTCTATGTCGCCTTCTGCTTTGAGGTTATCGTATGTTGAGTCATCGTATGCATTAGCCCAACAACTTATATTCGTGGAGATGCTACCGCTACTTGCATCATGTGATTTCTGAACATCAGCATCGGAATAAGCAGAGTCGCCCGGAGTCAGCCCTGTAGATGTATAGCTATATGTTGCTCTTTCGGACTTTGACCAGTCACTCTCCGCTGCATTCAAATTGTTGCAAAGGATTGCCAATACGCCCAAGAATAAGGCAGTAGACATCGCTAACCTGCATAAGTTCACAAGTTTCATTGCAATTTTTCCTTTCAAACATAATATTTGACTTGAACGAAATTATCAAATAAAGAATCCATAATTATTCACATCTTTTTTAGGCAACCATAAGCACCACCTCCTTCCTCTTTGTAGAAATAGCGAATCTGTTGAGTGGTTTGTTGATATAAAAAAACGTGATTTTTCCGGTTCTTTCTGTTCTTTGGCATTTTCTGGAGAATTGTGTCCAAATCCGGGGCTTTTTCTTCCCAGGTGGAATTAAGCTGGTTGTATGGGAGAATCAGTATCAGAACCATTCCTAACGTTTTCAGCACGATATTCGATCCTTCATTCACTTTACAGCACTCAGCAATTGCTCTTGCGGCCATTCTCAAACGGCTCTTTTGCCCTGTCCAAAAAACAGGACTTCTGTTACTAAGTGGCAAAAAATGCTAAAAAGTGGACAAAGAAAATTTATAATTTTCCATTTTTTTTATAAACCCTTATGTTCCAATTAGTTAAAGATAATCTTTTTTCAGACTACATCTTGGTCTTGAATCCTTACTGGCGGATTCTGCCTTCTATAGATAAGGGCGTATCTGAAGGGGCAAATGTTGATTAGAAAAATGGAGGTATTAACGAAGATTATGACCATAATTGACAAAAGCGGCGTTTTCATGCTTGAAATAAGCGTTATGTCAAGGAAAAAGTTGAGGGTTTTGAACTGAAAAGTGTTAATTTAGGCAGGATTTTATGGTTTCAGCGCAAGCTGTCATTCCTGCGGCGGCAGGAATCCATTTCGTTGACGAGTATCTGGATTCCTGCCTCCGCAGGAATGACAAGAAACAGCGGGGTGGCCACCCTACCGGTATAAAGCCTGGAGAAAAACATGTTAATTTGACGAAAATTTTATTGATCTGAGAACACATTTGTGCCGGACAGTGCCCGGTTCTGGGCTGACTCCTTGGCCGGATGACTATGGCGTTTCTCTCTCTACCTTCCACTGACATACTTGTGTCGACAGCTCAATCCATCGATCTACCAGACTACGTAAGTGGCCATAGTTTCTCATTTGCTTTTTTACCGTTGCGACATGTGCCTTCTTGACGAACTGAGTCTGGCTCCTTCCTTTTCGCGTGAAGCTAAGTTGGTAATATGGGCCGTGCTTACGCGGTGGATCCTCTTTGCAGCGACAGTTCGGGTTTCCACAAACATTGTACTGCTTGGAGAGAGAGCCAGGGGGTAAATCCCCAATCGCCACGAGTTGGCGTTTGATTGCCTCTATCTCCTTTTCCAACTGCATGTGGTTTTTTTCTCTTTTCAAGCGGGAAGCATTTGTTAGGGTAGCCGGGCCGGTGGATGCAGTGTGATGTCATCGAAGAAAACTACTCCTGTGCCGCCGGTGGCGGTTGGGTCGGCTTTGTCGCCGAGGCCGATGGCGATTTTGTCGAGGTCGCTCAGGTCTATGCCCCGACCGGCGAACAGGCTCAGGTCGATTGTCCATTGAGTCCATTCTTCCGTAAGAGCCGCATTCGCGTTGTCATTGACAACTAAAATGGATGGGCCGCCGGCATTGGATGTCTCGACGTACATCGGCTCAGCTACGTTGCTTTCGATGCCGATATCCCGATTAACCCACGGCCCGTCGGCGATGTCGCCGGCGATCGTGACATTCGAGAACACAGCCTCGCACGTCAGTTTTTTGCCGTAGGCCGTCACCGCCATGCCCGCGTAGACGGTTTTGTTCATGGGTATGTTCTGTGCCGCGGCGCCCTTGACCGGCGCCCAGGTCGAGCCGTCGGCTGAATGTGAAACTGTGAAGTTGCCGAGTTTGTCTCGCTGAAGCCTAAGCCAGCGAGGTGCTTCGATCTCCTCTTCGGAGTATCCGAAGCTGGTGCCGCCGGTCTCGATACGCCCCTCGGCAACAACACCTTCACCCGACGTTACAGCCGCAAGGGCATGTGTCGAGCCGGGATCCAGCGTCTCGCGAATCATAAGGCCGGCCTTGGCCCATGAAGTTGTGCCCTCCAGACTGTCGATTCTCGCGGTAATTGTGCCGGGGCCGGTCAGCTTCTTGTAGGCGAAATGGAATTCGTCCGCAGTTCCCCATATATCCTCGCCTGAGCCGCTTATCGTGAAGGTGCCGGCCGGCTCTTGCTTGAAGCTTCCGACGGATGCCGCCCTGCCATGGTACCAGATAGACATAGTCTCGACGCCGCCCTCGGTCCAGTCTCGCGGCGGCGAGTTCAGCATTAACTCCGCCTCAGAATTTGTAACGCCGTCGATATTGTTGTATGAAAACGGCATGGATTGACGGCCGCCGTGAACGATTGAGTTCTCTGCGAACGGCGGCGATACATAGCCTACCTGTGAGCCATTGGCACTGACGCCGAAGCCGTCGAGCCAGTGCTGCCAGATGGCCCCGCCGGTCGTGTCGTCGTCGGTATAGCTCTCGAAATCATCCACGATCAGAAAGCCTGCGGTTGTGAAAGTCCAGACGTCTCCTCTCCACGGGCTGTCGGGATTGAGATCGTTGACCTCGTCGACGCGCCAGAAGAACGTGCTCTCCCAGGGCAGTTTGCCGGGACCGAAAATTTCATCGCCGAGCGCTCTGCTGCCCTGATATTCGGGCGATTCTTTTGTGGCGTTTCTGACGGCCACTTCGTCGGTGCCGAAATAAACGTCGTGAGAGGCAGCTTCGAGACCAGGCTTCCATTTGAGCACTCCCGTCTGCGTCACGTCGACGGCTCGGTTTGCGGGCCGGGGCCCGAAGGCCGCCATCGGCTCGAACGGCGAGAGATAGCTGCCCGTAATAATGGATCGCTCCGGAACGCCGGGCCCCTGCCAGGCGACCTGACAATGGTCCTCCCAGAAGACATCCTGCCACAGAGCCGAGATATAGTACTTCTCACCACCTGTCAGGGTAACGGGATCGGACTGCTCCTCACCCCGGCCCCACGCGTCGAGATCCGAACCCGAGCTTTCCCGCGCGATCAGGACCACGTTGCTCGGATCGTCGTTGGTGCTGAGCCACAGCTCACCCTCGTCGTCGCTGTTGAGCCAGAACGTATAGTCGCCCGTCATCGGGACATATAGCCACGCGTCGATCCTTGCGCCGTAGAAGTCCACATCCGGGCCGTTCCAGGCAAACTCCGTCACCGTTTCCGTCGTGTCCGGATTGTCCGGAAAATTCGGATCGTCCCTAAGCTCTGCCACGCCGCCAAAGAAGTCTTCCCACCGTTTCATGACAGCCGTTCCCAATCCTTCGACGGTGGTGGTAAAGCTCCAGACTTCGCCTCTGTGCGTAAAGGGCGGATCGAGTTCGTCGACTCGCCAATAATATGTCTTGTCCAGTTCGAGCGGACCGGGATCGTAGGCTGTGTCTCCGCCCGGAATCCCGCCCGCGGCGTTGCTCACTTCGTCGAAGCTCTCGCCAAAATAGACGGTGTGCAGTTTCGAGCCGAAGCCGCCGGTCCAGGTGAGCGTTACGTCGGCCGAGACGAACATGGCTCCGTCGGCCGGGCTGGCATCGTACGCCTGTTTCGGAGGAATCCAGAAGCTCCAAACCGGGCCTTCCCACGGGCTGTTGGGATCCGCTTCGTTGACTTCGTCAATGCGCCAGTAGTAAGTCGTTCCGGGCGCGAGCCCCTCGCCAAATGCAAATCCGGGCAGGCCGGCGACGTAAGATGCAGTCGGCTGATTGCCCTGAAAGGCGCCGGCAGCGCCGTCGTTGACATCGTCGAAATTGTCGCTGAAATACACATCGTGCGAAACGGCAAAATCTCCCGGTCGCCATGTGAGATTCACCCATGTGTCCTCGATCATCTGGCCATCGGCCGGATAGGGATTAAGGACATAAGGATAGCCGCCGCCTATGCCCGACACAAGCTCCAGGATTTCTTCTTCGGTCAGTGCGCGACTGAAAATCGCGGCCTCGTCAACGATTCCCTGGACGAATCTCAAAGAGTAGGAATGCCCGATCTGAAGAGCGCCGACAGTCTGTTCTATGTGCTCCATTTCGTTTGAGGCTTTAGTGAGACCATCGGCCTCGGTATAGACGTATGCAGTGGCGCGATTGGGGTCTACCGTCACCGCCAGCATCGTCCACGTATCCCTGGGAATGACAGGACCGCCGTCCCAACTCCAGGTAGCGAATGAATCGTTGTTCCAGGCGTAGTGCAGCGTATCGTTGTCGCCGAATTTCATCTCACATGCCCTGCTGACGGCGCGTGAGGATATGAACGGCGCCCAGTTCGCTCCTTTCCAGCCGTTGAACCATATCGCGAAAGTAATGGTGTCGGTTGTCAACTCGAAATCCGGGATCGAGATATAACCGGTGGCGCCGTCCAGCTCGATGCCGCCGCCGAAATATCCCGTCGCCCACGCAGCACCCCCGACAAGAGTGCCGTCATTGCCGTTGCCGGTCGAATCTACGGTGATCTCGCCGGATCCCTCGTCGAATTTCCACCATCCGGCAAGATTGGGGTCCGCACCTCCGGCGGGGCTGGTCCAAAGCGATATTATCGAAATCAGGCAAATCAGACGAATTGCTTTTCTACACATAAAACGCCTCCTTCTGGAAGATGTGACTTATGAAGTCTTTACGTTAACTGTTTTTACCAAATTAACCCCTCCATGTCAAGATAAAGTCGAAAAATCCGCCAGAGCACAACCTAATCACACAAAATAACTATTATAGAGATTTCAGTAAGCAAACATTATCTTTATAAATCCCGGCGTATACGTTACACTCACAGCCATATTAAGGAATTTCCCTATTTTCAGTCTCTATTGCATCACATAGAAAGAAGAGATAGATGGAGACAACAAGGTATGATCAAGGGCGGCCGAAGAGCAATAGAGTGTGAATAGCAGGGGCACTTAATGTGTCGGATTATTGTGTGTTCGCCCAATAAGAGAAGATTGAACAAGGAGAAATATCAATGGACATTTTCGAATTCGCTTTGGAAAAGGAAAAATACAGCCTGGACTATTACAATCAGCTCAAAAACAAGACGAACAACAAAGGTCTTGGTAGCATCTTTTCCATGCTGGCTGATGAGGAGAAAAAGCACGTCGAGGTCGTAAAGCAGATGCAGCATCAGACGCCTCAGACCGTATCAGAGACGAACGTGCTCGGAAACGCCACGGCCATCTTCGAGAAAATGAAGGAATCAATGCAGACCTTCGACGATGACCTGGGAGAGGTTGAGCTATATGAAAAGGCGCGGGACATCGAGGAGAAAGCCCGACAATTCTATCTGGAGAAAGCTGACGTGGTTACAAACGAGTCACACAGAGAGGTTTTCCGGAAGCTGGCCGCCGAAGAGAAAAAACATTTCCTTCTGCTCGAGCGCATCTGCGACTTCGTGGCAAGGCCCAAGTGGTTTCTCGAAAATGCCGAGATGTATCGTTTCGACGACTACGCGGGCGGCATTTTGTAGACAACCAGCATGAAAAACAGAATCCTCTGGAAATTTTTCGGCGCGGTCACCGTACTGACACTCATCGTTGTCTTCGTTCTGAACTTTTTCGTGGCGCTCAGACTCAGCGATAATTTCGAGAAGAAGGTCTCAGAGGATTTGGAAAGCGACGCCACATTAGTGGGGGATCTTCTTAGTGCGGACCTGATCGCCGGCAGGCGGGAAGTCATTCAGCGGCAAACGGTTCGCCTGGCCGAGAAGCTGGGCCGGAGAATTACAATTTTCGACAAGCAGGGCCGGGTTCTCGGGGATTCACAGAGCAATCCGGATCCGATGGAAAATCATGCCGACCGCCTCGAAATAGCCGAGGCCCTGGGGAGCGGATTCGGCCAGAGTACGCGTTTCAGTGATGTTCAGAATTACAACATGAAATACGTAGCGGTCCGCGTCAGCCGAGACGATGAAGTTTTGGGAGTCGTTCGTTTCGCATTGCCGCTTTCACAAGTCCAGTTGGAAAAACGGACCATATACAGAGTGGTGCTATGGGGAGCGGTTGCCGCGGTGGCGATTGCACTTACGGTGGCGTATTTTCTCTCACGAAGCATCACACTTCCGATCAGACAGATGAAAGAAACCGCCGAGCAGATCGCCAAAGGAAATTTCCAGCCGAGGGTAAGAATTAAGAGCAGGGATGAGCTGGGAGAGTTGGCCGATTCGCTGAACACGATGGCGAATGAACTGCAGCAGAAGATCGAAGACCTCAGGCGGATGGATCGGATAAGAACTGATTTTGTCGCCAATGTATCGCACGAACTCAGGACGCCTTTGACTTTGATTAAAGGATATACCGAGACACTCCAGAGCGAGGCGATAGCCGATAAAGATAAGGCCGACCGGTTCCTTTCCGTCATAAAGGAGCACACGGACAGACTGGGTAACATAGTAGAGGATCTATTAACCCTCAGCGAACTCCAATCTGCCAAAGATTTAACAGACAGAGAGCGGTTCAATCTAAAGGCTCTGGTAGGCGATGTCGTCTTGGGATTCGGTCACGCAATCTCAAGCAAGAAACAGACGTTGAAAGTGAACCCGCAGGGCGACGACTTCAGCATCAATGCCGACCGAGACAAGATCGAACAGGTCCTTGTGAATTTGATAGATAATGCCGTCAAATATACGGGCGAATCCGGGCGGATCGATCTGGTGGTGGAAGGGCTCGACCGAGAAATTCGTATAACAGTTCGGGACACCGGGGTTGGTATAGCCAAAGAGCACATCGACAGGATTTTCGAGCGTTTTTATAGAGCCGACAAAGCGCGATCCCGCAAACTCGGTGGTACTGGACTGGGCCTGAGCATCGCTAAACACATCGTCCTCGCGCACAACGGCAGAATCACCATAGACAGCGATTTGGGCCGAGGCACGACGGTCACAGTCACGCTGCCGAGAAAATAGCAGTTCGTAGCGATGAGGTAACGCCTTTCGGCAGCAGGTATGTGTTTAGCCGCGCAGTGCATCAATGACCCGCGGTGTCGTTCCTGCGCAGGCAGGAATCCGGAAGCGTTCGAACAAACGGGTTGAAGCGGCAAGGCAGAGGTGATAGGATGTCCGGCATGAGACGACGAACTTTTATCAAAACTTCCGGCGCGCTCGGCCTGAACGCGGCTTTACCCTGGGCCGACCTATACGCACGGGCGCGGAAATCAAACGAATTCCTTAAAGATAAGACCTCCGATAGAATGCTCTTTCCCCGCCCCGACGACGGCGCGGAATTGCCGATATCGCCGGTCGGACTCGCCTGGCTTCCCTGCCCGGAGGCTGCGGACTATCGAGTCGAAATCTCCGCTAAGGACGGCCGCAGCGTCTATAACAAGAACCTTGGCGGGGACCCGGTTCATTTACCGGATAAAGTCTTGCCATTCGGAGATTATGTCTGGGATGTTACTGCGTTTGACGAAAAAGGCACCGAAATCGCTCGGAGAGGCAAGCGATCCTTCACAATCCTGCCGGATGCGGCTGAACTGCCGTGGATTGCTCCGAAGGAATTGCTGCGTCGCGTTCCCGCCGAGCATTCGCGCGTCCTTTACCCCGGGGCCGATCTGGACCGCATCCGCGCAACACTTTCAACAACTCGCTCCAGGTCGTGGAGAGCCTGCAAAGCCTCGGCCGACAGGGCCCTCTCCAAAGGTGTGCCGGAATTTCCGAAGTATCATCTGATCGAAGACGCCGGAACGAGAAGACTCGAATACGGACGGTATTTCTCGTATTTCCGCGGCTACGTGGATGGCGCGATGATGAATCTCTCACTGGCGTTTCTTATGAGCGAAGAAGATAAGTACGCCCGAGCCGCAAAGAAGATTCTCCTTGAGATCGCCTCATGGCCGACAGACGACGATGATGTTACGTCCGTAAGCGCCAGGTGGGGCGATGAAATAGGCCTGTCCTTCTCGAAATGCGCTCACATTGCTTACGACTGGCTTTATCCGGCCCTGAGCGACGCCGAGAGAAAGCAGGTATTCGAAATGTGCCGGGCCCGCGCCTGGCAGACTTACCGGCGGCTCAATCGAATCAACTATCTGACGTATCCGGGATCGAGCCACGATGGGCGGCTGATCGCTTATTTGACCGATATGTCGATTGCGATGGCGGGCGAAACGCCGGACGCCGAAAGGTGGCTGACTTATTCGCTCAAGGCGATGCTGACGTTCTATCCGCATTGGGCTGGGATCGACGGCGGCTGGGCCGAAGGTACGCCTTACGGCTTATGGTACAATAAATTCTACATCCCGGCGTTCGAGAGCCTGCGGCAGCTTGCCGATTATGACTTGTGGCAGCGCCCCTTCTTCAAGAATGTGCGCTACTTCTTCTTCTATTGCACGGCCAATCACGGCGAGATTCGTCCATTCGGCGATTCTGCCGAGGGCGGCGGGCCCGGCGTCGGCAGAGGCAGCGGATACGCCGAGCTGATGTCCTTCCACGCCCATCGTTACGACGATCCTTACGTCGGTTGGTGGGTCAAACAGATTCCGGGCTACGATGGGCGCAAGGGCGGCTTCGCCGCGCTGCTACATGAGGACGATCTGCCGTCAAAAGTGCCGAACGAACTGCCCAATTCGCGAGTCTTCGAAAGCGTCGGCTGGGCCGGGCTGCACAGCGACGTAACTAAGCCCGAGAGCGATACCTGCATGATTTTCAAGAGCAGCCCTTACGGCAGCGTCTCGCACAGTCACGCCGATCAGAACGCCTTCGCCATCATGAAGGGCGGCACGGCCCTGGCGATACCTTCGGGCTATTACGGCCCTTCTTATGGCAAGCCTCACCACGCCCGGTGGACACGGTCGACCAAAGCCAATAATTGCGTGCTCGTCAACGGCCGGGGACAGGAGATACGCTCGGCCAAGGCAAACGGCAGCATAGTTGATTTCAAAGACGCCGCCGGTTACACGTATGTTGCGGGCGACGCCACGCCGGCATACATGGGCAAGCTCAAAAAGTGCGTTCGCCGGATTCTTTTCCTTCGTCCGGGCCTGTTCCTGCTTCTGGATGAAATCGAGGCGCCGGAGTCAAGTAAATACCAGTGGATGCTGCACGCATTTGAGAAGATGGAAATCAAGGGCGATAAAGTGTCATCCCGCCGCCGGGGAGCTGCGCTGGATGTCAACCTTGCCTGTTCCGGCGGGCTGAAGCTATCGCAGACGGATAAATTCGACACGCCGTACAATTACGGTATCCCGAAACCCTATCACCGGAACAAAGCCAATCACTGGCACGTAACGGCAGAGACGATCAAATCCTCCCGCAAAGCGCGCATTGTCGCGGTTATGTCGGTTTACGGCCCCGGCGAGCGGTTCGCCCTGCAATTGCAGCACGCAGATGGCTGGCTGGGAGCCAAAGCGACAGGAGACTTTGGCAAAGTCGAGGGTTGGATTCGCTACGAGCAGACTAACGCCAGTCCGCCGAGCGCGACCGGTGAGGACATAACTTCCAGAACTAACCTGTGGGGCAGAGGCCGCGACGGCGAAATCTTCAGTTCGTAGTGACGCCGTAAGGCGTTTGCGAGGCCGGGACGGCCTCGAGACACAAGGGCGAGACGCCCTCGCCACGATTCCCTCACGGGCACACTACAAACAGTAGATCACGTTTTCATGGAATCCAGCTCGGTGAAGGCTATCGGCAGGAAGATGAACACCGGCAGCCAGGCCCACAATGCGGGCATCACTTTGTTGAAAACCACTTCCGTAGCTACCATCTTACAGGCGAACGTCGTGATGAAGCAGGCTCCTGTGATGCCAAAGCTGATCATCACCGCCGACTTCATCGCCTTAGGATCGCGGCAGACCAGAATCGGCAGACTGACCATAAGCATCACCAGGTTTATGATCGGATCGGTAATGCGAAAATGCTTCTGACTGGAAAGCTGAGCCAGATCCCCGATCTGCGTGCCCTGTCGTTCGAGAGCCGTAAGGTCGGAGAATGAGAGCAGCGTTTTGTGCTCGCTCTTGCGCCGTACGGGGATATCTCTGGCGGTTATGTCACTTCTGTAGTAGCGTATCTTTTCGGGCGCCCCACGCACGCCGACTCTCTCTCGGAAACCGTAGGAGCGCAGTTTATCCGTCTCGTGATCCCGGCTGAAAAGGTTCCACTGGCCGTTATTGTCACTGTCAACGGCCTTTTCCGCAGTGACGCGGCCGGTGACTTCCCATATCCCGGGTCTGTCCGTCTGTTCGCGGAGCAGGATGGTCGGGCTGTGCAGTGTCGAGGTTCCAACCTCGAATTTCTGAGAGTTTATCAGGGAGCCGTGCTCGTCGCTGATGAACCGGACGTCGTACGATTCCTGTCCCGGAAGGTCGTCGTGGCTGCGCACCAGCTTATCGGCCATCGGGGGTATGAGGAATTCCTGGTCGATGATGAGCACGCCGGTAAGCAGCAGGGCCAAAAATACTATCGGTGCGATTATGCGCTTCAGACTGATGCCAGAGGCCATCACGGCCACGAGTTCGTTAGATCGGACCATCCGCCCGAAGGAAAATGCCGCCGCTACGGCCGTGATCATCCCGGCGAAGTCGCGGAAATACAGAGCGGAGTTGTAAAAGTAAAATGTAAATACGTTCTTGATGACTTCACCGGTATCGAGATCGGCGTGCTCGGTAAACTCATCGAGATTCACGAACAGATCGGTAATTATTCGCAGACCCATCAGCACGCCGAAGGCGATTACATAGCCGATGAGAAAATTCTTCGCGACGTATCTGTCCAGTATCTTCATAACTCTCAGTTTCTCATAAGATGACCGTATATAGCGAAGACGACCAAAGACAGAAATCCTAATCCGGCCCACATTATCGCCACACCTGAGAGCATATTCGCCGCTCCCAAATTTTCCGTCACCTGTTTGCCGCTCATGATGCATATTATCAGCACGGCGGCCGGCACGCAACTGGCACCGAACGCGGTTAGCAGGTGCCCGCCTTTCTTGATTATACCCAGGCCGATGCCGATCAATATCATCGGAACGCAGCCTATACCGAAGACAAGTCTGGAATGTATCTCGGATTTTATCTCCACAAGCGTCTTGCGGATTTCTCTCCGAAGGGTGCTCTGCTGGTTGGCCAGCATTGTGCTGGGGTTCAATCCCGACAGCTCCGGCAGCTCCCACGCCAGTTTCCTCGGTCTCAACGAGCCGTTGTTTGAAAGGAGTTTATTCGCTACGTCCGTCACGGCCAGCGGCGGTATAAGGCCGCCAATTACATGATTAGGAAACATAGCAACCGATTGTTCCGTTTCTTCCGGCTTGTCTAAAACCATCGTCAGAGTAGGCGCCAGGATGTCGCCTTCGAGGTCGAGGCTCAGCCAGGCCTTTTCGCACGTCAGGATGCGAGCGGGGCCGTCTCCGTCGGTGTCTTGCTCAATGGCTACGACGTTGCCGGTCAGTTCGATTTGATCGTCCCTGATCGTGCTTTGATCGGCGGTGAATTTCACTGAGTCAGGTTCTCCGAGAAGACTGTAGAAATTATTCGCATCCTCGATGGGCGCCGGAGCCGGATCATGTTTTCGGCCCGAGCCGTTCAGCCTGCTTCGGATGTCCCGGGCCAGGAGCTCAAGCGTAAGTTGCTTATGAGTATCGCGCGCCATTTTTTCAATCGGATAGAACCGTGCAAGGTCGGCCCGGATGCGTTTCATTTCGCCGATTTTCTTGAATTTTATGTCATCGCCGAGAAGCGAGCCGAACTCGATCGTAGGGCTGATCCAATCGGCTTTTCCCTCGACCGTCGCGCCTAATGTGCGGGGTTTGTACGCAAGTATGCGCACCTCGTTGAATCTTTCATGCGGATCGAATTCTATTTTGGCGGCTTCGGCAGTTGTTATCTCTTCTATATGGCGATAGTCTTTCATCTTGGCTACGATAACTCCTGAGAGCGTGCTGGCGGCCAGGTCCGTCCGGTCGGCGTAGATGAGATATTTCTCATCCGGCGGCAGGGCGTAATATCTTCTTCGCTGGATATTGCGAAAGAGAATCTGCTTGGCATCGGCCTTGAGAGATTCCTCGGCCCGGTGGACGAAGACAGGCATTACGTAGAAACTGAGCAGAAGATTTGCAATCGCCACCATGATCGCCAGCGCCAGGCCCGGATAGACAAGCGTCGGCACGCTTATTCCCGTCGCCCGGCAGGCGTCGAACTCGTTATCGCTGGCGAATCGCCCGTAAACCAGAGCCCCGGCGAAAAGGGCCGCCATCGGCAGAACAAACGTCAGGGTGATAGGCAGAAAGTAGCCCATCAGGTGTACGACCTGTCGCGAGCCCAGACCGAACTCCTGGACCGGCTGGAGAACACTGCCGAGACTCAGGATAAGCGTCAGCCCAACCGCGGCCAGCAGAAAGACCTTGAAAAGCTCTCGAAAAATATACCTGTGTAAAGTGAAAAGCATCAGGAGTCTTTAATCGATATCCAAAACGTCGATATCTTTGACCTTATCGGCGTAAATATGGTGCGTGTATTTGCCGAGCAGCTCTTTGCGGTATTCGGCCAGCAGGGCGTCTCTCTTTTCGCTCATCATTCTGTTTTTGATCTGCGGCAGCATCTTCTCGTCGTACTCTTTCGGCTTGGCCGGATTCTTCTCCAGGACCCTCACGACTCGCCATTTCACGCCGTCCCGATAAAAACCTTTCACAGGCCCGACTATCGTATTCGGGTCGGCGGCCCATAACTTATCCCAGAATATCGTCTCGCTGCCGGGTTGCGTCGTGAATGCCTTGAGTTCCTTCTCGATCGAGTACTTCTGCTTGACCTGCGCGAAGTCCTTACCCTCATCAAGCTCGGCTCTGACCTTCCCGGCCTCGGCAAGACTATCACACCATATCGGATCGATCTTGATACTCCTGCTGGTGCCGAACGTCTCCTTATTCTCCTTGAAGTATTCCATCATCTGCTGCTTCGTCGGCTCGTTGACGTCTTTGTATATGGCGGACCTAACCTTGCCGAGCAGCAGCCTGTCTTCGTATTCTCTGACCTGCTCGATCAGTTCGGGATTCTTGTGCAATCCGAGGGATTTCGCCTCGGCGACCAGCAACGGAATTTGCAGAGCCGCGCCCAGAAACTTTTCGACCACGCTGTCGTTGGCCGTCTTGGGTCTTCGCGGCGGCACAACATCGCACAGAGAATTGAACCAGTCCTCCAGAGTTATTTTCCCCTCGTCGAAAGTCGCCAGCACAGTCTGCTTTTCCTCCGGAGTCAACTGGTTCCTGACCTGGCTGTTGAGAATCCACGACTGCCGGCGGGGATATCCGGGGTCATGCAGGAGCCTCCGGTGGACCTTCCTTACTTTGGGATAGTTTTCTTTCAATTTCTTGACATTTCTCTTTTTGTATATTTGCTGATAGTGCCGACTCCAAAGGGCTCTGGCCTTGTCCCTCTTGACCATCTGTTCGGCCTGTGCTCTGTCCAGCTTGGGATCGGACTTCATCTTCGCCTCGATTTCACTCTCGGCTGCCTTTACCTTACCCTCCAGGCGCGTTTGAACCAGCAGACTTGCAAGCCTCTTTTGCCTGTAGCGCTTGGCGGTATCCTCTATGCGATCATTCTCGAGCATCCCCTTGGCGCGGGCTTCGAGAATCATCGCCTTTTCGCCCACCATTTTCACGAGCGTTTCCATCGCATCCGGCGGCGGGGCATCCTCGTCGTAGTAGTCATAATCGTAAGGACGGAGGTCCATCAGCCACTGTTTCTCAAGCTCTTCTCTCGTGATGCTATAAGGACCGATTCTGGCGACGACCGCAGATGGCCCCGTACCGGCGCTGACCTCGGGATTCGCGGCCTTTTCCGCCGTCGCGGCCCAGATCGGAGCGACCACCGTATAAACTACACAAATTGCCGTCAACAAGAACAGCTTACCTGAAAGCAATTTCTTCATCTGTATTTCCCTTTCATCGAGTAACATTCACCTTTTACATCGGCACATTCTATCAATTATGTCCGAACTTTTCCAGCCCCCAAATAGCCGGCCGCAGCGACGCACTTGTCTTTTTTGCTTTTGCGCTTTATGCAAATAGTACAAAGGTCTATAATGTCTATTATGGCTCTTATTATTGATAATGAGGTGCAATGTATGTTTGACAAAGCGACAGGCAATAAAACGGCCCACAGGTATTTCTGCGTATTTGTGCTCCTGTGCATTTGTACACTCGGTTCGGCCGACAGGATCGTTCTCAAAGAGGGGCAGATAATAACCGGCGATATCCTGGCCGAGAAGCAGACACAGTTGTACGTCGATATCGGCATAACGGTCCTTACCGTTCCAAAGGACAAGGTACTCAAGGTCGAATACGCCGACGCCGATCAACAAGACGATCCCAACGACGCCGGGGAAAAAGCCGAGATCGGGCCGGCGACAAACAGCGGGCAAACCGATAAGCTCTACAGAACCGCCGATCTCAAGAAGACCTCCATCGAAAAATGTGTGGAGGCCGTATCCGAATCCGTCGTGAAGATATCCAGCCCGGGCGGCTCGGGTTCCGGCTTCTTCATCAACGAGCAGGGGTATCTGATTACCAACTATCACGTGATCGAACGGGAAACCAGGATCGAAGTTACAATGTTTCAGAAAGCTCCTAACGGCTTCGAGAGGAAGAAATTCAAAAAGGTCAGGATCGTAGCCATGAATCCCTTCGTCGATCTGGCCCTGCTGAAGGTTGAGGACCTCGGCGGCACGGAGATCAAGCCCGCTTTTCTCGGAGATGTGGACCGCATCCGCACGGGTGAGGACGTCTTTGCTATCGGCAGCCCGATGGGCCTTGAAAGGACCGTAACAAACGGTGTCATCAGCACAACGAGCCGGGCATTCGAGGGCCTCACCTATATCCAGACCAACGCCGACATCAACCCGGGCAACTCCGGCGGCCCGCTGTTCAACCTGGCCGGAGAGGTCATCGGCGTGACCAACATGGGCTACATCTTCCTCGGCGGCCTCGGTTTCGCGATTCCAATTAACTACGTCAAGCATTTCATAGAGAACCGCGAGGCCTTCGCATACGACAAGGACCAGCCCAACACCGGCTACAGATACCTCCAGCCCGATCCGCGGCGCAACATGAACGACCCAAAGTTGGGCAAGAGTCCCGAAAAGTAGGGTGGGATGTTTGGCACCTTTTAATGTTTAGCTAAGCTTGGTGCAGTAATTCATCGCTTAATCACAAGCATATCAGATTATCAGGAAATCAGGAAGTGGTTATCAGGGAATCAGGTTACCAGGTTCGATACTCCTTGATAGCCTGTTAATCTGCTATCCTGCTGCCTGCTTCTCTGATTCGCTGATACCCGCCTTCGCGAAAATGACATTATCGAGCGCGGCTGGCTGTTTTCGCAAAAGAAGCATCCCTATTCTTCCCGGAATCTGTAGCCGGCGCCGCGGATGGTCTCGATGTAGTCTTTTGCCGGGCCGAGTTTGTGTCTGAGCGACTTGACGTGAGCGTCCACCGTCCTGTCATAGACGATGGAGTTTTCGCCTGATACGGCGTTTATTATCTGCGAGCGCGAGAAGACCACGCCCGGCCGCCGGGCCATGAACTCCAGCAGTTTGAACTCGGTGAGCGTCAGAGAGATTCTGCCGCCGCTCACCTTAACCTTGTGTCTGGTGCTGTCGATTGTGATGCTGCCTCGTTCGATTTTGCCGCCGGCCTGCTTGCTGTGGCCCCGCCTCAGAATCGCCCGGATTCTGGCGATCAGCTCTGTCGGGCTGAACGGCTTGGTTACATAATCGTCGGCGCCCAATTCGAGCCCCACGACCTTGTCGGTCTCCTGTGACTTGGCGCTTAGAATGATAATCGGAATATGCGAAGTTTCGTCCTCTTGTTTAAGCATCCGGCATATCTCGAAGCCGTTCGTAACGGGCAGCATGATATCGAGAATAATCAGATCGGGTGTTTCCCTGCCGGCCAGCTCCAGGCCTGCTTTGCCGTCCAGTGCCGAGACAGCCTCGTATCCGGCCTCGGTAAGATTGTACTCCAGCATTTCAACGATATCCTGATCGTCCTCGATAATCAGTATCCTGGCTTTGCCCATAACGCTGACTCTGCAATACTCGAAGTGGTTTATACCTTTGCCGCTCCCTGATTTTTGAACGTCTCACGGATTTCCTTGTTTATCCTGACGCTGCACCAGGCCTTGCCGCACATCGAGCAATAGTCGGCCGAAGACGGGCCATCGGCGCTGATCTCGCGGCAGGCCTCGTCGTGCATTCTCTCGGCCGTTTGCGGATCGAGCGACTCGGACAGGTGTGTCTTCCAGTTCAGATCCCTGCGGGCAAGGCTGAGCTTCCTGTCACGCTCGGCGGCGCCCGGCAGGGCGCGAGCGATATCGGCGGCGTGTCCGGCGATCTTAGCCGCTATTACGCCGGCGCGGACATCGTCGGCATTGGGCAGGCCGAGGTGCTCTCTGGGCGTGACGTAGCACAGAAACGATGCTCCGTAGTATGCGGCCGCGGTTCCCCCTATCGCCGATGTGATATGATCGTACCCGGGTGCCACGTCCGTCGTAAGCGGGCCCAGCACGTAGAACGGCGCGCCGCTGCAAATCTCCTGCTGAAGATCCATATTGTGCTTTATTTGATCGAACGGCACGTGCCCCGGTCCTTCGACCATAACCTGGCAGCCCTTCTCCTGCGCCCGTCGGGTAAGCTCACCCAGAGTCCTCAGCTCGGCGATTTGGGCCTCGTCGGTGGCGTCGGCAATTGCACCGGGACGAAGGCCGTCACCCAGTGAGAAGCACACGTCGTACTTTGCGAGTATATCGCACAGCTCATCGAACATCTCGTACAGCGGATTCTGTCTGTTGTGGTGCAGCATCCACTTGGCAAGCAGCGCCCCGCCCCGGCTGACAATACCCGCCACACGGTTCTCGATCAGGGGCAGATGCTCCTTCAGCACGCCCGCGTGAATCGTGAAAAAATCGACGCCTTGTTTGGCCTGCTTCTCGATGATCTCCAGAATCGTGCTTGCCTCAATATCTTCAACGGTTCGATCTTCGATGACCTGATAGATCGGCACCGTCCCGAAAGGAACCGGACACTGTCCCAGCAATCGCGCGCGGATTTCGTCGAGATTCCCGCCCGTGCTCAGGTCCATTATCGCATCGGCGCCGGCATCCAGAGCCGCACGCATCTTTTCGAGTTCGCCCTCGACCGAACTGCGCACGTTGCTCGTGCCGATGTTGGCGTTGACCTTGGTACTGAGCACCCTGCCTATTCCGGCTGGTTTGAGAGCACCTTTCAGATGAAGCTTATTCGCCGGAATCACCAGCCTGCCCGCTGCCAGTTCGTCACGAATGACCTCAGCGTCAACATTCTCGGCTTCAGCAACAGAGTTAACTTCCTCGCTAATTGTCCCGGCTCGTGCAATCTCTATTTGTGTAGCCATGATTCCATCTTCCGTTCAAAATAAAAAAATCGCTTTGGCAGGAAGCGATTCGTGTCTGAGGTTTCAATTCCACGTTGTCCCATCACTTTCCTACGCAGGCCTGACCGCCTATCCGACGATTATCCTGATCAGGTTCCAAGGGTCGTTTCTCAGGCCCTGTTCTTCCCAGGCCACCCCTAGTGAACGCGCTTATTATAACTATTGCCTAATGTGAGTCAAATAATTCTCGGCTGCCGCTCTTCAGGTAGACTAACGGTTCTGTCGTTCCTGCCTCCCGGGTTATCAAAACTCTCGGCCTCGACGAGCAGTTCTGCGGCCGTGACCGGTCGGGGCATTAAGCAGATAAACAGAATCAGGGCACAAAGCATTACTGAAACAATCCGGCATCTCATTTAACCAAACCTCCGACAAATCCATTTTCTTTACAAATTGCATTCACCCGGTTATACTATCGTTGTATTATATTATCGAGACCGGCCAAGGAGACCACGTGGGGATTCTGAAAAGGACAAGAGCGTTCACTCTCATCGAGCTTCTGGTGGTTATTGCGATTATCGCCTTGCTGTTGGCGATATTGATGCCGGGCCTGCGCCGAGCGAAAGACCTGGCTCGCGAAGTCGTATGCAAGAGCCATCTCGGGCAGTGGGCCGTCTGCATGGAGATGTACACCGGCGAGTACGACGGCAAGTTCATGCCCGGCGTCGACGAAAACTGGTCCACGGGCGAATACTCCTGGATATACACCCTGATTCCGTACTACAACGATACCGACATCCGCCTCTGCCCCAAGGCCAAACGCACTATCGAGCAGGGCGGGACTCTGCCGTTCACCGCATGGGACGTCAGCAAGACCAATCCCAGCGAATTTACGTATCTTAGAGAGCCCATTTTCAAAATCGGCAGCTACGGCATCAACTGGTGGGTCAACGACAGCGACCGCGTTGTCGGCAATCACGATGCAAAGAACAAATGGCGGCGAACCGGCCAGAGAATGCCGAATGAGATTCCCGTCCTGATGGACTGCGGATTCATGCTCGCCCGTCCGGAGCCTTCGGACCCGCCTCCTGCCAACGACGGCGAATTCCTCTGGTCCTTCGGTGGCGGCATGAGACGCGTCTGCACCAGCCGCCACAGCGGGCAAGTCAACATCCTGTTCATGGACTGGTCCGTCAGGAAGGTGCGACTGAAAGAGCTCTGGCGACTAAAATGGCACCGAACCTTCGAACCCGCCGAAACCGATTGGCCCGAATGGATCGAAAAATTGTAAGTTGTTTCAGACTCCTTACGCACCCCGAGCGCAGCCCTACCGTCATCCCGAGCGCAGCCGAGGGACCTATTTAAACCAGCCCGCGAAGCGGGTCCAAATAAAAATGCGCCGCTAATCATACCAATCCTTACTCAGATCATCCCAGGCAGGATTCATCGAATCGATGGTGTCACCTTCTTCTCGCGCCTCCACTTCTTGATTTGCTTCTCCCGGTTGATAGCCGAAGCCGGATCTTTAAACGTCTCAACGTAGAGCAGCCTGTCAACATTGTACTTATCAGTAAAGCCGGGAATCAGATGCTGTTTGTGCTCATAAACCCTTCTCTTGATATCACTGGTGACGCCGACATAGAGCGTTCCGCTCTTACTCGCCATGATATAGACGTAGAGTATTTTCATTGCGCTACTTGATTCGAATTTTACTTATTAAACAGGTTTCTCCACTCGCTGCGCTCGGTCGAAATGACAGTTATTCTGCCACTCCGGAAATCTACCCAACTGTCAACCAAAACCCGGTCCCCCCTGTCATCCCGATCGCAGCTCTACCATCACCTCGAACCCAGCTCCAACCGTCATCCCGAGCGCAGCCGAGGGACCTATTCAAAACACCCCGCGAAGCGGCTCGTTATAAAAGAGCGCCACCAGGCTGTTACTTTTGCAAGAAAACCCTCACGCCCTTCTTATTCGACGTCGCTATATCGAGCTTCCCATCGCCGTTCATGTCCGTCACCTCGAATTGAGTACCCACTCCTGAGTTATCATCGATCTCATGCAGGATAAACTCCGGCTCGCCAGTTTCGGGCCGGCGCAATTCTAACCAGTAGAGCATTGCCGGGTCATGTCCGCCGGGGTCCTTGCCCATGTGGGAAAAGTGGCGCTTGCCCGTCACCAGGTCCATGAGTCCGTCACGGTTCATGTCGGCCAGGATAATCGCGTGCGGTTGCGAATACTTCTCGGATATGACGTGTTTCGTGAATTGCCCTGCCTCCTGCTCGAACCACCAGATGCCATATCTATGAGCCGAACTTGTGATAACATCGTTGTCGCCGTCGTCGTCTACATCGTAGACGAGCATGTTGGCACAATCCTCGCCGAGATTGGCCCGATGAAACTTCCAGTTGGTTCGAGTGCGTTTTCGCGGCGCTTCCCACCAGCCCTGCTTAACCAGAACGTCGCATCGTCCGTCGCTGTTGACGTCGCCGGCGCCCAGCCCGTGGCTGTACTTCTTCGTACCCGGAGCATCCGGTCCTGCGTCGATAAGTTGCATGTCCCAAAGCCCGTCGAGATCGTCGGGAATGCCGAACCACGCCATCTGCCCTTTGGGTCGTACGGCGAAAATCAGCACTGGTTTGCCGTTGCCCAACAGATCCACAAAGATCGGCGTCTCGTTGCACGCGCTCTTGGCGACCGTCCGCTCTTTCCAGTGACCCGGCTTGTTCTTCGGATTCTCATACCACAGGCACGGCCCATCCGGCAGACCGATCACTATCGAATCGATCCAGCCGTCACCGTTGACGTCCTGAGCGAAATTGGCGAAGCAGTTGCTGTAGCCCTTCGTGCCGTCATACGAGCCAACCTCGCGCACTTCGCCCATCTCTTTATAGTCCGGCCCGGCATACCACACGTCGCCCGAAAGAATATCGAGCTTGCCGTCATGATTGACGTCGCCCGTCGCGACACCCTCGGCGCGAAACGTCCTGTCAACAACGATTTTCTCGAAGCTCACCGACTCCGCCGCCGAGACACTGCCAAGCAATGTTAACGCGACTATCAAATGTATGCATGCTGCCTTCATAATGATCTCCATCTTACAGGTTTCTAAAAATAACGTGAGAATCAATCTGTACCCGTCAGTCGATGGTGGCGCTGCCCCACCACGTTTTGTTGGGTTTGAAATTTTCATCAAGGTAACGCGCGTGTTGTTTTTCGAGCCGTTCCATGCCTGAAGTGCGGAGCCTTTCCCACCGGGCCCGCCGCTTGGCCGGATCGAATTGCGGGTCTTTTGTCGGAAACTTGGCGTCGGTCGCGTTGAGCCATTGTTGAAGCCTGTTCTGCATGGCTTTCGCCCGTTCAGGCTCCTCTGCAAAGAGATCGTTCTGCTCGCCGACGTCTTTGGCTATGTTGTAAAGCTCGTAGCGTTTGTCCTCGTGGTAGTAGATTAGCTTCCATTCATCTTCCATGATGATCGATGAAGGTTCGCCGCCCTGATTGCCGTAGTGGGGATAGTGCCAGAAGAGCGGGCGGTTCTTGATTGATCCGCCTTTCAGGACGGGAACGAGGCTGACGCCGTCGATATCCTGCTCGGCCGGCACGGGTACGCCGGTAAGTTCCAGCAGGGTGGGATACCAGTCGATGCCGCTGGCGGGAACGTCGGTCTCGGATCCCGCTTTAGTAACACCCCGCGCGTAGATGTAAAACGGCTCGCGAATGCCGCCTTCCCACTGTCGTCCTTTGCCGCCGCGGAAGGGGAGATTGCTGGTGGAAAAGGCATCACCCGATGAGACGCCGCCGTTATCCGAGGTAAAGCAGATGATGGTGTTGTCCATCAGGCCATGTTCTTCGAGTTTGCTCAGCACAATACCAACGGCATCATCCATGGATTCGATCATACCGGCGTAGATCGGGCAGTCCTGTACCTGCCGCACGGCGAGCCTGCGGTCGAAGATGAAACGTTCCTCGGCGAGACCCGCGGCCACTGCTTTATCACGGTATTTCTTCCAAAGGCCCTGAGTTGTTTGAATGGGGCCGTGGACTGAATAGAAAGACAGATAGGCCAAAAACGGCTTGTCCTTGTTCTCTTCAATAAAAGCCGCGGTTTCCCTACCCAGGCGGATAGGCAGCGATTCGCCGTTCGGGCCTTGTTGCAGATTCGGATTTGTATAAGGAGCAAAATACCCGCCAATCGGGCTTCCTTTGTCCCAACCGCCTTTGTTGACTGCAAAACCATGATCCTCAGGCCATGAACCTTTGCTGCCCAGATGCCATTTACCGGCGAAAAAGGTTTCATATCCCGCCTCGTGCAGGACCTCAGCCAGCGTCAGCTCGGGCGCCCGCAGATTGTGCTCGTAGTCGGGCGGAAGGTGGCTGTCATGTCTGTTTGTCTTGCGCCATGCCTCGCCCGAACGTTCCCCGATCCACGTTGTAATGCCGGTATTGACAGGATACTTTCCGGTGAGGATAGATGAACGTGACGGGCTGCATACCTGACAGGTAGCGTAGCCGCGGCTGAACCTCATTCCCATCTCCGCGATCCGGTCGATATTCGGACTTTCGTAATAGGTAGAGCCTTCACAGCTCAAGTCTCGCGCACCCAGGTCGTCGGCCAGAATGAACAGAATGTTGGGCTGTTTCGAGTCTGCGGCAGTAGTACGGCCCATTGCCAAAGCACAAGCGACGATTCCGCAAATAAGGAAGAAATATTTCGTCTTCATTTCATATCCTCACATGATTACATTTCCAATTTTGACTAATGCTAATACTCAAAATAAGCTTCTCAATTCAGCCTGTCAATCATGACGGTACAGCGCGACTTTCAGGATCATTCGCGCTCGAAGCCGAATTCCAGCTCGTTGGGCCAGTGCGGGGACCAGTTGGGATGGAAGCTCGGACTGAGGCCCTCTGCGGCAGATCGGCCTCGCGGCAGCTCCATGATGGGGCCGCGGGTCTCGTGATTCACCCGGAAACTGAACTTCACGGTTCGACCGGCATCGCGCAGTTGCTTTACGTGCGGGATTTCACTCCAGGGCAGCGCACACTCGGCGATCCGCGTGCCGGATTCATACCTGATTTTCAGTTTTCCTTTTGCCGGGCCTTGCTGCGACGATTTCGGCTGACGCGGGTAGAAATGCTTGTAGGTCATCCCGGGAAGCCACAGCCGCCAGATCTCCGTGTCGCCTCCGTACTTTTGCGCTACTTTATTCAGTGCGAATTCGTAGTCGGTCGACTTGTACCAGACGAATTTCGGCATCCGTCCGGGCAGATGGCTTTCCCAGCCGTCCTCGCCTAACGGAATCGCATTGAACGCAATCAGCACGTTGTCCCGCGCAATCTGCGGCATGCTGCTGGGGATATCCGGCCAGCGGCGATAGCTGAAACGCCGCACGTCTTCCGGCCAACGATGTTCGCGCAGCTTCGCGTGCTCAGCGAACTCCACCTGGCGGCCGCGCTCGTCGACAGGTTCATACGAAACCTCAGGATAGAAATCGTCATCCGGATCGCGCGTCGCAAATCTTTGCGTGCCATCCTGGGGCGTATCGTCGGCAATCTTGGCTGCGAAGTAAAAGTAATCTTCATCGTGCGCAACATATCCCACGGCGAGACCTTCGGACTCTTTCGGTTCGAATTTGGCAAACGGAAAGAGCATTGCTTCTGTAAAACTCGGCCCGCCGGGACCGGCAACACGTATAGACTGCGGCAACGCGCCTTTCCAGTCCTCCAGCTTGCCGTCGATCTTGATCTTGCGGCGAACAATGTAATTTACGCGCATAGACTCCTCATGCCGGGCTATGCCGTCCTCGCCTGCGTCGAATTCCAACTCGAGAGGATACGTATTGGAGACAGCCGCCTCTCCGCCGGTGACCTTTACTTTTACCCACTTTTGTTCGCGAGGCCCGAAATTGAGTTTGGTTGGGTATTCGATCTCTAATTCACCAAGCCGTATGGACAAGTCGCCTTTGATCGGGTGATTTCGCTGGCTTGTCAGTCGCTGTTTTACGACCGGTTTTGTGCTGATTGGCGCCGTCATGTCGTAGGCGATGGTTTCAAGCGGCTCGATCCCGTCGATTCTGGCTTGCCGGAGAGCATAAAGCAGCTTTTTGAAACTGCCTTTGCGCTCCGGGTTGCCGCGCAGGAAGATGCCTCGCTCGTCGAGCGGCAGCTCGATTTTGTTGCCGGCAGCATCGACGGCGTTTCCATAATAGTCATAGACCGCGCAGCCCGGCGGCAACTCGACGGTCATGGTCGCGTTGGTAAACGGCATCGGTTCTTCGATTTGTGCAATCAGCTCTTCACGTTCTTCGGTTGCATCAGGGGATAAAGACGCAAGCTTCTTTTTGAGTTCTTTCTTTGCGGCGAGTTCTTCAAGGCTGCGGACGGTTTCAAACAAAACGCCGGTTGTCTTCTTGCCGCCAAACAACGGTGCGATGTCGCCCACGACGACGACTGTGCCGTCATCGGGATTGCCGTTTAGTCCGTCGAAGACAAAGACCCACGGCAGGCCGTTGCGAAACAGTATCTCTTTGAATTCCCGCTCACCGATGAAATGCTGAACCGCGCCGTATGATGCGGCCAGTGGACGCGACTCTATCCAGCGCGGAATCTCCTTGTCGCCGTCGTCGGTGTGAATCACTTCCTTGCCCACGCGATGGTGGCTCAGGGTCGAAACTGCAATCCGACTCAGGCTGCCCAGGGACCGGTCGTAGCCTGCCGCGCGGTTGGACGCCACGACGCCGAGGAATCGGTCGTCGGTATTGGCCGTCCAGGACTCGGTGTCCCAAATCCGTACTCGCCCCTTGTAATGCGTTCGGTTGTTCCACTCGGGATAAAGGACCGGCGCGTGCAGGCCCTGATAATGGATCGAGCAAAAGTCGAGGTACGGCAGGAATTCATCACTGCCGTCCGGGAAAAGCTTGTCGAGTGTATTGGTGGACGAGTCGCAACCGCCCACGAGGACGTCCACATTCGCATCCCGGCGCGCTTTGAACACGGCATCGCCCATTCGCTTATAAAGCTCGCGGTAGCGAGGGATATCTGCCGCCCAGCCTGAGATGCTCAGCCCTTCCCAGGGTTCGTTCCAGAGCATAAAGCCCGTAATCGGCCCCTTCGGCCAGCCGTACTTGCACGCAAGCTCGTAGACGAATTCCTGATACTTTTCGTCGAGTTCGGGCAGCCAGCAAAGGTCCTGCTTTCCGCGTTTCATTATGCCGTCTTCATTAAGATGCGGCCGACCGCGGCCCAACGGCTGATGCTTCGTCCCGGCCCCGATCTCGGCGATGCAGGTTACCTTATGCTCGTGCATTTCCTTCAGGTCATGCTCCAGACGTTCGATAAGCTGGTCGTAGCGGCGGCCTTCCTCTTCGGTGATGAAGCTCACGCCGTAACGCACCGCCTGAATGCCCAGGCGCTCGAGAATCTCGGCAGGCATGTGCTCAAGGCACTGTTTCGGATACTGGATGCGCTTAGAGGGAGGCTTGAACGTGCGAACGGCGCTGGTGAGAAACTGACGGCCGTGCTCGCCCAGGTCGACGACGAAGCCGTAACCGCCTTTAGTCTCGGCTATCGGCGGGCGAACCGTGAAGTTGCGCCAGCCGTTCGGAGCCAGGTCAACAGTCAACGGGACGAATCCCACGTTCTCAAGTCGCTTTAATTCGGGATACCACTGATCGCCCGGTATGGAGCTTTGGCTGTACCGAATTACCTCGATCCTTCCCTTTGCGGATAACGGTTTATCCGTCAGGTTATCGATCTGGAAAGTCAGCCTCGGCTTTTCGCCTTCGTGGTAGACATTGCCGGGGGCGTTCGACTCGATCATCACGACCTTGAAGTCGCCTTGCAGCTTCCATTTCGGCGAAGTGCCCTTGTTCGGATAATTGCCGGTGCCCGGATCGAGGCCGAAGCATTCATGATAATTATGCATATCCGACAGCACACCCCACGCTGCCTCGGCGACGTTCGCTCTGAGACTGAATATGGTCGTCGTTAAAGCAATTGTCGTTACGAGTTTCGACAATAGGGATTGTTTAATAATACACTGTTTCATCATTTGCCTTTTTCCCAAATTCATTGTTTCAAACGTTCATCCAGAATCTTCTGAAATTTCCGGCGGGCGGCCTCAGCTTCGGGGCTTCCCCCGCCGGGCGGGATTCGATGCTGCTCGGCCAGATCGTCCTTAAGGTTGTAGAAGCGTCCGTCGTTGTAGAGTTTGTACTTGAGACCGCGGACCCAGACGAGCTTATAAGACTCGAGGTCGGGATCGCCGACTTCCTGGGCCACGCGCTTCAGCCAGATGCTGGGATGTGCCCCGCACCCGATGAACCACTCTCGCGCCGAGCCTTCTCTTCCAAGCATCTGCGGCAGGAAGCTGCGGCCGTCGCAATCCCGGTCATTCGGGACCTTGCCGCCGGCAATTTTAACGAAAGTCGGCAGAAAATCCTGGACGTGTACGAGGTTATCGCAGGCAGAGCCCGGCTTTGTTTTTCGCGGCCAGTTGACAATTAACGGCACCCGCGTCCCACCTTCGCGGGAGTCGCCTTTGCGCCCCGGCAAGCGTTCAGCCCCTTCCGGTAATGGATCGAGAGCCGAGTTGCCATTGTCGGATGTGACGATGACAACCGTGTTACGCCGGAGTCCTGTTTCATCTAGCTTGTCGACCAGACGGCCGACCATCTTATCGATGTAGCGGATACCACGTTTTCGATAGGTTTTGTGAGAAGCCAAGGCTATCGACTTCTGTTCGGCGTTTTTGCGAGCGGACTCTATGGCGCCACTTAAGTTTCGATTGTTACTTTCAGCGAAGGCCGTTCGGAATACCTCGATCGCGGCGGGATCGTCGTCGGGCGTTGGGGCGTGCGGCACGTGAGTAAGTTTGGTGGAATAGTACGCGAAAAGGGATCGGTCTTTTCGGCGTTCCATGAAATCGCACAGAAACTCCACTGCAACGTCTTCGCCGTATTGTTCAGATAGACGGGTGGCGTGATGCCGTTCGGAATTATCCAGAGGGATCTCCCACTCGTTGAGTCTGCCCTCGACCTTCGGCTGGTTCAATTCTTGGAACATGCCGCCGCTTCCCCAGACCATGACGTCGGGCGCCCAGTGGCGGTAGCCGTTGACCATGATGCACGCTTCGTCGAAACCTCGCAGTGGCGGATCGAACACTTTGCCGACAAACCATTTGCCCGCCATCCCGTTGGTGTATCCCAGTCTCTGCAAGTGGTTCGTGAAAAATGGAATGTTCGCATCAGGACGGCCGCGACCGGCGCGCGACAGGCCCGTGAACATCTCATCCCGCGTGGGCGCGCACATCGGAGCGGCGTGCGCATTGCTAAACACCATTCCTTCTCCGGCCAGACGGTCCAGATTGGGCGTCGGTTCCGTGCCGCCAAAACAGCTCAAGCTGCGATTGCCGAGGTCATCGACCAGGATCAGGACAATATTAGGCTTTTCTTCGCTTCCTTTACCAACAAGAGCGGCAGCACAGTGCTTCGTGCTCAAAGACAGAGCTGCCAGGCCTGCGGCGTTTAAAAAGTCTCTCCGGCATATTTCACGTTTCATAGAGTATGCCTCCATTCGATCCAACTGACTATCAGATAAAAACGCATTATAAGATTTACCCCGTCTCTCCGCCAGCGAAAACGACACCGGGGGCATACTTGCCATACTTGCGCAGAATTGTGTTTACAGGCTTGCCCGTTATGTGTTATCCTGTCGTGTGTATAACGCTGCCGCGAGGGCAGTTCCGGTTTCGAGTTATGAGAGACAGAGGTGACAACTATGAAATCACTGAAACGCCGCGATTTTCTAAAAGGTGCCGTGGCGGCCTCGGCCGTTGGGGCAGCTCCCTTCAACATCCTCAAGGCAGGCCCCTCGCCGAACAGCAAGCTCAACATTGCGTGTATAGGCGTCGGGCGCCAGGGCTCGAGCAATGCGGATTATCTAACCAGAAGCAACAACGTGATCGCCCTGTGCGACGTCGATCACGCCTGGCACGCTCGGGCCATCAAGAGCAAGCCCAACCTTCACGGCATCAAACTGTGGACCGACTACCGTGTTATGTTCGATAAGATCGGCAAGGACATCGATGCCGTCCTCGTCGCGACGCCCGAGCACAACCATTACACGATTTCCGCCGCCGCTATCAGAAGGGGCAAGCACGTTTACTGCCAGAAGCCGCTTTGCCACACGGTAAATGAAGTGCGGCTGCTGACCGAAGAAGCCAGAAAGCACAAGAACGTGGTCACCCAGATGGGCCATCAGGGCCATTCGAGCGGAAGCTCTGCGATGATCAGGGACTGGGCGCTGGCCGGGACCGTCGGGCCGATCAGAGAGGTCCACGCGTATTCGAGGAAGAACTACTGGATCGACAAGCCCGTAGCAACCGGCTGCACCGTGCCGAAAACGCTGGACTGGAACCTGTTTCTGAACAGGGCCGAGGAGATTCCCTTCAGCACCAGCTACATGAATCGCGAATGGATCAGGTACAGCCATTTCAGCGGCGCCGTAGGTGATATGGCCGCTCATATTTTCGATCCGGCCTACTACGGCCTGGATATTCGCGTCCCGCTGAGCGTGCATGCGGACGTGGAAATTCCCGCCTATCCCGGCTCGCTGCCCAGAGCGGGCGTCATAACCTGGGAATTCGGCCCTCGCGGCGACAAACCGCCGGTTACCATGAAATACTACCTGGGCAAAGGCATCGATTTTCCGCATCCCAAGCACCTTGAGAAGAACCGCAGGGGCATCACAAGCGGCTCGGTTCTCGTCGGCGAGAAGGCTTCCATAATGGCCGGCAGCCACAGCCAGGGATCGAGGCTCATCCCGGAGAGCTTCATGAAGGAAGCGCCGAGACCGCCGAAGCGCGCCTTCCGCTGCAAGGGCCGGACGCACTTCGACAACTGGACGCTGGCGTGCAAGGGCGAGGACACCGCGATGTCGCCGTTCGAGTATGCCGGGCCGCTGTCGGAGATAATCGTCCTCGGCGATATCGCTCTGCTGCATCCCGGCCGAAAGCTGATGTGGGACTCGAAGAACATGAAGATCACCAACGACGAAGCCGCCAACAAGAGCCTCTTCATGAGACGCCTCGCCCCGAGAGACCACATCGACTGGCTATAAACGAGAATATGGTTCATCGTTGTGAGTTCATTACGGAGCAGTGCCCAGATTGGGCGGACTGGGCAACGTAAAGACCGAATAGCGACTTGAACGTGATTGAGAATGGCACGCTGAAATGCCTTTCTCAACACGTTAGATCATGTATGCCCATACATTGGAGCCCGGACCACAAAACCAACAATGCCGAGATTGCGGCCCTGGCTGCTCCCCGCCCTCTTTTGATCGTCTCCAATGGCAAGGACTGGACAAAATTCACTCCCCAGACTGAATTTCCGTACATCAAGCACGTTTACAGCATTTATGGGTGCGCAGATAACGTGGAAAAAGCCCACTTTCCAAATGAAGGCCATGACTATGGCCAGTCCAAGCGAATGGCCATGTATCCGTTCATGGCAAGGCATTTAGGATTGGATATCAGCTGCGTGTGCGATCAGAACGGCAAAGTCGACGAGTCATTTGTGACGATTGAGGAATATGAAGACTTGCTGGTCTTTGGCCCCGACAATCCGCGTCCCAAGGATGCGGCTAAGCCTAATACCCCTTTGCCATAAGGTCTGCGTTCCAGGCGCAGCCGAGAAAAGCTCAAATGTAATCCTGTTGAGAGTGAGGTTCACTGGTCTTGTTTTGTAAATGTGATCGGTTTGATATAGCCAAGTATCTGTTGAATCACCAGTTTGTCGCCTGCGAGGCGATATGAGGTCCTAGTTCGATTGCCCTCTTCACTGGTCATGGTTAGTGTAGAAGCGGTCGCTGTATAGGTGCCGGGCGTTGTCAGCACGCTGCCGTCACCTAGATCGTGCGAAACTAACGTATATTGGCCGTTCGGGGCGAATGTCAGAGTCAGGTCGAATTTCATGAAGACGATATTGGTCTTTCCCTTCCAGGCACCGGCAAGGGCCGCCAGAACTTTAGGCGGACCTGCGGCCGCGGGTTGAGCCGGTTGATCGGCCTTTTCACCCTGAAGATTGTCCGGCGGTTCAGGAATCTGCCCAGGTTGCGCCCCCTGCTGCTGAGGTGGAGCGGGCTGGTTGGGCAGTTCCTGTGCCGCTCCTTGTCGCAGGTTAGAGATTAAAATGGCTTTAATCACCTCGATAGGGATATTCCGGTCCCTGAGCATCTGGATATGCTGTTCGTTGTCCAGATCAATCGTGAAGTTGAGCTTCGTGACCTGCACAATATCTGCGACGACCGTCGGATGGTACTTGCAGTTATTAAGCATGAATACTATGTCATCCAGCGACATGGGGCGCAGCCCCGGCTTTTCCAGTGCTTCGCGGATGGCCGGTGTCTCCGGGTGGAGCGTCCAGGCACGGCATAAATGGCCGTAGGGTATACCACCTCGCTCGGGAACCAGGTCTCGTAACACTTCCGCCAGTTGCATGTGCACTTCATAGGCACGTTCTGACCGACCGTGAAAGGCCAGATGTTCGCCATAGTGCACGATGGCCTGCTGGCTGCGACGGACGTTCCAGAAAATATAGCCGAGGTCGAAGTAGACATCTTCCGGAGGCGTAACTCCCAGCTCTTTGGCCCGATCGAGTGCCGAGCTGTAGGATTCGACTGCCTTGTCCCACCGTTTCAAAGCCTTGAAGCAGCGTCCCATACGGGCCATGACAAGGGGATTATTGGTGAATTCCTGCTTGAGCTTGCCGTATTCAAGCAAGGCGGACATGTAGTTCTCTTTATGTTCGAAGTATTCGCCGATTCCGAACCGGGCTGCGAGATTGGTTGGATGGATGTCGGACGCCTGCGCGAACTCACGGCGGCCGTTGTCAAAATCCCCCTTGGAATAGTAAATCCGACCGGCCAGAATGCAGGGTTCCGCAAGAACGTTATGCACTAAATCCTTGGCCGTATTTGCCGCACGCAGCGCCTGGTCATATCGCCCCAGTTTCAGTAGCAATTGTCCTCTGGCGAAGTGGGTCCGCCAGATTTTGGGGTGGGCCTTAACCGAGCGCTCGGCGCACTGATTTGCTTGAACTACGTCCTCGTTCGCTGTATGGAGCTGACACCGCGTCAGAAGTGTCTCCATGTGGTCCGGATCGTTCTTGAGGGCCTCGTTAAAGGCTTTTTTCGCCGACTCCACACCTTTGGTTCGCATTCGACAAGAACCCTGAAGGAAGTGAGCATCCGCCAGGTTCGGCCGCAGCTTGACGGCGCGGTCGGCAAGGCGCGTAGCGTCGGCGCCGGGATGGCGATGCAACAGGAAGCCGGCCAATGCGTAAGAATCGATAAAATCCAGTTCCGGATTCATTGGCAGGCCCAACTCGGCAACGAGCGGGAACCGATCCATTAGATAATGAACGGGTATCACACCATAGTAGCCGACCAGCTCATTAAGGCGCGCATTCTCCTGAGCCACCTGAATCGGCATTCCATAGGTGTTTTGACCGATCACGCCGCCGGTGATAAGGCTGAAACAGGGGCCGCCGCTGCTGCCTTTGGCGATTTTAGCGTCTGTAAAAATAGAATCGATGTCTCCCTCGCGGTTGCGATTGAAGCGTGTTACCACGCCGCCGGTGATGAAAATATTCAGAGTGTCGAATCGAAAACGCTGTGGAAAGCCGACAGCTACGACGGGATCACCGAGTCGCACATCATCGAGCGGTGTAAGCGGCGTGGCCGTGTACTCGCCGTCAGGCAACTTCAAAAGGGCCACGTCGGCACTGTGATGAAAAAACATAGTCTCCTGTCCATACTGCCACCCGAGCAGTTCGACCTCGACTTCTTTGCGCGGCACCGACTGGTCCCACTGAACGGTATATCGTTGGGCGGGCTGGCCGTCCTCATCGAGAACGACGTGAGCATTGGTAGCTATATAACCGTCCGGATGAATGATAAAGCCGGTGCCGCTGCTGCGACTGCCGCCGCCGTAGTGACAGAGGACCGATACTATAGAAGCCTTGTAACGCTCCAGCAGACCGCTCGCCTCGAAGGCACGCGTTCGGGCGCTGCGTCGAGCGAGGCCGAATTCTGATTTCTGTCGGATCTGCTCGAAGAGCGGTTCGTAACGGGCATATTTCTCCTCGGGCGAGCGACAAACCGCCATATAATAAATGCCGTTTTGGCACGCCAGATAAATTTCCGTGACAAACGTGCCCGTTTTCTTTTTCAGCTTGCCCTCGAAACGAATTTTAGCGGCGTCGAGTTTCCCCAGGCCCACTTTGCGAATTTTTCCCTTGATCTTCATGTCGGGCTCGTCATAGCGCAGTAGAGGCAGAATGTGCTGAAGGGTCGCCTCGGCGTCTCGCCCACGATCAGCAATACCGCTTCCCAAATGCAGGAGGCCAACCTCGAAACAGACGTCGAGCTCATCGGCCTGCACCGCGCGTTTTTCCGGAGTCGCCGCGTATGTGACAGTTCCTTCGTCGAGAGAACGGACTACTCTCCAATCGGCCGGGAAGCGGAGCGTGAACTGCTTGCCCACGTGCCGGTACTCCTGCAATCCGTCCGCCTTCTCGGTTCTCACATCGGGTTTCTTTCCTTCCCGGAACATGGCCACTATACTGTTCGGCACACCCGCCTGGAGTAACTCGAGGGCTTCTCCTGCTGTCGGGCGCCCGGTTTCGAAGCCGACGATAGAGGCCAGAATGATAAAGGACTGTTCTCCCAGCTTATCACCGGCCAGTCGCTTCAACTCATTATAGCCAAGCGGCTTGCCTTTGATGGCGATCATGATCGCCTGAGGAACACCCTGGCGGCTTAAGTCAAGAGCCTGCGAGGATGTCAGAACGTAAGTGGCTTCAGCTTCCGAGATTGCGCGCAATATCTCTGGTGTAGAATGACCACCTTTCACCATTGCTGCAATCCCCTCGATTGTCAGCGGTTTTTTTTCAGGTCCTCGCATGAAATCCAGAAGATCTTCACCTGCGCCGGCTTCCTTGAGTTTCCTCACATCGTCCTCATTCAAATCGTATTTCGCGGCGCCTTGCCTCTCGATTTCACTCTTGACCTCGTCATCGCCAAAACCGAGCTGCTTGAGCTGAATTACATTCTCGACGGTAATATCTGTCGCCCGAGCAAGACCCGCAAAGAGGACAACGATTAGAGTAGTCGTTGCGAATCGTCGCATTCTCTGCCTCCTTTTCTACTATTTGATTAATGTGTTCCGCCCCCCTGGGCCTCGTGTTGTTGCCCGTGGTAGTTTGCGTTTCGGACCATTTTATACTGACACTTACCATTTGAATTTGACTTCATAAACGACATTTCTGTATACTTGGGCACTTTTCTGAGACACTCCTGTTCAATCCGAGGCCCACAATACCAAAACGGCATAGCAATTCCAACGAATTTCTCAGAAGTGAGATGTTCGAGACACCATGGCCCGTTCTTTCTCTATCCGGAAGGTTTAAGGAAGCGGATGAGAAAGAAGGCACTTCGGACAATTAGACGATATTTCTTTGTGGGGGCAATTTTTAGCGGAACCCTACTCATTTCTACTGGTTGAAAATATGAGGGTATACTGCCCAAAATATTGGTAATTGTCGGCATCACCGGCGGATGCTGGACTTGACTGTACTATGAATTGACCGACGGTTCGCGGAATTCAGACGCTGTAAGTTTTATTTCCCGTATTCGATCATTTCTCAAATTTCCAGGTTCCCCACTCACTGGGCATAAGGCGGGCTTCCGACGGAATGTCGCTGGTCATCTGAGCAGCCTTGTTGTTCCAGTACATGCGAAGCTTTGTATCACTGCCGTTGCCGACCAGAATGCCAATGTCGCCGATGGTCGTTTTGCCCTCTTCTATACCTTCCAGTCCCAGCACATTTAGCGGTACTGATAATTCGTAGTTGCCGCCGCGTTGGGCCAGGTGTACGCCATCGCTGACATCCCGGACGCTGTCGAATTCGACTGCGCCGACCGGCGAGGTGTAGTTTACCGACTCGCCGTGACGTTTGCCGCCTGACTGTTGGAAGCGAACCGCTTGCACAGGCCCCTTGACGGGATCATCAACCCGAGTGACAAAAAGCCGCACATCACCTTTAGCAACGGAGCTATGCAGGCCGGAGCCGCGACTCTCCTCAGCTTCAAAATCCGTTCGCACCATAAGGTCGAGTCCGCCACCGGAGGCAAAGATATACTGCCGGCCGTCGGCTGCGTCGTTGTTCAAAAGGCTCGATGCGTTCGTCTGCCACGCGGCATAAAGGGTGTTGCCATGAATTTTCACCGCGCCGTACGCATCGAATTGCTCGTATATCTCCATCCAATCTGCATCCTGCCACTCGCCCAATAAGCCGTCAATCACAGGTGCTTCATCGGACAATGAGATAGTCGCTGTTTTCTCAATTTTCCGCAGCGCCCCGGGTACGATCATCTTTTCCGGCAGGTCGTCAAGTTGTTGCTCGGACACATTGATCGACCACGCCGGAATCCGTCGTATTGTTTCAGCGCCGAGCAACTCGAATACGCTGCTGCTTTCCTTGCCGGCCATTACGTAAACAGTTCCATCCCGCATTTGAACGGTCGCCGGCCAGAAATGCTCGGACTTGAACGTTACGTCCTTGACGATAAGGCCCTTGTACGCCTCAGGATAACTCAATGTCGGTTTGGTCCGTTCGTCGCCGCCCAGGTCCGTGACGTATAAGCCGTCGGTGGTCAGCACATACAAGGAGCCTTTGTAGCCATTGAGCACGAACATCTGACCGCCCTGCCCTTTGGTGAGGGTGAACGGATAGCCGATGCAGCGCTGGGCGTTGATCAACTGTCCGGGACGCTCGGCGATTTTCTGCGCTTTCCATCCATTAATGTGCCAGATCATTTCGTTATTTCGATAAGCGCGGCAGATACGGGCCTTCGAGTACTGTCCCATGGGAAAGATGAAGGTCTCGTTGTGAGCTTGCACCACATCCGACAGGTGCTCGGAACGGTCGACCGCGACGGTCTGCCATTTGCTCAGGTCCCATACGGGCACTCCCTTCTCATTGAACCTCGGCGGTGGAATATGCACGCCGTCGGTTGTCGCTATGGACATATCTTTGGCCATTGTCAGGCTCGGCAGGTCCCACTGGCCCGGATGCTCACGGAAGTTTATGAACTGCAACTCTTCCGGCTGTGGCATTTTATCAAGGTTGAGGTCGGACCAGATCATGTGTCTGCCCTTCCAGTGACCGTGCCAGGCCTTCTCTTCGAGCACCCTCTTCAACTCGGGGTGTTCGTCCAGCGATGCACCAAGTATTTGCTCGTCGTCTTCTCGCGGCGGTCGTCCCACATGGGCAATCCGCTCAGCAATTAGTTTATCCTCATTGTACAGGAACACATCCAGGGAGCCCTTCGCAAAGTATGCGGGTCCGAAGAAGCGGTTGCTCATATAATGCCGTCCGTTGATGTATATGCTGGAGTCCGGACACCTGCCCTCACTGTATCCCTTGCGCCAATAAATAGCCCGTGGCGGCATATTCCTGTCGTTTTCCCAATCAAGGGTGAATTCCATGCCCTGCAGCCCGCTGGAATAGTAGAATCGGGTTCGGTCGCGGGGGTCGATGTGCCCACCCCCGCCGTATTTCGGCGGACCGTACCAGGCGCGGTCGAATTGGCCGCTGTTAAGATGCCACCGGCTTATCCGCTTGGGGCCGTAGTCGGCTTCAGCTACCCAGAGCATGCCGCGTTCGTCGACAGCCATGCCGGAAGGCCGCGCCATTCGTTCTTCATCATACCGGCCGAATTGCGGGCCACCCGCTTTGCCAATCTCATTTATGAGCTCGCCCGACGAATCAAAAACCAGAATCTGATGCTTTTCGCCGAAAACGCTTACCAGTATTTCCCCTTCCGGACCGAGCCGCACTCTTCCGGGATCGTCCAGTCCGTCGACAACTGTCTGAGGCTCACCAAGTCGTCCATTGGGGAGATCCGGCTTGTCGAACCGGAGCACTCTTCCGTTACTCGTCATGTACAGCCGTCCCTGCTCATCGTATGCCAAACCTCTTGGATCTTCGAACTTTATTTCGCCGAACTGACGGTCTTTACTACGCTTCAGGTCGACAATGACAATGGCATCTGACTGCGGATAACTGATTGCGACAATGCCGTTGCGGATCGCCATATCCCTTCTGGCAGCGAGTTCTAACCAGTGCCAGCCATCTTCCGGTCCTTCGGGAATCTCGAGACGAACGAGACGTTCGTACATTTTGCCGCCGTCTGTATCGCGGAGAAGGCCATGAATCTCTTCGCGAATAAGTGCGTAACAATAGTAAGCATCGAGAGTATTATCGCCTTCGTCCCGACAGTTCACAACTCCCGAATTCCAGCCTCGGATCTTGGCGCCGAACAACTTGCGGCCATCGAGATCGAGCCACATTGTGCTGTGACCGGCTTCGCCGGTAGGAGCAGATACCATCACCTGCGGCTGATCGCCGTGCGGCGAACCATCCGGCAGGTACAGAACGTCCACGGGCGGCGTGTGGTCAGCCAACCAGCCCCCGCTGCGGTCGGCCGTAAACCACGGCGGCTTACCCGGGCTTTGTACCGAAACCTGATAGCTCAGCGCCATGCCGTCATGCACCAGACCTCCAACGCGGTATTCCCCAGCCTTAATCCGATGGCGGCGAACGTCATAATGCTGCTCTTTGCCGAGCTTGTCGCCCACGTCATAGCCGTCCCAATATATAACATGCCTGCCTGCTTCGAAGTAGGTATCTGCAATCAGGTTGCTGACCCGCTTGCCTTTCACATCTTCGATGACCAGCGTCAGATACCCCGGCTCCTCGAGTGTGAAGGCAACCGGAATCCGAGCGTGAGGCCCACTGCCGACAGGACCTGGCACTGCTGCAAATGCTGCTTGAACGCAAATTAACGTAACGGCGACTGTTCTTGCAAACCCGCTGAACATATTTCTTACTCCAAATAATTCTGTATTCTTTCGTGTGTCATACCAGTCTTGTTAGTCCGACAATACCTTTCCGTACGATTCACCGCGACCGACGAACATGTTACAAAATCCTGTGTGCCAAAACAACGTATTAGATAGTTCTTGAGTTTCACATGTCTGACACTGCTCCCAAATGGCAGGCAGAGACGCAGCAGAGATCCTGAGTCGCCAGCATTCCCTATCGTCTCTGAAGACTATCGAAATTGCCGCTTTCTGTAGGCCGTTATTCTTGTTAGAATCCTTTATAAGGCATCAGTTCAAAGATTGGATTACAAAGGGAATGCGTAATGGGAACTAAAGCAATTTGCTTTATCGCGATAGCGATTACAGTAGGACATCCCGTGTCGTTAGCCGGCAAGGAAATAGAGACCTTACTGGTCATAGAACCAGAAGATGGTAATCCGCGAAATTCCGAAGGTGACATAATCGAATTGAAAGATGGAAGATTGTGCCTGATTTACACACGATTCACGGGCGGCAGTGGCGATCACGCAGCAGCCGATCTTGCAATGCGTACGTCCGAAGACGGCGGTAAGACTTGGAGCGATGACAGCATCGTTGTTGAGCATCCCGGAGGATTGAATGTGATGTCCGTATCGCTTCTGCGATTGGCCAATGGTAAAATCGCTTTATTCTATCTGCGAAAGACCTCGAAAGAGGACTGCCGACCTATTATGCGTATCTCGAACGACGAAGCGAAGACCTGGAGCAAGCCGACTGTCTGTATCACCGACCAGGTGGGCTACTATGTGCTGAACAACGATCGTGCCGTTCAGTTACGTTCCGGCCGGCTGATTCTGCCTGTAGCCTGGCACCAGGGCCCTGGGCAGCCTCGGGACACGGCAGGTGTAATTATGTGTTACCTTTCGGACGACAATGGACAGACCTGGCGGCGCAGCAAAGATTCATTCAGAGGATACGCGCCCAACGGCCGGCGTATCACTGTCCAGGAGCCAGGTGTGGTTGAGCTAAAAGACAGACGACTGATGATGTTCATGCGGACCAATGCCGGCAGCCAATATATCTGCTATTCTCAGGATGCCGGGGAAACGTGGACCAAGCCCAAGCCATCAGATCTTGTCTCGCCGCTGAGTCCTGCTTCCATCAAACGAATCCCCTGGACGGGCCATTTGATCAGTGTCTGGAACGACCATTCCGGGATTCATGATTACCCGACAGGCCGCCGAACACCGTTGTGCATTGCTGTTAGCAAAGATGAGGGTAATACATGGAGCACATCCAGAGTTATTGAAGGGAATCCTGATGGTTGGTACTGTTACACGGCAATCACGTTTGTAAAGGACCGTGCACTATTAGCTTATTGTGCCGGCGACAAGAAGATTGGAGGATTGAATCGACTAAAAACTCTGGCAATCTCAAGAAAGTGGCTAAACTCTCTTGATCTGGAGTAGGACACTTGGATTCTCCATAGGCTGGAAGTGCGGCATATCGAATAAAAAATATAAGGCATCAAGCTCTTCGATAGGAAATGCGAATTAGCGAGGGCCGGCAACGACTGATGAGCAGCAAACAACCTGCAACATTGCCATAGCTTTATCCCAGGCGCGTCACCGAATCGAGCTCTGGCGCGGCCAACAACCCGACAAACGTACCGGCTTGCCGAAAGAATTTTGGCAGCAGGACAGCATCGAGCCCAGCACCGCCGCCTCGGCCGCAAGCGATTCCGGCATACTGCGCACGGCTGCCATCGCTTCGCCCATATCCGCCGGAGCATTAACCGACGCCCCCGGTTTTTCCCTTTGATCCCTTCGTGTTCCTGCCATAATCCGGCTTCCTGCCGTTATTTACATATCTGAAATCCCCGCCGTCAATCAATCAATTGCCCCAATTATTATCCGACCATCAGACCCGTAGGGTGGGGCTTGCCCCACCATATTCTTCATCGGTGAGTAGAATCGGAATGAGGCGCAATATGTTAGAGGCTGTACGGCTTATTAGATACGGGACTCAATCGAACATCTCGGATAGGCAGGGTTCATGCATAAGACGAATCGTCTCGGCAAGTGCGACTACAACCTTCTGATAGTGGCGGATGTCGTCATACGAAAGCTCTCGACCGCGCCGGTCCTTCAGCCACTTCTCGCAGACCTGATACCCTCCAATACAAAACTCCCATGCTTTCGGATTCACACCCTCAAAATACTGGTCCTTATTGATGAAAACGCGTTCTTCTCCAGGAGCATCGGCCTTCGCGGCCTCTTTCAGATTTGTTCCAATGTCCTTACACTCGATATAGCCGATTTTTTGGTCAAAACTGGGTATCTTACGAGAAACAATGAAATCCGGCGCCCCGCACTCTGTCCGTTTAGGTTCGTTCGTGGCCGTGACCTTCTTGGCAAGCCCTTCGATTAAAGTCTTCAATGCCGGCCGGTGTGTATGTTCTGTAGAATCGCCGCGCAAATAAGCGTTGTTTATCTCTTGGATGTATGTGTTAAAAACGTCGTCAGCCATAAGTTCCTCTTATTTTGCTTTGCCTGATCTTTCTACACCCCTTTAATCCGCAATATTGTTAGCGAGCATATTCTACCCAAAAAGGCCGACTGCGGAAAGCTTTTCTGACAGGATAACAGGGTTTACATAGATTCTTGTATAGTCGCTTATCTGGGTTCATCCGGTTAATCCTGTCTAATATAGAGATTTTTCTTGCAATCTGAGTCTTTTGTGGTGTAATACTTAACAAACCGAGGTACTTCTTGGTTTTGAGTTTTGAGTTGTTGGAAAGGGTACTTTGTTATTTATGATTATTCCTCATTTCCGTGTAATCAGTGAAACTTGTCCCATAGGCATCTGCGGCAGAATTTGTAAAACAAAGCCAATGTGGGATACGGCTAAATTGACGTGAATACGTTATATGAAAGGTAATACATGAAATCACCCGGCTTTGAAAGGCCAAAAAACAAACCCAATTCAAAGCCAATTTACTGGATTCCCGCCCGTTCGCCTTCGCTCAGGGCAGGCTCTTCGCGGGAATGACATTGGGACGCTGAGTCATTTTGCAAAACAAACCCAATTTGCAAGGCGGCAAGACTGTCGTAAGCTCAGTAAATACAATGCATTAAGACAATCTTAATCGCGTGGCGAGTCAAGGAAAGCAAAGCCAAACGGACCCGATTTGGGCGCTCCGAAGCTTGCGGGCAAGGTCGGTCTCGTCGATAGAGGCTGGCCGGCGGCTAATCGCTGTCGAGGATTTCGTAGGTTTTGTCGCCTACGAACTGGGCGTCTTCCTTTAATCCATGCGCGGTCCGGCAGCCGGTTAGAGTGAATGTCACTACTGTCAAAGCGATAAGTAAAAGCGTCCTCTTGACCATCTTTCAAACTCCTTAGTGGCGAGGGCATCCTGCCCTTGTTTTAGATTCAAGGGCGGGACGCCCTCGCCACGTGGTGGGCGGAGCCCACCCTACTTTTTAGCAAATGTATCTTCTTTCAGGAACAGATAATACAGTCGGCCTTCCTGATAGGTCTGGCCGGCGAGTTTTCCGGCGGTCTCGCCTTCGCCCATGTAGACGTCGCATCTGCCGGGGGCGCGGATTGCGCCGCCGGCGTCCTGATCGAGCGCGAAGCCCGTATAGGATTGGGTGATAGTTGTGCCGCCCGTCGCTCGTGGCAGGTTAGTCGAGATGAACGTCAGCGACGCCCTCGGGAAGATCGACTTGTCGGTGGCAATACTGCGGACCGGCGTTACCGGCTCATTGAGACAGCCGACGGGCGGGCCGCCTTCTTCTCTGAAGAATACGAATCGCGGATTCCGCCGAACGTAATTATTAACCTGGTTTTTGAACCTTTTGAAGTAGGCGATCATAGCGGCGAGGCTGATCTCGTCGGATGGAATCTTGCCGTCGCGGACCATTTCGTGCGCGACGCTTCTGTATTCGTGCCCGTTATTCGCGGCGTAGCCGACGGTGGTTATCGTGCCGTCTCGCAGGCGGACCTTGGCCGAGCCCTGGACGTGTGCAATGTACGTCTCGAAAGGGTCGCTGAGGTATATCAACTCTTTGCCGTCGAGCATGCCGGAATCTTCGATTTCAGCGCGGCCGGGATATTTGCCGATCTGCCCGCCCGGCTCGCGCCGGCCGATAATCTCGCCGTCCGGTCCCTTGACCAGATCGTCGGGCTGCTCGTACAACGGGTAATTGAACTGCGCGGTTCGCTCGAGCGAGCCCTCGAAAATCGGCGTATAATAGCCGGTAAAGAGAACCGTGCCGTGATCGTCGCAGCCGACGGAAGTATAGACATCGAAGTTGATGAGGATCTCATCGTTGAGCTGGCTGCCGCGAAGGCCCGAATCGAGCATATCGGCGAAGGCCTGCACGCTTTCCAGCGCCCGACTATGGGTGATCTGGCCCGATGGGTAGAAGGTTCTGCTTGAAGGCTTGTTCAGGTAGCTCAAGCTGTGGGCGACCGCCTTTCGCAGATTTTTCAGATCGCTGCAGGCCATGGTGAAATCGGGGATTTCGCTCGGGTCCGTGATCTTTCGAAGCGCGTACTCACCCGGCGGCAGGGGCCTGTCGTACTGCATCGCCGCCTTCTTCTGCTTCTTCTGACAACACGATACAGCGACGATAGGCAGCATTATCAATACTAATATCCGTCTTTTCATTCTCAATCCTTTCCGGATGCCAGGTACTTGGCACTCGATAGTCGACGCGAGTTGCCGGAATCGAGTTCTCCTGTATGGAACGCCTGAGACAGAGCATCCAGTATGAATTCGGAGAGCGGGTGATCGCTACTTGAGAAAAAAAACGGTTTATGGGCGGAACGGTCACTTTTGACCGAAGTTTTTTCTTGACTGATCGTCGCCTTTCGTGCTTCGCATGAGTTGAGCCTTTACCGCATGCAGGATATCCACGAGTTTAATCCGCCCGTCCTGCGGAGAATCGTCAGGCCGGCTGAGCAATTTTGCCTATGACCTCTTTAATCGCGCCGGCCGAGGTCTGAAGGGCCTTTTGTTCATCTTCGGATAGCTTCGCAGTTATGATCCTCTTTACGCCGCCGGAGCCGACCACGCAGGGAACACTGAGGCAGATGTTCTCAATTCCGTATTCGCCGTTTAGTAGCGTTGAAACGGTTAGAATGCTGTTTTCGTCTCTGAGTACAGCCTGGGTTATTCTGACCAGCGACAGCCCGATGCCGTAGTACGTTGCGCCCTTATAATCTATGATGTGATAGGCGCTGCTGCGGACCTTTTCAGCGATTTGGCGGTGGCTCTCGGTGTAGTCGCATTCTCCGCAGATTTGGCAGTATTCTTCGAGAGGCACGCCGGCTATGTGGGCCATGCTCCAGGCGGCGACTTCGCTGTCGCCGTGCTCGCCGAGTATGTAGGCGTGCACGTTGCGGGTATCGACGCCGCAATGGCGACTGAGCATGTACTTGAATCGCGAGCTGTCGAGCACGGTTCCCGAGCCGATGATGCGTTCACGCGGCCAGCCGAGTTCGTCGAGAGCAACGTGAGTGAGCGCATCGACGGGATTGGTCACCATCACCAGCACGGCGGAGGTTTCATGTTCGGCTATGGACTTGCATATCGAGCGGACAATGTCGGCGTTCTGCCTTATTAGCTCAGTGCGAGACTGCCCCGGGGCCTGTTTGGCGCCGGCGGTCACTACGATGAGGTCGGCGTCGGCGCAGTCGGCGTAAGTCCCTTTCTCTATATAAGTTGGGGGTATGAAGGGAAGGCCGTGAGAAAGATCCATCACCTCGCCTTCGACCCGATTCGTGTCCTTGTCGATCAGAGCAATCTGCCCCGCAACTCCGGTTGGCAAAAGAGCGTAAATATACGCCGTTCCCACAGCACCGGCTCCGACAACTACGACTTTTTTCTGTCCCGACTCCATAATACAACTCCTAAGTTATAACTGATTCTATTTTTACTAATGTACCGTACGAACGAATCTTTCGGAAAGTGCGAAATTTGATTTATGTAGGAATTTTTTGTGTTACTTACGGCTGTTCGTCGGCCTTTCATGGGATGAGGGCAGTATTATGGTGACTCAGAACAAGGATAATCTGCGTAATTTGCTATGTGAGGCAAGGTCGGGCGATCGAGCGAGTGCGGAGGACCTGGCAGGTTTAGTGCGGCATAAGATTTATCTGTTTGCCCTTCGCACGATTTCGGATCCGGACGTTGCCGAAGATATTGTACAGGATACAATCTTGTCGGTTCTGCTGAATCTCAAGAGCCTGCGCAACAACGATAAGTTCTGGCCCTGGGTCTGCCGTATTGCTACATGCAGGATAAGGGACCACATCAGAAGGCGCAGGCTCCGTGCGGACGGCAAGGCAACACTGGCGCTCGATCTTAACAGTAAAGACCGGCTCCAGGACAGAAGCGTGCTCGACTCTCATATTCGCGCTGAAAGACTCCGACAGGTTGCCGACGGGATTGATCGGCTGAGCTACGAGCACAGGGACATCATCCACCTTCGCTACTACGAACAACTTAGCTATGCGCAGATCGCGTCGCGAACACGGATAAGCCCTGAGATCGCCCGCTCTCGATCTTTCCGAGCCAAGCAGCGCCTCAAGGCATGCCTGCTTTGAACTAAACGATGGATGAGGGACGAGGGGACGGTGGACGAACTGTCATAAGTCCCTCGCCTTCTCGTCCCTCGTACTTTCTGTTTCTTCACGGCCAGAACTTGCGGAGATACTCGATGCTCTTGCGCGCGATGGTCTCCGGATCGGGGTCGTACTTGAAGACTTCGACACTGAGCCATTTGTCCCAGCCGACATCTTTGATCGCCTCTGCGATGGGGCCGTAATCCACCTCGCCCATGCCGGGACCGTAGAGGTTGGCGTCATTGACGTGAAAATGGCCGATGTCCTTGACGCTGACAGAACGAATGATGTCAGGCACGGGGGTCGGTTCGGCACACATCGCCTTGACGTCGAGGTGGATTTTGAGGCTCGGATGATTGACCTGACGCACCAGTTCCATACCTTCGGCGACCGTGTTGATGAAATCGGTCTCGGCCGGCGAGAGTGGCTCAAGGCAGATCGTTAGGCCCAGTGTGCCGGCCTGATCCATGACAGAGCCGAGAAGGTCCACCGCTCTTTGGCGGGCGCTGTCTAATGTCTGGCCCTCGACGAGGCTGCGCTGCTTTGGAGAGCCGAGCACGAGAACCTTGCCGCCCAGGTCGCTGCACAAATCAAGGAGGCAGGACAAGTAGTCCCTTGTCCTGCCCCAGGTCTTGTCGTCGGTTGTGGTCATGTGCAGGCCTGCGGGCCCGGCGAAAAGCCAGTGCAGACCGACAGCTTCGAGACCATTATCTTCAAGTATTCGGCCGACCTCTTTTCTCTGCTCGGGCGTAATCTTATCTGCCGAGGGCGCCAGGGTAAACGGCGCGATCTCGATGCCGTGATAGCCCAGCCGACTCGCGGTCGAGCATACCTCGGGCATCGAGACGCCTTCGAACATTTCATTACACAATGAAAACTTCATCAGACGTTATCCGGTACAACAAAAGGCTCACGGTAATTGCGCTTGACGTACATGTTCGCCATGTCGCTGTGCTCGCCGACGAACTTCTCTTTTTTCGGATCCATCGTCAGCATCGGGCCCATCGTGATCGGCTCTTTCTCGAAGTCGATCTCGTTGGCCCTGAGGTGTTCGACCATGCGCTCGAGGGAGTCCATCAAGTCCTCGTTGTCTATCGTGCTTTTCGCCTCGTTTACGGACATCTTTTTGCCCAGACGGTACGAAACGTTGCCCATGTGGCACAGCGCACTCGAATAGTGGCCCTTCTCGATATCGGCGTTAAGGTCGCTTACCTTCCGGCTGCGTACGGCGGTGATGAAGTTTTGATGATGTCCCTCTCCGGCCCGGCCTTTGTATTGCTTGATCCTGTTGCCGTCATTGTCGTAGGTCCAGCCGCCACCGCCGCCGCCGGCAAAATAGCCGTCCTCACACTGGATGACCATGCCGATTCGGATGCCTCGGAAGTTCGGCATTCCTCTGCGGCCTTTCGCGACCGGCAGGCCACGAACCTCGAAAATCAGGGGAGCGGGCTTGTAAGCGAGATACACAATCTGCGTGTTGGCCGTTTCACCGGCGTCATTGACTCTGAATCTGCCGCCGAAACTCATCGCGGCCGGGGCCAGATGATTCGGATCACCCAAAGCCCAACGAGCCAGGTCCATCTCGTGAATCCCCTGGTTGCCCAGATCGCCGTTGCCGGTATTCCAGACCCAATGCCATTTGTAATGCAGCTTCTCTCGGCGCAGCGGTTCCATGTCTGCCGGTCCGCACCACAAGTTGTAATCGATACTGTCGGGCAGCGGATTCGGCCCGTTTGTGCCGTTGACGATTCCGTTGGTCCCTTCGAAGCGAGGCTTATAGCAGAAACCGCGCGACCACTTGATCGCCCCGAGCTTACCTTCTTTAATATCCTTGTACGCTTCCATCAGGCCAAGATCGGAACGTTTCTGCGTTCCGGTCTGCACGATCCGGTTGTACTTGCGGGCGGCCTTGACCATCTGGCGGCCTTCCCAAATCTCGTGGGAGACGGGCTTTTCAATGTAGACGTCCTTGCCCGCCTGGCAGGCCCAGACAGTCACGAGGGAATGCCAGTGGTTGGGCGTGGCCGAGGTGATAACGTCGATTCCTTTGTCATCGAGCAGCTCGCGAACGTCTACGTAGCCCTTGATGTCCTGGCCTTTCTTTTTGAAATCCTCGACCCGGCGATCGATGTGTCCCTGATCGGGATCACAGACGGCGACGAGCCGGACGCCGTCTATACGGCTGAAATACTTGGTATGGTTGCTTCCCTGACCTCCAACGCCAACTACGGCCAGGCGAATGGAATCATTAGCGCCGCGCGCGCGGGAGTATGGGGCCGCCAGCGCAAAGCCCGCGCCGACCGCCATCGACCCTCTGATGAAATCTCTTCGATTTAGCTTGCTCATAATAATTCTCCTAATATTCTCGAATCAGTTCTCTTGTCCGGCGTACGTTCAGACTTATTTCGTCTTCGCGTATTTGCGGTAATGCTGCTCGACTTTGCCTTGTTTCTCATTGCCTTTGTGGAAGTAGATGCGATATTTGAAAGTCATGCTCTCACCGGCCGGGATTTTTATGTCACCGACTCCCTTTTCCTTGTTCTCGAAGTTGTGGACTCCGAACGGATTAGCCGCGAACAATCCGTACGTGCGAACATGCCACCAGGTCGGATGCTTGGGATTCGACGGATGGTCGAAGATCGCTACGCCTGTGGTTTCGCCCTCGACCGGGCCGTAATAGTCGCACCACTTGGCGCGCTTGCCCCAGGCGGGTCTGTCACGAACTCCTTCGCTGTTGACGATATGGCCCTTGCCGACCTTACCTTCAACACGCATGGTCGGGGCCAGTCGAATCGCCATCGAGCCTTCTTTTGTGTCGCCCAGAACGACCTTGCCTTCCGAGGCGTGGAATGTAATCTCGAAGTCCATCATCCGGCCGCCGTCGGCCAAAGGCGGATAGAATCTGTGCGTTCGCGTATCCCTGCACACGACCTTCTCGTTCTTGTCAACGTACTTATTCTGCTGCTTGATAACGCCGACGTCTCTGCCGCCGCCTACTTCCAGGAACTTCTCATGAACGATGGCCTCCGGTCCGCCGTGCCAGAAATCCGCCCCGCCGATAGAGCCGTGAGTGTACCACAAGGCCCGGTGGTGCTTGTGGTCTGTGGCCTCGTTCTCACCCTTTTTCATCGGATAATGCCGTGTGACATTCGCGCCGGTCGGTCCGACGACAGGATAGAAGTAGGGGATCACTGCTTCCGGATCCTGATAGTTGTACTCGGTGAACAACTCGCCGTTGATCTCGACTCTGAGCTTTTTATCAACGTCGTCAATCTTGACGCCGCCCTTTTGCCGAGTGCCCGAGGAAGCTTTAGCTTTTTTTATCATTCCGACCCAGACCTTGCGCTGTTGTTCGAGGGCTTTGACGCGGTCTTTAGGCTTGGTCCGCGCTTCGAGGAGAATCCAGCCTTTGTAATCCATCTCGACGAACAGATTCATCAGCTTTTGATAAGGATAGTTGCCAATATTTAGCTCTCGAATGTGGACTGTGTCGGCCAGACGGTCCTTGACGAGATGGAAGTTGTGCTCGAGCCCCTCGCCTTGCAGATCCTGAGAATTGCAGTTCCAGCAGACGCCGACGCGGGGATGCTCGGCAACGTCCATGATCTGCTTCATAATGGGCAATTCTGAGCTTTCTCTGCCGTGGACTTCCACTCGAATCATCTGGTCGAACTGGTCGGCGTATCGCCCAAGCTCATTCAGAGACTTGCCTATTTGTTCTATAGTCTTTTCGTGCGGCACGCCTTTAGGCAGAGCGTTGGGTTTGACTTTCACACCGGTGCCGCCGCAATCGTAAGACAGCTTGACATATTCCTTGGCGCCTTTGACGTCAGCCCTCAGCCTTGCCTGGTCCGTATGATGAAATGCGAAATTCGTCCCGGGACCGACAAACTCTACCGGGCTGTCTGCGAAGCGTTTCTTGACGTCCCGCCTCTGTCTGGCGTTAAGGTCCGACTCGACGCCGTGCGCGTGCTGGGTTCTCAACTCAACGCCCATGACGCCGGCCTTTTCGCAGTTGGCGATCAGAGTCGGCAGGTCCCAGTCCTGACCCCAGAGATATGTGACCAGACCGAAACGCATGGGCGTCAACATTTCCATAGCTCGCGCCAGAGAGCCCAACGGGCCCGCCGAAGCAGCCGCAACACCCAGGTAGATTGATTGCTTTAGAAAATCACGACGTGAATTGATGACTGTACTCATCTGTTCTCTCCAATCCTAATCCCCGAATAAACGGGCCTCTTTTCAAAGACATCAATATTGACACCAAAGACCATCCTAACTGACAGCCGGAAAGAATTATCATCTCTGAGAATTCTTCTGTCAAGAGGGTTTCTGTGGAAATCTGACGTGCTATCGGCCATTGGCGATTGCAAGAAGTCTCTCGGCGATCTTGGATGCGGCATCCGGACGAGCGATATTGCGGCAGGCTTCGGACATTTCATCTCGTTTTGCCGTGTCTTTCATCAACTCTTCAAGCTCCTCCCAGAGCCATTCGGCTCTGTCGGTCTCATCGGGCAAATCGTCAACTACGATCGCCGCACCGGCCTCGACGAGCTTGCCTGCGTTGAGATACTGGTGCATGTCCTTGTGGTGCGGGTAGGGCATGCAGATACTCGGTACGGCGGCAGCGGCATATTCGGCGACGCTTACCGCTCCGCTTCTGCCGATCAGCAAATCCGCCGCGGCCAGCAAACTTGGCATGTTGTCGTAATATCCAATAACCTTATGATCTATCTTTGCATCGCTGTATTTTCGTGAGACTTCTTCCTGATTGTCCCGGCCCGTCAGATGGACTATCTGCCAATCATCTGCAAATGCGTCAAGCTCATTCAGCAGCGAACATACAGTCTTATTGATGCTCTGTGAGCCGCTTGATGCCCCGGTTATCAGAAGGATTTTTTTGTTTGGATTGAGATTCAGTTGTTGTATAGCCTCGGCCGGATTGGGTTTGGCAAAGCCGCTGCGCAAGGGACAACCGACTACGGCAGCCTTCACCTTCTTTCTCGCAAAATAGTCGGAAGTCTCTTCGAATTGCAGAAAGACCTCATCCGCCCAGCGGGCGAGCATTCTGTTAGCGCGACCGGGGACGATGTCCACATTAATAAGAACTATCGGAATTTTCAATCTTTGCGCAGCCAGACATACGGGCGCAGAGACGTATCCTCCGACACCTACTACGATGGACGATGGACGATGGACGAGAGACGAAAGGCGACTTGCGTTTCGTTCCTCGTCCTCTCGTCCCTCATCCATCGTTTCTCTCGCGGTCTTGTAACTGGCAACAAACGAGCGGCAGAAATCCACCAGCCCTCGCAGAGAAAGACCTTTGGCAGTCAGTACTGTACATTCAAAGCCGGTCGGTCCGAGCACTCGCTCGTCAATGGTTCGCGAACTGCAAAAGAAATGAATCCCGGCGGTCGGCTCAATAGCCGCTATCTGCTCGGCTACCGCCAGCGCCGGATAAATATGTCCCCCCGTGCCCCCGCCGGCAAAGTAAATGACGGACGACGGACGACGGACGAGGGACGAGGGATGCGGCTTGCTTCGTCCCTCGTCTTTTCGTCCATCGTCCTTCGTTTCTTCCACAATCATCAAGCGACAGTTTGCCCGAAGGCGGCGTACGATGCAAGCAAAATCGTGCTGCGTAAGTCCCGCAAGATATCCCTCTTACCGGGAGAGTCCCCAGGACTGCGTGGGTCGCAGCACGCCGTCCTGGGGACTCCTTCCGGAGAACGCGGTACGCAGTACGAATAAAAAGGACCTGCACCGAGCCAAACTCGGTGCAGGTCCTGAATTGTCCTTCTTTATGCCGCTAACTTCACGGCATAAACTGTGTCATAATAAGCCGACTTATAACGGCTTATCGTACGGCTGGGTTATGCCGGCAAGTCCGGCCATTTCTTCGTCGGACAGGACGCGGTCGTAGATGCGGAAATCGTCAACCTGGCCCGGGAAGTAATTGCTGTTGTCTTCCCGCTTGCCGACGTGGACGTTATCCGGCGGATCGATAGTCCTGTCTTCGCTGCCGATGAGCAGGCCGTCGCCGTACCACTTGAGCGTCGTGCCATCGTAGGAGGCGCCAAGGTGGTGCCACTCGAGATCGATCGGAATAATATCCTGCTCCCAGCCATATACGTGCAAGCCGTACCAGCCGAGGGTCGTGGTGCCGGTGTCGCCCACCAGCTCGATATCGAAGTGGCCGTTGCCGCCGGATGGTCCGGTGAAGCCGAAGACGTTCACCCACGCGGGATTGCCGATAACATTGGCCTTGGCCCAGCCGGCTATCGTCCTCGGCTGATCGCCGCTTATGCCCACCGAACCGACGACGACGTGATCGTCAATTCCGTCAAGCGAAATCGCCTGGCCGAATTTGCCCGGAGCATAGAGCGGTCCGCCGTTGGCCGTGCCGTTGTGGCCGCCTGCGCTGTCGTTGACGTTGCCTTCGAAGTTGAACTGCGCTACCAGTCCCGCCGTGCCGGGCTGCACCGGCGTGGCCAGCTCCCGCGGTTTGGCGTAGAGCCGGATATCATCGAGCAGCAGGGTTCCTGTAGCACCGGCGCCCTGAATGCCGATAGCCATGCTCGTGACATTGCTCAGGTTCGTGTTGACCTTTGTCAGATCGATATTCCAGGGTTGCCACGGCGCCCGCGTAAGGTTGCTCATGTCTCCATCGTAATCTACCTGCGTGCCGTTGATCTTGACGTACAGTTGACCGGGCACATTGGCCGCGTCTCCGGCGAACCACAGCGACAGCGTGATAACACCGTGAGCGGTCCAGTCCTGTGCCGGCGTAAAGGTGCGCACCACTTCGGAGATACCCGCCGTGGTGTTGTCATACTGGAACGGCACGGACTTGTTGCCGCCGTGAACGTTGCCGGTCTCCATTGACGCTCCGGTGACATAACCCATCGTTGAGCCGTTTACATTCGGATTATCGAATCCGTCCACCCATGCGACGTACACGAGATTGCTGCCGGGCTCGCCTGCCGGGATGTCGTTATAAGACTCGAAATCGTCGACGAGAGCATAGTCCGCAACCGTGAAGCTCCAGACGCCGCCTTCAACGATAGTGCCGTCGTTTGCGACCTCGTCGATTCGCCAGTAGAACGGCCCGCTGTCCATGGTGATGCCGTCGGGCGTGTAAGAAGTCGCGTTCTGACGACCCTTATAGACACCCGTCGTATCCGAAGCATCGGCATCGGCCACAACAGCCTGCTCGGTGCCGAAGTATACATCGTGCTCGGAAGCGCCTTCCCCGGTCGACCAAGTGAGAGTGGTCGCAACGTTGATCGGCGCCTCGGAGCCGTTGCTCGGACTCGGCGCGCCCGCACGCCGCGGATCTTCGCCCTTGGTCATTATTTCATTGACCTGCGCAGCAGTGATAGCATGATCGAACAGCCGCACGTCATCCAGAAGGCCGTCGTGGTATCGATTGCCGTTACCGGTGCTGATAGGTCTGCCCAGGCGTATCGCGGACAAATCCGCGATGTTGGCGGTGTGCGCCTGGAAGTCAACTTCTGCGCCGTTGAAGTACAACCTGCAGCCATCTACGGCATCCCAGGTTGCCGCAACGTGGTTCCAGCCGGCGCCTGCGAGCATGGGACCGTCCAACCTGACGTCGGTGGAACCTTCCATCGCAAAGCCGAGCGCGCCGGAGTCTTGGTTGTGAATGTGTAGCTCATTCTGGCCTCCGAAGCCGTCGCCGCCGCCTTCTGTGCCGTACCAGAACATACCTTCGTTACCGGTTTGATCGGTGTTGACCCACAGAGCAATCGAACCGCTGGCAGTGGTAACAAGACCAGCGGGCATTTCCACGTGGCCTTCGTTGTCGCCAAGGAACTCAAGGCCCAGGTTAAACTGTCCGGGAACCCACAGGACGTTATCGATAATCTCAGCGTGGTTGTCGTGGCCTGAGAAATCTACGATCCTGGTTCCTTCGCCGACTTCGAACTTATACCACGCGACCAGGTTCGGATCGTCGATCGGCAGCTCGGGCAGCGTAGTAAAGGTCCAGACAGGCCCTTTGACGGTAGTCGGCGGATTGAACTCATCGACACGCCAGTAGTAGGTTTTGCCCGCTTCGAGCGTGCCGGGGGAGAAGCTCGGATCGGGCAACGGCGAGCCGTCTGGAGCGCTGTTGACATCGTCGAAGTTGTCGCCGAAGACGACGTTGTGCAACTTTGCGCCGAAACCAGCCGACCAGGCTAGGGTCGGCTCGGTATCGACATACTGGCCGCCGTCGGACGGGCTGGGCGCATAAGCATGGGTCGGCGGAATCATTAAGCTCCAGACGTTGCCGGTGTGTATCGTGCCGTCTGCCTCGACCTCATCGATCCGCCAGTAATATGTCGTTCCGGGGACCAGACCATCCGGATACGGGAATCCGGGGAAACCCGCGATGAAGCTGTCGTCGGTCTGGTTGCCTCTGGCCGCGTCTCCGGTTCCGGCTTCGACGTCGGCAAGCACGTCGCTGAAGTACACGTCGTGCGAAACGGCGGTGAGACCGGCCTGCCAGATGAGAGTCACCCAGGTTTCCGGATGAATTGCGCCGTCGGCGGGGTCCGGAGCGCTTGCCATCAGATCAATAGGCCTGATAAACGGCGAAAGAAAATCACCGGCAATGATTTCGGGGCCGGCGCCGATGCTCGGGCCTCCCCAACCGACTGTCAGGCTGTCTCCGCCGCCACCTTCTTTCATCAGTGCCTCGATATAGTACTTTTCGCCGGCTACGAGATTGATGGGATCAGACTTCTGACCGGGCTCTTTGTCCCATTCAAGATGAGTGGTCCAGGTGGCAACCTCGGCAATCATGGATGCATTGGCCGGATCGTCGTCGGTACTCAGGAATAACTGGCATTCGTCATCGCCGGAAATCCAGAAGTTGTAAGCGCCCGTTTCCGGCGGATACACATAACCCCTGACGCGGGTTCCATAATTATCGTTCCAGTTGACTTCTCCTTCGAAACTTGTCCGCCGCTCGGAGTCATCCGGATTATCCGGAAAACGAGGGTTGTCCGTCAGGTTACTCACCGAAGTGCCGCCGATGCCGAACCAGTACTCGAACAGTATCTCCCCGGTCGGCTGCGCCGCGGCATTGCCAGCTATGGCAAGAACCATAACTACAGCAGTTAGATAATACAAATTTTTTCTGTACATTATCGCCTCCTTATTACAAAACTTGTTTTGATGATTCGCGCTCCGGCCACGCGCCGGGGCACCCCAGAATTGTAGCACGAAATCAACTGTCAAAGCATGTCTCGTTCGGCAAGCTCAGATCCCCGGCCTGAGCGAAGTCGAACGGGGCAGGCTCCGAGCAAAGCCGCCGGACACAAGAATCAAAATTTTGGACTCGCTTTCGGCGATACCCTTTAGATTACTCCGTGCAGCCGCTCCAACATCTTGCCTGCGAATTCTCGTTCCTGGCATTTTTCCTGCTACAGAAATTCTCAATAATTAGAAGTATTGTTACTAGCCACGAACTATTGTTTGCTGATTGACATGACCCCCTTTCTTCAACTTGCGCTCGCACCGCGCGTTATTTGCCCTGCCTTCAAGGGTAACTTGCGAATCCAAGTTTGCTGACTTCACCAAATATATTTGTACCACATCGTCTATCGGCCAGTCAAGAAAAAACTTTGGTAAAAACCGTCGAGGCGGGAGAAAAAAATGATGTTCTGCATAAAGCAGGCGCAAAAAAAGACCTGCGTTGAGGTAGTCTCCGAAAGGAGTCCCCAGGACAACGCAGGCCCGGAATCAACGATAAACTTCGGGCACTGGCTCCCAAATTGACTATTGACTATTGTCCCTGTCCTGACAGGGACAATAGTCATTATTCAATAGTCAATCACGATACAGGCGGATGTCGTCGATGTACATCACACCCGAACCTCCGTTACTCGCGCCGCCGGTTGAGCCAAGACCGATTGCGATCTTGTCCACGTTGCTCAGGTCGACGCCTTTATCCGCGAATTCCTGCAGCGGGATGGGCCACTCGGTCCACGTGGTGATATTGGCCGCGGCCGGATCATCATGCGTTACAACCGCAGGGTCGCCGGTTGCGTTAGCCAGCGACACGTAGAGCGGCTCGGCGTCATTGGCTGCAATTCCAATATCCTGACTCGTCCATTGGCCGGAGACGTTGCCGGTGATCGTAACGTTGGAGAAATTGGCTTCGCACACGGCGTTGTTGTTATGGCTGGTCAGCGCCAGACCTACGAAGACCGTCGAGTCCATAGCAGCTACCGCCGGTCTCCAGACCATAGGAGTCCATGAAGCGCCGTCGCTGGAATAGTAGCCGCGGAAGTTCCCTGATACGTCGCGCTCCAACTTTATCCAGTATGGCGCGGTGATATCCATCTGCTCGGCCGTCGCGACCGAAGTGTCGCTGACAGCATCAATGCCGGTATCTTCACGCGCCTGGAATCTTACGCCGTTGGTTGCCGTGCCGTCCGGATTGGTGGGCATGACGTAAACCGCAGCGAATTTCGAGCCGGGATCGAGCGTCTCGCGGATCATCACGCCGGCTTTGGCCCAGGGGTCTGTCAGTTCAACGCTTTCGACCTTCGCCACGATCTCGCCGGCGCCGGTGAGCGTCTTGTAAGCAAAGTGGAACTCATCGGAATCGTTCCAGATGTCGGCGCCTGTGGCCGTAATCGTGAACGTACCGCCCGATTGCGTAAAGCTGCCCACCGATGGAGCCTGACCCTGGAACCAGATCGAGAGCACTCCGACCTCGTGCTTGGTCCAGTCGCGAGGTGCTGTCAGCGTTAGCGCGGCCTCAGAGTTGGTCACGCCGGCCGTGTTGTTGTAAGAGAGCGGCATAGACTGTGCTCCACTGTGAACGATTGTCTGCTCGGCATACGGAGGGAGCAGATATCCCACTTGCGAACCGTTGGTCGGAGTGTCGAAGCCGTCGATCCAGTGCTGCCAGATGGCTTCGTTTTCAGCGTCGTTGTCGGTATAGCTCTCGAAATCTTCAACCGGGATGAAATCGGCCACTGAGAAGCTCCAGATGCCGCCTTGGCTGACTGTTCCGTCGTTATTGTTCTCATCGATGCGCCAGTAGTATGGTCCGCCGCCCCACTCGACGCCTTCGGCAGGAGTGAAGGTCGTGGTATTCTGATTGCCGCGATACACGCCTGTCGTGTCGGAAGTATCGGCCCCGGCCACGGCATCCTTGTCGAGGGCGAAGTAGACATCGTGGCTTGCCGCCTCTTCGCCCGGCGACCAGCTAAGCGGCAGCGCCTCGTCAATGCCGACCAGACCCCCATTCGACGGCTCAGGTGAGCCGGCCTTAAGCGGGTCTTCGCCCTTGCTCATAATCTCCTCGACCTGGGCGGCGGTAATGGCATCATCGAACAACCTGACGTCATCCAAAAGGCCGTCGTAGTATCTGTTTCCGTTGCTGGTGCCGACGGGTCTGCCGAGGCGTATCGTGGCCATATCTGCAATATTTGCGGTGTGCGCCTGGAAGTCAACTTCCGCTCCGTTGAAGTACAGCCTGCAACCGTCCGTCTCGTCCCAGGTTGCGGCCACGTGGTTCCAGCCGGCGCCAGCGAGCGTCGGACCGCCCAGCCTGACATCCGTAGCCCCTTCCATGGCGAAGCCGAGGTCCCCGGGGTCGCCGACGTGCATGTGAGTTTCATTCTGGTCTCCGAAGCCGTCACCGTCGGTCTCGGTACCGTACCATAACATGCCCGCGTTGCCGGTCTGATCTGTATTGACCCACATCATGATAGAACCGCCGGCCGAGGTGACCATATCTCCGGGCAGTTCTACGTGTCCCTCGTTGTCGCCGAGGAATTCCAGAGCCATGTTAAACTGGCCCGGCACCCAGAGGACGTTGTCGATTATATCTCCGTGATTATCGTGTCCCGAGAAGTCGATGACTTTTGTGCCGCTGCCGGCTTCGAATTTGTACCAGGCGACCAGATTCGGATCTGTCACGGGAATCTCCGGTATCGTCGAAAAACTCCACACCTGGCCTTTTACCGTCTCCGGTGGATTGAATTCATCGACGCGCCAATAGTAAGTCTTGCCGCCTTCGAGCGTGCCGGGCGTGAAGGTTGGGTCCGTTGCGGTTGCACCGTCGGCTGCTGTATCCACCTCGTCGAAACTCTCGCCGAAATAGACGTAATGTACTTTGGCCCCGAATCCCGCCGTCCAGTTAAGCGTCGGTTCCAGGTCCACATATCGTCCGCCGTCGATCGGGGTTGGATTATATGCGTTCGTTGGCGGAATCGAGAAACTCCAGACGTCACCTTTGTGCGTGGTTCCGTCGGCCTCAACCTCATCTACCCGCCAATAGTATGTCGTTCCGGGCACAAGTCCTTCGGGAAGAGCCATACCGGGGAATCCGGCCACAAAGAAATCCGAGGTCTGGTTGCTCTGGAAAGTATCGGCCAGGCCGTTGTTGACGTCTTCGAAGTTGACGCCCATGTAGACATCGTGCGAAACCGCTGTGTCTCCCGCCGACCACGTGAGATTCACCCAGGTGTCGAGGTATTGTGATCCATCAGCCGGCGTAGGACCATAAGCTTTCAACTGCGGTCCACGGAAGCTTTCCGGTGGGCCGGGTTCCGCTCCCGACAGCGAGAAATCAGGATTAGTGGTCAGAACGATCTTGTCGATGATAAGCCCGTCCTCACGCACCCAGATGTTCAAAGTGTGGAGACCTGTCGTCTGCACATCGATCTGGGCCGGTTCATCTCGTTGGTATCTCCCGTTGGCCCATTGGTAGTTGTTGTTCCAGCCGGTGATTCGGTCGGACAGAGGCGTCGCCTCGCCGTCCAGACCGGCATGACAAGAATCGGCAGCTCCGTCGGGGCCCCAGGCGAGGATCCATACATAATGCGGGCCGGTCTTGACGAAATTGATCTGGTACTCCAGGCGCTCGCTATCTGTGGCATAGTTATCCATGTGGTTGCCGTTGCCCTCCGTCACCTGCATGCCGAACTCACCGGTAAACCCATCCACCGGTCCGGTCAATTGCCATGTATCGCCGCCGACTTCGACATTGGCATCGAAGTTCTCCGCCTCGACCGATACAATGCCGTCCGGACCTTCGTCCTGCTGCAGCGGATCGAGCCCCAGTGCGCTGCCGGCCGCGGCAAGAACCAAAACAACTGGCATTAAGTAGTACAATTTTGTCCTAAACATTGCAGTCTCCTTCGATAGAAATCACTTATACCTTTAACTTAATCATGCCCCGCACACGCTCGGAGCTATATGAGCGGAATTGAAGGTCTGAATAAACAAGGTTCGCATCCCGGTAATTGATACTTGAGATTTGACATTACCTCCTTTCACCGAATACGCACAAGCTGCCTCAAGGTCGCCCTGGAGAACCTGCTGCGAACCCAAACCTCCCGACTTCATTTCCTTTAGTAGTACCAGATTCTCTATCGGCAAGTCAAGGATAAAACTTGGTCAAATGGGCTGAAGCAGTTGAAATTTCAGCAAGACCGCCCTTTTTAGGACATTTGTGGCCAACGGTCTTACATTTTATAGGATCATAATGACAACGAGCGAGATCTATTCTCCTCACTTCACTTATTGCGGTTTTTAGAGCCCCGAATTAGGGGAATTCCCTATATAACCTTTTGGCCGTTTCCTGCATATATAGTAACTAAAAAGAAATATCGAATATCCAATCGCTTGGGGTTATTTGTCGGCCCGGTCGAGCGCTAAGTGAGGCCGAGCCTCGGCAAAAAGAATCCGTACTTCTTCTTGACTACCAGAGCGCTTGGCGGCCGGATTTGGACTTCTCTTACGCTGTCTCGGAACATGCCGCAGGTTTCGATTCCGGTGCTCGGGCAGAACATCCGTTAGTTCTGACGGGCGAGGCGACGGTCTTGACTGATGGGTCGGGCAGTCTCGGTCTGTGTATTTCCGCCTTCATGGGACTGGGTTTCTTCAGTTCGGTGCGCTGCATCAGGAAAGCGAATTCCGGCGTTATGCCTCAATGGTATCATGGCGGCGGGCCTTTCCAGATCGGCCGCAGTGTCGCCGTTAATCCGGATTTGGTTTCCTCGACGCCGGTGTACTGCTTCGTTCAGCCGGACCACCAGGCGGAAGATCCAATACCAATATCACGCCTGAGGATTATAGTATCCCTCTGGCGCCAATCAGAATACACACCACATGTCCTCAATTCTCGCGGGCCTCCTATAGTTTGCTGAGAAAATCATTTTTTCTATCTGTGTGCTCTGGCGTGGGGTCGGAGCCAATTTCCGACTCCAATACTCTGAGAGCAGATGGAGGCAGCAAAGCTATTTAAAACCAATTTTTGGGAGTAAGAAAAATGAAGAGAATATTACTAATAATGATAATTTGTGCGCTCACGACTGGTGTTACTTCGGCGGACATGGCCGATGTAATGTTTGTTGTCGACGAATCAGGATCAATGGCCGGCGAGCACGCTTGGATAAGCTCCATGGTAACAGGCTTGGAATCGGGTCTGGTCACTGCCGGAGTTGGCGATACAAGCACCGGCGATCTGGCAAACCAGTATGCGTTGGTAGGCTTTGGTACCGGGGCCCACGGTGGTGGCTCCGAGCAAGTACCTCACAAGCATACAGTGGACAGTGGTGATTGGGGAAGTGCGGCCGATTTATCCGCAGCAACCAGCGGGCTTATCCCTTCTGGTGCCACAGAGGACGGCTGGAGGGCCATTGATTTTGCGCTCAACAACTACTCGATACGCTCCGGTTCTAAGCTAAACGTGATTCTGGTAACCGACGAAGACAGGGATGACACTACAAGCCTCACTTACAGTGGCGTTTTGGGTGAGCTTGACCGTCGAAATGCTCTGCTGAATGCCGTTGTGAATGCAACCTTCGATTCTGACAGCTACAACACCGCACTCGGTGTAGACAAAGACGGGACTGCCTACATTCAAGACGGCACAGGCTTCATTACGGACACCGGCGGCAATATAACCTCCGATTTCGGCACAACCGATGCTGACTATATAGATATGGCCTGGGATACAGGCGGTGGTGCATGGAGCCTCAACCAACTCAGGGTCGGCGGTGATACGGCCACCTCATTCACCAATGCTTTCATCGACCTCAAAGTCACGGAAATACAAGACCAACCCATCATTCCGGCTCCCGGTGCCGTTCTGCTGGGTATGCTTGGTTTGAGTGTTGCCGGGGTAAAATTGCGTAAACGTTCATGAACGAACAGCCTGCTCGTTGCAGGCAAAAGACAATATTAATTCAGTAATTTTGACAGGAGAAAGAAAATGAACAAGAGAACACTATTTTTGGGAATTTATTTGAGCGTGCTGTTGATCACGGCACAGACAAACGCTGCGATGTGGGAAGTGGATAGGGCCACTGCGCTGCAGTTCACGTCCCACAATATGGTCCAAGGCTTCCTGGATTCATCCGACATACGTGTGTATGACGGGCCCAACAATAAAGTGTACGGCCCGGCTGGCGGCGACACGTATGGCAGCACAGGCAACGTCATGTCCGGACAGGTCGGTTTCGTAGCCACTATTGGAGCCAACAGTTCGCCCGGAGATGCGACCATCGAGATTTTCGATCCTTCTCCGTCGCTGAGCGGCGTTTATAACAACGGCATCAAGATCTACGCCGAGAACGATAACGACGACCACTGGGAAGTCCAGTTGTTCTACGAGGCCACCCCCGGTGGCGACAAAGACTCTGGTGCCTTCGCTCATCTAAGCCCCGGTCAGAGTACATGGCTGAGTATTTCCGATGCAGTGAATTTAGCGGACGTAACCAAACTCGGCATAAGAGTACAGGGCCACAACATGGGCGGAAGCAATGTGGGTGAGCCAAGTAATCCGGATACATTCCACACTTCCGTAGTTCCTGTTCCCGGTGCGGTTCTGCTTGGTATGCTCGGCTTGGGTGCGGCTGGTGTTAAGCTGCGCAAGTTTGCGTAGTTCATGCAGAGCGGTGTTTTGATTTGGTAGATTATGAGGAGGGGCGGAGCCTCGTTGAAGGGCTTCGCCCTTGCTCTGCAATGAACGCCGAAAAGAGCCTGTCCGGAATTAGCTTTGTCATCGAGCTGCTTGCTTCTCGGATAGCGGCAACTGGTGCATGGGCTGACATACTTTGCCGAAGATCTAATAGCCTCTGGCTCTTATTTTGCCGTTAGGGTATATAATTCGCGGCCCACAGGTCGGACATTCTTTCGACTTTTTTCCCGTTGACTGGCGCTGGCTGGCTCTGGTGTAGAATACATTGCACGGAATCTGTAGTTCATCGCCGCTCTCAGTACTGACAAGGAGCGTATCTGTGAAGATTCGCATGTTTTTGCCCCGGGGCGGCCTGACTTCAACCTCGAGTTCATAGCCATTACCGATTGGGCGAGTATTTGCAATGGATGCTGTTCCCTTTTCAGATTTAACCGCTGCAATAGTGAAGTTTTCATCGTAATTGTTGATAACTCGAACCTTCCTTACAACCGAATCTCCGGGATTGACTCCGCGGACCAGCACCGGATTGAATCTGTACTTTGGGACTGTTCTAACACCTATCGTGACCGCCTGACACTCCGGATGCGTCACGCCGATCTCGATACGGCCGTTGAGGTTCTCCGCCAGGCGAGCCATGTCGATCTTCGGCTCGATGACGAACTTCGCCTGCGTTACAGAAGGATCGTAATCGATGGTGATGCTATCGTCGGTCGACTTGAAATGTGATATTGCAAAAGGCTTGCCGTCAGTGCTGGTAAGCGTGATTTTCGGATTTCCGGCGTTGGCCTGTTCGAGCAGCAAGTGCAGCTCTCTCGGCTCGACCCGGACCTTCGAGATCACCTTGGCCGTCACGCCCAGCGTAATACGCGGATTTGTCCGGTCATTACTGTAAACAGTAAGGTTCTTTGTGATCTGTCCAAGTTCTGTGTCCGCGTACAGCTTCACTTTCATGGTGCCGCTCTCACCCGGCGCGTATCGGCCCTTATCTACCTCCATTACGGTACAACTGCCGCAGGAAGCGACAATTTGACTTATCTCAAGAGTGCCGTCGCCGGTATTGGTAAACTTGAACTCGCAGAGATTTTCTGTTTTCAAGCCTACCTCGCCGAAATTGTGAACTAGCTTGTCGAATTTAATTCTTGGCTCCGGCTGTTTGATGTTTCTTCGTGCGTATTCAGGGTGTGCCGATGGGGGCGCCGCATATTCTGTTGGTGTCTCGAACTGCCTGAACCAGGTCGGATCCAACCGCTGTTGTGTCGCAGTTTCCTCTTCGCAGCCGGTATTCAGCATCAGAGCAAAACAGACGCCCAAAGTGGTTATAATAATTCGACTATCTCTCATGGGTTCTCTCTTGAAATTCTGATCGCGACGGATTTCTCGGCCTATCTTGCAAAGACAATCCAGCCGCTGAAAACCAATCCCTGAACGACGACTTTTTCGATGACCTCCTCGCTGTCATGCCGTCGGCAACTACACACTGCATTATTATAGCTGAAAAGACCGTTTAGGTCAAGGATTTTGCGTCTTTTCATACTTTTTTGGTGTTTGTGCTTGACGAACGGCCCGGGACGTGATATTTGATCGTTTCAATACTTGATTTTTCGCCTGATAGTCCTGTTCTTGAGTGAAAGGAGGCCAACGATGGCACGGATACTGTACGCAACAGTACTGATAACCCTATTGAACCTTTTGGCTGGATGCCCCGATCCTTACCGCCCCGATAGCCGCAGAGTGCCTGAAACCGGCAGAGAAGGCGGCTTCTATCCTCCGGCCGGGGCCAGCGAGATCGACCTTGCCGAAAAGGTGCAGATCAGCAGGCAAACATATCAGCAGGATCTCGAACACCTCGTAGGCTATTACAGCAGGTCGGGCAACAATCTGAAACTCGAATGGGCGCGGAAAGAGCTGAACGCATTGAGAACGATGCCCAAGTACAAGTACATCCTCGGCCCGACGCCCGGCCAGGAGTATCAGGCTACCACGTCAGTCCCTGAAGCTGATAACCTTTATTACGATGCACGGGAGCTGGAAAGAGAAGCACGTCCGATGGGAACGGGGAGAGTTCTGACTGATAAGGACAAACTGCGGCTGGCCCTCCAGAAATACGAACAGTTGATAAAGAACCATCCTTCCAGTGATAAGATTGACGATGCGGCGTTCTATGCCGGCGTTATTCTTGAGGAACTTGGCGATTACGTGGTGGCGCTCGATTATTACAAAAGTGCTTTCGAATGGGATGCTGAGACGCCTTATCCGGCCAGATTCAAGGCGGCGTATATTCTGGACAGGCACTTGCACCGGTACGACGAAGCGCTCGACCTATATAATGAAGCCCTCCAGATCGAAGCCAGGTACGACAGGCACAGGCAGTGGAAGGATTTCGCCGAGCAGAGAGTCAGAGAACTCCAGAAGCTTGAAGAGGGCGAGAGTTGATCTCGGCACTACTATCAGAAAAGGTTTTATAACAACGCAATAACGGGCCTGCTGAATTTCAGGCCCGTTTTTTCATGCTATAAAGATGTTGTCGGAATTCGAGAAGAAGGTGTCTGATTACGTTAAGGCCAACGGGCTTTTTGGCTCAGCGCAGAGGCTGCTGCTTGCCGTCTCCGGCGGAGCGGATTCGACAGCCCTTCTTCATGTAATGTACGTGCTCAAGACGGCGCGGTCGTTGAATTGCGAGCTTCTTTGCGCACATCTCAATCATCAGTTGCGAGCAAGTGAGGCAGATCTGGATGAAGAATATGTCACTACCCGCGCGGCGAAACTAAATGTGCCTTTGATGATTGAGCGGCTGGATGTTCGCGAATATTCCCGCCGGGAGAAGCTGTCGATAGAAACCGCCGCAAGAAAATTGCGAATTTCAGCTCTGAGCCGGATCGCAAAAGACAACGACTGTCAAGCTGTCGTAACGGCACATCAACAAAAAGACAACGCCGAGACCATCATCCAAAGGCTTGCTCGCGGCACCGGCTTCCGAGGTCTCGCAGGCATCTGGCCGGCGCGAATTTTCGACGATGGGACTAAATTTATCAGTCCTTTACTCTGTGTCGGGCGCGATGAGATTATTGCATACCTGAGGGAGAGAAATATCCAGTGGCGATTAGATCGGACAAATGCAGACTGCGCGTACAGACGCAACTACATTCGGCACAAATTACTTCCCGAACTCCAGCCCAACGCCGACCGCTCGGTAGTCGAGCAGTTGTCCGGATTGGCTGAGTCGGCCCGTCGATTCTATCTTTCGGTTTGCGCTCGTGCGGACGAATTGTGGCCGGACGTTGCAGAGCGCGCCGACAATGAAATTGCGTTGAATATTGGACTGTTTGTGTATGAATCGCCGCCGGTGAAGGTCGAACTCGTTCGACGATGTCTGGCTGAGATCGAATGCGGCGAGAGGAACCTGACGCGGAGTCATTACGAAAACGTTCTGCAATTGGCCGAGCAAAATGTCGCGGCAAGAGAGTTGGAATTGCCGGGAGGATTTGTGGTTTGCAGGGAGTACGAGAATCTGGTCTTTGGTTCCGACCGAAAGATCTGTCGGAAGCAAGATGCACGGTCAGCAACGGTGGGGCAAGCCCCACCCTGCGACGGCAGGGCTTTAACGCTCAATGTGCCCGGACGTACGAGGTTTGACGAGTATGCCATAGAGGCAACGATTATTGATGCCGATGAGCTGAAATTGGAGCGGATCGTTGGAGGCAAAGACAACCGGATGGAGCGATTTTCTTTTGAGAAAATCGAAATGCCGTTGACGGTTCGTTTCAGGCGGCCCGGAGACAAATTCGTTCCGCTTGGCATGACGTTGCAAAAAAAAGTCGGCAAATTCCTGACCGATCAACGCGTTCCCCGTCGGCTGCGCGAGAAAGTATTCGTGATAGCTGACGCCCGGAAGATTATCTGGGTTTGTCCTGTTCGTATAAGCGAACAGACCAAGATTACCCGTAAAACCGGGAAAATTCTTCAATTGCGGATCGCTGAAATCGGAGGGCGGCAGAAATCGGTTGATGCAATGCAGGCAGGCTAATAGAATGCATATCATTGCAGCGTGTGCACCCCGTCAGGGGTCCCGAGGACAGCACACCGCACTGCCGGAAACAGAATCATCGATCAGGAGAAGAGAACATGAGCGAATCTGATTATACCCGTCGTGGTTTTCTAAAAGCACTCGGCGTCGGAATGGCATCGCTGGCAACACCCGGTTTAGCAATAGGCAATCAACGTTCGGACAAGACCAGGCCGAATTTCGTGATAATCTTTGCGGATGACCAGGGCTACCAGGACGTGGGCTGTTTCGGATCGCCCAATATTGATACGCCCAGCCTGGACCGCATGGCCACCGAGGGGATGAAGTTCACGGACTTCTATTCGGCCGCCGCCGTCTGCTCGCCTTCGCGTGCGGCACTGATGACCGGTTGCTACCCGCCGCGAGTCGGCGTTACCAAGGTGCTTTTCAGACGGGATAATATCGGCTTGAATCCCAAAGAAATTACAATTGCCGACATTTTGAAGGAACAGGGCTACGCGACCGCCTGCGTAGGCAAGTGGCATCTGGGCCATCACCCCGAATTCCTGCCGACCAGCAACGGCTTCGATTCGTACTTCGGTATTCCATATTCCAACGACATGGACGGCGTAAAGGGCAAGAACAGAAACCTCGACCGCGCCTGGCGGGAAAGAGACTACAGCCCCTGGAACGTGCCGCTTATGCGAGATGAAAAAATTATCGAGCGGCCGGCCGTACAGACAACTCTGACTGAGCGCTACACCGACGAAGCCGTCAAGTTCATTCACAAAAACAAAGACAAGCCGTTCTTCCTTTACTTGCCGCACACGATGCCGCACGTTCCGCTTTTCGTCTCGGATGAGTTTTACGTTAAGGACGTATTCAAGGCGTACAAGGCAACCATCGAGCAGATCGACCATTCCGTCGGTGAGATCTTTGCGACTCTAAAGCAAGCCGGAGTCGATGACAACACGCTCGTGATCTTCACCAGCGACAACGGCCCGTGGCTATCCAAAAAGCATCACGGCGGCTCGGCCCTGCCCCTGCGCGACGGCAAGTTCAGCACCTACGAAGGCGGTATGCGCGAGCCGTGTATTATGCGCTGGCCCGGCAAAATCCCCGCGGGCGAAGTGTGCGACGAAGTATGCGGCACGATTGACGTACTGCCCACCTTTGCGAAACTGGCCGGCGCCAGAGTTCCCGCCGATCGTGTAATCGACGGCAAGAACATCTGGCCACTAATGGCGGACAGATCCGGAGCGAAATCGCCGCACGATGCGTATTTCTATTACAGAGGCAGAAACCTCGAAGCGGTCCGCAGCGGCAAATGGAAACTCCGCCGCAGAAAGAAAAACGTCGAACTCTACAATCTCGAAGCCGACATCAGCGAGAAGAACAATCTGGCGGAGAATCATCCCGACATCGTCGAGCGGCTGACTGCTGCGATGAACGAATTCGACGCGAATTTGAAAGCAAACTCTCGCCCGCCGGGCAAGGTTGAGAAACAGTCATAGTCAAGCACAGAAAGAGAAGACATTATGAAAACAACACATAATTCACGCCGGGACTTTTTGAAAGCATTGGGTTTTGGTCTGGCGTACGCAGCCGTTCCGAATATTGTTTCGGCGAGTGAGCAAGACAAGAGACCCAACATTCTGTTCTGTCTGGCCGACGACTGGTCCTGGCCGCACGCGAGCATTGCAGGCGATAAGGTCGTCAAGACGCCGACGTTCGACAGAGTCGCGAGAGATGGTGTGCTGTTCGAGAACGCGTTTGTTTCAGCACCTTCGTGCACGCCGTCGCGAGGGGCAATCCTGACCGGCCAATGGCACTGGAGACTGGAAGAAGGCGGCAACCTCTGGAGCACGCTTCCGGCGAAGTTCGACGTCTATCCCGACCTGCTCGAGGAAGCCGGCTATCATGTAGGCTATACCCGCAAGGGCTGGGGGCCGGGGCGAAACGAACCGGGCGGGCGAGATCGCAACCCCGCAGGGCCGCGATATAAGAATTTTCGTGAATTTCGCAAAGCCCAACCCAGCGGCAAACCATTCTGTTTCTGGTTCGGCAGCACGGACCCGCACCGGGGGTACAAGTGGCAATCCGGCATCAAGAGCGGCATGAAGCTCGAAGATGTTGAAGTGCCTGCCTGCTTCCCCGATAGCGAAGCCATCCGCACGGATATCTGCGATTACTACTGGGAGGTCCAGCGCTTCGACAGGGAGGTGGGCGAGCTGCTGAAGATGCTCGAGGCCGATGGTGAGCTTGATAACACGCTGGTCGTGATCTCGGGCGATAACGGCATGCCGTTCCCGCGCTGCAAGAGCAATCTCTACGATCTGGGAACGAACGCTCCGCTGGCCGTTCGCTGGTCCGCTGCTGTCAAGGGCGGCAGAGTCGTAAAAGATTTCATAAGCCTCTCAGACTTGACGCCTACGTTCCTGGAAGCGGCCGGATTGAAGCCCACCGCACAGATGACGGCCAGGAGCTTTCTGGACATACTAACCTCCGGCAAATCGGGCCGGGTGGACTCGGAACGCGACCATATTCTGACCGGCAAGGAGCGCCACGTACCCGCCCAGGAATCCAATATGGGCGGCTATCCGATGCGGGCAATCCGGACGCATGAATTTCTATACATCCGCAACTTCAAACCCGATCGCTGGCCCTCCGGCTACCCGGCTAATTACGCCGAGCCGGTCGACATCGACGTCTCGAAGCCCCGGCCGACGAAATTCGGTTACGCCGACACCGACGGCTCGCCAACCAAATCCTACATGATTAAGCACCGCGACGACCCGAAGGTAAAGAAATTGTTCGATCTGGCTTTCGATAAGCGTCCCGCAGAGGAGCTTTACGACCTAAGCAAGGACCCCGGCCAAATAAACAACGTCGCCGGCAAGCCCGAATACGCCGAGGTAAAAGAGAAACTCGCCGCCGCCCTGATGGCCGAATTAAAGGCCACAAAAGACCCGCGTGCCCTGGGCAACGGCGATATCTTCGAGACATACCCCTACTACGGCGGCGGAAGACCGGACAGGTAGAAGCAGTTTCGACTAATGAGCTTGTCATTCCCGCGAAGGCGGGAATCCAGTATGCCGGCGTTCCTGGATTCCCGCCTTCGCGGGAATGACATTGCCCTTGCGTCCCGAGGCCATCCCCCCGACGACGCTCGGGCCAGGCCCGGCCTCGAACAAGGGCAAGCCTGTCCTGAGCGCAGCCGAAGGGATGTCCTCGCCACATCAAATATCGGATATCGGAACGAGCGATTGTAGCTAATATAGCGCCAAGAGCCCGCGCTTTGCTCTAAAAGAAACACGACAATTCCCGAAAAATATCATTCCGAAGAAACAGAGACGCCTGAATTGATTCGAAGACTTCAAGTTATAGTATCGATGCCTAAGCTGAAACATGCTATATTCTATTGGAATGTTCGAGGGATTTTCCGGATTGAAGGGGAATAAAGGGTAGAGAATGCTTTGGCTGACACCGGATGAGCCGGGAAACTATGAATTGATGGAAGCCGATCTCGAGACAAAAGTCGTCAGGGGTGCTCAAACAGGTGACGAAGACGCCTGGCGGAGCCTTTTTGAATGGCATTTTGACTCGGTTTACAAATATTGTCTGAGTTTGTCTGCGGGGAGGCATGATATGGCCGACGAAATCGCACAACAGGTATTCACGACAGCCGCCCGCCGGATCGGCAGGTTCAAACAACGGCAAGGGACGTTTCGGGCCTGGCTGCTCGGCATCGCACGAAATCGCTTCATGAAACTTCGGTCAAAGGAACTCAGACAAACAGGGCATAAAAAGCAACTGCTAGAGAAGACTTCAGGAAGTGAAAAAGCAAATAGCGATCACCTTCTCGTGCACAAGGTGCTTGGCGAACTGTCGCTTCGTTATCGCATGGTTCTCGAAGAAAAGTATCTCCGGGGGCTGACTGTCAAACAAATAGCCGAGGCCAACAGTAGCACTCCCAAAGCGATAGAGTCGCTTTTGGCAAGGGCCCGGGACAGATTCGAAGAGATTTACGTGCGGATGCAGGATTAAAACACAGGAGTCCGGATTATGAAGAATCAAGACATAGAAAATTTGATCGAGGATGCCCTGAGCGCTGGCTCTGTAAATGACGCATTCAAAGAACATTTGTTGCGCAGCTCGACTGCAACTCTCACACGGGGCAGAGTCCTGCACAGGCGATTGCGAATGTCAGGCTTTGCCGCAGTAATTCTGCTGGTTGCAGGAGCAGGATTCTTGTTTGGACGCCTGTCGGTTCACACCGAGACTCTCGACAAGCAGACGTTAGTGCATGATGTTGATGAACAGGTAGAAAGCGTTATGGTTTCGAGGGAACTGGTCGTCTGGCTGGATGCCGCAAGGTTCTTCACTCAGCTTGGGATGGAAGAACGTGCGGCTCTGTCCTACAAGCAGGCAAGTGAATTGATCCCTTACGATGCTCCGGCTTCTCAGCAGGCCGGTTTCGAATCACAGAGTGTATTGGGAGGCATTTCACCCGATTGTGACCATGAAATATTTGGAAGGATTATCGCACAGAATTTTGGAGGTCGAACACCATGAGTATCAGACAGAATAGCAAGAGTTTGTTTGTTTTTTGTGCAATTCTCTTTGTCGCCGGATTAGCGAGTGCGTCCGCCGGCAAAGGACAGTCTACAATGCTAAGTCGCGTGAAGACGATAGATGATCCCGAATTGGGCGAGCTTGTTCGTGTGGCCCTGGAAAATCTGCCGGAAACAAAACGCCTGCAGCAAATGAGTCCTTACGGTAAAGACTACGAACAGGCAAAGGCGGCCGAGGCCACAGCGCGACTTCGAACCGTTCGCCTTGTGACTGAAACTTACATGCACATAAAGCTGCTGGATTCACAAATCGAGCAGTCAGAAGCAAAGCTTGCCTCGTCGAATCTGCCCGAATCGCTCGCTCGCGAGCTTGTCCTGGCCAAGGCCGAGCTGGAATATCAGCGAGCAACGCAACTGGCAGAGCTGCGGGAGGTCATGAACATCGTCCCCAGACACGCACTTGGGCGAAAGCCGGTGAAAGAACTTAACGGCTGGCTCACTTTGGATGTGGTCGGTGATTCAGTTCTCGTTTTCACCTGTGCAAAACCCTTTTATGAAGTGGAGTCCAGAAGGCATCATGTCTTTGTAAAGCTAATGTCTGAGCAAGAGGCGATGAAATACGCATTGGATTACATTCTGAATCGCGATCACCATCCCGTGCGCGTCGACATCATGCGAAATAGAGGCGGAATAGAATTCTCCGAAGACCTGGAAAAAGAATTGATCCGCACGATAAGACGCACGCAAATCGAATTGGATGCCGAAGTACATCTGAGCGAGGACGTACAAAAATTGCACGTGGATTCGTTGGCTGCATTAAATGGGCGAATTGGGGAGAACATCAGCAAGAGGTATAGAGGCAACAGAATTGCAACCATAAAGTTAAATGATCCAATAAATCCCGAGGACCTTGACAAAAATGTCCGTAATAAACTTGTGGGGGAGCCGGGGCGCCTGCCCATAAAATTCAGAATTCAATACGACCAGCAGAGCAAAAATCTGGCGTCGCAAGCTGAAGAAACCGTCAGAGATATTGCCAATAAGCACGGCGTGGAGAAACTCGTTGAGATCACGATGGAAGAGATCGACTCTGAAGAAACGAATTGAGCATTGAAAAATGCGGTAGTATTCCGAGCGTTGGGCCCAAATTCTATCATCGGCGAATCAATAGGAATGACTGGGAATTCGGGGGACATTTTGTCTTTTTTTTGCTTTCGCTGGTTAGGGGACTTCTTTACCGAGTTGCGCGTATGCCAGAACCATCTCGTTCAGAACGTCCCGGAGCATGGCCCGGCATTCCTCCAGGTCCTTGCCTTCGGTGACGACCTCGGGCCACTCGACCAACTGCCCCAGATAGCCGGAGTCGATCTTGGTATATTTGGCGGCGTAGTTGATCATCGCAGTGCAAACTCCCAAAAACAGTCGTCGATTTTGACATAAGCATGGCCGTGTTACAGGCACCCGTCAAGTGTGTACTTGAGTAGACAGGTAAAATAGGCTTTAGCCCATGCCGAATATAACTTTATTGATCGGCGGTTGCCGGCCGCGCAGATTCTTATTCTGAAGCGGCGGGCTTTATCAGAAGTTTGTTGGGAGCTTCTTCGCGCAAACTCCAATTCTTGTCTAAGTAAAGCCGCTCCAGGATATCCCAGATCTGCGCGTTATACTGCGTGTCTTGCCCGACTTGTATCTGCTCGTTTCTTATCGACGAAGCGGGCTCGATGAGGGGATTGCCCTCTGTTGCTTCGCTGATGATTTGACAGAATTTGCCGGCTGTATACTCGGACTTTTCCAGTTTCACGAAGTTTTGCAGCCCCCGGGTTCTGACCTCGGAATAATCTTTCGGCTTGGCCCAGTTGATCTGGGGTTTCACAGTAACGTCTTTCTGAATTATTACCTTGCTTCCCTGTAATGCCGTTACCGGACCGGTGAAGATCGCGTAGCGGCCGGGCGGAAGATTGTCGATGGCGAAACTCCGGCCCGAGTCAACAAGGCCCCACAGCAGGGCCTGCTTTTGAATTCGACCCAGCCGGGCGTCTTCGAGGCTGCGAAATCTCCTTGCGCTCCAAACCAGGACTCCGGGATTGCGGGAAATGACAACGAAGGGTTTTGAAGCAACAGGATGCTGCCGGCGACCGTCGCCGATACCTTCCAGGTTCGGCAGGTCAAGAACGAGACGTGAGCCGAATTCTTCCGGGGCGACTTCAACCTTCGTTTCACGGCCCGCCCGGAGATCCACCGAATTGATGCCGCCGTGGTAGCGTGTTCCATCGGCCGGCAGCACAGGGCCGGCGAAGCCCGCCGGAGGCTGTGTCCTGTCGGGATCAATTTCGATCACGTCCAGGCGGTAAGGCCCTTCTTTCAATTGGCCGAATGTGAAGCTGTCGCCCCGCGTCCATTCCGTCCAGGAGCTTGAAGCAAAGGCCGATAAATGCGGATCGCGCTTTGGTGGAATGAAAAGATGCCCGTCCAGTGCTTCGAGGCGCAGTAGAAAAAATCCCTTTTCCAGTGCCCCATTTTCGTCAACAACGCGGGTATGGAGAGACGCCGCGGGTGTCAGGCGCACTTCAACGTCGGGCGGATCGTTTTCTGACAACGGCACGGCAGTACGGTATGGAACGTAATCCGGGTGTGTAGCCACCAACGGATGGGCTTTCAATGAAGACGATCCGTCGGTGTAAATCAAGTCTGTTAATAGAAACCGCCCGTCGGAATCTGTACGATCTGACGCGAAGAGCCCCTGCTTGCGGTGGCGCCGGCGGTTCGCGCCGCCCGAATCACCAAAATCTCCCGCTCCGACGTAAGCGTCGGCAACAGGTTCCCCGGTAACAGCATTCACTACGCTCCCCCGAATTTCGCCGCGTCCATTCTCTGCGGCATTCTTCTCGGCCGGCGCCTCTGCCGCGGCGCGAGGGTGGTCATTTGCCACCGACACACGGCCCCGCGCCATGGGCAGCACACAGGCCAGCATAATCGCGGCAACGACGGCGACAGCAGCACGTTTCATGGTTCTGTGCCTCCAGGTCGGCTTAGTCAGCCAGTTCAATCTGACGGCTAAACGACTGGAATCCTCGAACAGGCCCAGAAGGCCCAGACCCGGCCCGGCTGACGAGGCCAGCAGCCGGCGGGCGGTGGTGAGAAGCGTCTGGCGGTAACCCGTCGTCTGCTCGCGCAGCAGGTTGGCGATAGTGGCGTCGCAGCACAACTCACGGAGATGGTGCAACTGGCGGCGGACCAGCCACAGCAGCGGATTATACCAATAGACGACCTGCAGGATCATGGAAAAGCTGTGCGCCCAGAGGTCGCCTCTTTTGATATGAGCCAGCTCGTGCAGGAGCATGTGCTCGGTGTCTTTTGGCGTCACTTTGCTCGAGTATCCTACGGGCACAAGTAGAACCGGCCTGATTACGCCGAAAACCGCCGGGCACGCCACTTTTCGAGTTAGAACCACCTTCGGAATCCGGCGAACTCCGAGGCTCTTGGCGCATCGAGCTAACGTCTCATAAAAGGATTCCGGAAGGGTGGCCGTCGCTGTGAGCTTGCGGTCTTCCTTGCGCAGATGCAGCAATTTGAGGGCAAGCCAGCCGCCAAGAAAGAGCGTTCCCGCAAGCCAAACCGCCATTGCGTATACTTGCCAGACCGGCTTGGGAGGGCTTGCATTCGGGCCGGATACCTTTTCGCCGCCGACAAGCACGGGTGCCGCCTGTCGTTCCGAGCTGCCACTGGGAGCGACGGCGTCAGCCGAATACTCTGGTGAAGTCCCTTGAAAGCGTTCGAGTGTTCCGGAAGGGGTTGTGCCGAGGTACTGTGTATGCTTCTCTCCTGAGACCATAGGTTGCAGTCCGGACGTGATGCTGGTCGGCAGAGAAATCGTCGGCGGCAGGACAAGCTTGACTAACACCATCAACAAGAGGGCATATCTAAGCTGCGGCCAGGCCCATTTGCGAATGATCAAATCGGCGCACCAGACCAGCGCTACCAGAATCCCTACCTGCCAGAACATGCTTAGCGTCCAGCTCCACCATGAAGACGCGACGTTATTGATTTGCTCGATCATTTTACTTTTCCCCTTTGCTCGCCTTCATCTTGAAGGATTTCGATGAGTTCTTTTCTCTCTTTGTCGTTTAGCTTTTTCTCCTGCAGCAGGAAATGCACCAGCGGCCCCATCGCGCCGTCAAAAGACTGCTCCAGCAATAACCCAAACGCGCTCAGCCGGGCCCTGCGTTGCGAAAGAAGCGGTTCATAGACGCTCGTATTGCCGCGTTTCTTTTCGCTGACGGCCTCTTTTTCCGCCAGCCTGCTGAGCATCGTCTTTAGGGTGGTGTAGGCCCATTGAACGTCTTTGGGCAGCCGGTCCATTATCTGTCTGGCTGTTGCCGGGTGTTCTTGCCATAAGGCGTTCATGATTTGCCATTCTGCCTGTGTCAGTTTCATTGCCTAAATCTCCTTTTACAATCGTAGAAGCATTTTACTACAAATGTAGAAGTTGCCAAGAAAATATTTCAGAATTTCTCAAAAATTTTTGGAAATTGCTGTTTGTGCTTCAAAAACGCAGAAAAAAATTGATGAAGGGATGAGAATGCCACCTTGGACTAAGCGGCTTCGCCGCGTGACTGCCCCACTACGCTACGTCTGGTGAT
>CAZRBG010000006.1:0-148522 GCA_964598225.1 uncultured Pirellulales bacterium
TGAGACAATCGAACGGCTGTTCATGCACGAGCGGCGAATCGAGAGCAGTATGAACGGGACCATAATCAAGCTCAAGAGGCTTCAAACCGTTCGCAGAATAGAGCGTGAGGACGCCGAGGAAAGACTTGCCGTCACGGCCGCTGCGCCTTTCAGTCTCGATAGCGATTTCGCAAAACAAACCCAATTCATGCAGAACTTAATCGACAGAACATCTTATCTGGAAAGGCATTATGACGATACATCTCGTCCCGAACCCGCCGAAAACAAACCCAATTTGGAAAGCCAATATCCGCCGGAGCGGCCGAAAATAGAGCACAGCGAAAGGTTATGTGCCGATGAAAGTATGACCAGAAGCTCAATAAGCCCGTAGGCCGTCGACAAGAAGCGACGGAGAGCATGCAATAAAGCCAATGCCGAGACCGGTGGGGCAACCCGTTCCAAACGCGTCGCGGGCGTCCCGCCCTCGAACACGGGCGAGACACCCGCGACACGGAGCAAGCCCCACCCTACCTTTTGAGATTGGCAAGCGTCTGGTTAATTGCCTGCTGGAGTTCTTCGGGTGTGAGCAGTTCGACTTGTCCGCCAAGTCTCAATACGCCGGCGCGCCCGTCGTGAACGGGCTTCGGCTCGAACAGCACGACATTAGAGTCCGGAGAGTTGCGGCCGTGGCCGGCGATGTACTTATACTGCTCTCCCTCGGGCGACGGGCACTTGAACAACCGGGTGTTTCCGCTGAATCGCATTAACTCCTCGAGCGATTCAGGATATGTTCCGTTGGCAACGGCGTACATGTGCAGGTTTTGCCCGATGGCGCGCAGATTCATCTGACACTTTACACTCGTGGCGTCGTGTTTCGCCTGGACCATCGTCTCTGCGTATTGCTCGCCAGCCCGGCCGTAGCTCTTCATCAACCAGACGATACCGTAAGCAAGAAGGCCGAAGAAGACTACAGCGGTAATAATGTTGATTACCGTTCCGCCGTATTTGTTTCTTATGCGTTTCATAATCGCCTCTTTAGCCGCCGGCTTGGCGCTTCCTGCCGACCCGCATAGCCCAATGGTCAAAGAGATAGGGGTAATCCCAGCAAGGCGTAAAATCCTTCAACGATCGGCAGTATGATCCGGTGAAATCCTCCGAATGCGAGAAAACCAACAAGAATAAATACCCCGAATTGCGAGAATTGCCCATACGCGCTGATCGCTCCGGGAGACCGAAGTCCGGCGTAGACCATCTTCGAGCCGTCCAGCGGCGGGATGGGAAGCAGATTGAATACCGCGAGGATTATATTGTAAAGAATTGCCAGCGACACAAAAGCCGACAGCAACGGACTCGCGGCCAGACCGAAGACGTGAAACGAAACTGTCAGCGCAAGGACGAGCAGCAGATTGGAAGCGGGGCCGGCCGCGGCTACAAGTAAAACCTGTCTCTTGTTCAGGACCGCGAAGTTGACCGGCACCGGCTTGGCCCAGCCGAATCCCGCGACCAGCGGCAGTACAATAGTGCCGATGAGGCTGATATGGGCGATAGGGTTCAGCGTCAGGCGTCCCATTCTTGCCGCGGTGTCGTCGCCGAATCTGTATGCCATCCAGCCGTGTGCGCACTCATGGATGCTTAGTGATATGAGAAATATCGAAATCGTAAACAAATAAACCGCAGTATCGCCGCCCAGCATAGTACTTACCACATAAAAGGTCAAAAAACGCCGCGACGCCATAAGCATCGCCACGGCACTATTCTACCATTTTTGCTCTGCAAGTGATACCGCTAAATGCGAATTCGCCTTATTTTAGCCCGTTTAGCTTCACCTTTGCCAGATAAATGCCGGTTTTCCCTTCGTGGCTCGAATAATAGCTCACGTGGAGCACTTTATCATGCCAGACCAGGCCGGGGTAGCTCGTATCTCCGCCGCCGGGGAGTCTTGTCAATTTGGACATTGTGCCGCCGTTGACGTCGAGACAGGTCAGTGCGGTGTGAACGCCGCCGTCGAACATTCTTCCGGCAGCGATCCAGTGGTCGCCGGGAATCCGGATGAAATTGGGGCCGCCGAAGCTGTTGAATTTCTCGCCGAGGTCGTGCCATTGCCATTGGGTGTAGTCGGGCTTGCTCACGCCCAAGACGGCACTCCTGGGCTGGTTCTGCCAACGGTCTCTGCGGACGAGAGCGTAACAGGTATCGTCCGGGCCAAAACGCAGAGTAACCTCTGTGGGGCGCCCTTTGTCAAAAAGCTTTGCCACGTGCTTACGATAATTCACACCGTCCGAGCTGACTCGCAGATCGATATACGGCCCGTCTTCGGCGCCGCCGTATGTGACTCCGTAAGCTTTTCCATCATGCCAGGTGACGCGCCAGAGCCACCTACCGGGTTTGGTTACGGTTCGGGGGTTCGTCCATTTTTTGCCGTCATTAGAGAAACTGACAAACGCCGCCGTTGGCGCGCTTTGATTGTCCTTCTTTCTCACCGCTATACCGCCGATCAGCATCAGTCTATTGTCCGGCGTGATCGAGACGTGAGGATCGCGCAGGTCGCGGCCATCCTGTGCAACCAAAGCGGCCGGCTTCCAAACGCTGGCGTCTCCGGATACGAGCACCCGTATCTTGCCGTCGGTCGAGACGTGCCCTCTGCCCTCGCGAAAGACGCACCAGAACCGGCCGTTCCAGCGGATAAGGTCGGTGAAAGCGTTGTGCGGAGCCTTGTCCCAGATTTTGGTCACCTCGATAACCTCGGCCGTCATGGGAGCATCGGCGATGGCCCATGGCGCAAAAAGGAGCAGTAACATCACGGCACTGAATACTCTCGCCTTCATTTTGATTCTCCTTAAGATACACAGCGTGTAGGGCGGGGCAAGCCCCACCATCTTTTCTACCTACCGGTCGGTGGGGCAAGCCCCACCCTACGGACTACGGACTCAGGCTACAGGGCGGCAACCTCGATCTTGGAGAATAAATTTTTCGCGTCGGTAATACATTCCAAATCCGGGTTGACACCTTCGACACGCTCGAATTGGTCCGTCCTGCCTATCAATTCAGGTTTGCTCTGTTGACCCGGCATGGCAGTGATCCGGCCCTTGTAAATGATCGATGGCTGGCCGTTGCCGTTACGGTCCCGTTTGCCGTCTCTGGTCTTTGCCGGGAAGGAATCGTTGTAATCTCCGGATACGTTCACTTCGATGAAGTAGTTCCACTTGCTGGCCGCCGGCACCTCGGTTCGACAGGTCAAATCCTTCTTCGGCGTCGCCCCGGTCACGGCGTCCGCAGCCGGATGCGCAGGTGTCGGATCACCCCTGTTGCCGGTCTCCTTATTCCATCGACTCACCCAGTAAGGCAGAGAAATCGGACGGACCGTTTTGCCGCCCCAGCTGCCGGCGCCGGTTTTCTCAGTGACATATACGGTTCGGATTTGCTCGCCCGCGGCATCTTCGATCCAGACGGCGAATTGTGGAGGCTTCTTGTAATGCGACTTCGCATAGACCGCCGGATCAAGGCTCAACGAGAATTGCAGCACAACCGGTTCGGCTGATCCTGCGCTGAAGTTCCGACAGCCAATCACTACGCACGAAACTGCGATCGCGCAGACGGATAACAGGGGAAGGTTTCTCAGCTTCAAGCCGGGCCCGATCATACGAGCCTCTGTTTGCGAAGGTTATTCAGGCATTTCTCGACGGATTCGAGCGGCGGAGCGCCTTTGCGTTCGTACTCCACGATAAACCACTCGGTCGAACCGACGGCCCGGCAGAGCGCGAAAAAGGCCTTCCAGTTGACGTCACCCTCGCCGACGAATGCATTGGGATCAGTCTCGCTGTATTCCTTGACGTGTACGGTGATCGCTCGTTCGGGATACTTGTAGAGATAGGGCAGTGGATCCACGCCGCCGTGCATCGCGTTGCCGACGTCGAGCTGCATGACGACGTCCTTCTTCGTGTTGCCGTAGAAGGTGTCCCAGGGAAGCTCGCCTTTCATGGGCTGGAACTCGACGCTGTGATTGTGATAGCCGACGAGCATGTCGTGCGGCTTAACCTTCTCGGCAAGCTCGTTGAAGAGCTTGGCCGTATCGAGCCACGCCTGGTGCGACTCGCGGTACTTACCGGGCAAACCGGGGACGATAAGGTACTTGTTGCCGATTGTCTTGTTGAACTCGATGGTCCTGGCCAACTCATCTCCGAGCAGCGTGGGCAGACCGGTGTGCGTGCCGCAACATTCGAGGCCGTTGTCGTCGAGCATCTTGCGCAGTTGCTTGGCCGTGTAGTCGTAGTAGCCCGCAAATTCGACGCCCTTGTAGCCCATCTTCGCCACTGCTTCAATAGTGCCCGGCAGATCATTCTTGCATACTTCGCGCACCGAGTATAGCTGCAGGCCGACCTGTCCCCTCCTGGATCTCCGCAGCGCTCTCGCTCTGGCACGGGCCGCACGGGCCTGACGGGTCCGCTCTGCTCCATGCGTGCCGGTGGTTACGGCGGTTGCGGCTATTACACTCCTGGCGAGCAGGCCTCGCCGCGAAACGATATTCTTGTTTTCTGCTGACATTCGATTCTCCTTACTAATAGTTCATTGTTATGAGTTCATTGTTCATAGACTATGGGCCATCGCACGGCACGGTTACTCCAGACACAACACTTCGCCGTCGGTCGTCGCCATATACAGTTTTCCGTCGGCAGCCGCCATGCCGTCAAATACGGGCGGACTTTCAAGCTCGTGCCGCGCCAGCTCGCTGCCGTCCGCTGTTGACAGCACATATAGGAGTCCGCCCTTTTTGCCTTCCAAAGTCTCAGCGGGTTCCTTGCTTGAAAAGACATCCGGAGGGCCCGCAAGAAAGAGTCCGTTTTTCGTGAGAACCATGGCACGTGCGATCACAGGCTGCTGACCGGTCCACCGGTATTTCCTATTTTTCGTCCTTTCGTCTGGTCGCTCGATGGCGAAGGCCCGGTAGTGTGTGAATCGCCGCTCGGCGTCTCGCTGCGGCTTGAAGTGGAAGATGGTCGCACCGTCGATCCCGACGTGTGCTCCGTGGTGAATGTACTGACTGCGGCCAAAGCCGTAAATAGAGTCGTCGTCAAAAGCAAGTATCCGTCCGGCCGGAACCCGATTGCCCACGCGGGGCCAGCCACCGTAGTTAGTTCCCATTGTCGTGCCGAACTGCCAATACGTGCGGTGCCACCAGGAATCCTCGAGAAAGCCCGCGGAGCTGAACAGGTGCGGCACGTCCGGCTTTTGTGGTTGGCCTTCCAGATCGAAACGATTGTGCCGCATGAAGATCGACTCTCCGTCACACGAAAGTACATCCGGCAGCGCACCCGGCATGTTCGTGCCGTGCACCGAGCCTTTTCGCTGAAAGCCGGTTTTGGGATCACGGTGGTCGACCATCGTTTCCGAGAGCAATTCGCCCGTCTTCACATCCAGCCTGAGAAGTCTTATGCCGCCATCGAGATAAGATGATCTTCCGGCGGCGCAGTAAGCTATGCCGTCCCGCACTAATACGCTTCCGGGAACGGGCCATGTCGATTCGAGTTGACCGTATGCGACAATTCTACGGTCCGCGGGTGCCGCGCGGTATCGCCAGACGAGCGACCCGTCCAGAGCGCGAAGGCAATAGACCCACCCGTCCGCGCAGCCAAACAGCACCAGGCCCCGCCAGATCGTTGGCGGCGAGTTGATTCGCCCGCCCGCCGTGCAGCTCCATAGATCGCGGCCTGATTCTGCGCTCATGGCGTGAACCGTGTGGGCGTCAACATCTGCGACGAGCAGTTTCCCCTCGGCGACGACCGCGCTGCTAAGCCTGCCGCCAAGCGGCTTGTTCCACTTCTGTTTCAGCTCAGGATTGATCCGAACCGGGATGTAACCGCTACGGGCATTATCGTGCCGATATGTCGGCCAGTCTTGGGGATTGACTGTGGCTAAGCCATGAATTGATGATTGACTATTGACTATTTGGTTGTACGCCGGGCCCTTCTCGAGACGGCCCGCTGATTCGTCGATTTCCTGCTTTGGCCGCATCCGCCCGGGCGCCAGGCAGTTGAAGCCGGGCAGCTTTGCCTTGATGAAGCACGCGCACGGATTGGTCGGTGCGTACAGCAGGCCATTAGCGGGAATCACGCCGTACTGACATGCGCCGCGCACCCAATGGTTCGGGATGGCCTTGCCGGTCTCCAGTTCGATAAACTCGACTCCGGATCGTCCGAGCACAAGATAATCGCCGGTGCCTTTGTTGCGGTAACAGCGATGATGTCCCATCCCCGCGGCGAAGAACTCCTTGTCCGCCGGACGCGTGCGCTTGACCTCGCCAGTCACAGGATCGCGGCCCTCGGTTATTCCGGGGTCTCTCGCTCTGACCAGACTCCCGGTCCATACAAGGCCGTCGGCTACGAGAACATCGGCCGGAGCATTGTAGCACTCGCGTGCCGAGCAGCTCCACAGCCGCTCGCCGTTTTTAGCAGAGAACGCGATCAGCTCACCCACCGGCGCCTGGCCGCCCCTGCTGCTGACTATCCATTCGACCTTCTGCTTGCTGTCGGTATCGGGCGTCTTTTTGTCCGCAACCGCACGGTCGGCCGAAAGAACTACGTCGTCGTACACTACGAGCGTAGGCGCCGACCATGTCGGGCGGCTCCGGCTGGTTGGGCGTTCGGCTCGCCATATCTCTTCGCCCGAATTCGCTGCCAGGCAGATTATCTCGTCGGCGTTCTGGAAGAAGAGGCGCATTGTGTCGCGGGCATCTCGCCCGCTCGTGGCGAGGGCATCCTGCCCTTGTTCCGAGGGTGAGACGCCCTCGACACGTGAGTTCCCTTTGCTCACGGCCAGCGTTGTGGGCATCAGTTCGACGGTCTCTGCGTCCGACTTCCTCCAGAGCACTTTGCCCGTTTCCGCGTCAAGTGCGATGATTCGTTTAGCCGGCGGATTCTCCAGATAGCCCGGCCGTTGCGGGCGCACGCGAGCGAAGCCGGGTTTCAAACCTTCGTCCGACTCGTCTTTTTCGCCGACCTCGCCGGCAACAACATAAAGGGTGCCCTCGCAGTGGACGACTTCCAGTGTGCCTTCGGTTTGCTCGTACGTTTTGATTGTCTTGCCTGTCGCGGCATCCAGACCAACCAGCGGGCGGTCTATGCCCAGCGTTACATAAACTCTGTCACCCACGGCTACCAGTCTTCTTGAAAGGTCGCTCGGCCCGGTGCGGAAACCCCTCAGGTGCCATTGCCATTTAGGTATCCGCCGTTTCCAGAGCAGCACGCCGTTGAAGGCATCGCGAGCGACGAGATGCCAGTCGGGCTCCAGGACCACCAGAGCAATCGGCGCTTCGTCTATTATGTAAAAGATGCGGCCGCCCGCCGAGACTGCGCCGCTGATGCTTGCCAAATGATCGTGGCTTCTGGCCCATTGCGGCCCGACCACCCACTGCAACTGTTTAGGCGGCCCGACTATCGAATCATCCGAGACGGCGTTGTTAGTCGAGTCGTACAGGGCATGCGTCCACTCGTCGATTTGCTCCGGCTGCGACTTGACCGTCTTTTTCCATTTGCCGTTGGTCTTTATGTACGCCGCACCGGACGGCGCTAGAACGCGCATGACCTCGTCCATGGATACGCCGGTAAGCTTGTCTGAGACGACGAGGTTTACGAGATTGTCGGTGTAAGGCAAACTTCTCGCTGTGAGCCGGTCGATCGAGACCAGACCGTAGTATCCAACTGACTTGATGTATTTCCGCGCCAATTCGACTCTGTTCTTGCTGCGATCCAGCCCGTGAACGAGGAAGCCGTCACCGGTTCGCAGTGCTGCCGTGAGCCTGCCATTGCCACAACCGATGTGTACGATCAGCCCACCGGTCACATTGCACTCTTTGAGAATCGCCTCAGCCTGCTGAGCCGGCGTCAACGCCTGAGCAAACGCCATTGAGCCAATCATGGGAACTAATAACAACAGTGCCGCGGCAATACACGAATTGTTAAGGAACGTCCGTCTGTTTAGCATAGCAGTTACCTCCATAATTACTTCGCTGTGACTTTACCAGATTTGGTCAAAGTACTCAACACCCTCGTGCCAAGTCCGGGAAGCTTTACCGGTCGCAGATTTCGGTCCAGTGGCCGGCCTTGCGAATTTGGTACCCCGCATAGCTCTCAATGATCGATACGAAAAGCTTTGTTGGTTGGCATGCCGGCCACAAAAAAGAATGCCTTGTCAGCGATTGACACCGACAAGGCTCAAACGAGGCCGAAGGGACTCGAACCCTCAACCTTCGGATCGACAGTCCGATACTCTAACCAATTGAGCTACGGCCCCGAAAGGTTTCGAGGTTGCAAACATTAACAAAGTTAAAATCAGACGTCAAGCGTTTTTCTTGAAAAAAACAGCCCGCCACCGAATAACTGACCGTCGGCTACTCCAGAGTCGTCAGGACGGTCTGCCAGAGCTGGCCGCGAGTATCCAGTCTCTTTCTCCTGTTGATAGCCGCGGTTAGCGGCACGTGAATATAATGCTGATTCCAGAATCCTATGAATATGTCCGTCTTGCCCGCCATACCGGCATGAACGGCGTTTTGCCCCAGCAGCAGGCAATACTCCGAATCTTTGGCGTTCGCAGGACAACTGCGGATTTCATAGCTCGGATCGAAATAACGAATGGTAACCGGCTTGCCCTTTTGATGAAAGTAATCCTGGATAAGGGTCTTAAGATAAGTACCTATATCTTTAAGAACAACATTACCGGACGCATCTCTCCGGACCGATTCCGAGCCTGCGATCAGCTCCTGCCCCGCACCCTCGGCCACAACGACCATTGCGTGATGTTTTCGCTCCAAACGCTGTTCCAGCTTTGTGAGTAAACCTTGCGGGCCGTCGACAACGACCGGCACCTCCGGGATCAGGCAGAAATTCACGTCACCGCTGGCGATGGTCGCTCCTGCGGCGATGAATCCCGAGTCCCTGCCCATCAGCTTGACCAGACTTACGCCGTCCCAGGACGCCTTTGCTTCGACGTGTGCCCGCCCGAGAATTCTGCGGGCCTCTTCCACGGCTGTTACGTAGCCGAACGTGGTCTCGGTAAAATATATGTCGTTGTCAACTGTCTTTGGGATCCCGATTACTGAAATCTTCAGTTCCTGCCGCCGGCACTCCTTCCAGATCGCATGCGCGCCGGCGAACGTGCCGTCTCCGCCTATTACGAAGAGCATTCTTACGTTGTGCTTTTGCAGCGTCGCGACCATGTCAGCCGGTTCCTGGTGGCCTCGGGACGTACCGAGTATCGTCCCGCCCAGATTCTGGATCGCGTCCACGGAATCGGGCGTAAGTTCCATCGGTTGTTTGCGGGGATTCGCAGACAGACCCTGGTAGCCGAAACAGAATCCCAACACTTTCGTGACGTTGTATTCCCATTGCAGCGTCAGAGTTATCGTCCGAATCACATCATTGAGACCGGGACAAAGACCGCCGCAGGTTACGATTCCACAGACGAGTCCGGCAGGATTGAAAAATATCTTCTCGCGGGGGCCGGCGCACTCGAATGATGGTGCATCGCTGATTTTTTCCCAGGCCGACAGATCGGTGGACCGCACATAATACGACACTCTGACGTCGTCGGATACGAACATCTCCGTGTCGATCTTGTACATCGATTCGATGTCAGGTTCGCCCAGGCGGGCCGGTGTAAAATCAATCCGAGTGTCGTCAATAGGCGGATAAGACCACATAAGAAGCTCCCAAAATCATCCAAATATGAAATCAGATTTCAGCAGCGTGCAATATTACCAGAACTAGCGAAGAGTTCCCAGACTTTTCGCGTTGTGAATTCAAAAGGCGGTGCCGTGTTTTTCAATCAGACTACGAAGCCCTGCCGGGCCCTTCTACTTTCTTGTGGATCGCGGGCGTCTTACCACCGGGTGCGATTTACTGCCTTTGCTATTGCCGTGGGTCTTTTCGAGGATCTTCATTGCCTTTTTGACGTTGGCGACTTTCAAGACGCCGGTCGTTCTTCCACCCTTGGCTCCGGCCGTACAGTAGGCATAAGTGATGTTTATGTGGTTCCTGGCCAGTTTCTCCGCAACGGAAGCCAGCGCTCCGGACTTGTTGTCCAGGTTGATGCACAAGACCTCCGTCTCGTTATATGACATATTCGAATCGGACAGCACTTTTTTCGCTTTCTCGGGAGCGGCAAAGACCACCCGCATAACTCCATGTTCGACCGAATCCATCATCGTTATCGCCACGATGTTAATTTTGGCCTGTGCGAACTCGTTGAGAACCTTGGCCAGCACGCCCGGCTTGTTGACCATGAAGATTGAGAATTGTGTCGCGATGTGCATAGCATCTGCCTTTCTCTTAGAAACGCAAGTTCGATTACACCGTTAAACGCCTCAGCGCCGCCCGGATCGGTTCCGGGCGGGTTAATCAGGATTTTCCGCTCTGACGGCGCTGTTCTTGTCGGGAAAGAAGCCGAAAACCGAATCAAGATTGGTGATCTTGAAAACTCTGTGCAGTTGTGGGTTTATCGCACTCAGGACGACTTTACCGTTGTACGGCTCCAGCCGGGCGCGGATATCCAGCAATAGCCCGAGCACCTCCGAAGAGAAAAACTTGACGTTCTCGAAGTCAAAAACCAGCCTTTCCGGCTTTTTTTCTTCGACAAAGCTTCGAATCTCATTTGTGGCCGTGCCGATTGCCTCCACGTCGGTTATCGAAGGAGACTTAAAGGCAACTACGGCCACGTTCTCCTCCATTGTCGTTTCCATGCTGACTTGTTCAGCCATATCGGTCGATATCCCCGGCAAATCAGGCCGCAGGTCATTTGTATAAGTTGTCATTTGCTCCGAATTCATATCTATTCTGGACTATTTCAGCGTCAAAATCAATAAGCATTTTCACTAATCAGCTTTTTTGGTACTCGCTGGACATACGTTCTCCCCCCGGACATGTTTGGTCATCTTTTTTGCTATGCTTATTAACTCAGGATGAAGGTGCGTTCATTTGTGTGGCTCTGCTGCCGTTTGACGCCGATTACTGTAGCATTCCGGCGGGCCGACCACCGGTCTGCCGAGGCTGTTTTCGATGAGATACTGCCGGATACTCGCGCACAGGTGGCACTTGTCGGCGTAAGCTCGCCGCCTCTGGTAGCCTTGCTTCTCAGCTTCTGCGAGCAGGCCCGCAGGCCCGGAATTGAACAGCGTACCGATGAACTCCTCTTTCGCCGGGTCGAATTGTCGCCAGATTTCCTCGAGCGGCGTGCGATTCACGTCGCCAAGAACGATGCCGCTGCACGTTCCGCTAAAGACGTTGCCGAACGGGTCAATATGTACGCCCTTGGCGCCGAGAAAATCCGCCTTACAGTTGTCTCCACTTTGTGTAGCTTCCGCTCGTTGCGCTGCGATAAGTTCTGCAAGCTTCCCTGCGGCCCGGCCGGTGAAACGGCAGGGATAGTCATTAATTGCGCCGATATAGCTTTTATCGCGTTCAGCGGAAGATATATTTTCCACTTTGGTCGGATTTTCGAGGTACTTCTGCCAGCGGATGAGCACACGATGGGAACCGAGCACATCCGTAGCCACGTCCGCCAGCCGGCGCACTACTGCGATGTCCACGTACTCCTGATGAAACGGGTCCGTGCTGACTTTGAATCGCTTCATGCCGAGTTCGTCGAGTCTCTTGAGCCGGTCCCTTGCAGTCTTTTCGCTCGTAGCCCAGAAGCCGTTGGTCTCTATCAGATCGACCTTGCCGAGCTTCTCGCGCTGAGCTGCTCCGAGCACCTCCTGCAAATGATCCCAATAGAGAAAGGCTTCCCCGCCGGTGATGTGGATCCTGGCGCGATCCCCTGCGAGAATCCTGAGAGACTGCCACGCGCCGATGGCTGTCTCAACCGGCATTAGCCCGCCCTTGTCCGGCGCACAATTGTAATAGCAGAACTCGCAGGCGCAATTGCACTTATACGTCAGCAGAAGTCCCGCCGAGCGCCAAAGCTTGAACTTTGGCTCGCTGCGCCTGAGGCGGCTGTTGTAAATACTTTCATATAAATCTGTCACAGAAACAACTTACAATCCTTCCAGCCCAAAGTCAAACACAGGCTAACGATTCCAGTGATAGACATCAGTGTCTCGAAGAATTCAGTTGCCCCGCGTCCACAAAATCTCGTGTGATCTCCGGTTTCCGCGCCCGTCGAAATCCAGGTCGACGGCTTTAGCCCGTTTGCGGCCGAATCCAGCGTTGTTTCATACGTGCTTTTCTTATCGTGATTTCACCTTTTTTATCTTATTTGCCGCCCCCTTCTTTCGGTTTTTCGATCTTTGCGACCATCGGTTGGCCGTCGCCGGAATATAGTGACGCCACCTCATCCTGGGACAGAGGGTAGTTGTAGATTTGCAGATCGTCCATTAGTCCGTTGAACCAGTACAAATCGCTGAAGGGCTCGCGGCCGATCTTCACCGTCCCGGTCGACGGAGCGAGTATGCTGGGAGTTGCCAGTTCCCTGTCCAACTTCCCATTTACATAGGTCCTTATGTACCCTCCCTTACAGTAGGTTCCCACGACGTGGTGCCAAACGCCCGGCTCTAAAACTGTTCCGCCGCTTACGAACCTGTTGTTTCTCAACAGGTTGCCGGAATCGCGGACTTCAAGTTCGGCTTTGCCGGAATAGATACTGAGCTTGTAACCTCCGGAGAGGTCATCCTGGTTGCCGGCAATCTTTTGATCTTCGGCCGGAACCGCGAGCTTGATCCATGCCGAAATCGAGACGGCATCAGCAAGGTTGAAACCGTCGTGAAGGCCGCAGTCGATGTAATCATCGACGCCGTCAAATGACAGAGCGCCGCCAACTTTGCCGCCTTCCGGCTGCCACTTCGGTCGGCCGATCAGCTTGCCGGTGTGATTGTTGCCTGATGAATCAGCGGCCGTATCGCCCGAACTCTCATCGAACTTCCACCATGCCAACAGCTTACGCTCCGCCTGCGGAATTTCGACGGGGGTCATCGCCAGGGTAAACGGCCTGCTCACATATTTGAAGGGCCCTAACGGCTCAAGGTTAAAGACAAAAGTTCCTTTGAGTTCGTTTAGCTCTCGACGCGAGAGCTTACAATCAGCCCCTCACTGGTCCGGGATCGCAAAGAGCTTCTCAAACGTACCATCTTTATTCGTAGCCTTCATTTTCCAGAGATTGCCGACATTACGTCCGGAGCAGGTGATTCTCACGTACTCACCTAACGAGCCCCGCAGAACTTTCGAGAACTCATAGTTGCCGCTTCTCTGGCTCACACTTAAAGACGCCGTTATCGGCTCGCCGATTTTCAGGGACGTTTCCGATCCTTTCGCGATCTCGAAGTCGCCCCGCTGACGAAAGTAACTGCCTCGGAGCGTCCAGTTTCTGCCCTTGTCATCTTTCCGATCGATCTGCCAGTGGTCGATGCGATATTTGCCGACCAGCAGCCGGCTAATACCACTTTTCGGCTCAAGCAGAAAAAGCCCATTCTCACCGCCGACAGTAAGCTCGGTGATCGTCTCGGGCACGCGAACGGTGCCGAATGTCAGATCCTCGGCTCTGGCAAGCTTAATGAAGGCGCCATCGCGGCAAATCTCGATGGTGTAGTATACATCGTCGATTTCGATGTAGTTGCCAACCCAAACGGTATCGTGGCTGCCCTTTTTACCGACCCGGATGCGATCGCACTGGCCCGCATTCAGAGACTTGTCATTGAACGTTCCGTTGACATTGCGATCTATCAGCAGGCAATACTTCTTTCGATCTCCGACCGCGACCTCGCCTTCATACCAGCCGCCCGAATAGATGTACAATCGCTGGTTTCGCTCGTTATAATCGAAGTATCTGAAGTTCAAATGATACGTTACAGGTCCTTCTTCCGTATCAAAAACCACCTTCACCGGGCCGAAATAGGTGTAATGTCGATCCGTATTGTATGCTTGCACCGCCTCTTCATCATCCAGATGGCCGTTGCCGTTGGAGTCTATATACAATCGGTCCAACTTCCCCTGCTTATTCGTACGATCCAGGGCGACCCACAAGCCGCCGTCTTGAGCCATTGGCGCAGGCCAGCGAACGAACATCGGTGTTTGCGTGTTGAATGTCGGCAGATTCACGCCTTGAGGCTTTTTCGCGGTCGCCTCCTGCCTTGAACTTCCCATTCCGGGCATGATGCGGTGTGCTTCGCGCGCCGAATGATACTGAAGCCACTGCTCGTCCTGTGCTTTTATCGTTACGCTGAAAGCAAAAAGGACGAACCACAGGGCCAGTAGAAGACGTGCTTTCTTTCTCATTTTACCAGACCTCCAAATACGGCAAATGTTCGGTCAGACCAAGAGTACGTTTTCCTACTCTCGAAGACGGGAAAACCGCCATGGCGTTACATGTTTTCTCTGAATTTTTTGCATTTTTTTCTGTAATCGCCATTTTCGGGCTTATTTCGCTCATACCCTTGTGGATATATATCCCGATCTGTGCCCCGACTTATAATTGCTTTGTAACAGCGAAAAGACTATAATAGACAGCGAACTTCAGAAAAGGCTTCTGGTGCCTGCGGACCGATGAGCGATTGTCTGTCACAATCAGATTTGACGGCATTTATTAGCGGCGACGCGCCCGCCGACCGTTTAGCCGCATGGAAGCGTCATTTACGGACATGCGACAAATGCGCGGCTCGGGCCGTCAGCACTCGCGCAGGGATGACGGCGGCTCATAAGACAACAAGAGCCCAAACCACCGGTAAGGACTCAACAGTAGATGATCCTCTTGTATCCGGTCTGGAGCCTAACCTGCGACTGGGCGACTTTCTTCTCGAACGACGCCTGGGCGCTGGCGGAATGGGTGTAGTGTATCAGGCCCGGCAAATATCGCTGGATCGCCGGGTGGCTCTGAAGATCCTTCCTTTGAGTTTCGCCGCTGATAGTTCGGCGGTCGAGCGGTTCCGCCGTGAGGCCAGAGCTGCGGCAAAGTTGCGGCATCCCAACATAGTTACCATATACGCCGAGGGCGCTCAGAGCACAGTCTGCTATTATGCGATGGAGATGATCCAGGGTCACAACCTGGATAATATAATCGAGAATCTCCGAGCCGCTAAAACCCTGGAATCCAATGGAGAAGTGGCGCCCAACGGCAAAGACTCTGACATCGGTCTTGATATGGAAGCGGCCGGCGCAATGGGATTCACTGAAGAAACACTTTGCGTGCTTGGAAACAATACTTCAAAAAGAGAGTATTTCGATACGGTTGCTCGCCTGATCGGCGAGGTTGCCGAGGCACTGGACTACGCGCACCGCGAGGGCATTATCCACCGGGACATCAAGCCGTCCAACCTGATGATGACCGGCGATGGGCGGCTCGTACTTCTGGATTTCGGCGTTGCCAGAATAATCGAGGAGCAGGCGATGACGATGACGGGCTCTTTCGTTGGCACGCCGCGATATATGAGCCCCGAGCAGATACACAGCGATTCCAAAGAGACGGACCATCGGTCGGACATATATTCTCTCGGCGTGACTTTGTACGAGCTGCTGACGCTTAGCTCGCTTTTCGAAGGAGACACTCGTGAAAAGATCATCAATCAGATCGTCAACGAGGAGCCTCAGAAGCCGCGTCGGATTGACCGGCACGTTCCGGTGGATCTGGAGACAATTTGCTGCAAGGCAATCGAGAAGGAGCCGGACCGGCGTTATCAAAGCGCCGGTGAATTTGCAGATGATCTGCGTCGCTATCTCGATGGCCGCATTATTAAGGCAAGGCGCGTAGGGCCTGCGGGGCGGCTGGTCAGGGGCGTTCTTCGCCGCAAAGTTACAACGGCATTGATATCGAGTATCGTGCTGGTGACGGTCTTAGCGGGCGCCATTGCCTGGGAGCACTACACAACGATGTGGGCACAGCAGGACGCTATGGCCCAGATCGACCGGTTCATCGCCAAGAACGATTATTTTTCCGCTTACGTCCTTGCAAAGAAGGCCGAACACTACATTCCGAACGATCCCTTGCTGATAGGTCGCTGGCCGCATATAACGAGGAAACATTCGATTGAGACGACCCCACCCGGTGTTGAAGTGTTTATTAGAGAATACTCCACCGACAGTACTGACTGGCACTATATAGGCCGCTCTCCAATTGAGAGCGCCAGGATTCCTTTTGGCACACATTGTTGGAAGCTGGAGAAGACCGGATTCATGAGCCAGCAGGTGATTCGTTCCAACGATCTACCGCCGCCCACCACGGATCCTGCCTCCCTATCGGCCAGACATACGGACTTTCTCTTGCATAAGAACGGGAGCTTCTCGAGTGATATGGTCTTTTTGCCGGCATCCGAACTTAGTCAAGGCTATCTGTGGCATGGCACGAGGACCATTCCTTCGACTCCTGCGTTCCTTGTGGACAAATATGAGGTCACCAATAGGCAGTTCGAGGCATTCGTCGATTGCGGTGGCTACAAGAAAGCCGAGTATTGGCAAGAGGAGTTTGTTAAGGACGGCAAGACTTTGCACTGGTCGGAGGCTGTCAAGCAGTTCCGCGATCAGACCGGCTGCTTTGGCCCGGCCGTTTGGCGGAACGGAACGTATCCTCGGGGCCAGGCCGATTATCCGGTAGGCGGTATCAGTTGGTACGAAGCTATGGCATATGCGCGCTTCTGTGGCAAGCATCTTCCAACGATTTTCCACTGGCTTCGGGCAACCGGCGCAGGCAAGATACCTTATCGTGTTTCTCCCATGAGTAATTTCGGCGACGGCCCGAAGCCCGTCGGTAGCCACGGTGTGATGAGCGAGTTTGGGCTGTACGATGGACTGGGTAATGTAAGGGAATGGTGTTATAACGGCTTTGAAGGCAAGAAGGAATCCAGAAACATCCTGGGAGGAGCCTGGGGCGATCCTTACTATCTACATCGAGAACTTCGCTCTCCCTGGGATAGAGATATTGGCAATGGTCTGAGGTGCGCGCAATACCTTGGCGGTAAAAGCGCCGTGTCTGAACTTGCATTTGCCCCAATCGAGTGCAAGCACAGGGACTTTGAAAATTTCAAGCCGGTTTCCGATGAAGTCTTAGATTCATATATAAATACGTGGTACAAGTACGACCGAACTGAGTTGAGGCCAGGAGTCGAATCAGACGATCAGGATCTGGGTTACTGCCGAAGGGAGAGAATAACATTCGATGCGGCGTATCCTAACGAGCGTGTAATCGCGTATTTGCACTTGCCTAACGGTGTGGAACCGCCTCTTCAGACAGTTGTCTGGTTCCCGGGCGGCGGAGCAAGGGGCAACCCCTGGGATGAGAGGGCTTACAACCATCATATGGTCGCAATCGTCAAGAGCGGTCGAGCACTGATTGTCCCGTTTTATAAGGGCACATACGAGCGGCGACTGGAGAAGTCTTTCTATACGCCCGACGGTATTCAAAGCAGGAATCTATATGTCCAAAGATCACAGGATTTGCGAAAATCTATAGATTATCTTCAGACGCGGTCTGACATAGACATCGACAAACTTGCCTATGTCGGCTTTAGCTGGGGTGCACTTATGGGGCCGGTGATGATTGCTCCCGAAGATCGATTCAAGGTAGGTGTTTTCCTCATCGGAGGCATCTGTGCCTGCAAAAGACATCCCACTTCCGATCCCGCCAATTTTGCGCCTCGTGTCAAAATCCCGATACTGATGATAAACGGCACGGATGACTCAGTATTTCCATACGAGACGGCTCAGAAGCCCATGTTCAACCTTTTAGGAACAGCGGAGTCACACAAAAAACACATTCGTTTTCCGGGGGGACATGGCATCGCCTGGGAGTATCATAAGCAATGTAATCAAGAAGTGGTGAAGTGGCTGGATCGATACTTAGGCCCGGTCAGATAATCGTATATGAGCGATCTTAGCCAGACAGACAATAACCTATTGGAAGCTATTCGGCGAGGCGACCGCGAGGCGTGGTCTCAGCTTGTAAACGAATACCAGGGCCGGCTGCTGGGATTTGTGATGGCGAGGGTTCCTCAGCGGGCCGACGCAGAAGACATCGTCCAAAACTCGTTTGCGTCGTTCATCAGAGTGGTTGACGGCCTCCAGATCGAAGTCAGCCTGGAGACCTATCTTTTCGCAATCGTGCGCAACGAGATCGTTCAACGTCTCCGGACGCCCTGGGCCAGGAGCGTGTGTCTGATACAGGACGTTTATTGCAGGAATGAGGACAATACGTCGGAAGACGCGATGGCGCAGGTGGCCAGTTGCGACCCGAGCACAAGCTGGTGCGTCAGTCACAATGAAGAGAATAAATTCGTGCGGGAGGCCCTTACGAAGACTCTGCGGCAATTCGTCAGAAAGTTCCAAAAAGCAGAAAAGCTCAATAGCCTGAAGATGGCCGAACTGATATTCTACTGCCAGCTATCGAACACTGACGTAGCCAACCAGCTCGGCGTAGACGCCGGCAACGTCAGAACGTTCAGGCACCGCTCGCTCAAGCATATTCGCAATGATCTCGCCGAGCGCTGCGGCACGAAAGATATTTCCATCTCGTGTTCGGAAGACCTCCTGACTGAAATCTGGAAAGAACAACGCCTGAGCTGCACCAAACGCAGCACCCTGGCCGCATTTTTGTTAGAGGACCTGCCGCCGGAATGGTTTGACTATGTCGATTTCCACCTGACGACAATGGGTTGCCATTTCTGCCGCGCAAACTACAAAGACCTTTGCCAAAACCAGCAAACGAGCAAAAAACGCGAGGAACTCCGACAGCGCATCATGGCCTCAACCGTCGGCTTCTTGTCCAAACTGTGACTTCTTACAAGACAAATGCTGCACAGTGACTGAGTCCGCACAGTTATCACATAAAAGAACATTGATAGATTTAAGTGAAACTTAGAATGGATATGATTACCACCTCTGGCTTGCGCATATTAGCTGTGTTCCCAGTTGTGACAGGCAGAGTCGGCGTAATATCCCACATCTGAGAATTATTGCGACAGCAGAGTTGCCTACCAAAAGAACAGTCGCTCTCTCATTACAAGCTAAACATCGCAATGATATGGACTTACGGCATTATGGCTGAGTGCGACGCCCGAGTCCACCTGATTAGGCACGGTTTTTGCTATAATGCAACCGGGCATATAGTGTAGTTATCCCAATCGGCCTCATTCGGTGCGAGGGATTAATAAAGTAAGTGAACAAGGGTATTTTAATTGCTGGAAGCATCTATTGGTGCTCTGCAGTAAGCGCGTCTGATCGTGTAAAGCGAGTATCGAGTAGAAAAGAAGCTGGCGGCCCGGGAGGCTGCCGGCTCCTTCGTACGGATAGATTTGTTTCCTTCTGAGGCCGTAGGAAACCGGTCTGATTGATATGGAGGATGAGTACAGTAACGATGGGGGACTAATTTTGGAGGTGTTATGTATGTCAAAGATTGAGAGTTCTAACAAATGGAAATTCGGAATGCTGGTTGCGGTTTTGGCCGTGTGGACCTGCGCCCCGGCGTTTGCTGTCGAGGTGCCGTTCGAGGCCGACTGGATCGGCTCGGGGCACGCCGACGCGACGGCTGAGGCATTTTCCCACTGGGATACCGATGACCCGCAGGAAATTCCAACCAGTTGTGCGAGATGCCACAGCACGCCCGGATACCGGGATTTCCTGGGCGCCGACGGCACGGCTGTCGGAGTGGTTGATAATCCCGCCCCCATCGGCACAACGGTCGAGTGTATCGCCTGCCACAATGAAGTTACGCAAACTTTAGACAGCGTTGTTTTCCCCTCCGGCGTCGAGGTGACCGGCCTCAGCGACGAGGCCCGCTGTATGCAGTGCCATCAGGGCAGAGCGTGGGGTGGTACCGTAGACGAGGCAATCGCCGAGGCGGACATATCCGACGAGGACGCCGTTAGCGACGCGTTAGGTTTCGTCAACATCCATTATTATGCCGCAGCGGCAACTCGATTTGGCGGAGTAGCCAAGAGCGGGTACGAGTACGAAGGCAAGTCGTATGATGCCAAATTCGCTCACGTCGAAGGTATCGACACGTGCGACAGTTGCCACAACCCCCACACCCTGGAGATCAAGATCGAAGATTGCAGCGTCTGTCATCCGGGCGTTTCCGGGAAAGATGATCTGAAAGACGTCCGTCTTCTCGGTTCGACTTCAGATTACGATGGCGACGGCAACACTGACGAGGGTATCAAGCAGGAAATTCAGAGCCTGCAGGCGATTCTGTACGACGCCATTCAGGCTTATGCCGCCGCCGGAACCCCAATAGTCTACGATGCCCACTCTTATCCGTACTTCTTTGTCGATACCAATGCTAACGGCCTGGTCGATGAGGGCGAAGCCAGCTACGGCAACAGGTATAATGCCTGGACACCGAGACTTCTCAAGGCAGCCTATAACTTCCAGGTTTCACAGAAGGATCCGGGCGGATTCGCCCACGGCGGCAAGTACATCATTCAGCTTCTATACGATTCGACCGAAGACCTGGATGCAAGCCTTGTCGCGGGCCTTGCCAGAAGCGATGCAGGGCACTTTGCCGGCTCGGCAGAGGCATTCCGTCACTGGGATGAGGACGGAGAAGTGAGCGGAAGCTGCGCCAAGTGCCACTCGGCTACCGGGCTTCCATTCTTCCTGGAACATGGCGTCAACATCGCCCAGCCTATCTCCAATGGCATGCTGTGCACAACGTGTCACAGTTCGCTGCCCGAGTTTACTCGCTATGATGTCGAAGGGGCCGAGTTCCCCAGCGGTGCTTTCCTCAGCTTTGGCGAAGGAGAGGAAGACTCCAACCTGTGTATCAACTGCCACCAGGGACGTTCGTCGACTCCGGACGTCGACGCCGCAGTTGCCGGGATCGATCCCGACACGGTATCGAGCGGTCTGAGATTCATGAATATTCACTACTTCCCGGCCGGCGTAACGTTGTTCGGCACCGAAGCGCAGGGCGCCTATGAGTATCCGGGTGTGGAATATAACGGCAAGTTCGAACACGTAGACAGCCTCAATAGCTGCACCGAGTGTCACGATACTCACAGCGGCGAAGTACAAACCGACTTCTGCGGGCTCTGCCACGGCGCCGGAAACGCTCCGGAGGACATCCGCACGGGCAGCCCGGATGACTTCGACGGCGACGGCGACACCAATGAAGGTATCGCAGGCGAGATCGATACGCTCGCTGAAACTCTGTACGCGGCCTTGCAGAATTATGCTGCGAACGTCGCCGGCACGCCGATCATCTACGACGCTCACAGTTATCCGTACTTCTTCGTCGACACCAACGGTAACGGCGACGTTGATCCCGGGGAGTCCGGCTACGGCAACAGGTATAACGCGTTCACGCCGCGTTCGCTCAAGGCTGCGTATAACTACCAGTACGCGCAGAAGGACCCCGGGGCATTTGTCCACAACGGCAAGTATGTAATCCAGGTCCTTTCGGCCAGTATAGCCGACATTAGTCAGTAATGTTGTTTTTGATAAGTGGAATCAAGTTTCACGTATGTTGATTAACGAGAGGGCCGGCAGAATTTACCTGCCGGCCCTTTTGCAAAGGCCGTCTCAATATTCTTTCGGTGAATGGCTCACTTTGTGGCACTGGAGGTAGCAGCGGCCGTGGAAGGTGCCGGTATCCTCGAACGTGAGCCGCCCTGTGGTCGGGTCGGATCGCACGATTGTCGTGTCGAAGTTGATCAGATGTGTGTTTTTGGTCGTCGTGCCCTGGGCGGCGCTGATGCCGTGGGGATCGTGGCATGCCGAGCACGGGGCTTCCTCCTCTAAGTGGCTGCGGTGCTCTGGGAAACTCTCGTCATTCAGGATGCTGTTGCGGCTGTGGCATTGGTAGCAAAGCTCGTATGAAAAACTGCTCTCCTGCGTGAAGTCGGATGTCTCGTAGCGATAAGCAAGCAGATGTGGATAACTTGAGCCGTGAGGGCCTTTTGTGCCCGAGGCACTGTCCGAACTGTGGCAGTCGGTGCAGTAAATCATCGTGGCCACGGTCATCGGCGGCTTGAGGCTCGGGACGTTGCGATTCACACCCGGCGCAGCCACCGGATGATAAGACGGATTCGACTGATCGAATTCCAGCCGGGTGTTCGTCTGCGTTATTCGCCGGGTAATCGTGGACTGGACGCGACTGGGATTGTCGGCGTGGCATTTGAAGCACACTTCGTATTCGTACTGAACCTCCTGCGTCGGAGCGCCGGAGATCGTAACGCCCGACGCCCCTCGCATGGCGCCGGGCACAACCGGCGCCTGTGCAGGCGCATCCTGCACTGCGTGGGGATTGTGACAGTCAACACATTCGACGTGTCTCGGGGCGGTCGTGGGAAGCTCTTCGGGGTCGTGGATGCCGTCGTAACGGACCACGTCGTGCCGGCTGAACCTGGCCAGATCCGTTTTGAGGTTTGTCTTTGCGACAGAGCCGTCGTGACAGCTCAGGCAGTTGTCCTCTGACCGGGAGAAATGGAGCAGCCGCTCTTGTCCCGCAGCCGAGTGCGGCCTGTGACAACTCAGACATCCGTTGTCCATCATCGTGCCGTACTCGCTGCTCTGTAGATACGGATCGTTCGCGACGGTGGTCTGAGCGATCGAATTGGCATGGCTCGAAGTCATCCAGCCGGACAGATCGTGGCAGGACCGGCACATGTCCGACCGGCGGTTGGACATGACCAGGAAATCGCCGTAACGGTTATCGTGCGGGTCGTGACAGGTGGTGCATTGCAGCTCGCGCGAGCCGTCGAGTCTGAGCTGTTCGGGTAATACAGAAGGCGAGCGTATCTGGATATCCTGAGTAGACAGCGCCGAAGAGTAGACGAAGCTGATCGGATGATCGTCGGAAAGGTCGGTTCCGAGGTTTGCCGTGCCGGGTGCGATGTAAGTGCCTCCGCCATAATTGTCGCCCAGAGTCTCGGCCAGAGCAACCGTGCCGTCATGACAGCTCAGGCACAGTTTGCTCGAGCCGGTCGGCTGGCCCACCTTGGCCTGCAGAGAAGAGCTTTGGTAGATGTCGTAAACGGCCGTGGAAAGCTCGTGGCTCCAGAGGGGTGTGCCCGCCAGGGCGCCATGGGGTGTGTGGCAGAAGCTGCACGTGCTGCCCCCAGCCACGGCTGACAGGTCGTGCGGCGTGCCGTCGATCAGAGCGGACGCCGTCGAGCACATCACCGCGACAAGCGTGCCCACTATTATCAATTCGATCTTCTTTGGTTTCATCTCTCGACCTTCTCCAGAAGTTCGAATACCTGTATTCTTTTGTTGAACGAATCGGCGACGTAGATTCTGTTTCGCCGATCTATATAGATTCCGGCGGGCAGCCAGAATTCGCCGGGGCCGGTCCCTTCGCGCCCGAACGCCATCAGCACCTCACCCTGCCGGTTGAAGATCTGTACGTTCTCGAACTGCCTGTCGGTGACATAGACATAGCCCAGGTTGTCGGTCGCAACGCCGCAGGGATGGGCGAAATAGCCGGGCCGGTCTCCCTGCCTGCCGAACATTCTCAGGAATTGCCCGTCGCCTGAGAACATCTGGATGCGATAGTTCATGGTATCGCTGACGTACAGCGTGCCGGATTTGTCAACCCAGAGATGAGTCGGGAAGTTGAACGCGCCCGGCCCCACGCCTCTGCCGCCGATTTTTCTGATGAATTTGCCGTTGCCGGTGAAGGCGTACACGGCATGGCCGGCGGTGTCGGCTACGTAGACGATGTTGTCGTCGGGCTGGTAGGCGATTCCGGAGGGCCTGACGAAGCGATCGCCGCCGAAAGTGAAAATGAATCTCCCGTCCTTGTCGAAAACGCACACTTTGCCCAGCGCGCTGTCGACGACGCAGACCCATTCGCCGACCAGCGCCAGGCCGACGGGCTTGCGCAGTTTCCGGTCCCCGTACAGGTCCCTGAATTGCTTATATTCTCGTTCTTCGAGATCGAACACGTGAACAACGGCGCCGGCGGTATCGGCTACGAACAATCTGTCCTCGTCGTCAATAGCTACGGCATAGGGAGAAACGAGAACACCTATTTCCTTTTCGCCGAACAACAATTCGCCGATCCCTTGAACAGGCGAGACTTCTCTTTCCAGGTCCGCCTCGGTGGAAAGGCTACCGAGATACCTTATGCGCGGTTTCTCCGGCGGCTCGGGCCAGACTGCGAAAGCATCCGGCGGGAAGAACAAATCCCCTTGCTCACGAGCGCAGCCGACACATAGAGTAATAAAGAGCACACATATCAAAATAGACGAGGAACGAAAGCTCTGTATGGCGTGCATTGCGCGCCATCGGTCGTAAAATTGTGTTTTGGTGTACTGTCCTGGGGACCCCTTACGGGATGCACACCCTACCTGACTACTGTGGCTTGCTGCTTTTATTCTCTCTGTCTTTCTTGCTTTGATAATCACTTATACATTCCTTTGCAAAAGTTCTATCAAAAGAAACGTTTTAACTTTAAATACAGATAAGTTCCATCAATTTCGTCTCGGCGACGATTGAGCCGGTTCAACTCGACGCCCCCCGAGATGCTCATACGGCGGAATGTGTATTTCAGCTCGGAGATGAACTGAAACCCTCTTGTGATGCCGAATCTCGTATCATCTTCATCGCGATAGTCGGCCCTGGCCGTGATGTCGAATTCCTCAGTCAACCGGCTGAATATTTCCGCTCCGCTCCTGAACAGCACGACATCGCGCTCGTCAGGCTCGCCGAAGTCAAGCCACTGATTCGAAACTCGCAGGCTTGCGGTCGTCTGCGGACTGAGAGACCAACTGTATCTGCCTTCCAGTCTTCTGCTGGTCGATGGAATCTCGGTAGATTCCTCTTCGCTGTATTCGGCCAGCAGGAAGAGGCCTTTATTAAGATAGTCTGCGCCTACTGTGTTGATGGTGTACTCATCGGGCGTGATATCGGTGAGAGTCGAGCTGACGCTTTCGTCCTGCACCCTGTGAGCGTAATATACCGACAAGCCGTTTTTGAACCGCTCTCTGATCGTGAAGGCCTGACGGGTTGTATCTTCTTCTCTCTTCGGCTCGATAAAGAAGTTATAGTCGACCAGAAGCTCCTGGCCGTCGGTGATGTTGGGAGGAGCTATGCCGAGCGTTGTGACGTTGAGCTGCACCCGCCCGTCGAATTCGGTGATAGTGTAATCATCGCCTTCGGTGTATACGTCCAAACCTGTGCTGTCGGTGACCACGATGGTCGAAGTGTCGATGTTGACTCTGTTCAAGGTCACGGGCAGAGGGTCGTTGAAAATATGTGACTCGTCGATTACAACTCCCGTGCCGCTTCCGCCGGTTTGCTCGGTCTGGTTCAGGCTCACCGAGTAGGTGCTGTACAACGTGCCCCAGGGGTTCTTCTTGTCATAATTGAAAGCCAGACCGCCGCCCTGCTGATAAAGATCCCCCTGCGCATCGAGGTCGGTCCTTGAGACGAAGATGTTTCCCGTTGTAACCAGGCTCTCGTACAATCTGTGCTCGAAACCGCCCTGGCCGCGAAGCTCCTTATTCCTGATGGCGATGCGGTCGGAGTCCGTGAATCGAAGCTCGTAATTCGTCAGGAAATCGTCTGTGTGGTTCAACCTGAGGCGTTCCTGGGCCTGCAGGATCGTAAAATCGAACGTGCCGGACTGATCGGTGTAATTGAAGGACGAATCCAGTCTGTGCTGCTCGTCTTTCCCGAAGATCAGGTTGTGCAGCATATTGTATCTGTCGGTGTCGGTGATTATTGTCGCCCCGGTGCTTCGCTGGATGACCTCGGTTCTGTCGAAATCGAAGCTCAAGTGCGAAAGCCGGCTGAAGTCATGAGTAACCGAATACCTGAACCGCTCGTCCTCTCTCTCGAAGAAGTCTCTCGAAAGAGCCGTCAGTCCGTCCTGGCTGATGTCACTGTCGGTGTATCTGAACGTCATCGGCCAATCTTCCGGTCGCAGCGAGAACGTTACGCCCCTTGTCTCTCTATCGGTTCTCAGCGCTCCCAGGAACTGGCGTGCGATCAGTTCCTCCGACTTGCTCGCATTGAACGTCGTCGGATAAATCTTGCCGCGAAGCAACTGGGCGAATAAGTTGTACTCGTCGAGGGTTTCGGTGCTGCTGCCGGATTCTTCATCGGAGTCGATCCTCTGCTGGGCGAGCCCCACTCCCGCGGCGGCGGTATAGAAAAGAAAATCCGGATGATACACATCTCCTTCCGTTTCGACCCGGACTCTTTCCTCGAATACCTCGGTTGTGCTCTCGCGTCTGTCGCCGCTGGTTCCCTGTTCGTCGGTGCGTCTTTCGGCGCGGAGCTCCACCTCGCCCTGGATCGGCTCGGCCTTCACGAGAGGCCGCTGTTGGCCGCCCACGTTTACAGCGCAGCCGGCCAGGGATATACCGCCGGCGCAAACCATGACCGCTCGGAGGATTTTTGCTGCAAGTCTCCGCCCGACACCGCTGCGGTCCGTTGTGCTATCCAGATTGCTCGACCGATAATGTATCAAATCGTGCCTGTCTCCGGCTCGACGGATCGGCAGCCTGTCAGATTGACTCAGTGCCTAATAATGATGGCAGCCTCAAATGTAGTTTGAGGATGGCTGCTAACAGTACACCATCCCAGAGCATTCGGCTTTGAGGCTGCCACCTTCTTATAATACCAGCTTTTACCGCCGGTCCGTCTACTTCTTCCTCTCCGCTAATCGTTCGTCTATGTCCGATATATAACCAAATATCGTTCTTCCCATCGCCTGTGGGATCAGACCGCTGTTCAGCACCGCGACTAAACCTTCACGCGCTTCGACGAGTCTGCCTTCACGGTACAAATCCATGCTCTTGTAGAAGATGTCGGCTATTTCCTGCTTCCGCTTTCGTAACTCGGAATTGTCTTTTTCCGTCCCGACAGACCGCTCCTGTGACGCCGCCTGCTGCTGCATCGAAGGTTCTCTCGCACTTCGCACAGGCGCCGAGACGGCTCTCTCCTCGCTTAGTTTGCGCGCGCCTTCTTTGAGCAGGGGACTTTCCCGGCTGGCATGAGAATCGTGACAGTCATTACACGAAGAAAGTTTCCTTACAAAATGCGCCGGGATCGATTCGATTGCCTTTATATCGTGGCAGATATAGCAAAGCTCGGGAATCGGCTTTTCGAGCAGATATCTGAATTGACTTTTATGGGGATTGTGGCACTCCAGACACACACCGACCGCGACCGGGCCGTGAACATTCGACGCCGAGACCGTAAAGTCATCGTGGCATTCGTAGCATAGCTGCGGCACGGATTCTATCAGGTAAGCCCGGCCGCCGGCCCTTGATTGCCGTTGAGTATCATGGCAGTTGGTGCAGTCCTTGCGAGGCTCGTGAACGTACCACGTCGGTCCCTGTGATTCTTGCGCCGAAACGGGTAAGTTGGAATCCACGAACCGCTCCGGAGCTGCCATCGTTTCCGGCTCTTCCACGCCGTCGAAAAAGAATTTCAAGGTCTCATAACGCCTTTGCTCGCCGCAGCTAAAGGTCAGCGCCGCCAGCAGAACCAACAGTGCCGGTACGACTGAGATGGGTACAGTCCGTGATAGCACGAGATGAAAAAACCTTTCAATTCCAATCATGCCTGCCGAAGCCTCAGACCTCCGACCGAGCCAATCCGGCCGGCGAAGTCGGTGCTGCCTTATTATAGAACCCGCCTTTATCGAGGCTGGATATTTCGTCTTTCCGCCAGCTTGTTCTCGATATCCGCCAGGAAATTTTCAACTGTTTTTTTCATCGCCGGCGGGATCATTCCGCTTCTCAGAACCGTCAAGAATCCCTTCCTGGCTTCTTCAAGTTGCCCGTCGCGGTAAAGCCTGACGCTGCGATAATATACATCGGCTATTTCCTGCCTCGGTTTTTCGCCGGCAGAACGATTGTCAACGCTCGACGTGCGATTCTCTATGTCGGCTAAATAGCCTCGGATCGTATCGGCCATGGCCGGCGGAATCCCGCCGCTGTTAAGGACCCTCAAAAAACCTTCTCTGGCCTGCTCGAGCTGACCGTTGCGATATTGCACCATGCTTCGCTGATAGATATCAACGATTCCATTTTCTTTTGTCGCCTGGCTTCGATCCCTTTCTGGTGTCAGTTCCGGCCGAGCAGGCGTTCTCTCGGCCACCGGACCCGGACCTTCCTGTGTTCCCGGCTGCAAAGGTCTCCGCTGTGACTCGGCGATCATTCCTGTCTGGATGGGGAACCGGCCGAATCCGTAAACGTTTATCTTGTTAGGGCCGTACTGGTTAGATACCAGCACGATGAATTCCAATCTTGCTCCTCCAACCGCATACTCCTGGAAGTACTCAACGTTATCGTAGTCAACGACGATATTTGCGGGCAGGTTCATCATGCCCGGCTCATTTCCCGGCCTGCCGAAAAACAGCAGCAGCCGGGCCTGATCGTCGTAGATCTTGGCTACTTCAGACGCTGCGTCCACCACCCATATTCGCTGGGCGGCGTCTGTGGTTATGCCCTTGGGTCTGACGAATTCGTCGATACCCGGCCCCCAGCGACCTATGACCCTCTCCAGCTTCCCGGTATTGTCGAACTGCGTTATCCGAGCCGCCGCTTTATCGGTAACGTATAAGTTACCCTGCCGGTCCATAGCTATATCACTGATGAGAAGAATCTGTCCCGGCGGCAGGTCGGGTGTGGCACCCTGGGGCTGAGCCGACCCTTCTTCTCCTATGCGAGCCAGTTCACGCTGAGTCTTGATGTCGAATACGACTATCCGGTTGCTTTTATAATCGCTTACAAAGCACTGCCGGCCGCGAACGATCACGTCTATCGGAGAGATTCCGAGTTTCTGGCCCAGTATGGCATTCAGATTATCGGCGTTATCAAATACAAATACCGCCCCTGCAGTCGGATCTGCTACGTACTTGGTCCCGTCGCGTGTAATGAAAATATTCACGGGATTGGTCAATCTTCGGTCTTCCGTGAGGTAGCCAAAGCTTTGTTTCTTGAGATCGAGCACCACAACCATACGCCTGCCGACATCGCAAACGTAGATTTTCCCGTCGTGAACGGCCATTCCGTAAGGTTTGGAGATGGCCTGTTCTGTTTGTGTGTCCCCGAGCACAAAACGCTGGAAACCGCCGCCCGCTGAGCCGCCAAGATCCTCGGGTCCTGAAAAGGACTTTAAAAACTGAAGGCGCGGCATTTCCGGGGGAGGCGGATAGAATATCGGCTCCGGTTTCTCCCGTTCAATTTCGGCCATCTGGCATCCGACAAAAAACAATGCCGATCCGACTGCAAGTACCAGAGCTAAGCCTCTATTTAACAAGGGATTAGAAACAGTCATAAGTCGTTATTTCGTCAAGAATAATAGTGTATCTTTACCTGTTTTTTCACGTCCTGGCATATATGACGGAGACAGATAACAGCAAAAACCGCACAAACGCCGTTACCTGTATTGATACCCCCGTTAATCTTGCCGGCCTGTGAATATGGGCGAATTGCACAATATGAACAATTATTTCAATTGTTCCAAAAGCAGCACAAATAAAAGACGGTAACTCGTCCTGAGTGCCAACAAGCCGATTGCTGCTCATCGGACCAAGGCACGTCCGAGGCGGTGATCGGTCGCTTTATTCCGTATAGAGATATGTTCTTATCGCCTGCCTACTTGAGGTGGCACATTCGGCAGAGTTCCGGACCCTGCTGAGGACCGTAATCGTAGCCGCGCAACAAATTATCGCCCACGCCGGATGTGTGAACGTCGTGGCAACTGCTGCACTGCACCTTGCTGTCAGGGTCGAGCAGATCTTCGGCTATGGTTGCCCCCAGGGTGCTCGCGTCCGCAGGGTCCTTCAAAGCCCCGTCCATAGTAGCCAGCGCCGAGTCATAGACAAACGAAATGGGGTGAGAGTGTACCAGATCGGAGGCCCCGAATGTTTGCTCGGGGGGAATAAACGGGGAGAAATCGGGGTTGGCTCCGTCATGGCAGCTCAGGCACAGTTTCGAGTCCGCGCTGGGCTGGCCATCAATGGTGGCCTGAAATGAGGCGCTCGAATACATCGTGAATGTAACGGTCGTCTCGTTGCCGTTCCATAAAGGTACACCCGGCAGCTCAGATGCGTTATGAGGCTCATGGCAGCCGTCGCAACCGAACAGATCCGAGTGGGCGAGGCCCAGCACCCCACTTGGCAAGAATAAGGCCGCCAGAATACCAGCAATAAGGATAAGAGTCGTGATTCTGATTGATTTCATAATCCCTTTCTCCAAAAGTTACGTCCGAAAACGCAGTTTTCCACCGACAATCGAAGCCGGTTATATTCTCGTTTATAGCAAAACAACCTGGATTAGTCAAGCAAAAAATGGGCTTGGTTCAAAGAGGCCTGATTTAGGGTAACAGTGGAGGGGGAGTCATGGTTCCCACATGGTTCTGGGGATTTCGTTTGTTGGTGGATGGCGTTGATAGGCGGTCGATCAGTTTCGGCTGAATCTCTCGAATCCGAGCAACTCGAGCCAATGCTGGTGGGCGTTGCCATTGAGCAGTTCGGCTGGACTTTTGTCGACCCTCTCCTGTCGATCACTGCGTGCGTATCGGTGGTGATTGAAGAAGAAACGCAGCAAATCCAAATAGTCATTGCCGATATGCCGCCGCAGGAAGAAGTAGTTCCGCAGGCGGCTGTTGAGGTTCTCGACCAACGAACTGGCGCGAGGTACGTCGGCCATCGCCTCGATTACGGCCGTTTCGATCGAATAGTACAGCTTGCCAAGCGTGTGCTGGAGTTCTGCTCGACGCCGCCAATAGGCGGGTTGGTTTTTATCCCAACCCTGGAGTTCACAGATCCCGTGTACGAGATAGAGTTCCACACCGAAGCGTTCTGCAATATCGGTAAAGCGATCACCCAGGACGGCTGCAAAGCCCAACAAATGATCACGGTGATTCTCAAACATTTTACGCACAGGACCAATTCGATGCGGGCACTGTGGCTCGAGGCGACGCAACTGCACAACAACAAAATCGTAGAGTTTTTGGCGTTCCTGCAGGTTGGGGCCAGCCACCGAGAGGATGTCGTTAGCCATCCAATCGGCAAGAATCTCGATTTCGTCAGCCAGATCGACGGCGGCGACTTCCTTTTGGCACGCCAGGGCCAGTTTCTTGCTGAGCTTTTGGCCGTTGCCCTTCTTCCTGGCACGCTGCACTTTCGCCTGGATGTCTTGGTGGGCCTTGATGCATTTGTAGGCACGCCGCTGAAGGAATGTAGTCAGTTGTGTCAGTTTCATTTGAGCGTGGAACACGTCGCCATCACAGGGCACGGCATCGCCCCAGGCTGCTTTTTGCCCGGCACGCAGGGCCTTGCCTCCGTCGGCAATGGTCCGCTCGAGGTCCAGACCACGCTCGCTCAAATCCAACAGATGGACGCCCCAGGTGGCTTCATCGCAACTGTCCTCGACAAATAACAGATAGCAATACGTGGAGTTATGATCCATACCAACCAAAACCGGCCTGTTCGCCTGGTATATCTCATCATGGTCTCCGATACGAATGTCGGATAAGTCCTGGCTGTCATTGATTTTTCGAGCCGAGACCACGGCTTGCTGGACGATGTTGTGAACGGTTCCCAGGCTCATGTCGTGGTAATCGAACAGGGCATCCAGAATATCAAGTACTCCTCGAAAGGAGCTGTGACAGATCAGGATCAAAGCCAGAACAAACTGGCGAAGCCAGGACTTGGTGATCGGCAGGTAAAACAGTACCTTGTTGTCCTGTTGTTCGGCAGGCTCGAATGCCTGGTCGATGGCCTCTATGGCTTTGGCCTGTTGTTGGTAGACGAATTTGCGGCTGACCTGGTGTTTTTGGGCCAGACGTGTGACTGGCTCGGTTCGTCGTATGGCCTGGACCGACAGGTTCCTTCGTTGAGAGCAGTCCATCTGAGTTGCTGAGCAGGAATGGAGGGCAAAAGATGGAGATATTGAGCTCGATGTGTCGATATTGTGCTTAATCATAAGGATTCCTTTCCAGTCTGAGAGCTTTGACCTAACATCTACTCTCTTGATCGGAAGGAATCCTCAATCTCCATCACATCAGTACTCTCCAACTGTTACCCAAGATTGAACCAAGCCAAAAAATGCCTCATTCAACGCGGATTATTCCTCGTCGAAGACAATGAAAAGCGCCTGTTGATAAGCGACCAGCGCGTTGTCCTTATCGCCTTTTGCCAGATACACGCGGCCCAGTTCGAAGCGTCCTCTGGCGGAATTCGGATCGAGTTTGACGGCTTCGAGCAGGTCTTGCTGAGCGGACTGGAGCTTACCTATCTGACGTTTTGCCCAGCCGGAAATCACTAACTTTCTCGCGGCATCGCGACGAGATGCAGTTTTCACTTCATCGACGGCATCCAAAGCTTGTTTGCTCTTGCCGGCCCTGCAAAAAAGCTCGCCAAGTTCCAAAGCCGGCCCGGTCGAGTCGGGATCGAGAGCCAAGGCCTTGCGAACTTCTGCTATCGCCGAGTCGAATCGGCCTTTTTCTTCGAGTATCTTCGCCATGTGAAGGTGCCTCGAAACGCGTGAGGCGACGGTGTCGTTGCTAAGCGCCCTGGCCTCTACGGTATCTTCCGGAACCTTCTGGCCGTCGATTCCAAGCTCAAAACGCAGATGAGAATGCAAAGCGGGAGCAAAATCATAGCTGTGGCCGGCCTTAATCCACGAAAGCCTGTCGTCTTTTCCAACAATCAGTACGGTAGGCATTGCAATTACGCCAAGCTTGCCCCAAAGCTCATATTTCGAATCCAGAAGGATTGGGAACGGAGGTTTAAGACCGGACTCGGGAGGCCGTGTCATCACCCCGACAACGTCGAGACCACTCGACTTGATCTCAGGATCCTCCAGTATCCGCGCTATATCGTCGATGGCGTTTTTTGATTGTTTCTGGCCGGGTGAGAGAAACGCGACTACCAATATGCGGTTGCGGTTGTGTTGGTACTCGAATTCGTTTCCGTTAGTATCAATCAGAGAAAATTCCGGCATTTTATCGCCGATCTTCATCTTTCGAAGCAGGGGTTCTCCCGGCCCGGCGGAGTACACCAGGCCTGCCGCCAATATGGATATTGAGATTCCGAGCAGATATTTTGCTTGTTTCAACATTACGAGGACTCCATTTCTCTTGAATTACGTCATGCTATTTTCCGGCTTCTGAACGCACACCGACATTGGAGGCTGCGGCTTTCCTGTAATCAACGGGGTTTTCACGATCGTACGTATAGGGCACGTGACAACCGGACTCGCAGGCGCCGCCGGTTTCGTGCTTTGTAAATCCCACGGGCAGATCCCAGTTTCCGTACGGCACGCTCGGGCGAATGTGCCTGGGCTTGTTACTCGCGTGCGTGGCATGGCACGAGCGGCACGTCCGCCCCCGTTGCTCCTTGTTAACGTGCAGGAAATGAAGATTGGTGCTTCCGTTCCTGAAGTCGGTAAGCTCGGTCGTCTCTCTGGTCAAGACGATGCTCTCGGAGTGGCAGCTAAAACACAGTTCGTAATTATCTATGCTGAACGGTGCGTAAAACTGTTCGGGGTATTTCCTGGCAAGCAGGTGAAAATCGTCGCTGCCGTGAGTGTTGTGGCACCCTTCGCAGTCTTTCTCACTCACCGGCCCGTGAAGAAACTGCTTGCCTTCAATCTGGGCGGCAAAACTCGCGATGGTCTTATTTTTATCCAACTTGATTTCTTTGTCGTGACATTCAAGGCAAAGATTCATGGGAGCGGCCTTGAGTCCGTGCCGGACCGTAGATGCATGAGGCGTATGACAGCCCAGGCAGCCGCCGGGATCTGTCACTGCACTGTGTTTGTATCTCGAGCTTTCGGCGATCTTCTGTATGTCCTCGTGGCAGGAGTAACACAGTTTCGGCGCATCCTCCGTCAGCAACTGGGCATTGTTCGCTCCATGCGCGTCGTGACACTCACTGCAGTCCCCCCTGGCCGGCTCATGGACGAACTCGAACTTTTTCAGTTCGTTCTGAGTGACCTCGTGACAGGAAAAACAAAAGTCGTTCGGGTCGAGTCCGAGCAGGTTCGCGTAGTCCGATCCGTGCGGATCGTGACAGACGGTGCATTCGCCCGCGGCGACCGGGCCGTGCAGGAACTTCATATCTTTGGCCGTTTCGTGACATTCGTTGCAGGACTCTGCGACGGTCTTGCTCGACAGGAAAAACTTATTGTTGCTCCCGTGCGGATCGTGGCACTGAATACAGCCGCCCCCGTCTTCCTCCAGCGGATTGTGCAGGTGTTTCTTGGTTGTCTGATCCAGATGGCAATACTGGCACAAGTCCGCTCCCTCGCGCGCCAATTGGTACGTGTGCTCCTGTACGTTCAGAGGCTTGTGACAGGCTTTACAGTCGCCGAGTGCAACCGGCCCGTGTACTTCGGCCATTTCATTGTACTCGGTGTGACACTCTGCCGTCATACACGTCTTCTGCGGCGTTGTTGGCTTTTCGACCGCAAGTGAGCCTGAGACCAATGCGCAAATCAACAAAGCAACGGATTTATCACTTATCTTTAACATTACCACATCCTCAAGTTAGCACTTATATTCATAGAACCGACACCTCGTGTCAATTTTTCGATACCCCGCGAGTTGGATTGCGTCTATAAAGAAGCACCATCGTCCCGAACTTTGTCTTATGGTGAATCGGCTTGTTCAACTCAAGTACCGTCTGCCGACCGGCGCCCCCGTGCTCAACCGTTGCGACAATTGCCGGATGCAAAAGGGTTTCGGACTTGTTTATCCAGTCGGTTTTAATAATAGCCCCCTCGATTATGTCTTCAATCTTGAACGAGTATCCTTTTACTGCAAGTGGATAAGATTTGCCGAGGTCGGCCTTTCGGATTCGTTTCTTTCCCTTGCGAGAGTATAGAAGCCACCGTCCTGATTCCGGCGCGGAGATAATAATTTGGGTTGCCGGATCGCCTTTCAGATCGCACTCGGTGAACTTCATACGCATCGGAATCTTCGCCCTCTTGTGCGGCGATGTGGGAAACTTCGCCCAGATCCATTGTTCGAGAGTTTGCTTTCCGTCGTCGGCGATTATTTTCAAAGCCGGATTTACCGGTTTGCCCGACACGCTTACTACTTTGTCTGTCTCCAGGTCTATCGAGTAGTGAGGTACGTATTCGCCGATTTTAAGCGTATACCGTGATGCCGGGAGTTTTACCGTTCGGCCCGGTCCGGCCGCCACTTCTACCGGCGCATGTCCTGCCTCAGGCCAGACCGTCAGGATACCGACAGTCTTACTATCCTCAAGCTCTCGCACTAACTTCTCGGCCGTTTTCGCTTTCTGCAGGCTAACTATCGCTATGTTTCCGACGGGTGACGATACCGATTGCTTCGACGGGTTAGCCGAACTGAGCCACAGTTGCCGTTCGAGATTATTTCCTTCGACGGCTAATTTGGCGATTGTGCCGCCGCCGGGATGTTTGACGGCTGTAGTTTGCCAGCCGAGGTTGGGCAGATATTGCTCGACTTCGATCTTAATCGGCGTGCCCGGTACAGACAGGACACTGTCGAACTTATGCACTTTGTCCTCATCGGCAACACTTAGCGGCAAGCGCAGCGGTTCTCCGTCCATTCCCATCTTGACCACGAGTTCCCACGGCCCTCCCAGAAATGAATGGTGTCCCCCTCGGGCCATCGCCTGTGCCGTACCGTAGCAAAAAGAACTTGTCAACGTTGCTGCGACGGCAATCGCCGCGAAAAGCAGCACAATTCCCATCGATATCTTATTTTTGGGAAGCTCTTTCACGCTCAACCTCTATCTTTATTGCCTGCCGACGACCAGTTCGTTCGCTCTGAGCAGCATTGCTTCTGTATACTTGAAGTTGTGGACTCCCCAGCTTCCGTCATCAGCCACGGATTCCAGAATAGCTCTGGCCTGGCTTACCCTTTCGAGTTTTTCCTGTTTCGATTGCGGATTCGTGTCAACCTGTGCGCGTTCTTCGAGTCTGTCTGTTCTGTCGGTCACCTGCTCGTATAAACCTTTGATCTTTTCCTGCCAGAAGGGTATATACCGATCACCGGTCCCCGCTTCATGGCACTTATCACAGGCTTCGGGCACAGCCTTGGCGACCTCCCCGAAGCTGCCCAGCACCCCCTTGCTCTTTCGCACGCGCTCGATGTGACAGCCCCCACATTCGACGTGCGTGAGAAACATCGGGCTCAGAACGTTATTGGGATCCCCGGCGGCCTCCAGGTGAACGTCGCCGGTGTAAATGCTTTGCTGGACCTGATGAGTATTGCTGTGGCAGTCCTGACAATCCATCATGGCAGCGAGCGAGGTCACTTCGGCCGGTTCGTGGACTACCTTGCCGTGGCATGCGAAGCACTCGACCTTGATTTCATGGGTCTTGTGCTCGCGGCCCGTATATTCCTCGAGTTTCTCGACGCTGGTATGCACTTCGTGCAGTTTCACACTGTTAGGCTCTCGCTCGATTGTGTAGTCATGGCAGTTGAGACAGACGGTGGCTGAGACATCCGAATCTTTTTCGATCTCTTTCTTGTGACAGGAATCGTCGCAGCTTGCCTGATAGGAAACAAACTCGGCATGATTTATCTCGACGAAGCCGCGTTTGATAACCTTATCCGGCACTTCGTGGCAGCTCCGGCATTCGGTCTGCACGATTCTGCTGTCGTTGGTGGGGTTTTTAAGGAAATGGCAGGTGAAGCAGACTTCCTGGTTTACGCTGAAGTGCTCTTCTCCGGCGACATAGCTGTGGCAGACGCGGCAGGAGATTTTTATGCCGTCTACAGTGTTATCCACGTGGACCGGGTGAGTAAACTTCATGCCGCTGTAGACAAGGTCTTCTGTCTCGAATTCCTCGCTGCTGTGGCACTCCGACCTCATGCAGGAAGCGTCGTTAACCACGGCGTTGGGCTTGGTGCCGACCCGTCCGGTGACGCAGGCCACGAGCTGGGCAAGCCCGTTTATCTTGCCTTTGGCGTATCCCTTGAATCCGGGCTTCAAGTGGCAGTCAAGACAATTGACGTTCGAATGACTGGAATTCTCCCAGCTTTCGTAATAGGGTTCCATGATATGGCAGGAGTTGCAGAAACCGGGCTGGCCCGTGATAACAATAGCTCCGCCGCTCAAGAACATCACAATAACCACCAGCAGCAGTATCTTTACAGGCCACCTCATCTGCCTGAAGACATTCAGCGTCGAATGAAATATTTTCCCAATCTTTTTCACTATGCCTATTCTCGAGATAATAAAGCATTACGTCCATTACGTCCGATTGTTTTGCCGATCGTCTTTTTTTCAAATTCCGCTGTCATGTTTGAAAGACTACAATCCAAACGGAAGCACCATTTGTTGTGTACCCGAATCGGTACGGACATAAGACTTGCCATGCCCCTCCTTAAGCTCCCTGCAACTGGCGTGCCAAAATCCAACCCCAGAACTTAAAAACGCTCATATCAGCCATGGCAGCAGCTATAATAGCATTATTCTTAAAAGAAAACAAGAGATTAGAATACTTAAAATCTCGCCCGACTAAATAGCCAGAAAACATTCTCACGCCTGAGAGATGCCCAAATATCAATTCTTATATGTGAGAATAGATGCGACATGGACAGTGGGCGGCAAGGGATTGTATTAGGCATGGTAAAGCTCTGGCATACCATCAAACGTTTAGGCCCTTCAAAATTAACACAATCTTAACATATTCTTCATCCTGTGTTCACACAACCTCAGTACATTAGTGCGCTATTAATCGTACGGACCGGCAGGAAAAAACATGAACAAGACAGCCGAAACACTAACCAGAGCGGCCCTGGCAATAGGCCTGCTATATACTTTTCTTGTCAGCATAGGATTGATGGGGGCCGCGTTTAAGGGCTTCGGCACAGGTTTTGCGCAAACTCTGATTGAGACCACGTCCAATCCATTCATCGGTCTTTTCGTAGGGATTTTCGCAACGAGCGTCGTTCAGAGTTCTTCAACGACCACCTCGATAGTGGTCGGAATGGTGGCCTCGAACGTACTGACGATCACAAATGCTGTTCCTATCGTAATGGCTGCAAACATAGGAACCACCGTTACAAATACCGTTGTATCTCTGGGACATGTCAGCCGCCGAGAAGAGTTCCGCCGGGCTATCGCCGCCGCGACCGTGCACGATTTCTTCAACCTCATTTGCGTTGCGGTTCTGTTTCCGATCGAACTGGCTACAGGTTATCTTGAAAAGACCGCTACCTATCTGGCAACAAAATTTGAAGGCGCCGGCGGCATAACACTGGTTAATCCAATCAAGAAGGCTACCGAGCCGGCCGTCCATCTCCTCGGCGATCTGGCCAGGGCCGTTGTGAGCAATCCGCTGGCGGGTTTCGTCATCATGCTCATACTGTCAATGATAATCCTGTTCTTCTCTCTCTATTTTATCGTTAAGGTAATGAAATCACTGGTGATATCGAGAGCGGAAATAGTTCTGGACAACATCATAAATAAAAGACCCCTCGTTGCCCTGTTCGCAGGATTGGGCTTCACGATCTTCGTTCAAAGCAGCTCGATCACCACTTCTTTGCTTGTACCGCTCGTTGCGGCCGGTGTCCTCAGCCTCGAAGGCGCATTTCCCATGACTATCGGCGCCAATATCGGGACGACATCGACGGCAATAATGGCTTCTTTCGCAACCGGCAACATACATGGTGTGACTATTGCATTTGCACACTTTCTATTCAATGTGACGGGGACCGTTTGCATATATCCCATCAGACTCGCAAGGGCAATCCCGATCCACCTCGCCAGGGCGTTCGGTGACTTGGCGACGGAGAAGAGAAGGTACGCTTTTTTCTACGTGCTGGGTGTATTCTTTGGACTGCCCGGCCTGCTCATATTAATATCGAGGTTACTTAAGTAAGGAAAATCAAAATGTTCAAGAATCTATTGAGCTTCTGGAAGGGCAAGGATTTTCTTTCCGAAGTTTTCGATGAGTTCCAAAATATGCTGGACGATTCGGAAGAAATGTTCAGAAAGGTTTGCAGCCGTCTTCTGGACAACCGGGACGAGCCGGACCTGAAGCAGAAGATCTACGACATCGATAAGCAGGTTAATCTCATGCAAAAGAAAATCCGCAAGAGAATCGTCGAGCACCTGTCTCTCCAGCCAACGGTAGATGTAACGGCCTGTTTGCTTTTGATGAGTGTGGTTAAAGACGCCGAAAGACTCGGCGATTACTGCAAGAATCTCTACCAGGTATCGGAATTTCTGCGGAAACCCGTGGACAGAACGCTGTTCGATAGTTATTTCGACAACCTTGACAAAGACATACTGGCTCTATTCGGAAGAACTAAAGACGCGTTCATCGGTGCAGATGAGGCGAAAGCCAAATCAACATGGGATTATCACATTAGGATAAATAAGAACTGCGACAAGATTGTAGAGAAACTCGCAAACAGCGAGCTTAGTGTCAATGAGGCCGTTTGCTTTGCGCTTATCGCAAGACATTTCAAACGCATCGTCTCACATTTGGTTAATATCGCTACGTCAGTGGTCCTGCCCCTGAGTGATCTGGATTACTATGATGAGAGGATAAGCGGGAAAGATTCCGCAAAATAGTGATGCGCACTATCGACGTTCCGGGATTCGCCAAGTATCACTTTTTGAAAGAGTTTAGTTATGGGCAAAGCTACGATACTCGTTGTGGACGACGAAGAGGACATACGTGAGCTGGTGGAACTGAATCTGACCCGCGAAGGCTTTGCAGTTCTGGATTGCGAGACCGGAGAAAGTGCGATTAGTACGGCTCGCCACAAACAGCCGGACCTGATCGTCCTGGATTTGATGCTTCCGGGTATCGATGGACTCGAGGTATGTAAGACTCTCAAGGCCGACGCCAAGACTAAACACATTCCCGTCGTAATGCTTACCGCCAAAGGCGAAGAATCCGATATAGTCACAGGTCTGGAGATAGGCGCCGACGATTACGTCACCAAACCGTTCAGCGGAAGAATTCTCGTAGCACGGGTGCGCCGTCTCCTGAGAAGGATTGCCGAGCGGACCAATGAAAAAGGGCCTGTCAAAATACATGAACTTGTCATCGATCCCGCTCGTCGTGAAGTCCTGGCCAAAGGAAAGCGGGTAGATCTTACTGTGACCGAGTTCAACATTCTTCATACACTCGCCAGACGCCCCGGGCTGGTCTTCACTCGATACCAGATCGTCGATGCTCTTCACGGCGGCGATTACATAGTCACCGAAAGGGCCGTCGACGTACAGATGGTCTCTCTTCGTAAGAAACTCGGACCGTGCGGCACATACATAGAGACAGTGCGCGGCGTCGGTTATAGATTCAAAGAGTAAGAAATGTTCAGGCGTCGATTAATCTGGCAGCTCTATCCATCTTTTCTTGCCGTTACACTTCTGGCCCTGGTGGCGGTTACCTGGTACTGTTCGGACGCCTTCCGGAGTTTTTATTACGAGCAGACTCGCGGCGAATTGCGGTCTTTAGTCTATTTCGTCGCAGAGCAGGTATCGGCCAAATATGATTTGTCTCAGGCGGAGAAGCTCGATGATCTGTGCAAACGTCTGGGCCGGGCAAGCGATGGCAGAACACGGGTCACAATAATTTTGCCTTCCGGCAGGGTCGTGGCTGACTCGGACGAAGACCCCTCAGTTATGAACAACCACTCCGACCGCCCGGAATTCATCGAAGCTCTTAACAGGGGCTACGGGTGGGAGGTGAGACAGAGTCCAACACTCGGGATCAGAATGATGTACGTGGCCGTTCCCATTCAAGAACAGGACAGGACCGTTGCGATAGTAAGAACGGCCATTCCCGTAACGGCTATAGACCACGCACTGACCAATATGTACACGAAGATGATCTGGGGCGGTCTTGCCGTGGCTCTATGCGCCGCGGCCCTGAGTTTTGCCATTTCCCGTCGCATAAGCAGGTCGGTGGTAAACATGCAGCAAATAGCGCAGCGTTTTGCAGAAGGTCAGCTCGACCTGCGCGTTCCGATACCGGGCCCGTCGGAACTCGCTTCATTGGCCGATACTCTCAATGAAATGGCCAGACAGCTATATGAAAAGATATCCACTATAACAAGCCAGCGCAATGAATTGGAAGCCGTGCTCTCAAGCATGGTCGAAGGTGTCGTGGCGGTAAACCATGAGGGGCGGATTATGAGCATAAATCGAGCCGCCGCAAATCTGCTGAGCGTTGATCCGGCGCAGGTTCAGGGCCGCAATATCGACCAGGTGGTGCGCGAGGTAGATATTCAGCAATTTGTACGCAAGACTCTCGAAGGAACTGAACCGGTCGAAGCGGAAGTTTCTCTACAAGCCGAAGGGGAAAGATTCTTTCAGCTTCACGGCGCGAGCCTTCCGGACGCCAAGAACGGAAAAGCAGGTGCGGTTATCGTCATCCACGATATTACTCGAATGCGCCGGCTCGAAAACGTGCGGCGAGATTTCGTAGCAAACGTCTCGCATGAACTCAAGACTCCCATAACTTCTATACAGGGCTTCGTCGAGGCTCTATCCGAGGGAGAGATTGACGATCCTGTACGAACAAAGCGGTATCTCGGCATAATTGCCAGGCACTCGGACAGATTGAATTCCATCATCGAAGATTTGTTGAGTCTTTCGCGACTGGAGGAAGATCAGGGGCAAAGGAGGATTCAGTTCGAGAATACCTCACTTAAACCTCTGTTGGCTGCCGCTATCGATCTGCTCAGTTCAAGGGCAGAGCGGCACGAGGTCCAGGTCGAGCTGATCTGCGAAGACGATATTGAAGCGAAGGTAAATCCGGATCTCATAGAGCAGGCTGTTTTCAACCTGCTTGATAACGCCATCAAGTACAGTCAGGTGAAAGGCAAAGTCACAGTTTCGGTCGAAAGCCGGGATGCGGAAGTTGTGATCTCCGTACAAGACCGGGGCTGCGGCATAGCCAGCGAGCATCTGCCGCGTCTCTTCGAGCGTTTCTACGTCGTGGACAAGGGGCGCAGCCGTAAGCTCGGCGGCACGGGTTTAGGCCTGGCAATAGTCAAGCACATCACCCAGGTCCATGGCGGCTCGGTTACTGTTGAGAGTTCTCCCGGAAAAGGCAGCACTTTCGCCATACACTTGCCAAGAGCATCCTCCCGCAAAACATGATAAATGGCCTTCAGGTGCAATTACTTTAACCAACCGCGAATACTGAAATAATGCAAATTTAATTTTTTGCTAACATTTCCCTAATATAAGAGAAATACTATATCGGCAAAATCGGATGTCGCACCACTCAAGGTGTTCTTGGGCGGGGCGCTCCTCAAAAACTCACCCGGAGACAAAAACATGAAGAAAGGACAAGTCGAGAGAAGGATCATTTTTGCAGGTGCTGCACTCGGTCTGTTGTTGCTCTTCTCGAACCGAGCAGCGCGAGCCGACGAGCTGTCCGAACTGAAGGAGGAATTGAAGTCGACCAGGAAACTGTTGCAGCAGATGCAGGAACGGATAGAACAGCTCGAGGCGAGACAAAGGTTGAAAGAGCGGTCTCAGAAAGAGCAGATCGAGCAGGAGGTGGACAAGAAAGTGACCGAGGCCGTTGAAGATCGGCAGCCTGTCGCTCTTCCGGAAAGCCTCAAATGGATCGAGAACGTTAAGATATCAGGCGATCTTCGATATCGCCAGGATCACAGAGACGAGCAGGACAGCACCGGCGATTGGGAAAACGGCGTGTACCGTCACAGGGTACGCGCGAGGCTGAAATTCGACGCCAGGGTCAATGACCAGTGGGACCTCGGCTTTAGAATAGCCAGCGGCAGCAACAGAAATCCGAACACGACGAATCAGGACCTTGAAGACGCTTTCTCCAAGAAGGAGATTTGGTTGGACCAGGCTTATTTCGACTGGCACCCAAAGAGCGTCGAGGGTCTGAATGTAACGGGCGGCAAGATCGAGAATCCATTCTATAAGGCCGGCAAGAATCAGCTCATCTGGGATGGTGACCTCAATCCCGAGGGTATCGCGGCCCAATACAATACACCTCTGAATGATACCGATCAGTTCTTCTTCAATGGCGGCGGTTTGTGGGTTGATGAAAGCAGCAGCGCCGCCGACACGTCGCTATGGGCCGCTCAGACCTATTGGAAGCGGACAATCGGCAACCCGGACCACGTCCTTGCCGGTGCGACCTACTACGATTACGGCAACATCGAAGGGCGAGGCGATCTGAGAAGCACATGGCTTCCCGGCAGCCCGAGTTTCTTCTTTGGCAATACTACGAATGCCGCAGGCGACGAATTCAGGGACGATTTCAATATTGTCGAACTCTTCGGTGAATACAGCTTCAAATGCGGCACGATGCCGACGATGCTGTTCGGAAGTTGGGTCCGGAACATCGCCGCAACCACCAGCGAAGACACAGGCTGGCTGATCGGCACAAAATTCAACAAGGCCACAGATGACGACCCCGGCTCGTGGGAATTCGGATATGACTACAGAGAGACGGATGCAGATGCAGTCGTCGGCGGCTTCAACGAATCCGATTTCCTTGGCGCACAGACCAACTCGAAAGGACACCGGTTCGTCTATCGATACCAGTTGGCCAGGAACCTGTATTGGAAAATGTCATACTATCTGCTCGAAGACACCCGTACGAGCCGCGATCTGGATTATCGAAGATTCTTAGGCGATCTGGTCCTGAAGTTCTAATATCACTGCTCAGCTTTCGTGCATGAAAACTAACAGAATTCTAACAGGCCACTAATAATCCGCTAACAGTTCAAGAGTAGTATTCAACAGGCAGTACGTATCGAATGGAAAATTGTCTGAAAGGAGAATCGAAAGATGAAGAATTTTGCGGTCTGTATGATGATAGTGGCCGGTTTGATCTGTGGGGTCCTGCGAGCCGATACACTGCAAGTCGAAGGCTCGACAACCGTGGGGCCGATCACCGATGCGTATGCGGAGTATTTTCATAGCATCTACCCGGATCTTCGAATAACGGTCAAGAAGACGGGCAGCGGCGATGGTGCGGCGGCCTTGATAGACGACAGGTGCGACATCGCCAATATGAGCCGGTTTATGAAGGACAAGGAATTCAAAGATGCCGTAGCCAACAACATTTTTCCTGTCGCTCATGTCGTCGCCATGGATGGAGTGTGCTTGATCGTTCATCCGTCGAACCCTGTCAAAGCCCTGACCGCCGAGCAGGTGCGAGACATCTATACGGGCAAGATCAAGAACTGGCGGGAACTGGGCGGAGCCAACATGGCCATTGTCCCAATCAGCCGCGACACGTCGTCGGGCACGTACGAGACATTTCACAATCTTGTAATGGCCAAGCAGCCGATGGCCCCGAACGTGGAGTATGTCAATGCCAATCCGCAGGCGCACGCGAGAGTCAGAAACACCAGAGGGGCAATCGGCTACGTGGGGCTCGGATTTGTGGACTCCTACGTCAAGGCGCTGGAAATTGACAAGGTCAAGCCGAGCAGGAAGACCATTGCGAGCGGTTTGTATCCCGTATCCAGACCGCTTTACATGTTTACCGCCGGATATCCGAAACTGGGTACGATGGCGCATAGATTTGTTACTTTCCATTATACGGAAAAAGGTCAGGAGCTTATCGAAGCCAAGGGGTTCGTTCCTCTGACCAGCTATTGAGAGACTCAACTATGGCCGATGCAAGCCCAATGTTGACGTTGAAACGAGCTGACGGCACATTTCGCCCGCTCATTCTGACACCCAGCCAGGACCTCAAGGGCTACATAGTTACGTATGTGGGGCGGGCAATCCTGTTTCTGATAGCATGCACCTCGGTCGTTGCGATCTTTCTGATCTTTCTGTTCGTGATTCGCGAAGCCTTCGGTTTCATCCAAACAGAAGGTCTTACGAATTTTCTGAGCAAAACAGGGTGGTATCCGCAGGCCCAGCCGCCGAACTTCGGGGCTCTGGCAATAATTGTCGGGTCTCTTTATGTGACGGGAGCGTCTCTGCTATTCGCTGTACCTGTCGGCATTCTGGCCGCCGTCTTTCTCAGCGATATCGTATCGTTCAGGATTCGGGCGTTTATCAAACCGGTGATCGAACTGCTCGCGGCAATACCTTCAGTTGCTTACGGCTTCTTTGCCGTACTCATCTTGGCCCCCTTCCTGCAGAAAAAGTTCGGCTTTCCTACCGGCACGAATGCACTTAATGCCTCGGTAATTCTTGCCGTCATGGCTCTGCCTACGATTATAAGTGTTGCTGAGGACTCGCTTTCGGCGCTGGGACGGGAACTGAGAGAGGCCTCCTACAGCCTTGGCGCAACGAGAATGGAAACCATCTTAAAGGTCGTTATACCGTCGGCACACAGCGGAATAATAGCGGCGGTGGTTCTCGGGATGATGCGGGCTATAGGCGAAACCATGGTGGTCTGGATGGCTTCAGGTAACGCCGCTCAGATACCTCACCCGTGGTGGGATATTTCGCAGTCCGTTCGTACGTTGACCGCTACTATCGCCGGAGAAATGGGAGAGACGCCCAAGGACACTTCGCACTACCATGCTTTGTTCATGATGGGTGTGCTGTTGCTTGTCTTAACATTCAGCCTTAACATCGTCAGCGAGTACTTCCTCACCCGTGCCAAGAAAGCCACCGGGAAAAGTTAAATGAAACTTACAGCCCGAATGATGTTGAACAAAACTTTCACCGTGCTCACGGGGCTTTCGGTGCTGTTGCTCTCGGCCACACTGCTTGTGGTGCTCGGTCCTATGATCTATCGAGGAGCGGAAGCGGTCGGGTTCCGAGGAACAGTGGAATTTCGGCGGATGCAAATGGACCTTTTCGAGCGGGGAGACGTCCCCGAACTCGAGAGAGAGATCGCAAAAACCCGAAAACTTCAAAACGCCGTGTATGAGCGCATAGAAGAATTCAGGCAGGGGATCGACACCGAGCAGCTCAGCGACAGGGCGCGTAAAATACACCGCGAGTTCGGAGCCGAGCTGCGCGCCGGGAATGTGACGGGACAAGAGTACAGCGATCTTCGTTCTCTGACCAGAGACATTCGCAACAAGCTCGAGGAAGCCTTTGAAAGCCGGGACGAGACGCTTATCAGGCGGAACATCGAATATGTGGTCAAGTACAAGGGCGACGAACGGTTTAAAGACACCGCCGCCGAAGCTTTTTTCCCGCTGGCGGCAAACTTCCTCGATGCGGCGGAAAACACCGACCTGAGCAAACTCGAGCAGTACGGCGAAGCGATAGACGAAGTTGAAGGTATTTTACGTCAACTGTTCGGACCCGAGCCGGGCGAGCCGGTCCCGGCCCTTGTCAGGCTTCGTTACGGGGCCACCAGATGGGACCAGGCTCAAAAACTGCTGCACAAATTGCTGTGGGTAGAGACGTGGGTTCCGGCCGAACCGGGCGAACCCCTTAAGCGCGTTGAAAACCCGCGTGCCGGGCAGCTTGCCGGGACCGCCCTGGAATCATTGCCTGAATTCGTGGCAAAGAACCTGCCGAAAATGCTCAAGCCGCGTTTGACTTTCTACTGGCAGTATTTTATTGACGACAGCTACAACAGCCATTATTTCGGGGGGATAGGGCCGGAGATTTTGGGAACGCTTTTAATCACCCTGCTGGGGATGCTTTTTGCGGTTCCGCTGGGGCTTGTTTCCGCGGCGTATCTCGTTGAGTGCGCTTCTAATAATCTGGCTGTCAGAATCATACGAATGTGTATTAACTCCCTGGCGGGCGTTCCGAGCATAGTATTCGGCCTGTTCGGGCTGGCATTCTTCGTGCTGTACCTTCTGCCGGCCTTCGGATTGCCTTCCGAAGGGTGTATCCTGGCTGCCGCTTTGACGCTTGCGATACTTACCCTGCCGGTAATGATTCGTGCAAGTGAAGAGGCAATTCGGTCCGTACCAATGGCGTACAGAGAGGCTTCGCTGGCTTTGGGAGCCAGCAGGTTTCACACATTTGTGACGGTGACTCTTCCTGCGGCCCTGCCGGGGATACTGACCGGAATAATTCTGAGCCTGAGTCGGATCGCAGGTGAGACGGCTCCGATTCTGTTCACAGGCGCAGTGGCGCTGGGCCCGGTGCCGAAGTCCGTGCTCCAGCCGACAAGGACGCTATCGTACGGCAGCTATGATATGGCGGTCGGCGACAGGATTTCGATGATGGTTCCACACAAACAGTACGGCATGGTGGTTACGCTCATAATGCTGATTCTATGCCTGAATGCCCTGGCAATTTTGTTAAGATCGAGAGTCTTCAAGAAACTCAAAGGTCGATGAATTCGGAGGTGGAAAAAGTGACTCAGCGAATCCAGGAAAGCAATATGACGTACTACTCAGCTACACAGAAGAATCCCGGCGAGCTTGCATCACTGCCTAGAATAAAGGTGACTCACAACGGTGAAACGCGAAAGGAAAACCCGGACCGAGCGGGTGTTCCCAAGGCGATAGTCAGAAGCGAAGATTTTAGTCTGTACTACGGCGACAATGCCGGCGTTAAGAATATCGCAATAGAGATATTCCCTCAGAGCGTTACGGCGATAATCGGACCAAGCGGTTGCGGCAAGAGCACGTTTCTGCGGAGCATAAACCGGATGAACGACCTGATACCACACGTGCGAGCAAAGGGCAGGCTTTCTGTAAACGGTCAGGACGTCTACGACAAGCGAATCAATCTGGTTAATCTTCGTCAGGAAGTCGGGATGGTGTTCCAAAAGCCGAATCCGTTTCCCAAGAGTATATTCGAGAATATTGCCTACGGTCCGAAGCTTCAGGGAATAAAGAGCAAGTCGGATCTTCAGCAGATCGTCGAAGAGAGCCTTCGTGCCGCGGCACTCTGGGCAGAGGTTCGCGACGATCTGAAGAAATCCGCATTGGCTCTTTCCGGAGGCCAGCAGCAGCGACTGTGCATCGCCCGCGCCCTGGCGACAAAACCACGAATACTTCTGATGGACGAGCCGTGTTCGGCTCTCGACCCGGTCGCGACCGGGCGGATCGAAGACTTGATCGAGCATCTAAAGACCGACTACACGATCGTTATCGTGACTCACAACATGCAGCAGGCCGCGAGGGTCAGCGACAGGGCCGCTTTCTTCTGCCTGGGAGAACTCATCGAATACGATGCAACCACAAAGATTTTCAGCAACCCCGCCAAGAAACAAACCGAAGACTATGTTACCGGGAGATTCGGATAATGCCCGTACACTTGCAGAGAGAAATTGAGAATCTAAAGAAGGACTTACTGACCCTTGGCGCTATGGCCGAAAACAGTGTTCGAGAGGCCACTCGGGCGATAGAGCGCAGAGACGAGGCATTGGCCCAAAGCGTGATCGAAAAAGACATCAACCTCGACCGGATGGAAGTCGAAGTTGAAGAAAGCTGCCTCAAGATACTGGCGCTGCATCAGCCGGTGGCGATCGATCTTCGCTTTATTATAGCTGTGCTGAAGATAAATAATGATCTCGAGCGAGTAGGAGACCTTGCCGTCAACATCGCCGAGCGCGCGCTTTTTCTCGCCACTGCGGCCGGGATAAATATCGACTTTGACTTCACAAAAATGGCTGTGAAAACTCAGGAGATGCTCAAGAAATGCCTCGATGCGCTGGTCAATTTCAACGCGCAGCTCGCCCATAAAGTATGTGCCTGCGACGATGAAATCGACGCGATGAACAGAGAGGTTTACCTGTTGGTGCAGAACGCTATGAACACTTATCCCGACCAGGCTGAGTCTTTGATACATCTACTGTCGGTTTCACGTCATCTTGAGCGGATCGCCGATCACGCTACGAACATAGCCGAGGACGTGATCTACATGATCGAAGGCGACATCATCCGGCACAGAGCCGAAGAATACCGTCCCCGGGTCCGGCCCTGAATTTCTCGCCTTGCAATATGGTCGGTTATTTTTTCAGCGCGATCGCCGATACTCGATAACAATGACCGAAAGGATATCATCAGGAGCTTTCGACGGAACTTTAATTGCCAGAACGCCCGGTCGCTTCTCGGTCTTCAATGCAGTGCGAAGCTTGTCGGCGAGCAAATAGACGCGCGTGATATCCAGTTTGTCAACAGGCGTCTCAAGTATGCCGTTATCGGGCCACTCGAACACATGCGCATATATCTTTCCGACCTTTGTGGTATATCTGCCCCAGGACGGTCGCTCGAACGGACTGGCCGTCGTGCCGTAAATAGCTTCACCGTTAACAGCCATCCACTTGCCGATGGTTTGCATGGAGTCTATGCTTTCGTGAGGGACCGAACCGTCGCCTTTCGGTCCGATATTCAGCAGGTAATTGCCGCCCTTTGAAACAATATCGACGAGATTGCGAATCAGCGCTTCCGGGGATTTCCACGCATGATCGTGTTCGGAGTACCCCCATGTTGTGTTCATAGTCATGCAGACTTCCCAATCGACGCCCGGGATTCCGGTAGAAGGAATGGTCTGCTCGGGTGTGGTGAAGTCGCCCTGCTCGGGCTTCCAGGTTCTCAGGCGGCCTACCGAATCATCTTTTTCGATGTGGGGGATATGATACAGGCGGTTGTTCGATATAATATCAGGCTGGAGTCTTTGCGCCATCGACATAAGCTCATCGGCACGCCAAAACGAACCTTCGTTGCCTTTTTTCGAATAGTCCCACCAGATGATATCGACCGGACCGTAGTTGGAGAAAAGTTCTCGCGCCTGGTGATGAAGATAATCGACATAAATATCATGATTTCGCGGCCCGTTCGGCGACGGTCTGCCTTTGAGCGGATGAGGTAACTTGTCGGCTTTGACGTAGTCGTACTGAGGATGGTGCCAATCTATGACGGAGTGATAGAAGCCGACCTTCAGCCCTTCGCTTCGTGCAGCATCAACGATCTCCCGGCAGAGATCGCGGCCGATAAGATCGCGGGCATCATAAGTAGTGTGCTGAGACTCGAAAAGGCAGAAACCGTCGTGGTGTTTGGTGGTAAAGACCATGTATTTGCATCCAGCCTCCCGGGCGAGCTTTGCCCATTCATCTGCAAAGCCTTCTTCAGGACGGAATAAAGGCACCGCTTCGTGTGCGTATTCCCACGTGTCAACGCGAACACGTTGCTGAATCCATTCCATGCCGCCGCGTGTGCCGACGGGTTTACCCTTCCAGGTCCCGGCCAGGCCCGAGTATAGTCCCCAGTGCACGAACATGCCGAAACGGGCCTGACGCCACCATTGCATCCGGGAATCATGCTGCTGCTTTGTCTCAGTGCGGTGAACGGTTGCACGGGAAGTCCTCTGTCCAAGGCAAGAGGTTATCAATGCCAGGCAAATGACAACTACCACGCTCACCAACAAAACTTGCATTGATCTTCTCATATTTTAATCCTTATTAATTTCGTCTAAGAGCTGCCACCTACTTTGCCAGCGCTACCGCCGAGGCTATGGCGAAATTTGCCGTGTGGGTGATGCTGATGCTTATATGCTCGATACCGAGCTCACTTGCGATTCTCTCGACCTCGCCCCGGACGGTAACCTCGGGCTGACCCGCCGCGTTATTTATAATCTCGATATCCGTCCAGGCAATCTTCCCGCGCCAGCCCGTTCCAACAAGTTTAAGAACGGCCTCCTTGGCGGCGAAGCGACCGGCTAACTTCTCGATTTCGTTTCTGTTCGACTTCGCATAAGCCTGCTCGGCGTCGGTGAACACCCTCTTTATGAAACGTTCGCCGTGTTTGGTGATCATCTGCTCTATTCGTGGACAATCCACGAGGTCTATGCCGTGTGCAACAATTCCCATCTTTCTTTTTCCAGGCCACGAAGGCGCCAAGACACCAGGGTTTGCTATTTATTATTTTAAGTTATCTTTGTGCCTTAGTGTCTTTGTGGCTCATAATATGTATTCTTTCCAGGCAGAAATCGACAAACTCGTCCGCCCTGCCCAGCCGTGCCTCTTCGGTGAGCCTGGTTTTGAGCCTTTGCCGGGCGCTATTCTGGCGATCCAAAAGAACCTTTCGCTCCACCATCCTCTGCACTTCAGGATCCTCGAACGGCTCATAACCGGCTACCTGCTTGTCCTGAAGCTTCATTATGAAAACATGTCCTTCCACCACAATTGGCCCGGCAATTTGGCCTGGTTCGATTTTATCGGCCTCTTTGGCTAAAACGTTATATGGCGGCGCCAAAGAGTCCGGCTGCACCGGCTGCCACAGTCCGCCGAAGCGCTTTCTATGTCCGTGCGAATACTTTTTTGCCAGCTCAGCAAAATCTTCACCTGCCCTTAATCGTTCGACAATTCTGCCGGCCAGATTCGCAGCGTACTTCTCTCGGTCCCGGTTCGGATCCGGTATGTCCAGCCTGTTTGGCTGAATATCGATGAGCCGAAAAGTTATTCTGGCTTCTCTGGCGAAATACTTCTCTTTCATCTCGTTGTAACCGTCGATCAGCTCGCGATAGGTAACCGGCCTGGTGTCGGCAAGTTCGGACTGTAAATACCATTGAACCAGGAGCGATTCTTTCTGCCTTTCCTTGAAGCCCTCACGATCCACGCCGAGCTTTCTCAGTTCCTCCTCGGCTCTGACCTCATCACCGCCGTAACTGAGTACAAACTTCCTAACCTCGCTTTCTGCCGCTTTTTCCAGCGCTTCATCGACGTTTTCCCCCGCCTCTCGTTTGGCGTGCCGAACGAGCAGGATGTTCGTAATTCTGTCCAAAACAATTTTTTCGAATTCATCCTTTGTCAGGCTTTTGAACTCCTCGAAGTTGTTTTCCAGTGCGAACGGTTTGAAGTAGTCTTTCGGCACGATCTGTTTGCCGTTGAGTTCCGTTCTTGATCCGATAATTTCATCGCTGGTAATAGTCTCCCCGGCGACCACAAGCGCCAATCCGCCGGCAGCCTCTACAAGCTCGATTTTCTGCGTCAGAGCGATGCGGTCAAGTTCGGCGTCGGTCGGCCCCGACTTCTGATCGTTACAGCCGACCATTAACAAGAACATCAACACAACTGTTAAAGGATACTTATACATAAATACAATCCCGAACTTCTATAAAAACCGGAAGGCTTATCCCGAGACTTCAGGATCCCCCCTTAGACCTATCTCCTCGGCGACTTCTCGCATGCCCATGATGACATCGGTGATCAGTTCGCTCAATTCCATATCCAGCATCTCAGCGCCTTTTTGGATGACCTCTCTGTTCACACCGGCGGCGAAGGCCTTGTTCTTCCATTTCTTCTTTACCGATTTTGCCTTCACATCCATCACACTCTTGCCGGGCCTGACCAGGGCCGTTGCGGCTACCAATCCGGTCAGTTCATCCACTGCGTACAAAACCTTTTCCATTTCAGTCCGAGGTTCGACGTCTGTGCACAAGCCCCAGCCATGTGATACAACCGCACGGACATACTCTGGAGGCCAATTCCTCGAAGCCAGTATCTCTTCTGTTTTTTTGCAGTGCTGATCGGGGTATTGCTCGTAGTCGAGATCGTGGATCAGTCCGATAAGACCCCATACTTCCTCATTCTTGCCCCGTTTTCGGGCGCAATAACGCATCACTCCTTCAACAGCCAGGGCGTGCTTAATCAAAGCATCATTCTTGTTGTATTCTTTCAGCAGCGAAAAGACTTCTTCTCGACTGGGCAAATTGTCAGACACGGTGGTAATCCTTCAGACCTTACAAAGACCTCAAATCGCCTTCTCAATAGGAGAAGAACCCGAATTATTGGCCTAATCTAAGATCAACGGTGTAAAAATGCAATTCTAAATTTTGGAGACACGGAGTTTATGCAGAACTATCCCGGATCAGAACTTGCCGCCGGAATTGCGAACAAATCGCATCGCAAGCAACAGGAGAGAAGGCCGTCCGGAAAGAAACTGAAAGGTGAACTATTAGGCGGGATTTGGAAGTGCAAAATTCAATCGGCAAACCTGGCCCGGCATTGGCGGTACAATAGTAGCATGGGCATCTTGCCCATGACACATGGGCGGGACGCCCATGCTACGTCCACATATGCCGGGCCACTGTGCCGTATCTTACTCTTTGTAGATTCTTGACAATAATTCTATTCCGTTCTCCAAACAGCGCCGACGCCGGCAGCCCAGGCATCGCCCGTGAACTGGAGCTCGACGTGGGCGCAGGTGTTATCATTGACGAACCACTGCGCGCCGACGTAGCCGCCTATATGCGATTCTTCACTGAGATCTTCCTGACTGACGGTGGTGGTTTCTGTCACACCACCACTGCTGCTTTGGCCGCTGAGATCGAAATCTCCTCCCACAAAATGCAGAAAAGGGCCGCCATATACGCTCACGCCGTCCAATTCTACTGTCGGGCCGAGGGCTACCTGGACCTCCCAGAAGTCCAGATCTGCATCGCCGGTAAAAGCCGAATCACCCTTCAACTTAACGTCGCTTTCGTCGGGGTCGGACCACGTTGTCTGGAACAATCCTCCCCACGTAACGCCTGCGTCCTGCCAGAAGGTGACTCTCGTACCAAATCCCCAGGCAATACCCAGGCTGCCGTCCAAACCGGTGTAAGTGGAATCGGTGCCGCTCGCCGGATCCTCTATTATCTCATCCGCAGCGTCGCTGGCGCCAATGTGCACGAATGCATCCCAATTGTCATGAACGCCGTAACCCAATTGTCCGAGCACCATATTTGACTCAAGACCGTCGATCTCAAATCTCTTGTACTCGTCCAATGAAGTACCAGCAGTAACGGTTCGGCCATCGCCCCACGACTCGAGGTCCATATTGCTGCGGGAATAGTTGAGGCCGACAACCCATTGATCCATCCCTATCATGGCCTTCGGCGGTCCCATCGTCGGCAAAGCCATAACAACTGAACTGTAAAAACCAACAACCGCAATGACAACAGCTAACGTCGCGATTCTTTTACTCATGAGTCTCACTCCCTTCAATTTCAGTGCAATTTCTTTGTGATAATTTACAACTTTTCTCAGACTTACAGACATATCGACCCGCCTTTGGGAAAAGCTTTCTCTTTTTTTGTGGAATTGGAAATTTTAAAAACACCCCATTACCGTAGAAAATCCACAATTCATAAGACTCGGCATAAAATGTTCTTGACACATAGCCTCACTAAGCGACGCCATGACAAAAATGTAGCCATCAGAGGCGCTGTGAATATCGCATGTTCGCTCAGAAAATTCCGTTCAATACCCCCTTGGTGATCGGATCAGACAGGAAAATTGTCGATTTACGGGGATTTTGACTATGATAGGTTCCGATAATCTGAGGCGTATTCGGGAGGGTCTGGTCCACCTTTGACAACTCTACGTTCGGGACCGAACCGAACGAGGACCGAATGAAGTCCTATAATTTCAGTCCGAAAGGTAGTTGCAATAAGCTACACGGCATTTATTCTTGACAAATATGAGTAAATAATGTATATTAATAAAGGTAGCATCCGGAGGTGTGGTGAAAATGGGCCTGGTTACATTTCTCGCGTGTTTTCTCCACCGGTATATTGGTCGACGAGCGTCCGTGACATAAAGCGGGACAACGTTGCTAAATTGTGTAGAACCAGTTGAAGGTGAAATAAAGTACAAACAAGTTTTTTGCGGGAATTCGATCATGAACGAAAAGAATAGAAAGAAGGCCTTTAGAGTCGGCGCATTGTTAATGCTCATGACAGCAATCACAGTGATGACCGCAGATGTGGAGACTGCGAAAGCAAAATCGCTGTATATGATTGCCGATCACTTCGGCAGCACGAGCGAAGTGACTCTGCCGATACACGCGTACGACATCGGACCCGAGGGCATGTTGGCATTCCAGACCGAGCACAGACTACGGCGTCGTGAGTTGGGTGCCGTGGGCATGGCGATTGATTCGGATACGGGGTACTTGTTCATCACGTATAAGCTATACGAAAAAATCGGCATTGTGGATGGAACGACAATGACCTACGTCGGTGAGATTCTCGCCGAATCTGTCACCTCCGCCGATCTGGCGGGTATTGTCTATGATCACAGTAAAGGTTTAGTCTACACTGTCGATCGAGGCAGAGAGAATCTGTACGCCTACGAGTGGGATCCAAAAACCATCACCCTTACGCCCCTGCCCGGTTCGCCGTTCTTAATGTTAGGTGCTCGTGCGTACGGAATCGCGCTTGATGAAATAGACGGTCTTCTCTACGTCGCTAACGGCAATAATAAAGTCTACGTATACAGCACGGAAAACTGGAGAAGGGTCGGCTCGATAGAGCTTGACCGCGCTATCGTCAGCGTAGCGGTGGATGTCATGAACGGATACCTCTATGCCGGAGGTGGATTCGTGGGAAACAACTATCTTACGCAGTACCACCTGGCAACAGGCGATAAGGTTGAAGTCCAGGTGGAGCCCGATGCCGGTGTGATGGGATTGGCCGTCGATCCGGAAACCGGCCTGGTGTACCTGAACACCGGAAGGAACAACGCCCCCGGCGGAGACAATCTCCTGATCTATGACACCGATCTTAACCGGATCAGCAAGAAGCACATCGATGGAGATCCAACCGGAATCGCAATACCGGGCAAGGATATCGGATTCAATCCACTAAACCTGACAAAGCAGCTTGTCAGTGGAGCATCTCAAAATGCCAAAACAGGAGAATTTCCGGTAGTTGGTACGGGCAAGGAAATTACCTATGGAATCGGATTCACCAATCAGAGCAATAAATCCACCGTGACCGACATTACGATAGTTGACGTATTGCCTCAATCCGTAACATTTGTATCGGCCGATGATGACGGAGTCAACGGTCGGTACGACAGCAGCACACATACCTATAGATGGACTTACAGAGACCTGCCGCCGAGGACGTCTACGATGCTAAACCTGACCGTGCTTGTCGACAGAGACGTTGAGGCCGGTTCTGTGATCACCAACTCAGTAACAATCAACAGCAATGAGACGCCGCCTACCACAACGGGAGCGGACGTGGTGGCCAAAAACAATTCACTAAACCTGCAAAAAACCATCAAAGGAGCCAAGGACGGACAGATCGCGACGGTGGAGCCGAATGATCTGGTGACCTATACCCTGTGTTTCGACAATCTTGACAACGATTTTACAGCGACTGACATTGTGCTCGTTGATACGCTGCCGCCAGAGGTAGACTTCTTATCGGCGGATAAGGGTACAGGGAGCATGCGATACGACGCAAAATCACATACGGTTACATGGAGACCCGATAACCTAAAACCGGGATCGTCTGTCTGTTTTGACCTGAGAGTTCGAGTGGTGTCTGATTTGCCGCCTGGAACGGTCATCCGGAATTCCGCCGCTATAGACAGCGAAGAGTTGCCGCCCTCGGTGGCAAGTATCGATGCTGTTACCTCATTCAGCGGACTCGGAATCAGCAAAGTCGTAGTAGGAGATGACGAGGATCAACCTGTCCTTGTCGGTGAAAACGATGAGATAGAGTACATTATATGTTTCGAGAACAGGAATACCGAAACAGTTACGAACGTGACTGTCGTCGATACTCTTCCGAAAGAAGTGAGCTTTGTAAAGGCTAAATCCGATAAAGGGGTGGGCAGGTACGATCCGAAGACGCACACTTACACGTGGTCGTTCTCGTCACTTGATCCCGATGCCAAGCCTGAATGCGTGGAAATAGTCGTCAGAGTCAACAAAGGCATTGCCCCGGCAACTATCATAACCAATACGGCAACTATCAGCAGTCATGAAACAGCTTCGGCAACAGTGACAAACAGCAATGTATCTACATTCTTCAGCCCCCTGGGTCTGAAGAAAACGCTGGTCGGCGGATTCGGCGGCAAGATAGAGTGGGTAAGCATTGGCGATCAAATTACGTATGGATTCGAATTCCAAAACAACAATGATTTCGCCATTACTAATGTAGCCGTCACAGACAATCTGCCCAAAGAGGTAAGTTTCGTGACAGCTTCAGAAGAAGGCATGTTCGGCAATAGCTACGATCCGAAATCACACACTTTTCAATGGGTGTTCCCGTCTCTGCAACCGGGCGAATCCAAAACGGCGGAGTTGGTTGTTGAGATCAATCCCGACGTCAAACCGAATACGACAATCATCAATACGGCAAAAATCGACAGCGACCAGACAGCACAAGAGCCTTCCGCCACAGACGTTGAAGTCAAGGCTGAAAATCCGATGATACTGGGACCGGACGGCCTCGGCGGCTTTGTGAATGTAATGCCCAATATGCTCAGAGACAATAACTCGACGAACGATCTGCTGGTCACAATTCAGTTGCCTGAAAGTTTCGAAAAGGAAGATATCGACATAAATAAGGAAATACGCGCAATTGTCCGCAACTCTGAAACGGGAATTGACGGCAAAGTAGCAGCCAAACGCCAGATTTTGGATGAAACTGCCAGCCCGGCGAAGATTTTCGCCACCTTCGACAGAGCGCAAATTATGGATATCTTACCCGGCCTGGGTGAATTCCAGATTGCAATTAAGGGCAGATACATGGAGAAGGGAAGCTTCCGCTCATACCGTGGAGAGGCGACCGTTCACGTTCTCAGATTCGCGGGTAATTAAACCCACGTGGTCGATAAAACAAGAACTGGTGCATATTAACAGTTGAATTACAAGGGCCGGCGATTGATTTCGTCGGCCCTTTTAAGTATATTCACGGCATGGTGATCTTTTGATCCGGCATGGCCGAAATCATGCGAATCCAAGAGCCTCGGGCGAGAAACTCAGCCACGTTCAAAGTTACAACCTCATCGTGCTGATGCCAGTGATAATCCTTAATGGTTGCAGTATCAAGGCGATGCCTATATGGTCGCCTAATTGTAGTATCGGCCAAGATATCCGACGATCGCCTTCTTCAATTCCAGCGGATCAACCTCTCCCAACCGGCGATAAATAATTCGACCACCCGGCTTGACCAGAATCGTATACGGAATGCCTCCAAGCAAGTCCCTGTCCAGCGCGCTCATAAGCTGGTATTCATCCTGCGAATCGAACAGGTAATTCCGGCAAGATGCTTCCTGCTTTTTCAGCAGCGAAAGAACGCTGCCCTTGCGGCTTGGAGAATCTGCGCTGATCGTGATCATCTCGAATTCCCGCTTGCGGTACATCCTGTTTGCGGTGACGAACTCGGCTAATTGATCGACGCTCGGCCCGCTCCAGCTTGCCCAGACGTTGATAACGCGCAGCTTGCCCGAATCGTTCTTAACCAGCTTTTCGACTTCCGTGAAATCTATCATCTCGACCGAGACGGGCTCTTTTGCCCATCGCACCAGGGATTGGCGGGCTGATTCTCGCTTCCCGGCCCACTTGATCGAGCAACCTCTCGTTCTTGTCTTCTCAACGGAGACTTTCCTGCCCTCGAGCAAGGCTTCAATAGCCGTGCGCGCATCACGCGAACTGACCAGCTCGGGCTTTTCGGCATCGTCGATCCCGCCTTCATAGCGCAACCGGCGCTGCTTGTCGAAGATAAACACGTGCGGCGTGCGTGCCGGTCCGTAGGCGCGGGAGACTTTCTGATTCTCGCCGTCATAGAGATACGGAAAGTTGTATTCCATGTCCTTCGCGCGAATCTTCATATCCTCGAACGAATCGCCCATATCCGAGTAGCCCAGTTCGTCCAGCCGCACCGCCTTGGGATCGTTCGGCGATATCGCCACCACGGCAACACCCTTATCGCGATAATCGGCAGCGATTTTCTTTATCCGGTCCTCATACGCCTGAGCCGTCGGGCAGTGGTTGCACGTAAAAACAATCACCAGAACATCCGCCCCGGCAAAATCATCAAGACTGTACATCCGCCCATCCACACCGGGCAAATTAAAATCCGGCGCCTCGTCGCCAATCTCAAGCGTCTTCGTTCCCAGCGGTGCCGCAAAAACCAGAGCAGCTATAGCGAGAACTGCTGCCGCCGCACTCAATGCTTGCTTCCTGCTCATTATCATCTCAGAGCCCTTCCTGTTCAATAAAGTTAACTTGTCACTCGTTTGGACCATCACCCCTTGTCTTACTCCTCCAGTGAAGATTCTCCAATTCTTCGAATCTTACGGCTGGCAAGTATCCGCCATTTACCAGCACACTACCACCTCGCCCCAAATGGTTCTCGAACGTCACAAGCTCCAGTCCCCCGGACATGTTCCACCCGCCCGCAATCTCGAACAGTAGAACCGTATCATCAGGTGAGTTGGGCTCGCAATCGGGATTCATTGCATAGTAGCACCTTTGGTTTTTCGGAATGGGCCATGGGAGCACTTGCCGCCGCCATTTCCATTTGACAGCTGGGCAGAGGAATCGATCCGCGTCCGTGTCCGTATGTTCCAAGAGCAGATCACACCACTGATTCGGATCGGGATAGCGACCCTCGTACTCATCGGCGTAGGTCTTCATCGCGTCTCCCAGCCGTTTCAAATTGCCCGCGCACGCATTGCCCAGCGCGGTTGAGAAAGGCTGGCAAGTCTCAATCCACCAGAAGCTGACCAACAACGTCCCCAGAACCATACCCATGATCGCAAGCGTTCCCTGGCTGCATTTGTTCATGAACGTTGATTTCCACTCGATGGTTGCCAGCGCGGGTATCAGAAATGCGAACAAGAAGAGCAATGCGGCCGCCAGATAGAAACTGCATTTGTTGAGCACACGGTAACCAAAGTCGTTCCTGAACGGAAAGAGCAGCAGTAAAGAGCACAGGTAGAGAATGAGGGGGCTCGAGATGACAACCAGTACGATGGTGGCTATTCGTCCGGAGATTCCGGCCAGGGCAGCAAGCCCAAAAATCAGCGCGACAATTCCCAGTAGATGTGTTGCGTTTCGTGCTACATACTCGCTCCACCAGGGCCGATACGCCAGCAGCCTCCATGCAATTACCGCAAGACCCAAGAAACAAAGTGACACCGAAGCGACGGCGAGTCCGCCCGTGCCAGGCACTCGGCTCGTGTTGTCTTTCCACGTTTCAGTCATAGTTCTTCAACAAGAATCTTGCGCAAGAAACTCATCAACGTCTGCGGCTCGAAGTAACTCTCGGTCAGGCGCAGATAAGCAGTCTTATTTCCGGAAATCCACACTTTTTTCGAAGGCTTTTTGTAGTGTGCTCGTAAGAGCATTTCAGAAAAACGCCTTACGGCGTCACTACGAACATCTTCGGCAAAAGAGAATACCAGATCGCTGTTGGATGTTACAATACTTTTTATGCTCAGCTTGCTCGCTCTGATACGGAGCTGGGCCATCTCCAGCAACATCTCTACCTCCTCCGGCACCGATCCATAGACATCGGTCAGTTCGCTCTTTATTTGCTCGATGTCCGCATCGCCTCTGGCTACGGCGATCTTGCGGTATATATCCATGCGCTGTCTGTCGACCGGTATGTAGTTCTTCGGAATGTACGTCGCAAATCCAAGATCGAGAACCGCCGTCGGGATCGGCTCGACGGGCTCGTTCCTCATCCTCCTGACTGCATCGGATAGCAACTCGCAATACATCTGATAGCCCACCGTCTGAATGTGACCCGACTGCTCGGAGCCGAGAATGTTGCCCGCCCCGCGAATCTCCAGATCCCGCAGCGCGATCCTGAAACCGGCGCCAAGATGAGAATATTCCTCGATGGCTTTCAACCGCTTGGCCGCCACCGGCGTAACCGGCCGCGATGTCGGCAGCAGCATATAGGCATACGCACGATGCTTGTACCTGCCCACCCTGCCGCGAAGCTGATGTAACTCTGCCAGGCCGAACCGGTCTGCGTCGTTTATCAGAATTGTGTTGGCGTTCGGAATGTCAAGCCCGGATTCGATGATCGTCGTACACACCAAGACGTCGATTCCGCCGGTCACGAATTCTATCATCGCGTTCTCGAGTTCTTTCCGCGACATCTGGCCGTGGGCGATGCTTATCTTCGCATCCGGCACAAGCTTGCGTATTTCCCAGGCCTTTTTGTCGATCGATTTGACCCGGTTATGCAGGAAGAACACCTGTCCCTGACGGTTCAGCTCGCGGTAGATCGCCTTCTTGATGAGTTGATTGTTGTAAGCCGTCACGGTCGTAACAACGCTTCGCCTGTCCAACGGCGGCGTTCCCAGCGAGCTTATATCGCGCAGCCCCAGCAGCGACATGTGCAGCGTCCGCGGGATCGGCGTGGCTGTCATCGTGAGAATATCAACGTTAACGCGAAGTTGCTTGAGCTTCTCCTTGTGTTCGACGCCGAACCGCTGTTCCTCATCGATTATGAGCAGTCCAAGGTCTTTGAACCCGACGTCGCCGCTCAGGAGTCGATGCGTACCGATCAGCACATCCACCCGTCCTGACCTCGTTCTGGCGATTATATCTCTGGCCTCCTTCGTGGTCTTGAATCGGTTCAGAACTTCGATGCAGACGGGAAAATCCGCAAACCGCTCTGTAAAAGTCCTGCCGTGCTGCACGCACAGCACGGTAGTGGGCGTCAGGATGGCGACTTGTTTGTTGTTCTCGATTGCCTTGAACGCCGCTCGCATGGCAAGCTCAGTCTTGCCGTAACCGACGTCTCCACAGAGCAGTCTGTCCATCACGATCGGCTGCTGCATGTCGGTCTTTATCTGTGTGGCGGCGGTGGTCTGATCGGGCGTCTCCTGATAGGGAAAGGACTCCTCGAATTCCACCTGCCAGTTGGAATCTTCCCCGAATGCGATACCACCGGCCGCCTGGCGTTTCGCCTGAATATCGAGCAGATCGGATGCCATGTCTCGCACGGCACTCTCGACTTTCGCCTTTTGTTTGAGCCATCTCTTGGAGCCGACCTTGCTGAGTTTCGGCCTCGTGGGACTGGTGCCGATGTACTTTTGCACCAGTGCTATATTGCGCACCGAAACCTGAATCTTGACCCTGTCGGCATATTCTATGGTGAGGTACTCATTGATGCCGCCGTTTTCCTCGATAGCCTGGACGCCCGCGAACCTGCCGATGCCGTAAGAAGTATGGACGACATAGTCACCTTCCTGCAAGTCGCTGAGCGTATCAACCGGAGAGGTCGCCCGGGTGGGCCTGCGTCTGCGTCGCAGAGCGTACTGGCCGAACAGCTCGTGGTGGCTGATAATTATCGTATCGAGCGAATTGACCACGAAGCCCTGATGGATGAAGCCCGGAACCAGTTTGAGCCTGGCCGGCATTTTCTCGGTAATATCCTGAACGATCTCTCCGACGCGCTTGATTTCTGCCGAATTCTCACAATAAAGCCGGACTTCTTTGCCGTGTTTTGCCTCCTGAACCAACTCTTCGAGAGCCGCCTTGTGCCCGGCCCAAACCGAAGTAGCCTTGTGCTGGAACTGCTGGACACTTTTAATATCCACTTTGATGAAGTCTTCCGGTTCGGCGGTAGCGAATCTGCAGGTGTGAAACTGCGTGAAGCCGGACGCCGCTTCGTGGATATCGTCCCAGCTATAAAGCCTGCCCGGATCTTCGGATCTGTCCAGAAAGACCCTCGCGACTTCCTCGATCTCGCCAGGCTCCTCGAAGACGATGACCGTATCTTTCGGCAGAGTATTTATGAGCAGCTCTCGTTCGCCGGCAGAGCTTCCGCACACCGCCGAGACGAGCCGCAAGCTTCTTATCTGGTTGCTCGAACGTTGGGTGTCCAGGTTAATCTCACGGATGCTCTCGATAGTGTCGCCGAAGAACTCGATCCTTACCGCCTCGGTCTCCTGTGACGATACGCTCTGGTCTTTGCCTGTCGGAACCTTATCGTTAATCAGGGGAGCGTAGATATCGATAATCCCGCCGCGACGCGCGAATTGGCCCGGCAGATCTACTCTCTCGGTTCGTTCGAATCCGCTTTCGACCAGCCATTCGACCACGTCTTCAGGCGGCACATCTCTGCCAACTTTCAGTTCGAGACTGCTCTTTTCTATCGCCTCGGGTTTTGGGATTGGCTGACAAAGCGACTGCACCGAAGCCGGTACGAGAAAACCGCCCGCACCCATTCGAGACACGAGCATGAGACGCTGCGCCCTGATCTCATCAGTGGCGTCGGCCAGGTCCTCCTCACCCTCCCAGGCGCCAAATGCCTCTATCGGCGTGCCTGCGAAAGTTTGCAAATCGTCGGCGGCTTTGTCCGCATCGTCGATGTGCGGCCGCACGTACAGAACCGGCCTGTCGATCTTCTCCGATACGTAAGCGACCAGCATGGGTCCGAACGATCCCCACGTCCCCTCGACTTTCACTGCCTCGGCGCTGCCGAGTCTTTCGAGCCGGGAGATTATCTTCTGAACGGTCTTGTCGCGCCCCAAATTCACGAATTCATTGTACGCCAGAGTGGTGGAATGAGCAACCCGCTCGGCTTCGTTAAGAGCTTGCCCTTTCGATATGCGAAGGGCAGGATCTGAGCATGTCGAACGGGCGGGCCGGTTTGCCGACGTTATCAATTCTTCAGGTCGCTTATTGCCTCGAGGATTTCCTTCTTAGTGCTCTCGAACGCCAGTTGGTCGATGTCGTTGAGGATTTCGCGCTCGGCGACGCTGCTGAAGCTCGGATTCTTAATAAGAGCCAGGAGCACCTCCTGCTTCGAATCGTCCCGGGCCAGCTTGTCGAGTACCGCTTCAACGAGGTAAACCTGGGCCACAGGCGTGATCCCCTCGCGCTTTGCGATTCGTTTGTAGCCGTCCTTCCTTTCCGAATCGAAAGAAAGCTCGCCGACGGCGTCAATCTCGGCAATCGTAGTATCCGTCAAAACTCCGCCGGCGTATTCTTCATCGTCGTCAAAAATAAAGCAACCGCCCAGCAATACCACCGATACGGCAAACCCAATAATGATCAATCCATTTTTCATAATTAAAGCTTTCATATAGAAGTAGAAATTCCCTTGTCGATTAGATTATACAATATGCAAGCCTTGCGGCAAAGCTCAAAGAAATCTCAATTCGGATGTCCTTATAGTTTTTAGCTTCACGAGCCGGGTTTCTGCGATTAGAATGACCGCGTCGATTTTCTACGAACAACAGGTTTCCGTATGTGATATCATGAAAAATATTCGCGTTGCATCAGTACAGTTCGAGCATGCCGCAGGCGATAAACGGGCCAACCTGGACAAGATTAAGAAATACGTCGCCGAAGCGGCCGGCAAGGGTGTCGAGCTAATCGTTTTTCCCGAGTGCTGCATCACGGGTTATCTGTTTATGCGGCAGCTCACGAGAGAACAATTGGAGGCTCTTGCCGAGCCGGTGTTTGAGGGGCCTTCATCGCAAACCTTAATCGCTCTGGCAAAAAAGCATAGCATGACCATCGGCGCAGGTCTCGTGGAAATGGCCGACGACGGCAGGATGTATAACACCTACGTGGTCGCTATGGCGGATGGACAGTTTCAGCGGCATCGAAAGATCCACTGCTTTATCAGCGAACACCTTTCGTGCGGCTCGGAATTCACTGTATTTGATACCCCGCAGGGCTTCCGCACCGCAGTGCTGACCTGCTACGACAACAACATCGGCGAGAACGTCCGGCTGGCAGCGCTGAACGGCGCCGAGATTCTGCTGGCGCCCCACCAGACCGGCGGCTGTAAGACACCCAGCCCGCATTGTATGGGCGTAATCGAGCGCTCGCTCTGGGATGACCGCAAGAACAATCCGAAAGCAATCGAGGCCGAGCTGAAAGGACCGAAGGGCCGTCAGTGGCTTTTGACGTGGCTGCCCGCCCGCGCTCACGACAACGGGCTGTTTCTGATATTCAGCAACGGCATTGGAGTAGACGGCGACGAAATCAGAACCGGCAATTCGATGATTCTGGATCCTTATGGCCAGATCATCGCCGAGACATGGAAGGCCGGCGACGACATGATTGTAGCCGATCTGGACCCGGCGCTGCGTGAGAATTGTACCGGGGTGCGGTGGATCAAGACGCGCCGGCCCGAGCTCTACAAGCAGCTAACCGTCCCCACCGGCCTGGAGGACGATATAAGACAAGTACGGTTCAGCGACGAGTTGGATCAGTGACAGGATGAAGTCTTTTATGGGATTACGATTTGGAGTAGCGTTTTATGAAATCAGGTTTACGTTCGGAGAAAGATGATTGCACTAAAGGCAAGCGGATTGCTTTTGTGGTGGTTTTGGCGGTTTTCCTTGTGACGGTGGGGTGGCCGCAGGTTGTTTGTGAAGGTCGTACGCCGGAGGCGGAGAGGGTGTTGGGGTATCTTAAAGGTTTGGGAAACGGCCGGTATATGTTCGGGCAGATGGCTACGTGGGTGCATAATGAAAATCCGGATATGGATCATTCCAGCAACTGGCTCAGGAAAGTGTACGATCACACAGGAAAGATGCCGCGTTATGGATGCGTCACGTATGATTTTCACGACGATCCGTTCCCCGATTCGGCATGGAACAACGGGGTCAAAGAAATGTGGGATCGGGGCTTGATTGTGGGCGTATTTACGTTTTATGCCAATCCGGCGGGAAGGTCGTGGAACGATCCGGTTGATATTGATCCGATATTTGCCGCCGGCGATAATCCGACCAAGAAAAACTTCTACAAGCAGATGGACAGGATGGCCGCGAATGTGCAGTGGCTGAAGGATCGGGCGATACCGGTTGTCTATACGCCGTTTGTGGAAAGCGATGACAGGAACAAGTGGCACGCCAAGGCCGGACCCGAGAACATCATCAGACTCTACCGCCTGGTTCACGACTACTTCACCAGCGACAAGGGCCTCGACAATATCATCTGGGCCTATCATACCACCGCCAATCACGGCGCGCTGCAAAAGTATTATCCTGGCGATGCATACGTGGACGTCCTGGGCAAATCAGCCTACGGCACGGGTTTGAATTTTTCCGAATATCAATGGGCCGTCGAAAAGAAGAAACGTGCCGGAAAGGTGATCTGGTGGTCGGAACTGGGAATCCGCGGACGGTCCGATCCGCCGAGAGATTGCCTGGACGTGGTCAGAAAGCTGGAGACCAGCTATCCGGAGCTGGCGGGATTCGTCTTCTGGAGCGACGACGGGCATTACAACGTCATCGGCAACAAAAACGGTCCCGAGCTCATGACGCACCGGAAGATTTTGACCCTGGAAGCAGACAAATAGGGGATTTACTATACAATCCCGGTTCGGTATAATGTCGGTCAGTCTCGTTCTCGTGGTTGTAATTGACAGTGCGGAATAACTCTTTTAAGGAGGCCGACAATGAAGCATCTCTTCACGCTATCATTAATTCTTGCCTTGCCGGTAGTGCCCTGCGCCGGCGGGAAGGAAGCGACTGCGGAAAGCAAAATCTCACTTCGTATTCTGTATGCCGGCATGCCCGATACGGATCGACAGAAGGACTTTGTCTCTTTCCTAAGCAGGCACTTTGTGGAGGTCAAATCTGTTGACTTCAGTTCCTTCAAGGAAGAACAGGCCGCCGGCAGCGACGTGGTGATCCTCGACAAAGACGGAATTCAGTGGGCCGGCAGGGGCGGCAATCCTCTGTGGGACATCAAACTCTCCAAGAACTACTCGCAGGCCACCATCGCCCTCGGAATTCCCGGTGCGTTTCTTTACGACAGAATGGGTTTGAAACCGGAGTACAGGTGAAACTGCCTCACTGACTGGGCTCATGGTGAGTCCTTCGAGCATGTCGTTTACAACGAACCGTTCAAGGTAGACTTTCAATTCACAGACAAAGACACGCCCTCAACATATTTGCAGACACTTCCCAAAGGAGTATCGCTGGGAAAATCGATGAAGGTCTGCCGGATTCAGGACACGAACAATCAGGTAGGAAAAGCAGGCGCCGTTTCACCGGGCGTCTACGCCGAGTATCCCGGCGAAGCTGAAACCATCCTTATGGGATTTGCTCCCGGCAAGGCGTACGACTCGGTGGGGATCGGGCGTCACGGCAACTTCATGCTGTGGGGCTGGTCCGCCGAACCGTCGAAGATGACAGAGGCCGGTCGGAAGCTGTTTTTGAACTGCATAAGCTACATACACAAGTACGACAGGAAACCGTTTGTCGCGATACCGCGGCGAGCGATGACCCGCGATCGGGATCTGATAATGATATTGGACCGAATCGAACAGAGGCCTCAATATGCGGAACGTTATCTGTCACGGTACTTCCCACCGGAAATAACGAGTAAATACAAGAATGATATCGCCGGTATGCGCAAACACTACGAAGAGAATATCGAGTTTGTCTATTCGGCGGAAAACAAGTTTTTCATCGATGAAGATCTCCGCTCGCTTGGAATAGACTCCAATCGGAAGGTAGCTACGATCAAATCGCTGATCGAGCTGTTAGCCGACAAGTCAAAGGCCGAGCTTGCCCAAAAATGCCTGAGTCGCTATACGAAGCAGAAATTCAAATCCGCTCGGGCATGGAACAAATGGTACGACGAAAATTCACAGCACCTGATATTCTCAGACCGTGGCGGCTATCGTTTCTACAAGATACCTGCGCTGGACTGACATCGGGTAAAGGTCTCTGCGATCTCGACGGACGGTGATTTTTCGGCTGCGGATCAGGCATCATCACGGCCGCACGGCGTAACGAACCGTACGCGGTGCCAATAGTTCACAAGGAACCGGCCGGGCACAAGAAACGGCGCCGAAGTGCTGTCAAGACGGAGATTGATCGGGACGGTTTGCTGGGGGCTGATTAGGTGTTTGCTGAAAACTCGCCGGGATGGATCGGATCGGTTTACTGCGGACGTGGGGATTTTTCGGAAGGATTCTCCGCAGGTTTCTCTTTCGACTGCTGCTCGGATTCTTTCTTCTCGCTCTTTTCGCGCTGGATCGCGTCGTAAATCTCTCTACGATGAACGGCTATGCTCTTGGGAGCGGTAATGCCCAGACGGACCTTGTCGCCCCGGACATCGACGATGATGATTTCGACATCGTCACCGATCATAATAGATTCGTCTCTTTGTCTGCTCAGAACCAACATCGCTAACTCCTTTTGTTGACTGGTTTTAGTTTACCAGTAATACGCTTCAATCCGGTCAACTGTTCGTCTGTTCACTCCTGAAAAAAATCTCTGCCATAGTTGTTTTTTCCTTGCCGCCGAAAAAGTTCAACGAGCGGCACTGCTCAGATACACCTATATTTCGGCTAAATTCAAGAGTGAAACCAACCATTTTTATTATTGCCCGGACAATCGGCGCCGATTATGAGACTTCAATGGCATAAGTGCATAAAATAGAGGGATTTACACGGGATAAAAGACGTTAAAAAAGATGTGTGAAAATTGCTCGGTTGGACTTGTTTGTCTACGCCATCTCGTGCTTTCGCCAATGATCGTATCTGATCGACATCCAGTAGCCGGCTATCGAACCCAGCGTGCCGAAGGCCACCATTTGAATGGGAAGCACCGAGGATACGGAATTTTCGAAGAAGACGGGGGGCCAGTTCTGGGCCAGATACGGGATTTCTTTGGCGTAAGTGTTCATCGAAAAGGCAGTTACGAGCACGGTTGCAATTGCCGGCCAGATATAACCGGCGTTGAGAAATTTCCTGACAACGAAGGCGGCTGCACCGAACGACATCAGGACCGCGAAAGCGATTTGCGCTTTAGCGGGTTGACCTACTACCGTGCCGATAATGTTATCGGGCATTGTGACGTTCTGGGCGATTTTACCGATTAAAAGATGGGCAATAAAGGCCGATCCCACCAGTGCGATAACAGGATTCAGATACGCGCCCGGATCGGTCTTGGGCTTCTCCCTTGTCTGCTCCGCCTTGTTGCTCGGACTTATTTTCTGTGCCAACAGCACTCCCGCAAAGCCGGCTGCGACTATGATCAGCCAGAGAACCGGCTCGAACATCAGAGGTGCTATAAGGTCCTGCCGCTGAGAGACCGTCGGATTTTGCTGAAACAGCGAGCCCATGGTTTCCGAATGAAAGGCCCAGACGGCCAGACCCGCGGGCGCAGCGAGGATGCCGATTTCCCGGCCGTAGGGCCAGGAGACGAAATAGCCGATCAGGCCGGATAGAAACGCCAGACCGATTAGCAAGACGGCCCCGCCGTAACTCAGAGCGCCGGCTTGCAGAGGTGCACCTATCAGCGGCCGGGCGAGAGCATAGATCAAAGCTATGCCGACGGCAGCAGCGGCACCGACTCTCAATTTGAGCGGCCAAGTCAATTCCATAACCTGAGCTTTCTCATCCATATCGGCGAGAGACTACCATCAAGCCGGGCAAAGGTCAACAATATATTCACCCGGACGGCTCGCTTATTGAATATCCCGCTTTTTTCTTCCCCCGCCGCACATTCGATGTTATACTATGTCCCGGCTTAGTTTCAAAGAGTCACGGTTATAGAAGGGATGCTATGAACCAGGTGAATATACAAACGTGCGGCAGTGGTTCGAGTGTGCGGGGCAGTAGCTACGCGACCGTAGTCGGTGCCGCTTGCAGGACGAAATTGCAAGGAAAGAGATTCCATTTCGTTGGGGCCGGAGGCATCGGAATGAGCGGGCTGGCTCAGCTTCTGAATAAGAACAAGGCGCTGGTCGCCGGCTCGGATCAGATTTCCAGCGAGGTGACGGATAAGCTGCGCCGTATCGGCGCTGATATCCGGATCGGGCATAAAGTCGAGAACCTCAGCCCGAAAACCGATGCAGTCGTCGTCTCTGCGGCAATAAGCGAAGACAATCCCGAACTGGCGTTGGCGCGACGGCTCGGCTTTAAGGTATACAAGTACGCCGAGATGCTGGGCGAGCTTATGAACCTCTACGAGGGCATAGCGATCAGCGGCACTCACGGCAAAAGCACCACCAGCGGATGGCTCACATACCTGCTTAAGCGAACAGGGATCGACGCGAATTACATCGTAGGGGCCGCGATCAGCCAATTGGGCAGCTCTTCGGGCGTCGCCGACAGCAGGTATTTTATTGCCGAGGCCTGCGAATACGACAGGAGCTTCCTCAATTTACAGCCCAGGATTGCCTGCGTGCTCAATATCGAGCAGGACCACCTCGACTACTACAGAGATGAGGGTGAAATCGTCGAAACCTTCGGCGAATTTGTCGCCGGCACGAAACCGGAGGGAGTGGTCATCGCCAACGGCCGGGACGCAAACGTGGCGAAGATTATCGCGGATTTACGCCGGAGGAGAAGTGATGCGCCGCTGCGATGCGAGACCTTCGGACTCGACGAAACCTGCGATTTTTATGCTGATAACATCGAACTGATCGACGGCCTTCACACCTTCGACGTCTGTCACAACGGCAAGTTGCTGGGCTCAACGAGAATTTCTGTGCCTGGCGTTCACAACGTCATGAACGCTTTGGCAGTTACCGCGATGGCAATGCACGCCGGTCTGGAGGCCGAGCGGGTGCTTCAGTTGCTGCCGGACTTTACGGGAATAGAGCGGCGCTTGATGCTGAAAGGCCGGGCCGGCCAGATAACAGTTCTCGATGACTACGCCCACCACCCGACGGAAATACGGGCTTCGCTCGAAGCTATTCGGCAAAAGTATCGACCCGGGCGGCTCTGGTGCGTTTTTCAGCCTCACCAGTACAGCAGGACAAGATTTTTGCTTGATGATTTTACTGAAAGCTTTAAGCTTGCCGATGTAACTATAGTGCCCGAGATTTATTTTGTCCGGGATTCGCAATCGGCCAGGAAGGAGATCAACGCCCGGATCCTGGTCGACAAGATGCGCGCCAATGGAACCGAGGCTTTATTCGTTGAGAGCTTCGGTGAAATTTGCGATTACTTGAAATCCAACGTAAGTGCCGGCGACCTGGTTGTAACCATGGGCGCAGGAGATATTTGGAAGGTATCAGATGACTATTTTCAGTGGCTTGGAGGAAATAGTTGAAACAAGCTACCCGCTCGCCGGTCGGACCTGGTACGGTCTTGGCGGCCCCGCAGATTATTTCATAAGACCCAATAATACCGAACAACTCAAAGAGGTCGTCCGGCTGTGTAACGAGAACGGCATCCCGATGTATGTGATGGGCTTCGGGTCCAATCTTCTCGTGAGCGACGACGGGATCAGGGGTGCGGTGATAATGCTGGATTCCGAGCAGTTTGCGCACGTCGAGTTCGACAACAGGGAGGTTACCGCATGGGCCGGGGCGGAGCTGAGCAAATTGGTTCTGACCTGCGTCGAGAAAGGTCTTTCGGGCATAGAGACTCTGACGGGCATCCCCGGCTCGGTCGGAGGAGCGATAAAAATGAACGCCGGCGGCAGCTTCGGTGATTTCGGCGCCGCTGTCGAAAGCGTTTCACTGATGGACAGCACCGGCAGCGTTTTCGATAAGAGCAAACCCGAACTCGAGTTTGACTATCGTCGGACAAATATTACCGCCAAGTTCATTCTGAGCGCCCGTTTGAAGCTCACCACCGGCGATCCGGAACAGATCATGCGGACCGTCAAAGAGATCTGGATCTACAAGAAGAACAGCCAGCCTTTGAACACAAAAAACTCAGGCTGCATCTTCAAAAATCCGCGGGGCATTTCGGCCGGTGCGCTCATAGACAGAGCCGGCCTCAAGGGTATGCAAATCGGCGGCGCCACAGTCAGCGAAAAACACGCGAACTTTATAATCGCCGAGAGCGGATGCACCAGCAGCGATGTTATCAAGCTGATAGAGACCGTAAGAAAGACAGTCAGGGACCAGTTCGACGTCGAGCTGGAACTTGAAATCGAGATTTGGTGACCGGAATTCGAAGCGGCAGCGAATTGAACTCAGACAACAGTAAATTGAAAATTGCCGTGCTCGCTGGCGGCATCGGAGCCGAACGAGAGATCAGCATACAGAGCGGCCGGTGCGTTGCCGAGGCGTTGGAGCACGCCGGCTTCGACGTGGTGATGTCCGACATTCGACCTGACTGCCTCGACGCACTGGACGACGAAAGCATTGACGTGTTCTTTCCCGCCTTGCATGGCGAATTCGGCGAGGACGGCCAGGTCCAGCGGATACTCGAAGACAGATCGCTGATCTTCACGGGCAGCGGCTCTGCGTCGAGTGAGCTGGCTTTCGACAAGATCGCAAGTAAGAATCTTTTCGACGATGCCGGGATCGACACCCCCGCAGCGGTTGAGTTCGGCCCCGAAACGGACCTCAGTTCGCTCGAAGAACAACTGTGCGGCTTTTCAGGAGGTTGCGTCGTCAAGCCTGTCAAGCAGGGAAGCAGTGTGGGGATCAGCATCGTTTCAAGTGCGAGTGAAGCCATTGAAGCCGCGGCGACGACTCTCAATGAATTCGGCGACTGCATGATCGAAGAATTCATCGCGGGCAGGGAAGTTACGGTTGGCATACTTGACGGGCGGGCGTTGCCGATCATCGAGGTGCGATCTAATAGCGGCTTTTACGACTACCATGCGAAATATATTGACGACCATACGGAGTATCTGTTCGACACGATCGCAGAGCCGGCGGTGGCGGCCGGGGTCAGCAAGGCCGCGATCAACTGCTTCGAGATGCTGCGCTGCAGGCACTTTGCAAGGATTGATTTCGTTCTAAAGGACCGAACCGCCTATGTCCTGGAGGCAAACACGATCCCGGGCTTTACGAGTCATTCGCTTTTGCCCAAAGCGGCGGCAAAAGCGGGGCTTTCGATGAGCGATTTGTGCTCGAGAATCGTCCAGGCCGCCCGGTCATCACTGGCCGGACATCGAGCGTAGGACAAAATACAAGAAAATGGCAGCAAAAAAGAAAACAAGAAAAAGCAAGGCCGGAAAATCCCTGTTTTCGTTCGACTTTTTGAAGAGAAAAAAGAAAAGCACCAAGAAGGCAAGCTGGGTTGGACCGACCCTGCTGAGCTTTTTCAGGGTGGGGGCGGTTGTCTGTCTGCTCGGCGCGATAGCGGTGGGACTTCTGTTCCTTGAAGAGTACGTCAAAGGCACCGCCGCGGGATCGAACAAGAAATTGTACCTCGAACTAGCAAATGTTCCGTCCTGGGTGGACAGCCGGCTCCAGAACAGGGTTCTCGACATTGCCGGAGGCAACGACGGCGATATTAGATTCGACGAGCAGGCCGCTCGAACCGTCCGGCGGAACATTGAGGAGCAGTTCGTCTGGCTGGGTGATGTTATGGTGCAGGCCCGTCCGGAGGTTCTCCGAATTGAGGGAAAATGGCGAAAACCGCTGGCATTGGTCAAATCCGGTGTAGACGAAAAATGCTATATTGACGCCGAACAGGTCGTGCTCGATTTTGTGCCGATGCCCGAGTTGCCGATTGTCGAGATTGTCGGGCTTTCGATGCAGCCGGAAATGCCGCCGCCGGGTAAGGTGTGGCGGGCTGAAGACCTCGAGGCCGCCATAACGATACTGGATCGGATGAATCAGTTGGACAGGTCGTTGACGCCGGACAAGCCGCTGCTGTTCGAAATCGGCTGTATCAATGTGAGCAACTACAGCGGCCGAAAGGACAGCACGCAGCCGCACATAATGCTCTACAGCAAAGACAACATCGAGATTACCTGGGGAGCCGAATGGGGCAAGTGGCAACAGTACCTGGAGTCCACTGATGAGCAGAAACTGGCCAAGCTGTACGGCTACTACAAACAGCACGGCACGCTGTCGGTCGGTCCAAAGTACATCGTCTTGCACAATCCACAGGACAAAATCCCGCTGCCGATAGACAAGTATTAGCTGCCAGTGAAAGTGTTTAGTGCCGTTGCGAGATCGAGATAGCGGTAAGGAATCTTGAAATCTGTGCAAATCGATTTGAACCTGTTCAGAACGGATTCACTTAACCGGCTCTGAAAATCTGCATCTCCCTTGCAGTAAAATATCCTGCAGCCGGCAAAACGGTGTTTGTGGATGCTGCACCTGCCGTCAATATTATAGGGACAACGTCCCGAAGGCATTGCCTTGATATTCTCAGATCCAAGCTTTTCTTTCAAGTAAATCAGCTCAGGCGGAGTGACGAACAAGCGGTGGTCGAACTTACGGAAATCGCAGCAGTCTCCACAAGCTTCACAGTCACCGGCCAGCTTGCCGCTGTGGCTGATCTGCAATTCGAGCCGGGCATAGACCTCGGCTACTTTTTCGAGCAGCCGGTCGTCGATTCTTTGTCCTGCCACCATTTTTTGCACCTTTTGATCCTTTCGATTTCCTCGAAGCTGTAAAGCCGGCCTCGGTTGATGCCGGGGCACTTTTGAGCCGCCTTGTTCCACGCGCCGGGACTTTTCAGATTCTCCGGCCAGAACGGCCAGCTCCGGCACTGACTCGGCCGAACCGGATATATCTCACAGCCGCTCTTCCCGGCACGGTCGGTCAGAAATATGCAGTCCTTAGTTATCGGCTTTTCGATAATCGTAGTCCGCAGACCAACGCGCCTCGTGAACCTCCGCCGCAACTGATCGGTCGTCAACTTCAGATGCTCGGCGATAAACTCAACTTCCTGCCTGGTGACCCAAATATACCCCTCCCCCGGCCCCGAGCAACAGGCCCCACACTCCACGCATTCAAAATGCAATCCGCCAATATACCAGGGAGTTCGATTACTCATCCTACAAATCTGATCTCAACCACTCTGCAACCCGGTCAACAAATGCTTCTGCGCTTTCAAATGCGTTGCGGGCATTATCTTCTGTTATCGAAAAATTTGACTCGTAGTCACCAAGTTGCCTTTCGCCAAAGACAATATTCAGGTCTCTACCCATTTGTTTGTCGAATATTCCTGTTTTCACAAAATATCGACCAAATGCGGAAATTACAGCTTTGTGCGAAGAAAAAGACATTTCCTTTTTAAGAAGCCCCGCCTCAGCCGCATAAAACATGGCATAATATGAACGTGAAACCGCAGAGTCATAATCACCGTCATCAATCAATAGTTGCGCACTTTTCAAATATCTACGAGCCTTTTCAATAAGAGCTTCAATCTGGCTCATACAACTATCCCTTCCTTACGGACGTTTATGAGCAAAGGACTTTCGATTTTGTCGAAATTACTTTCGGAGACCGGATATACCGTTATTAAAACATTATGTTCAAGATTCAAATCCGTGAATATATCAGCCATCTTTTCTATTTCTTCGCAGGGATCAACCATCCCCGAAAGCACAACCGCCAGATCGATGTCCGAATGTTCGTCATTGGCCTGACCTCGTGCATAAGAGCCATAAAGAACAACCTTGTTAAGCCGCCGTCCATAAAGCTCGGCTATCTGCTTTTTGAATTCTTTAATTATCTGCTCTATTTGCATATTTTATGCCCGGACTTGTTGTTTTCTTTCTTCGCTTAAGTTATTCTCGAAAAAACTTATCGACTACCTCCCTGTCTGGATTCCTGCTTTCGCAGGAATGACAGACGAGAGCGCAGATGTCTCGTTCTCACCATTTCAAGACGGCGCCGGTATCGGCGCTGGTTGCCATTGAAGCGTATTTTCCGAGGCTGCCGTAGGTTATTCTTGGCTTGGGGGCGGTCCAGTTTTTTCTGCGCTCGGCGAGTTCTTCGTCGGACAGCTTAACGTTCAGGCTGTTGTTGGGGATATCGACTTCGATTATGTCGCCGTCTTTGAGCAGTCCAATGGGGCCTCCTACGGCAGCTTCCGGGCTGATGTGGCCTATGCAGGCGCCTCGCGTGCCGCCGCTGAACCTGCCGTCTGTGATCAGCGCCACCGACTCGCCCAAGCCGGCGCCGGCGATATAGCTCGTGGGGCTGAGCATCTCCTGCATGCCGGGACCGCCCTTGGGGCCTTCGCGGCGAATCACAACGACGTCGCCGGCTTTGACCTTACCCGCCAGAATGCCATCGCAGGCATCTTCCTGGCTCTCGAAGATCACCGCAGGGCCGCTGTGGGTGAGCATCTCGGGGGCGACGCCGGCAGTCTTAACTACGCTGCCTTGCGGCGCCAGGTTGCCGGTAAGAATGGACAGGCCGCCGGTCTTAGAGTACGCATTGTCGAGCGAACGGATCACGTCGGCGTTTGTCGATTTTGCTTCGGTGACGTTCTCGCCCAGAGTTTGCCCGCTTACGGTTATGCAATTGGTATTGAGCAGGCCGTCAAGCTTGTTTATCTCGTTCAGTATCGCACTTATGCCGCCTGCCGCGTCTACGTCCTCCACGTGGTATTCACAAGAGGGCGCCACTTTGCAGATATTGGGGCATTTGGCCGATATCTCGTTGATTCGTTCGAGATCGTACTCGATCCCCGCCTCGCTTGCCAGCGCCAGCGTGTGCAGGACGGTATTCGTAGAACCGCCCATCGCCATGTCCAGCGCCAAAGCGTTATCCAGTGAATCGTGGGTGATTATGTCCAGCGGTTTTATGTCCTTTTCAACGAGGGTCATTATTTTTCTGCCCGCTTCGGTGTAAAGCTCCCGGCGCTTCGGATCGACAGCCAGAATCGTGCCGTTACCGGGCAGAGCCATTCCGATAGCCTCGCAAAGACAGTTCATCGAGTTGGCGGTGAACATCCCCGAACAGCTACCTTGCGCCGGACAGGCCGTGCGTTCGAGTTCGGCCAGATCATCTTCGGTAATCTTGCCGGCGTTGAATTCCGCGACGCCCTCGAATATGCTTATAAGATCGATGGCTTTGCCGTTTTTCGTCCTGCCCGCGGCCATCGGACCGCCGGAGACGAAGATTGTGGGGATATTGAGCCTGACCGCAGCCATCAGCATCCCCGGGACTACCTTATCACAGTTGGGGATGCAGATAAGCCCGTCGAAGCAGTGGGCTCTTCCCATGGTCTCTACCGAATCGGCGATAATCTCGCGAGAAGCAAGAGAGTACTTCATGCCGGTATGGCCCATTGCGATGCCGTCGCAGACCGCAATGGTATTGAACTCGAACGGCGCCCCGCCGGCGGCACGGACGGCGTCCTTAACCACTTCGGCCACCTTGTTCAGGTGCCTGTGGCCCGGCACAATTTCGCAGAAGCTGTTGGCCACCCCGATGAACGGCTTATCGATGTCGGCGTCATTTAGTCCACACGCATGAAGCAGGCCCCGATGCGGCGCCCGCTGAAAGTCCTTCTTTACCGTGTCGCTTCTCATAATCCGGTTTCTCCAACTTTGTCCAGCAAAACTCCACAACTAATACGATCAAAAATATCATTCTATCCGCTGGCAACCCTCGAATAAAGAGAAATCGGTTGTTTCAAGAAGAACAAGACATATAATGACTTGTTAGAATTGTCGCTAAAAGAGTACTTTTGGGAGAATCGAAGATGAAGTTAATCGGAATCTACAGTTTGACTTTTGCCGTCACGGCAGGCACGTTTCTGCTCGCGGGCGGCTGCCCGGCCCCTACGAGAAGAGAGCCTGTTGTGGTCGATCAGCGGGATGAATCCGTGAAGTTGGCTCTGAAATTCGATCCGGGGGACTCGACGACCTACAAGGTGGGGCTGGAAACCGGCAAGAGGGTTGAATGGGAAGGCCAGGCGCCGCGTCCGAAGGGTTTTCAGGGAGGGCATACCAGCAACGAGATGGAGATGACCTTTTCACAGCAAATCGAGAACATCGGAGATCAGGGCAATGCCGTAGCCAAAATCACCATTGAAAGTCTCAAGTATATTACGACGATCAAGGATAAGACAGTTCTCGATTTCGACAGTTCGAAAGAGGCCGCCGACAACCACGCTCTGAACAAACTGATCGGCCAAAGCTATACGATCGAGATCACGCCGTCGGGCGAAGTATCGAGGGTCATCGACACAAATGATGCTCTGGCTGCGGCTTCGGGCGACAAGACCGCTGTCGCGCTGCTTTCGGCCGAGGCGATAAAACAGCGGCACTCGATCCCGGCTTTGCCCCCGACCGATGAGAACCCAATACGCACCGGAGAGGACTGGAGTAACTTCGAGAGCGTTTCCTTCGACATGATGGGAGCAAAATCGTTCGAGAGGATATACATACTCGACCGGATTGAAGACGAGGCCGGCCACAGGATCGCGCTAGTAGAGATGGAAGCCTTTCCCTCGGCGGAGAAGGCAAAGGAGTCGCACAAGGAACAGACCGCCGGCGTGCTTTCTAACATGTTCGACAATAAAGCAGAATATGCGGGCGAGATGAAGCTGGATCTGAGCGACGGCAAGGTGGCTGCATACCGCGAAAACCTCGTAGTTCAATGGTTCATAGTCGATCCGAATCCCAAGAAGGACGAACTGCCCGCGGCGTTGAAGATGGCGGCGACGCGATCTTTCAGCCTGGAACAAATTAATTAGGGAAGAAACGGTGTTGCGACTCGTAGGATTATTTGCTCTGACGGCTACTATACTGGCTGTTCTGACCGGATGCGTGCCGAGGGACGGCATAAAACCATCGTCGGACACCAACCGGGCGGTTCTGACCGTAGATTTCAAGCCCGGCGAGATTCTAAGATACCGGTTCGTTTCGAGCAGGGATATAACAATCGGCTGGGATATGCCGCGCGAAGCTTCGCGACCGGGCGATAATGCCGCCGACAGGTTTTCCGAGTCACTGGAAGTCGTCATGACCTACAAGCCCGTTGAAGTTGATCCTTACGGTCTCGTGAAGCTTGAGGCTACTTGTGAATCGGTAAAAGTTTCGCAATCAAAGGGGCCGCGAAATGACGCTGTGGAGCATCTGGCCGGAAAGACTTTCACCCTTACAGTCGGGCCGACCGGCGGGATTGAGGATTATTCCCAACTTGATAAACTGCTAAAAGAGATCGGAGAGAAAGCATTCCGCACCGATGCCAAAGGCGGCCGCATCAAAGACCCGGAAATGATAGGTGACTTTGTCGCAACGCAGTGGTTCCTGTGGGACTCCGTTTCCAGCATAGAAAAACAGTCCAAAGGCGTCAAAGTCGGCGAGAGCTGGAAATCGAAGCTGTCGGTGCCGACTCCGATGGTGTCGCGCGAAGCACGCGACGTTACTTATACACTCGAGGAAATCCGCCCGGGTGAAAATGGCCGACTCGCAGTGATTACCAGCTCCTACGAGGCCGCGGACTCGGTCCCGCGAAGCTGGCCTATACCTTATTGGGGCAGCTTTCAGATGAAAGGCCCGTTCGGCTTTTACAGAAATTATCAAGTCCTGAGCCTGCACGGGCAAGGCGAAGAGTTGTTCAACATAGACGCCGGGCGGATCGAGCGATACAATCAGCAGTACGAACTCAAACTGAGCGCTTCTTTAATGCTGCCTCTGCCCGGAGCGAATCCGAAGATAACGATCAATCAGAAACTGACGATGAAACTGCTTGAGGATTGAGTATGGAACGAAATAACCTGTGGGCGCCGTGGCGGATCGCATACATACAGGGTCTGGACAAAAAGCCCGATGAGGCGGGCGAAAAAGAAAGAAATAACAAAGATGACGGCTGTTTCATCTGCCGCAGCTTGAAACACCCCGAGGAGTTCGACAAGAATCTGGTGCTCTGGCGCTCGGAACATAACATCGTAATCCTTAATCGCTATCCCTACAATAACGGGCATCTTCTCATAGCGCCTGTTCGGCACATTCCCGATCTCAGCGAAGCGGCCGACAGCGAATTGCTGGAACTGACAAAGCTGATCAGGGAAACGCAAAAAGCTCTGTCGCTGGCGATCGAGCCTCACGGTTTTAACGTCGGCATGAACTTCGGCCGATGCGGCGGCGCCGGTCTGCCGGGGCACCTGCACGTTCACGTCGTGCCTCGCTGGAACGGCGACACGAACTTCATGCAGGTCTGCAGCGACACCGATGTCATCAGCCAGAGCCTTTGCGAACTTCTCGACCTGCTGAAGAAAGTGAGCGAAGAGCACAACCTGCCGGGCCTGTAAAAGAAATCTTTTATCCAAATCTGAAATACGAGAAATGTCTGAAAAACTGAATCGTTATGCAGTAACAATTGAAAACAGTCGGGGCCGAGCTTATCCGGAACAACCACATCCGTACCGTTCGGATTTCGAGCGAGACCGCGATCGCATAATACACTGCTCGGCCTTCCGCAGACTTGAGGGCAAGTCGCAGGTTTTCACACCGGGGCTGGATGACTATTACAGGACCCGCCTGACTCACAGCATCGAGGTGTCGCAGATAGGAAGAACTCTGGCAAAAGGGCTCGGCGTCAACGAAAGTCTCACCGAAGCGATATGCCTGGCACACGATCTGGGACACTCGCCGTTCGGGCATAACGGCGAAAGAGTGCTCGACGAGCTTATGGCCGAATACGGCGGCTTCGAGCACAACCGGCAGACTCTTCGCATCGTCAATCTGCTCGAGCATCCGTACCCGGGCTTCATGGGATTGAACCTCATGTACGAAACCAGGCTCGCTCTGGCGAGGCATCGCAGCACTTATGACGAGCCGGTTGGTGACGACTTCGAGGAAAAAAACTGCTCGCTCGAAGGCCAGATCGCGGGCCTGGCCGACCGCATCGCGTACGATTGCCACGATCTCGAAGACGGACAGCGAGCCAGACTGATTGGGATCGAACAACTTAAAGACGTCAGAATTTTCGACAAGACAGAAAGGCAAATCAACGCCGAACAGATCGAAGACAGGACTCTCCGCAGAACGAGAACGGCTAAGAAAATCATCGACAAGCTCGTCGGCGATTGCCTTGAAACGAGCAGACAAACTCTCGCGGAAACGAAACCTCAGACCGTCGAGGACATATACGCCCGCAGTGACAATCTGATCATGCTCTCGGCCGAGCGCCGGGTCGAACTGGCCGAACTCGAAAAATTCCTCCTGCAGAATTTCTACCGGCACGAGACTCTTATCCAAACGGCCGGCAAAGTTAGATCGTGGCTCGAGCAACTTTTCACAAACTTATGCCGACAGCCCGATCTTATGCCGGGCTACTTTCAGCGCTTCATACCCGAACAGGGCCTGCAAAGAACCGTCTGCGACTATATCGCCGGAATGACCGACAGATTTTGTCTGAAAATGCTCGACGAATTATAAACATGGCCTTGACATGTTCAAGTTAAGGACAGACCGGAACACCAGGCGGCCCGTAGTCGAAGGGACGTTGTTATGGGTAAGACGTCCCGTGCTTGTTCTCTACCACCGGCAAGATGCCGGCGGGACGCCCTCGCTGCTATACTGCGAGTTCCAAGCCATGACTTCAAAAAGCTGCTTTCATCCGTTTGACAAGTTTGTTAGAATGCCTTGATAAGTCTTGTACGACAACTCAGGTGAAGTAGAGGAGATGCAGGCATGAAAACGACAAAATGGGGACCATTCAAAACTTCGACTCTTATTCTTTTGATCTTGTTCACGGTTTTGACGCCGCACGTAATTCACGCGCGGTCCTCGGGACTCCTTACGGAGGACGCCCTCGCTATGTTGGAAGACTCCGGCGTAAAAGGCGGACTTATTGTTCATATAGGCTGCGGCAATGGAGCGCAACCGGACTTCACGGCGGCGCTTCGCACCGGCGACAGCCATCTTGTCCACGGTCTGACTCGAGATAAGCAGGCGCTGGCTAAGGTGCGCGACAGCATACGAAAAGCGGGTCTATACGGCCCGGTCTCGGCCGACTTGCTCGAGGGAAACACGCTGCCTTACATCGACAATTCCGTAAACCTGATCGTAGCTGAGCAGGCCGATGCAATCTCTGAGCAGGAGATGCGACGAGTTCTCGTACCGAACGGCGCGGCGTATGTAAAAAGCGGCGACAATTGGAACAAAGTCGTCAAGCAGCGACCGGACAACATCGACGAGTGGACGCATTACATGCACGATCCGAGCAACAACGCCGTGGCGCACGATACGGGGATCGGGCCGCTGCGGCATCTCCAATGGGACGGAGCGCCGCAGTTTTCGCGGCACCACGAGTTCACCTCAAGCGTCGCCGCGGTCGTTTCGGCTAACGGCAGGCTGTTCTCGATCATGGACATGGGCAGCCGGGCTTCGATTCACATGCCGGCGAAGTGGCGGCTGACCGCCCGCGATGCTTTCAACGGCATCGTTCTGTGGGAAAAGCCCGTCAAATCATGGTTCAATCACCTTTGGCCGCTCAAAGACGGCCCCGCCCAGCCGCCCAGGCGCCTGGTGGCCGTCGGCGACTCGGTCTATGTCACGCTCGGCCTCGAAGCGCCCGTCAGCAGGCTGGATGCCGCTACCGGCAAAATATTGCAAACTTACGAAGGAACCGAGTTCACCGAAGAGATACTTGTCTGTGACGGCACGCTTTTTCTGATGAAGAACGATGAGCCTATGAATCCCAAAGACTACCATCCCAAGCTGATGGTTTGTTGGGATGAGAAGAGGCGAACGATGAAGGAATCGGAAGGCTACCTGTTAAAGCCCGATCCGCGGCACATCGTTGCCGTCGATGCCGAGACCGGCAAGCAACTGTGGAACGTCGAGCATCCGGTCGAGCCGCTGACACTGGCGGCCGACGACAGCGCGGTTTACTTCCACAACTGGAATCAGGTTGTAGCCCTGAACCGCAAGACCGGCCGGCCGAAGTGGAAATCGAAACCCGTCGATCAGAGGAAAAGCATGGGTTACGTTTACGGTCCGACACTTGTCGCCTACGAAGACGTTGTCCTCTTCGCCGACGGCAGATTGAAGCGCAAAATCAGATCGCTCGCCAAAGAAGACGGTCGGCTGCTCTGGGAAGCTCCGCACTATCCGGCCGGCCACGCCGGTTCGCCGGAGGACCTGTTTGTGGTCGACGGTCTGGTCTGGTGCGGCAAGATAGCCGGCGGACGTCATTCGGGCGTGTTCACCGGCCGGGACCCGAGAACGGGCGAGGTCAAGCGAGAGTTCGAACCTGATGTGAGCAGCTACTGGTTTCACCACCGCTGCCACAGGTCCAAGGCAACCGACGAATACATTCTCACTTCCCGGACGGGAATCGAGTTCGTGGACGTTCGCGACAAGACCTGGGAGACCCACCACTGGGTCCGCGGGGCCTGCACTTACGGCATCATGCCCTGCAACGGACTCATATATGCTCCGCCGCACCCTTGCGCGTGCTATTTGGAATCCAAACTCAGCGGCTTGTCCGCACTCGCTCCCGCCTCGCAGCGGACAGCGGATATGACAGCTTCCGCCCGGCCTCGTCTGAGCAAAGGGTCGGCCCACGGGACCAAACTGGACCCAGTAAGCAAAGCTGCCGATCAGTGGCCCACATACCGCCACGACGCTGCGCGCAGCGGGACAACTGCCGCCGCTGTGAAACTGCCCCTTTCACAGAATTGGAAAACGGCCCTGGGTAGAGGCCTGACCAGCCCCGTAATCGCCGGAAATCGGGTCTTTGTCGCATCGCGAGATAACCACACGCTATACGCTTTAAGTGCCGGCAAGGGCGAGGAAATCTGGAGCTTCACCACCGGCGCCGGAGTGGATTCTCCGCCGACAATTTATCGAGGACTCGTGATATTCGGCTGTAGAGACGGCAAAGTCTATTGCCTGCGCGCATCCGACGGAGCTTTGGTCTGGAAATTCCGTGCCGCACCGAGCGACATGCGGCTTATTTCCTACGGCAGGCTGGAGTCGATCTGGCCGATACACGGCAGCGTCCTTGTTCGCGACGGCATAGTCTACTGCGTGGCGGGACGTTCCACTTACCTTGACGGCGGGCTGAAGTTCCTCCGCCTTGATGCCGCAACCGGCCGGCTGCTGTCGGAGAAAGCTTACAACGATCAGGCGAATCCACAGAAGGACGTCAAAGTTCTCAATATGCCCGTAGCGCTGCCGGACGTGCTTTCCACCGATGGCGAGCTTATCTATATGCGATCTCAAGTGCTTGACACCGAAGGCAATCGTATACAAACCATCGATCCGACGCTGGCGCCGTTCGAGCGGGCGACCAGGCAATTGGGCAAGGGCGCCCACTTGTTCTGCCCGACCGGGTTTCTCGACGACAACGCCTGGCACCGCTCGTACTGGATGTACGGCAGAGCTTTCTCGTCCGGCTGCAACTGGTGGTTTCGCGCCGGGCGATACGCCCCGGCGGGTCGGCTGCTGGTCTTCGACGGCGATCGGGTTTACGGCTTTGGCCGCGAAACGGGACTGTTTGTGTGGTCGGCCGTATATGAGAACCATCTGTTCTGCTCGGACATTCAGGCGGATGCCGAATCAATAGAAAAGGTTATGAAGTGGAGCCAGAAATCCGGGCGCGACGCTGTTTTCAACCGACGCTTCACGCGAAACCAACCCGAATCGGCCCGCCTTGCGCCGAAACTGAATTGGTCGGTCAAGCATCCGCCTCTGCACGCCCGGGCCATGGTCATGGCCGGCGATACTCTTTTCGTCGCCGGCCCGCCCGACGTGCTAAGCGAGGATGAAGCTTTCGACGAGCCGTTCGATGCACAGGTCATGGCCAGGATCGCCAAGCAGGATGCGGCTTACAAGGGCGAGCGCGGCGCGCTGCTTATGGCCGTTTCGACCGAGCAGGGCGAGCAGTCTTTCAGACTCGATCTTTCCGCCCCGCCCGTTTGGGACGGCATGGCCGCGGCAGAAGGCAAACTGTTCGTGAGCACTGTTGACGGCTGCATGATGTGCCTGGGAACTAAGTAACCGGCGTCGGTAGTGACGCCGCAAGGCGTTATTTTCGTTCTGCGTGCTGCGTTCTCCGTGCTTCGCAGATCGCAGAACGCAGAACACAGCACGATTTATGCCCTTACGGGCTCACTACCAACCTACTCGAAAACGAGCGTGCCGAACTTTTCGTATTCATGGAAGCTTCCGCCGACGCGGGCCCAGTCCCAGCTTGCGCTTTTGCCGTCGTCGTAATCGACGCGGTAGAGATTGGCCCGCCACCGGGTGCCGGGCTGCGGCGGCACGTTCTGCAGAGGCTTGAGCAGTTCGTACGGAACAAACACCTCGGCTGTCCAGCCTTCAATTTCAGCACCGGAACGTTTCGCGCCGCCAGCGACGGCAGTGGCCTTCCGCGTTTTGCGCTCGCCCTCGTAATGCCAGGGCCGCCAGCCGAGAAATTCACCGTCGAAGTTGGGTATGATTATCGGTAGCTCATATTCTAACGGCGAAATCTCATACTCAAAGTAAACCGGATACTTTTCGTCGGGCCACAGGAAAAACTCGAACACGTCTTCATTCCAGAGATCGAGAAAATCCTCGTCCATCGTCGCCGTGATTTTGTTGTCCTCGGCCTCCATGAGCACGTACAGGCCGGTCTCGGAATAAAGCAACTTGACACGCGTTCGATGTTTGTGGCCGCCCGAAGCACGTGAGCTGAGCGGCTCCCATGCCGCCTTCTCCCACGCCGGAGCGTCCCCTTTGCCGGCTACGGCGAAATCTTCGGTTTGCGTGACCTTCAGAACCTTGTCGGCCCGGCGCCCGAAGAATAATCGGTCGGCATTCTTGTAGTATATCTTCGCCAACACGTTCTTCGGCAGAAATACGCCGTAGATCATCCAGAAGCCCTGTCTGTGATGGCCGGAAGCACAGTCGAAATACTCGTCGTCGGTTTCGAGGAAGCGGTAGTACATCCGATACGCCTCACGATCCGGCGTGGTGTCGGTGCCGAACATGATGCGGTCCCGATATTTCAGAAAGAACTTTCTGGCCGTATACGGCTGCCGGCCCAGCTCGGAAATTCTCGCGTCGATGTCGATGTACATATTGGGATACTTATCCAGCCACTTGCCCACTGTCGCAACGTCCTCGGGATTGTTGGCGAAATGCGCGCAGATGAACGTGGTCTTGGGATGTTTGGCGATTGCGCGATTCCGCTGGGCGAGCAGCTCCTCGCGGGAGGGGTACTTCTCGCCGTGAAAGAGCCAGTTCGGATGCGAGTTGAGTTCGTGCCAGCGTTCGTTGAATTTGTCCAGCGGCATAAAGAACGCAGCCGGATCGGCGGTGTGAATCATAACGGGCCGATTGTATTTGGCGCACATTTCCCATACCGGATCGAGCTTGGGATCGTCGACCGGCATCAGCTCCCCATTCCTGTACCGATAGCCCAGACCGAGGGACTTATGAATCTTCAAGCCTTTTGCCCCGGCCTGGAAACTCTCCTCCAGCCGCCTGGCCTCCCTTTCGCCCCAGTTTTCATCGTCGATTTCCTGATAATTCAGCAGGGCAAAAGTCAGGAAACGCCCCGGATGGGCCTCATCGAGTGCCGCCAGGGTCTCTCTTAGCCGCTGGCCCGATCCGCCGTCGAGATTGACTACAGTGCGCACGCCGGCGGCATCCATCTCGGCCAGATAGTGTTTGACGCGCTGTGGAGTCAGACGCTTCTTGCCGCCGCCGAGATGATTGTGAACGTCGAACACCGGGTACGCGGGTTTCTCCACTCGACTCTGCTTTGTCTTCAGCATCGAGCGAGGCTGCCAGTCGCGGAGCTTGAGTTGCTTGATATCGCCGGACTGATCGGCCGATACAATCCCCGTAACGGCAGTAACCAAAACAAAAATGGGCGAAAGAAATGCGCGAGTCTTCATGATCCAGTCTCCTTGTCAAATTTAGATTTCGGCTTCTTGATCGAAGCTTCGACCAAACAAACCGGTACCTATTTTCATTGATCGAGACTGTCTCTGCAACAATAAAACACAGCCAGAGCGGAGGCTGCTAAGTGTCGCGTTTAAAGAAGAATTCTACGTCGGCTCTTGCCGGCTTTCCGTCGATTTCCAGCACCGGATAGGCGAGCAAATTGATCGGGCCGGCTTGAGGTCCCGGCTCGACTGCGAGGTCGCGACCTTTACTCAACTTGAAGCGGTTTGCCGGGTGGTGCCCGAAGTAGTAGGTGGCAAGGCTGGAATACTTGTCGCCCTCGCTGATATCGACGGGCCACCATTTGCCGTCGGCGTAAAACTCGGCCCAGCAGTGATAGCCGTCCACCCCGCCTTCGTTTCTTTCCGAGGGAATCGCCGCACCGATAAAGAAACGTGCCGGAATCTCGACGGCCCGGCAAAGTGCGATGAAGTACGAATGAAAGTCCGAACAATTCCCCGTGCGCACGTCACAGGCATAGACGGCGTCGCCTTTGCCCCACCCGTCTCCGTACTTCATATAGCTCATGCGGTCGATGGTGTGATCGTAGATAGCCCGGGCACGAACGAGGTCGGTATCCTTGCCCTCAATGACTTCTCTTGCGATGGCGGCGAATCTCTCATCGTCCGGAATAAGCCGCTCAGGTTCGAGATATTCTCCGGGCTCGGGGGCTTTCCCGGCATATACCGCCTTCTCTTTCCGCCGTACGTGAAATGTAATCTCGATATCTTTGCCGCTGTCGGCCGGATCAAGCGTCAAAAACAAAATGCGGTTCCCGTGCTCTCTGTCGGTCAATATCCGACGCTCGCCGGGGGCATCGATGGACTTCACCTCGACGGTTTGGAACTTGTCGGTCGCCGGCAACGGAATCCACATGCGGGCGTCGCCGGTTACCTCCGGCAATTCAGCCAGGTACAGAAAATCGAACTCATCCGCGCCGGTAATTACTCCCAGCGAACGCGGCGCCGCCTGCTCGACGGGGCTGCGTCGCCAGGTTTTGTCGCGATTCTGCTTCCACACGTAAAAGGGTTGTCCGTTTAGTTTGTGGACTGTGGTCTCGGTGACGGTCATCGAGCCCGGCTCACCGGCGAGAAAGAAATCCACGTCATAGACGTTGCCCTCGGTGCTCGCAAGATCGACGCAGGCAAAATGACGTTTCGGTCCCAGATTCGCCAGATACTCGGTGTGGACGCGCACCAGCTTGAGATGCAGCTCCTTGTCCTTGAACGGAAGCCTGAAATAACCGCCTCCCTTGCGGATTTCTCTTTCGATGTGTTCTTTGATGCCGGCTTCTATATCCTCGGTCACCACGTTTGTAATTGCCTCGGATGCCACAGGTTCGGAGTCACTCGAAGTGTTGCAACCCGCTAATAGTGTGAATAAAGGCACCGTGAACGCTATCAGTGCTCGCCAGTTCATTACAATCCTTTCTCTTAGGCGTTAAAGCCGCAATGAAACGCCTGAGACGCTATTGTGGATGTTCCCCGGATGGATGCTCTTGCGTCGGATGCTCATCGGTCGGATGTTCCTGCTCATGGTTGTTGCCGCAGCCAGCCAGACCGACCGCGACCGCCATTAGTAATGATGCTAACATTATTCTTAACTTTCTCATTTTACTACACACTCCTTTCTGAATTATACGATCATTTGTCACCGACCCCGACAATCAGGGTCTCAGAGCCTATACGGCATTCTCGGCGGCAGAGTTCTTAAGGTTCGAAATATTTCCGCAGATAGCGAAACTAAAACGACAAAAACGCTCTCAAATATCCGACGCTACACTGATGATAGTACGAACTAATTCGATGTAAATGGGGGAAAGACTGGTTTTGAGGTAGGCCATGTTACTCGATGCGGTATAGGTGAAATCCCCTATCTTTGTGGAATCAGTGACAACAGATCGATGTCTTTGCTGCGGGCGGCTTTAAGCAGATGGTATATCATTGACTATCGAAGATTTACCAACTAATATTGATTGTTATCGGCAAGAAGTCCGCATTCTGTACAATCTATGAAGAGGATAAAGGATGAAATTTAACAGATTACCGATCTTGCTTTTGTTTGGCTTGTTTACCGTCTCGGCACAGGCGGAAAAGCCCAATATACTTGTGATTCTTTTCGATGACCTCGGTTACTCCGATCTCGGCTGCTACGGCGGTGAAATCGACACCCCCAATATCGACAATCTCGCCAAAGACGGCGTCCGCTTCGAATCGTTCTACAATTCCGCACGCTGCTGTCCCAGCCGGGCTTCATTGATGACCGGGCTCTACCCGCCTCAGGCGGGAATCGCCAGCTTCACCACGCGAAATCCCGACAAGAAGCGCGGGCCGGCCTATCTGGGCCGGCTGAACGACCGCTGCGTGACCCTTGCCGAGGTGCTCAAACCAGCGGGTTACGGCTGCTACTACGTCGGCAAATGGCACATGCACCGCGAGACCGGGCCGACCGACCGCGGCTTCGACGAGTTCTACGGATACATGCAGGCACACTCCCACAGCCAGTGGGACGCGGATTTCTACAAGCGTTTGCCCGCCGGGCGCGAAAAGGAGATTGACCCCAAACAGGGCGATTTTTACGCCACGGACGTCTTCAACGAATACGCCGTTGAGTTCATCAAGCAGGGACAGGAAACCGATAAGCCCTGGTTCCTTTTCCTGGGCCATTCCTCACCGCACTTTCCCGTGCAGGCGCCCGCGGCCAGTGCGGACAAGTACTACGAAAAATATCTTCGCGGCTGGGACTATCTGCGGGAAAAGCGCTACGAGCGGATGAAACGGATCGGCCTTATTGACGCCGGCCACTGGACTCTTACGGATCGCTCGATGGTTCCGGTGGACAGGCCCGATATCGCCAACGGATATCCGGGAAAACCGAATCCGGCATGGGATTCACTCGACCCGGCGAGGCGAAAGGACCTTGCCCGGCGTATGGCATTGTTTGCCGCTATGGTTGAGCACGTGGATCGCGGCGTCGGCAAAATTGTCGATCACCTGAAGCGAACCGGTGACTTTGACAACACGCTGATTTTGATCCTCAGCGACAACGGCGCCTGCTACGAGTGGGGTCCCTTCGGGTTCGACGGAACCAGCCGCAAGGGAATTACTCACCTGCACGAGGGCGACGGTCTGAGAAAAATGGGCGGGCCCGGCACTCATCATTCCTACGGCAGCGGCTGGTCGAATCTGGGCAACGCCCCGCTGCGCCTGTACAAGCACTTCACCCACGAAGGCGGCGTATGCACGCCGTTCATTGCACACTGGCCAGAGGGCATAAAATCAAAAGGGGCATGGATCCGCGAGCGAGGTCATCTGATCGATGTGATGCCGACCCTTCGGGCCGCCGCCGGCGCTGATTATCCGAAAGTCTTTTCAGGCAAAAAGATAAAACCGGAGGAAGGCATGAGCCTGCTGGGTGTGTTCGACGGTGAATCGCTGCCGGAACGTTCGATTTACTTCGAACATCAGAAAGCCCGTGCTTTGATTCGCGGCGACTGGAAACTCGTTTGGGGCAAGCGCATGCCCTGGGAGATCGAGTGGGAGCTGTACAATCTCAGCAAGGACCGCTGCGAAACAGTAGACCTCGCCGACAAACATCCCGAGCGCGTCCGGCAAATGGCAGATGAGTGGTTTGGCTATGCAAAACGTGTAAAACTGTATCCGTTCTATTTATCCGAGTGAGAGGGTCGTTATATGATCAGAAGGCTGACTTTCCCGATTGTTATTGCGATATTGATTACTTCACCGGCAGCGCACGCCGTTTCCAAAAAGCCGAATATCATTCTGATCTTTATCGACGACATGGGCTGGGGCGATTTTTCCTGCTTTGGCAACACGGCGGCGAAAACCCCGAACGTCGACAGGCTCGCCGAGGAGGGTCTGCGCTTCGAGCAGTTCTATGTAAACTCGCCGATATGCTCGCCTTCGCGCACGGCGATCTCGACGGGCCAATACCCGCAGCGATGGCGCATCACATCATACCTGAGCAATCGAAAGCATAACCGCAAACGCGGCATGGCACAGTGGCTCGATCCGAATGCGCCGATGCTGGCGAGGCTGCTCAAGCAGGCTGGCTACGCCACAGGGCATTTCGGCAAGTGGCACATGGGAGGCCAGCGCGACGTGGACAATGCCCCGTCAATCACCGAATACGGATTTGACGAATCACTCACCAACTTCGAGGGCATGGGACCGAAACTGCTGCCGCTTACGCTCAAGCCCGGCATGGAAAAACCAGGTCGAATTTGGGCCGGCGCCGAACGACTGGGCGATGACTACGAATGGATGCTGCGCTCGAAGATTACCGGCGGCTTCGTCGACGCGGCGATTGCCTTCATTGATAAGGCTTCGAGAGAGAACAAGCCCTTTTATGTCAACGTCTGGCCGGACGACGTCCACAGTCCCTTCTGGCCGCCCGTCGACAAATGGGGCGACGGCAATAAACGCACTCTTTATCACGCTGTACTCGAAGCGATGGACGAGCAGTTGGGCGTGCTGTTCGACTACATAGGAAATATCGAGAGTCTCCGCTCGAACACGCTGATCCTGGTCTGTTCGGACAACGGCCCGGAGAAAGGCGCCGGCTCGGCCGGCCCGTTTCGCGGATTCAAGACCATGCTCTATGAGGGAGGTATCCGCTCGCCGCTGGTCGTCTGGGGACCCGGTCTGATCGACGCCGAGAGCTCGGGCAGTGTTAACCGATCGTCCGTCATGGCCGCGATAGACTTGGCGCCCTCACTGCTGGATATTGCAGGGGTTGAGCCTCCGAATGGAGTCGCCTTCGATGGCCAGAATCTCGCCGAGACGCTGACGGGAGAATCGAAAGACTCGCGAGCCGGATCATTGTTCTTCAGACGCCCGCCCGACAGGCCCTCATTCTTCGGTGTGAACAATCTGCCGGACCTGGCCGTACGGAACGAACGCTGGAAGTTGCTGTGTGCATACGACGGCTCAAACCCGCAGCTATACGACCTCGACGCCGACCCGGGCGAAACGAACAACATCGCCGACTTACATCCGAAGGTTGTCCGGCGCTTGTCCGCCGAAGTCGTACAATGGCATGAATCCATGCCGGCGGACAACGGCCCGGCGTATCGCGGGCAGTGAGCTGCGAATGCGAAAGGAATACTTATACGATGCCATTCAAAAACAGTTAACGCTGCTCGCGGTATGTCTGGTTTCGTTCTGTCTGCCTTCTCTCACGGCGGCTGATAAAATCAAGCCGAATTCGATCTCCATACTCCTAGACGACCAAGGTTACTACGACCTCGTCTCCTACGGGGGGACGGAATTCGACACGCCCCGAATCGGCAGGATGGCGCGACGGGGCATCCGTTTCACCGACTACTACGCAGCGCGGCGCCGATATCAGGTTTCATCAATCATACTGCTAATCGGACAGTTCAACAAGCAACGTTGACGTGTCGCCACCCTGCTGTACAAGCAGAAGCGCTACGCCTTTTTCCTTTGCTTCTACGATCGCCTCGTTGAACTCCTTCTTATTCCTGATTTTCTGTCTGTTAACCTCCTTTATCAGCATACCGGGTGCTATTCCAGCCCGAGCCGCTGCCGATCCGGAGTCGACCCGTACGACAACGACCCCGAATTCGCCCTCATATCCAAGACGCGAGGCCAAATCATCGGTCAGATTTGTTACGGTAAATCCCAATTCCTCTTGTGTATCCGAAGGCAAACCGCCGGCGAGTTCTTCCTGCGAGGGGCGTTTTCCAAGCGTGATATTAAATTTCCTTCGTTTCCCATCTCGAATTACGACCATATCGACTTTCGCACCGGGACTCATAAGTGCCACTCGATTGAGGAATTCATTACCTTCTTCAACAGGCTCGCCATTTAGTTCGGTGATGACATCATAAGTTTTCAATCCTGCCTTTTTAGCCGCAGAATCAGGCACAACATCATCCACCATCACACCCTTGGTGTCCCGATCGAGACCAATAGAAGCCGCCAAATCAGGTGTTACCTCCTTGAATTGAATGCCGAGGAAGCCCCGTTCGATCTCGCCGCCGGCGAGGAGTTGTTCGTAAGCATGTCCGGCCATATTAATCGGTATTGCAAAGCCGATTCCGATGTTGCCGCCTGCGCCTACGATAGCCGTGTTAATCCCAACCACTTTTCCGTCGAGATTGAGCAGCGGGCCGCCGGAATTGCCCAAGTTTATAGCCGCGTCTGTCTGAATGAAATTCTCAATACTGGCCAGGCCGAGTTGGCCTCTGCCGGTGGCGCTTACAATACCGGCGGTGACGGTATGGCTAAGGCCCAGAGGATTTCCGATTGCCAGGACCCACTCGCCGACTTCGAGGTTTTCGGAGTCGCCCAGTTCGAGGTGCGGCAAATTCTCGGCGTCGATCTTGACCACCGCGATATCCGTCGCCTCGTCGCTTCCGATAACCTTGGCTTCGAACTTTCTGCCGTCCGACAGCTCGATATTGATCTTTTCCGCCTCGCCTACCATGTGATTGTTAGTGAAGATGTAACCGTCGGACGAGACGAGAAAACCGCTTCCTTGCGCCCTTACCATCGGTCTTTGCTGCGGCGAGCGCTGTTCCGGCATACGCCTGCGGAAAAAGAAATCAAACATGTCATCATCGAACGGATTGTCGAAGGGACTTTGGAACCGGCGATATTTTCTGTTGGACGGTCTTTCAACCTGGAGCGAAACAACTGCGGGCGACGCCTTCTCAGCGATTGAGGAGAACGCCTTGCCCATCTTCCGCAGAGCACTGATACTCTCGGTCTCGGCGGCGGAAACCGACAGCGGCGTCAACAGAAACAGCACGCAAATAACGCCGACTGCGAGGGGACGTGTCGGACTTGTGAGGCCTTTATACAGGTTTAACTTCATTCTCAGACTCCTTTAATTTCAACGTACAGCGTAACATGGTGATAGTCGGCCCGGTTTCACCCGGGCAGGATTAATACGATTCTATCGCGGCAATGTTCGCATCGTCAAAGCTTTTTTCACACCCGATTCTGCGGATGCAGCCCCGGTGTGGGGGAAAATCGATATTTCAGAATTGACAACACGAGTGTTGATAATACACTGTAAGTCACGTACGATTAACTAATTTAAGTCATAATAATATATTTGCGGCATTTTCTGAGGGGTCCATAATATGAGTTTGCTTTGGGCATTTAGAGTAATCTTTATTGTTGTCATATCGGCAGTCATCTTTGTCAGTATCACCAGCGAAGCAATCAGCAGCAGTGGGAATGATCCCAGCTTTTGGACGGTTGCGTTGAGCGGACTGGGGATGACAGTATTTGTGTTTCTGCTTGACATATTCACACCTAAGAAGAAGCTGTCGGCTCTGGCCGGCGTATTCTTTGGCTTGCTTATCGGCGTAGTAATAAGCGGTGCCTTGGCGCCCATAGTTGACATGATGGCAGATTCATATAGTGTCGCATTGATTCCTGAGGCCGTATATGCAATTAAGTGGATTCTGGGGATATGCATCTGTTATCTTACGATAAGCATCGTTATGCGAACCAAGGATGATGTGCGCTTTGTGATCCCTTATGTTGAGTTCGCCAAGCAGACCAAGGGCGCCAGACCTCTAATTCTCGACACATCGGCGATCATCGACGGCCGGATTGTCGATCTTTGCCGGAGCAAACTGTTCGATGCTCCGCTGGTCGTTCCCCGGTTCGTCCTCAACGAGCTGCAGCTCGTGGCCGACTCGGCGGACAAGCTCAAACGCAACCGCGGCAGGCGCGGACTCGACATACTCAACAAGATGCAGACTGACCCGGTTATCGACGTGGAGATTGACGATTCCCTGCTGCCCGAGGTCGAGGGGGTCCGGGGGGTCGATCAAAAATTGTTGATTTTCGCCAAGGCCTTCAACGGGCGCCTTGCGACAACGGATTACAACCTCAGCAAAGTAGCCCAAGTGCGCGAGGTCGACGTCGTGAATATAAACGATCTGGCCAATTCGCTCAAAGTCGTCGCCCTGCCCGGCGAAACACTGGAAGTCAAGATCATCAAGCCGGGCGAAGAGGCCGAGCAGGGCATCGGTTACCTCGACGACGGCACGATGATCGTGGTCGAGGGCGCCCGGAACAAGATCGGCAGGACTCTGCTGATCAGCATAACAAGCTCGCTCCAGACCTCCGCAGGCAAAATGATTTTCGGCAAATTCGAGGCGTTCGTGCAGGAAACCGGCGGCAGCCGAGACGGGGGCGGAAGCAGCAACAACCGGCGAAAATCTTCCAGAAAGACTGCAAGGTCCAACAGTTCAGGCGGCAATAGACACAGAAAATAGCGCCACTACTAAATGAGCCCTGATCGGGGAATCCAATATCGGCTACGGCGACTCGCGGCCCGGCGCCGGAAAAAGTGCTTCGTTTGCTCGCTTTGGATCGAATCCGTTCTCCACTGAGAGGAATCGTTACCGTCTGGTAGCCCGGCGGGTGGACTGCAATCAAATTACATCTCGTATGGAAAACAACCACGTCGCTTTGCGGCGACCAATGGATTTTCTCGATCGAATTGATGTCTCCGGCCAATTTGGCAACGAACCGAAAGTGGATATTGTCGCTGCGGTGAATGTACAGAGACTGATTGGGCTACTTTCATATTTCTCTTTCTCACATTGTTCTTCCGTAATCCACACTTTCTATTGTGATGTTTCCGGCATCTTCTTTCCGGATTTCAGGCAGCATTTTGCGAACGTTCCAATGCCCAACAGAAGCCCGGCCGCGAACAACCAGCGATAGAAGTATGCTTCGAAGCCCGGCTCTGTTATATGGAGACCGGCAATGCAAAATGACGCAACGATTGTAAGTCCCGCCGCGGCAAAGGCAAGCCAGTCACAGAGAGTCGGTCGCACCCACCGCCCGCGAGAGTCCAGATAGAGGATTACGACGGCCCATACGAGCCAGACAAGTGAGATAATGACCGGATACAACACCGGCGAGGCCCAGGTTACGGGGATCAGAAACAGTATATCCCAGTCCATAATCGCGGCGGGCCAGCCGATCAGGACCTTGAGCCAGACGTAGTAGAAAATGTCCCAGACGGCGAAGATGGTCAGAAAATATGCGAACCGCTGCTGCCAATTTCGCCCGGCCAGCCAGCATGCTGTCAGGATCAAGACCATCGTTGCCGCTTCCCTGCCGATTTCGTTTAAGAGCAGTCTTTTCAAGTGCGGCTCCTCACTGAAAAGCTTCATGGGGAAGTGGAAACCGTCCGGATGGAAGATCTGTCTGAGGTAGACAACTACCGAAGCTTCGATGTTCGCGAAGGCGACGCCGAAGACAACAACGACGCAGAATTTGGCTATCGTTGTTCTCAAGGGCTCGCTTGGTGCAGCCGGGAGTCTCTCTTGCGATCGCATCGTATCACAACTTCTCCAGTTCTTTCAGCATCGCCGGGATGATTTCCTCTTCCGGCATGATAGATATCCTGCGGCCGTGGCCATAGATGTACCCTTTACCCTTCGCGGCACAAATCGCCAGGTCGGCGTCGGCCGCTTCGCCCGGGCCGTTGACAACGCAGCCCATCACGGCAACTCGCAGCGGCTTGTCAAGCTTGCGCAGGGCTTTTTCCACTCGACGGGCCAACTTGGTAACGTCGATTCCCGCCCTGGCGCAAGTGGGACAGACGATCAACTCCGGGCCGAAACGCTCGGCGAGGCCAACCGCGACGAGAATCTGTTTCGCGATTTCTGTTTCCTCAACGGGATTTCCGGCCGCGCTTACCCTGATGGTATCGCCGATACCCTCGGCCAGCAGCGTCCCCAGCGCTATCGCTGAAGGCAGCCGGGCGTCCTCGGGCAGGCCGGCGTGGGTGAGCCCCAGGTGGATGGGATAGTCGAAAGCCTCGGCCATGGCACGGTTGATCTCGATGGTTCTCACGACGTCGCTGCTCTTGGCGCTGAGAACGAGCGAAGTGAAACTGCGGTTCTCGAAAAACCGGACGTACTTTTTCGTCTCCCTAAGCATCAAAGCGGTGCGTTTGGTCGCCGGAACGGGTTTATCTTTGAGGTCTCTGATGCTCGCTTCGTTGACTCCAACACGAATTACGACCTTGTGCATCTTCGCCGCGTCGATGATTCTGAGGATGTCTTTGCGTTTCTTTATATTTCCCGGATTCAGCCGTATTTTGGCGGCTCCGCCTTCTATCGCTTCGATGGCTCGATCGGGACTGAAGTGAACGTCCGCGATCAGCGGAACGTCAACTTTTTGTACGATCTCTGCAAAAGCTTCGGTATCTGGCCGCCTGGGGACAGCCAGCCTCACCAGTCCGCAGCCCGCCCGAACGAGCTGCCTTATCTGCCTTACGCAACGTGTGACATCGACCGTCGGCACCTTGGTCATCGACTGAACGACCACGGGTGCGGACGAGCCGAGCTTAACTGAGCCAACCCGGACTGCTTTTGTTTTCCTGCGCTTGATCACGCAGGGATTCTAACCGGTGCAGCAAGTACGGGCAACACAAAATCCGTTCGTAGTGACGCCGTAAGGCGTTGTCTTTGTATGCCCTCACGGGCACACTACAAGCTGATTCTACCTTATCCTTATCGATCCGTTGTGAGTTTCGAGATACAGGCGCTTTTGGCCGGAGCCGATGGTACCGCTCAGCCTGTTTTTGCTCACTTTACCACTGACCGTTATCGACAGATCGGTGTTTATCGAACCGTTATTGGTCTTGGCGTCGATTTTGGCTGAAAAACCGGGTGGTGGCACCAGCTCGATGCTGCCGTTATGGGTTACGATTGAAATTTCATCGACCGGCCCGGCCGAGTCGCTATAATAGACTTTGACGCTGCCGTTATGGGTCTTCAAATCCGCATCGCCCGAAGCCTCCTCGCAATTGATCGCTCCGTTATGCGTCTCGAGTTCGAGCGGACCCGAGACATCTTTCGTCGTCACTTTGCCGTTGTGCGTCTTTGCATCAACCCGGCCTGTTATTGCTGCGATCTTCACGGCCCCGTTGTGTGTGACAAGCTCCAGATCCGTCCGATTGGGGACTGTGGCGTCGAGACTCACGCCGACGGATTTGTTTATCAGGGGTGTTGGTTTTTCGATCTTGACAACAAGTCCGTCCGCGACGGGTTCGAGGTTGACCTCGACTTGTTCGGCAAGCTCTATGGCTTCTTGTTCGCTCATTGCCCGCGCCGTTATAGTTGCAACTACGTTGCAGTCGACCACGTCGGCGCCGTTTGCCGTGATCGACCCGTTATGGGTCACCGCGACGAGCGTCGAGCCGGGCGACATCGGCGCCGACAAAGTAACCGTTCTTTGATGCCTGGCCTGCAAGTCGCAACCGCCGATAATCACGGCACAACCGGCAAGGAACACAGCCACACAAAGCAGACAGCTTAATGAAACCTTCGGGAAGTGATCGTTTGTCATTTTTCGCTCCTTTCATATTGGTATGTTTTGCCTGGTCTCGGTCTTGAATCGCCGCGCGTTGTCATTTTACAGTCTTTCTGGACAACGAGACAGTCCCTTCATGGGTTTTTACGGCATCTTTTTTGAAATAGTCGTTGGTGGCGCCGAAATGTTTTCAGGCAATAGATATGGTTTTTCCCGTCGCGGAGCCGACGGGAAAAACCATATCTATTATCAGGATAGCAGGATATTAAGTTTTTACTGCAAAGGGAGCAATCCAACAGGTCCGCATCACTCAATACTCACAGCGGCCTGCCATAAACTTCCACTTCGATGTAGTGATTCAAGTTGTTCGCGTTGTTGCCGTTGCTGTAGAGTCGGATGTAGCGGCCCGCGACGCCTTTGGCGTCGATGAGCTTACCCCGGTAAGTTTCGATGTAGTAATTGTCCTCTCCGGCGCCAAGGCCGGCGGAGTTGTCGTGGTCGTTATTGTACAGCGTTCTGACGTTAGTAGTGAAGTCCGGGTCGTCGGCGGTTTGGACTATCACGTCGAAATACGCCATCGGCCGCTTGTGGTAATGCCAGACTAACACGGCGAAAATCTGGTATTGTTCTTCGAGGTCGATAGTGATATGCTGCAAGCCTCCGCTCAGCTCTACCCAACTGCCCTCAGCGGCCTCCTTGTCGCCGTCGGTAATCATTCCAGCCCGGCCGAAGACAGGTTTGCCGCTGGTCGTTACAGGTTTGCCGAGAGCCACGTTAGTAGTCCCCTCCGGCACGAGGAAAGGTGGCGGATGGCTCGCAGCGGATTTCCCGAAATCGGCGCTTCTGACGTTTTGCGGCGTTCCGATATACGCCGGTTCCGGCAGTTCAGTCTCAAGCCGAACCGTTGCCGATTCCTGTGTTTGGTGTACGGAAACAGTTATAGCCCCGCTTACCGCAACGGCGGCGGCTATTAGTCCAATACTAAGAGTTCTCATGATCGTTCTCCTTCCTTCGCTTCCGAAATCAAGCTTCATCTTTCCAAAAAGCGTTTGAAACACATTCGTACGGCAGCAAAGCAACCAACCGTTACAACTACTTTCTACGATTACAGGCGTGCTTTGATTCGGACAAAATTGTATTTAGACTGGATTTTTTCTGCGGAACCGAGAAGACAAAAAGCCCGGCAGGGTACGTTATTGCACTGGCCTGCCGTAGACTTCCACTTCGATGTAGTGATTCAAGTTGTTCGTGTTGTTGCCGTTACTGTAGAGGCGGACGTAGCGAGCCTTTGCGCCTTTGGCGTCGATCAGCTCGCCCATGTTGTTTTCGAGATAGTGCATGTCCGTGCCGACGCCGAGGCCGGCCGAGTTGTCTATGTCGTTGTTGAACAGCGTCTTGACGTTAGTGGTAAAATCTTGATCGTCAGCGATTTGCACTATGACGTCGAAGTAGACTCTGGGCTGTTTGTGGTAGTGCCACAAAATTATGGTGAAGATCTGATGAGGCTTTTCAAGATCGATGGTCACATGCTGGAGGAAGGGGGCCAATTCCACGTAGCTGCCGTCCGCGAACTCTTTATCGCCGTCGGTGATCATATCAACATTGCCAATGAACGGTGACGAATCGCTTGCGACCACGGGCTTGCCCAGAGCGACGTTTGTGGTCCCGGCCGGAACCAGCATAAGCGGTCGCATGGAACGAAAGGGCGCTCTGAGATTTTTTACCCTTAGAGGCATCTGCATGCTTACAAACATCGGTCTGGGATATTCTATTTTGAGCTGCATTAATCCGATTATCCGGTAGACCCATTGCGGAAGAGAGACCTGAGATGCGAGAACCTTCGATCTGAAACTGAGAAATCCGATGTTCCCTATCACTACGATCACCGCGACGGCTGCGAATTTCGCAAACGGACTTTTCATGTTTGTATCCTTGCATATTGCTTTTGCGATTGCGCTCGCATATTCTGTATTTTCAACTTACCCGGTCCAGGCAACGATTGGCGGCTTATCTCAAAGGCTTGCCGTAGACTTCCACCTCGACGTAGTGGTTCAGGTCGTCGTGGCTGTTGCCGTTGCTGTAGAGGCGGATGTAGCGGGTCTCAACACCTTTGGCGTCGATCAGCTCGCCTTTGTGGGTTTCGACATAGTTCATGTCGGTCCCGACACCGAGACCCGCCGAGTTGTCGATGTCGTTATTGAACAGTGTTGTGACGTTCGTGATGAAGTCCGGATCGTCGGCGGTTTGAACGATTACATCCAGATATGCTCTCGCCTCCTTGTGGTAGTGCCAGACAAGCACGGCGAAAATCTCATGAGTTTCTTCGAGGTCGATGGTTACATGCTGCAGGAACGGGCCCATCTCGACAAAACTCCCGTCGGCCCCTTCCTTGTCGCCGTCTGTGATCATGTCAATCTCGCCTATGATCGGGTCGGCCTCGCTGGCCGTAACGGGCTTGCCCAGAGCGACGTTTTTAGTCCCTGCAGGCACAAGAAAGGGCGGCCGAACACCCTGCTCGAGTTTCCTGAGATTGGCAACCTTGATGTCTTTTGGAGTGCCCTCGAACATTGTCGCGGGCAGTTCCGTTTCAAGCGAAACCCAGCCGGGCTTCGAGGTGGCGGAACCCGATTGCCGTTCATTATCCGCAACGGCATTTGTCCTCAGATGGTAAATACCGGAAACTGCTAAGATGAGGACTGCTACGGCGATCGCAATTAGTTCTGTGTTCTGCCTTTTCATGGCTGTTCCCCTGTCAGTTATGAGTGCACATAGACTATCTATCCCATACAGCTACTGAGACAATTTTCTATTACAGCAGAACAATCGATTGTCGCTATAATGTATGACGTTGTTCGGATATATTTGATATAGGCAAAATTCGGTGCCAGAGAAGTTTCTTTAATTCATATAGGGCGTCTTCAGTTTCTTGCCGCACTTGCTGAAGAGTTAGACGACAGACATTGCTTGCTGAATTTGTGGTGGACATCTATCGCGGCACACGCTACATTTGCATTCGTTTTTTCATGGCTATAAGTTATGCAGACAAATCTTGGCGTAATTGATACAACTATTCTTATTCTTTACGGCTGCGTGCTGGTCGCGATGGGCGTTTATTACAAGCGTAAATGCCGCACGTCCGATCAGTTTATGATCGCCGACCGTTCGATCCCCGCCTGGGCGGCCGGGCTGGCGGTGATGAGCGCGTATACCAGCAGCATTTCATACATCGCCACGCCGGGAAAGGCGTACGACTCCAACTGGCACCCCATGATCTTCGCGCTGTGCATCTTCCCGGTCGCCTGGATAGTCTGTAAGTATGCCGTGCCGTACTACCGAAAGGCGCGACTGATCTCGGCCTATTCGTTCCTGGAAGACCGGCTCGGCTCCTGGGGGCGCATTTACGCCGCTTTTGCATTCGTGCTCTACATGATCGGGCGTGTCGCGGTAATCCTGTATCTTGCCAGCCTGCTGCTGGAGACCTTCGTGCCGTGGAATATCGTTACCGTGATTATCATCATCGGGCTGATAACCATCATCTACACGCTGCTTGGCGGAATGGAGGCCGTGATCTGGACGGATGTGATGCAGTCGGCGATCATGATTGTGGGGATTCTCTTTTGTGCCGTCAGTCTGTCGATTCACGTATTTTCCGGGCCTGAGCCGCTGATCCAGACGGCGCTCGAAAATGATAAATTCAGCTTCGGCAGTCTCAAACTCACGCTTGCTTCTCAGCGGCATCTACGCGATCGAACCATTTGGGTTATGATAATCTACGGCACTACCGAGGCTTTTCGAAGCCTGCTGGCCGATCAGAACTATGTACAGAAATATTGCGCCGTTCCCACCGAGCGCGACGCGAAACGCTCGATCTGGATAGCGATGCTGATCTACATTCCTCTGACTGCGGTTTTTCTTTACATAGGGACCTTGCTCTTTGCCTTCTACTCTGCTCCGGAAAATGTGCTCGGTGAGGGAATCACAAAAGGCGATCAGATATTTCCCTTCTACATTGCTACCGAGGTGCCGATTGTTCTGAAGGGCCTGATCATCGCTGCGATCATCGCCGCGGCTATGAGCACGGTGGACTCGGCACTGAACTGCTCGGCGACAGTTTTGCTACTGGATTTCTACAAACGCTATTTCAGGCCGCATATCGAAGAAAAATCCAGTCTTGTGTTCCTTCGCATAACCACTGTCGTCTGGGGCGTTCTCGGAACCGGTGCGGCACTATTAATGATTCGAGCAAGGAGCATTCTGGACGTCTGGTGGCAAATATCCGGCATCTTCGGCGGAGCGCTGCTGGGTCTGTTCATACTGGCCTTATTGCGAATTCGCCTGACTCTGCAGCAAGGTCTGATTTCCATCGCGGTCAGCATAACCGTGATTGCGTGGGGAACGTTTGCACGCGATCTGCCCGACCGATGGCAGTGGGTGCAGTGCAATCTCGACAGGATTATTGTGGGCGCAGTTGGCACCGCTGCCCTCTTGGTCGTCGCAGGAGTCTTTGCGCTGCTAAACCGTCGGAAGTTTGTAGTGACGCCGTAAGGCGTTAAAAGGTAACTTTTGTATGTCCCTCAACAAGTATTGTCAAAACGTCAACGGCTGCATACTCCTTGCTGCTGCAATACTGCTCTCAATGCCTGTCTTCGTCTGCGGCAAGACAATTGCCGCATGGGACTTCAGCGAAGGCCTGCATGGCTGGATCGGAAACAACCGAGTAGAAGAGCTAACGTACTCACCGGACGGTCTGATCGTCAAATCAACAGGCGAAGACCCCTGGATCGAGGGACCGGCGATTGATCTGCAGGGCGATAAAATGATTAGGGTGAAGATCCGCATGAGATCGACCGCCGATGCGGGCGGCGAACTGTTCTACGGCAGGACTTTCAGGGCGGGACATTCCGTTCGCTTCACCGTGCAAAATGACGGCAAATGGCATGATTACTCGCTCGTTATCCGGGAAAAACTGGACCCCGGCACGCGATTCCGCCTCGATCCCTGCATGAGAGCCGGCAACGTTACGGTAGCTTTCATCAGGATTGAAGCAATCAGCAGAGTAATTGTTCCTGATTTACAGAAACCCGGGGTATTCGGCAGGATAGGGGGCAGTCTGGTCAAAGTAAGGTCGGGAGGACTGCAATTCGAGCACTTCGGGGGCAGATGGGGGAAGATTGTCTTCAGAGTCTATGGTGCGGAAATGGCTTGTGGTTGTGATAGCGAGCTGATCGGCCTGGTGTTCGATGACCGGCCCGAGTGGCTTGTTCTCAAAAAAGCCGAGCTTAGCTTTTTGCATCGAACCGATATCAATGTTTTCACAATAACAGCCACCATTGAAGACAGCCACGGCGGCCATTGGGAAATCAGAAGAACCGTTAAGCCCGCGAAAAAACAAGGAACACTCGTTGTCGAAACTGAGTTTAGAGTAGATAAAGACCGAAACGTTCTGCATGTTCCCTGGCTGACGATCTTTCCCGGGCTCGGCACTTTCGGCAAGAGCAAAACCCAGGGTCTGTACGCAGGGCTTGAGTATCTTTGCGACGAGCCGAGCAGCAGTCAGGCAGACATCGCTACTCCCGATCATATCCGCCGGGTTCCCGATCCGATCAAGATAACCTTTCCACTGATGGCGATCTCGCAGGGCGGCAATTATATCGGCGTTATCTGGGAGCCGTCCGAGACAGTCGCGGCGACGTTCGACTCGCCCGACAGGATTTATAATTCGGACGCGCAGGTCATGGCGCTATCTGCTCCCGCCGTAGGCGATCTTCGTTTCGAGAATAACTTCGCCGCCCATTCGCCTTTCAGGCTCAAAGCAAACAGACCACTGAAAAACACTCTGCTGATCATAGGCGGCGAGGGAAAGACCATCGTGCCGGCGGTGAAACATTACGTGGCCCTAAAGGGCCTGCCCGCCGTTCCGGAATTCAAAGGGGGATTTGATGCTGCAGTTGATCTTCTCGCTCACGGCTGGCTGGATTCGCAGATAAATGAGAACGCCCGATTCAGGCACGCCGTCTGGGGGACCAATTTCCCTGCCTCGCCTGCCGCCGACGCCGTGATGTTTATCGACTGGCTCGCGGTGCACACAGAAGACCGGGTGATTCGCGAACGCCTCGAAAGTCTCGAAGGCCGGGCGCTGGATAAAATCCCTGCGAATCAGCCACACTCGAGTAGTATCGGGCACGCCCACCTGCCCAACGCACCGCTCGTCTTCGGACGTGTCGCCGACTATGTCAAACAACGACGCGGCGAAGCTCAGCGACTGCTCAGCAACTTTGACGCAGACGGCATAAAGCTCTACGAGTCGAGCGGCGGCAAACCGGATTACTCAAAAACGCATTTCGCAAAACACGCCAACGGTCTTGCCGGCCGGGATATGGTGAGGATTCTCGAAGGAGCGACTCTTTCCGGCGACGAGCAGCTAATCGCTGATGCACTCGATCTGCTCGACAAACAAACCGCTCTCTATGCCGATACCGTCCCGCGAGGGGCGCAGACCTGGGAGGTTCCTCTACACACGCCGGACATCCTGGCATCCGCTCACATGGTCAGGGCTTATGCGCTGGGCTATATCATCTCAGGCAAGCGGCAATATCTCGAGCAGGCGAGATACTGGGCCTGGACGGGCGTGCCGTTTGTGTATCTACATCCGCCAACGTCGCAACCTGTGGGATGCTACTCGACCATCGCGGTCCTTGGCGCAACGAACTGGAAGGCCCCGCTATGGCTCGGACGTCCCGTCCAGTGGTGCGGGCTTGTTTACGGTTCGGCTTTGCACATGCTCGGTGACTGCGATCCGGAAGGCCCGTGGAAGAAAATCGCCAGAGGCATCACGGCGACAGGCTTACAGATGACCTGGCCCCGAACGGACACCGAACGCCAGGGCCTGCTGCCGGATTTCTTCGATTTGCGAGCACAGGCGGGTGCAGGCCCGGCTATAAATCCCGGCACCGTCCAGGCTCATCTGGCCGAACTCTACGAAAGAGGCACGATATACGACGTAAAAAGACTGCCCGAACGAGGCTGGTTCGTTCACGCCCCATGCGCGATAAGCGACATTCACGAAGACGATAAATCAGTAACGTTTGCAACCGGCGGTTGGGCCGAGAAACAATACCATGTCCTGATTTCCGGCATCGAACAGGAGCCGAAGAAGGTCAGTGTTAGCAAATTCGGCAAAAGCTCTAACGAGTTCAAGATCGCCGACATGAATTTTGACAACTACCAGAAGCTTGTTGTCGTAACTCTGGAAGGAAGATCCCGAATCAAGATTGAGCAGAAATAGGTTCTACTTGCCGACGAGCTTTATCACGGCAGCGAGATTTGTCTGCTGATACAGCGCCAGGTAATCGTAGCATATATTGGGGCCACCGCTCGACGGCACATAGATTGAGAGCCCGCAGTAGGGAAGCTTGAGTGGGTCAGTTCCTCGGATGGATTTGCGCACAATAAGCTGGTTTTCAGACCAGGAGAGGAAATCGCCAAGCTCTTTGTCGGCTATGTTACCATTTGCCGTACTGAGAGACTCAAGATACGACTTCAAGTCATAAAACTTCTCACCTCCGAACTCGAAGATCGCCGAGGGTGACTCGGGTTGATTCAAAACAGATGCCGCCTGAAAGGAATCCAGCACCGGCTCGATTTTCTCAGGAAGCTTTCCGAGTTGTTCATTGTCGATCAGGGTGTACACGGTGTAGTGTTGATCTTCCCGCATTATGCTCTCGGCAATATTTCTGGCAGTGACGTTCGGCTCCTCAGCTGCCGATGTGAGCGTTGCCGTATAGTAGGTGTTGGGAGCGTCCACTCTCAGCGGCGACGCCATGATGTATTCGGCGCAGTCAACAAAGCTGTAAAGGTTTTGGACAGCGGCACGCCCGCACTGCTGAAGGAATAGGAGTCTTACTTTGCCGTCAACGTTCTTCTGAAACTCTCTCAGAGTTATACCCACGTCCGAGGCACGAAGCCATTTTCCAGAAAGAAGCTGTTTGTTCTCTTCAGGGTTGCGAAACGGTTTGCAGTCCTGACACATGTTGTTCAGTGTTCCACCGTGATTAAGAAAAACTATGCAGTAATTCTTTGCGTTCCAATTCTTACGCACCCAATCGAGATACTTTCTCAATTCGACATCGTCGGCGCTGTCTTCGCTTGTCAGGGCCATTTCTTTTTTCCGGAGCTTTCCTTGCGACCGGTCCAAAGCAATGCGTTTCATACCTCTGCTGTCGGCAAAATCCGCCTGAACCGTTACCGCAATGTTGGAGTTTACGACGCCGTTCGCCAAATCATGCAGTATTACTCTGCCGCAAGGACTGAGGTCGTTATCGTATGACATGTAGTACACAAAGACCCAGTCGTAGACCTTTGTTGTCGGTAAAAAGTGTAAAAGACCGAACAACATGAGCAGCGTCACTGACAGCCACAGCAGCGGGCTACGCTTGAAATCTCGCATGTCTAGCCCCTTTATTTCCGACAAAGTGTTTGTAAATACGCCGCGAAAGACTACTATGTTAGCAATGAAAACGATAAGGAGCAACCGATTATGGCAGAAGAATTGGTCGGAATAATAGGTGGAACAGGATTGGGTGATGCTCTTGCGGCGCAAATGTCGAGCGCCGAGCGCCGCGAAATAGATACGCCGTTCGGAAAACCGAGCGCGGCGATTCTGGTAGGCAATTTCGGCAAGAGGAAGATCGCATTTCTCAGCCGGCACGCCGGCGGACACCCCCTCTCGCCGAGCGAGGTGCCGTTCGCGGCGAATATCTTTGCTCTCAAGCAGCTCGGCGTTCGTACGGTTATCAGCAGCGGCGCCGTTGGTTCGCTACGAGAGGAGATCGCCCCGGGTGATCTTGTCGTGGTCGATCAATTCATCGACAAGACTTTCAGGCGACAGGGCAGCTTTTTCGGCGGCTACGGGGCCGTCCATTGTGAGTTGGCCGATCCGACCTGTCGCCGAGTTCGGGAAATTCTTATCGATACATCGAAAGAGATCGATGCCAAAACGCATCTGAAGGGCACATACGTCTGCATGGAAGGGCCTCAGTTCTCGACGCGTGCCGAATCGCTCATGCACAAGGCGTGGGGCGGCGACCTGATCGGCATGACCGCCATGCCGGAGGCAAAGTTGGCGCGGGAGGCGCAGGTTTGCTATGCCCTGGTGGCGCTGGCCAGCGATTACGATTGCTGGAGGCCGCATGAAGGCGGCAAGGACAAGCAGACGCTGCTCAAGGAGATAATAGGCAACCTACAGGCGGCGACTAATAACTGTCTCAAGTTGATAGAGGCTGTGCTCAGCAGCGATCATAAGCTCGTCGGCGATGATTGTCACTGTCGAAAAAGTCTGGACCTGGCGGTATGGACCGATCAGAGCAAAATCAACAAGGCAAAGAAAGAAGAATTGAAAGTACTCTTCAAGTAGGGTAGGGCTTGCCCCACCGAGATTATCGCGATGGTGGGGCAAGCCCCGCCCCAAAGGCTAACAATCCAATCACCTTCGAAAGGACTGAGAACATGAATAAACCGTCATGGAAGACATTGGCCGTAATAACAAGTTTTGTGCTGATGCTGGTTGGCGGCTGCGGCCAGAAAGAGGCGCCCGACTTCAAACAAACCAGGGCGATAGCCGCCGAGAACATCGAGCTGCAAAAGGAGCTGGACCGCCAGGACGCCCGGTTTGCCAATCTGAAGAGAGAGTACGATAAGGAACTCGAAAAGCAGCGCGACCTGCTGGAAAAATGTCAAAAGGAACGAGACGAATGGAAAACGAAGGCCAAAAACAACGTCAGAGAGCAGGTCCAGGGCGTCCTCGATTCGGTAATGGCCGATAACGCGAGACTCCGCGAGGAAAACGCCAAGCTGAAAGCACAGTTGGAGGAGCTGAAAAAGTAGGCTTTCTCCCGTGGCGAGGGCGTCTCGCCCTTGCGTCCCGAGGCTGTCCCGGCCTCGTTCAATGGCAAGTCTGTCACCCTGTAAGACATTCCCAAGGAGCGCGAAGTGGTGGGAATACCCCGACGGAACAAGGGCAGGATGCCCTCGCTACGAACGCCTTACGGCGTCACTACAAACAGCTACAGTTTGCATACCTCCCGGACTGCTTTAACTCCGTCCGGCAGCTTTGCTTCAGGGCATTTTTTCTGCATCGCCGCGGCGACCAATCCTACGAACATCGGCTGGGGCTTGAGCGGCCGAGACGTCAGGCAGGGATGCGCCTGCGTGCCGATGAAGTATGGGTGAGAGGGCAATTCCAGTATCTGCATGATCGGTTGATTCGGGGCCTTGCCGGAGAAGACCATCCCGCCTTCTTCCAGGTTCTCAATATATCGCGGATCGACCTCGTAGCGATGTCGAAATCGCATCCTGACCGAATCGACTTTGCCGAAAAGCTCCCACGCTATCGTCTCGGGCTTGACCTCGATATCCCGCCCGCCCAGGCGCATGTTCCCGCCGAGGCCCTCGATCTTCTTCTGCTCGGGCAGGATGTCGATCACCGGCTCGGAGCAGCGCGGCTCGATCTCGGTGCTGTTGGCCTTTTTCATGCCGCAGACGTTCCGGGCGAATTCAATCACCGCCATCTGGAATCCGAGGCATATCCCCAGGTACGGCACGCTATTCTCTCTGGCGTATCTTACGCAGGCGATCTTACCCTCGCTGCCGCGAACGCCGAAGCCGCCTGGAACGATGATAGCGTCAACGTTCTTGAGATGCTCGACGGCGTTCTTATCTGTGACACTGGTGGTGTCGATCCACTCGATCTTGACGTCGCAGCCCAATGCGATACCGGCGTGCTCCAGAGCGTTGATGATCGAGGCGTAGCTGTCGCGGACGGACGTGTACTTGCCCGTCATTCCGATGGTCACGCTCTTGTCGGCGGCGCCGATCTTGTCGGTGAAGTCGCACCACCTTGCCCAGGCCTTGCGTTCGGTGCCGAGGTTAATTCTGTCCTCGATCTTGAGCAGCCGGGCTACCTCGAAATCCAGACCAACCTGGCGGAGCATCGACGGGATCGTGTAGATGCTCGCCGTATCGGGCAGGCTGATCACCCTCTCGAATGGCACGTTGCTGAAGATGCTTATCTTCTGGCGAACTTTGTCGGTGGCGGGTTTCGAGGCCCGGCACGCGATGATGTCGGGCTGTATGCCGCATTGCATGATCTGCTTGATCCCCAACTGAGCGGCTTTGGATTTCTGCTCACCCAGCGTTTTAGGCTCGAGGATATACGTCAGAGCGACGAAGCAGCTACTGTTCGGCCCTTCCTCGTAGGCTAACTCGCGCATCGCCTCGATATAGTAGGCGTTTTCCAGATCGCCCACTGTGCCGCCTATCTCGACGAATACGATATCGGCGTCGGTTTCCATCGCTAATTGGCGGAGTTTCAGCATGACCTCGCCTGTAACGTGGGGGATCATCTGAACGTCCCGGCCGAGATAGTCGCCGTGGCGCTCCTTGTTGAGGATCGAGCTGAAAATCTGGCCGCTGGTGGCGAAGTTCAGCTTGCTCATATCCTGATCGAGCATCCGCTCGTACGTGCCGAGGTCCATGTCGCATTCCATGCCGTCGTCGAGCACGAACACCTCGCCGTGCCGGAACGGATTGAGCGTGCCGGAGTCGATGTTGAGGTAACCTTCGAGCTTGATCGGAGCGACCTTGAGGCCCTTATCCTGCATCAGCTTGGCCAGGCAGGACGAGAATATCCCCTTGCCCAGCCCGCTCATCACAGTCCCCATCACAAAGCAATACCGGGCCTTGCCCTTCCTGTACCCTTTAGGCACAGGCGAGAAAAACTCGCTCTCATCCGATGTATCACTAACAGAAGCTAACAGATCATTGTCTTTCGTCATCTATTTTCCTTTTTTTAGCCACATAGGGCACAGAGTTCACAGAGAATAAAATAATGGTGGGGCAAGCCCCACCCTACCTTTCTAAGCCTCTAATCCTCGTTTGATCGCACGCCCTACTGGGTCGTCACGAATAATGGTCATAACATTGCCACTCTTTTTCTTGATTTTCCATGTTTCGTCTGTTTCGACAACTTGGGGCAGTAACTCCTCGGCTTTGCCCTTCACAAGAGATAGCTTCCGGTCCCATATGCGAAAGTCGATAGGGATTTGGCTCTTCTTCTCACTTTCTAATTCCCTCAGTTTGCTTTCAAGCATAATTAAAATTTCTCCATCTTCACGATACAAAATCCGCCGTTTTGTTTTCTTGTAAAGCCAGATAATAGCAACAGCCAGACCGCTTGCTATCAGTAGTGAGAGAATCCACATCCACCCAACCATTTCAAGTGAATGTTCAAAAAGCAGCCATTTCTTCAGATGCATTCGGTAAAGCCAAAGTAGCTTTCCGCCAATGGCTGTTCCCACCATTGTAAGCAACATACTGAGCCAATGGTTTACAGCGAATCTTAGTATTTTCACGAGAACCTTCGGCATATCAATAAAGAACGTAGGACGTGCATCCCACACCAACTTTTAATTTGGTGGGGCAAGCCCCACCCTACCTTCTATTCATTTTTAGAAGCCTTAAGTCGATACCATATTTCAAAACAAATTTCTCGCAATGCCAGCGTTTCCATAAGGCTCGTTTCCGAGTCAAAGAGCGAATAAGCTGTGATATTCATAGAATCTAACTTTTGAAGCACTTTATGTTGTTCTGACACGGGGATGTTATACTTGGTCAGAATGTTACGTCCTTTTTCGTCTTTGACATCTTCGTGATTAGCATAATATGCCTCTTCTTCTTGTTTCCTAACACAAATCGTATACTCGCTCTGCTGCAAATAGTGGTTGCGGTGAGTTGCTATGGTCGGGCCTAGAGAGCGAATATGTGGGTTTTCTCCACACCAAAAATGTTCTGGACATACGAAGATCGAGACATATTCTCTATTCTTCGACGCTAAGTGAATGTCGCCAAAAGCAAAATAGGCAGCAATATACGGGGATCGTGTCCAATCTAACAAAGGTGAGGGAAATCCATTATGCCTTAAATACGCCATGAATTCATAAGCTGGCAGATCAAACTCTCCCAATGGCAATTTTGTGTCCACATCCAATTTTCGACCAGTGCATGTCGCAACATACTTGTGAACAACTCTTATTATTTTATTGTAATAAAGAGAAACACTCATTCCCTTATGTAATCTGTCGAGAGTTGGTTGTAGAAACCACTTAGAGTCACTTTGTCCTCTGAAAAGAGGGTGATCTACATGTCCCTCTCCTCTTTCTTTATGCTTCTTCTTGTCGGAAATTATTTTTAATGAGGCCTGTTCGAAATCTTCCCAGCATTGAAGCGTTTGTCCTTTCATCATATTGTTCACTTTATCATTAGAATCCATTTTTCTCTGTGATCTCTGTGCCCTCTGTGGCTATTTCCTTTTGTATCGCTTGACGAATTCGGCGTATTGCTCGGGGGTGTCTATGCCGTCGCAGGTGTGTTTTACTTTGCCGACCAAGATTGAGCAGCCGTTTTCGATTGCTCTTAGCTGCTCGAGTTTCTCGATTCTTTCCAGTGGCGTCTGCGGCAGAGACGTGATCCGCAGCAGAAATTCCTTGCGATAAGCATATATCCCCAGATGCCGTAAGTATTGTTGTACGCTCCCCACGCCGGCTGCGTCTCGGTCGTACGGTATCACTGAACGCGAGAAATAAATCGCTTTTCCGCAATCAGCGTTTAGCGGATAGCGTTTAGCGTTTAGTTTTTTCCTATCCGCTCCACGCTGTGCGCTCCACGCTATTACGACCTTCACGATATTCGGATCGGCGACCTGCTCGGCGCTCTGGAACTCAGCCGAGAGCGTTGCCATCGGGCAATCGGGATTGTCCATCAGCATTTCAGCGAGATAGTCGATATTGGCCGGGTCGATTTCCGGCTCGTCGCCCTGGAGGTTTACGACTATGTCGTTAGCGTTTAGCGTATAGTGTTCAGCGTGTAGATCTTTTTTCTGAGAACTATCCGCTATCCGCTGTCCGCTATCCGCTATTTTCATGACGGCTTCGGCGATGCGGTCGGTGCCGCTTTGGTGGTCGGGCGAGGTCATGACGCACTCGGCACCGAATTCTCTCGCGGCGGCAACGACTTTTTTGCTGTCTGTGGCGAGAATAACCTTCTCCGGCAGCTTTGCCTTGCACGCCTGCTCGCAGGTGTGCTGGATGAGGTATTTACCCGTTTCTTTGGCGAGAACCTTCCCGGCGAATCTCGTGGAATCATAACGCGCCGGTATAACAGCTATAACCTTCAATACAATCAAGCCTTTACGACAAAAATGTCATTTTTCCGGGTAAGTTTACCTAACTTCAGGGAATCCAACAGCCGCGATGCCGGTGCGACCCGAAATTCCAACTGGGCTTGTATCGTAACGGCAGCGCGCAGCGTTGTCAACAAGCCAGTTACGAATTTTGCATTACCGGGCAATTATTTTCCTCCCAACGGCCTCTTCTGCACAATAGCTATCCTCCTTTCCAGGGAGTCTAATATGTACAACAGCCCATTAGAATGTATTTTTCGCGGGCCGTTTGTGCCGTCGGTTCTGTAAGTCCTTTTATATCAAGAGCGGAGACAAGCACCAGCGTACACTCTTGGTGCAAATTGCTGTTACAAACATGTTGCGAATCTGTTCGATTTTGTTTATATTGAATGTTTGTAAAACCATTGTCTGTAATGTTTTGGAGTAATATCCTTGTATTTATGGATGGGGTCTGCTCAGGTGTTGTTAATAGCACTTTCGTGTTTTGAGCCCTCCCTCCATTTTACTGAAGTGTCTGTCAACTATGCAAACCAAAGAGCGAAATACGGAACGAGACGTAATCCTGGACTCTATCACAGAGGGAGTTTTCACGATAGATTCGAATTGGCGCATCACCTCGTTTAACAAAGCGGCTGAGGAAATCACAGGAATTGCGCGAGACAGAGCGATAGGCTTAAAGTGCCGCGACATATTGCGAGCGGACGTATGTGAGACGGACTGCGCTTTGCGCGAGACAATGAATACCGGCAAGCCCGTTGTCAACAAGGCGGTCCACATCGTCGACGCCGACGGGCAGCGACAGGCCATCGCCATATCCACAGCTTTGCTTAAAGATAAAAGCGGAAATGTGATCGGCGGGGTGGAGACATTTCGCGACATGAGCCTTGTCGAAGAACTCCGCAAAAAGATCGAAGGCAGCTATTGCTGCGAGGATATTATCAGTCGAAATCATCGGATGCAGGAACTTTTCAAGATTCTGCCTAACATTTCTGAAAGCGATTGCACCGTTGTGATTGAAGGCGAAAGCGGCACAGGTAAAGAGATTCTTGCCCGTGCGATTCATAATCTGAGTTTCCGCAAAGATAAAGATTTCGTCGCGGTCAATTGCGGTGCTCTGCCTGAGACTCTGCTGGAATCTGAGCTGTTTGGTTACAAGGCGGGGGCTTTCACGGATGCCAAGAAGGACAAGCCCGGACGTTTTGCCGTAGCCGAAGGCGGCACATTGTTCCTGGATGAGATCGGTGAGATATCGCCGGCTGTCCAGGTGCGGCTGCTTCGCGTCCTGCAGGAACGCTCATATGAGCCGCTCGGGGGCGTATCCTCGGTCAACGCTGATGTTCGCATTATCGCGGCAACAAACAAGAAGCTCGGCGAGCTTGTAGAGCAAGGCAAGTTCCGAGAAGATCTGTATTATCGAATCAACGTCATGAGGCTGGAACTGCCGCCGCTGAGAGAGCGTAAGGAAGACATACCGCTGTTAGTGGAGCATTTCATCAATCATTTCAGAAGACTGCGGAACAAGAACATAAGCTGCGTCACGGATGATGTTATGGCAACTCTGCTGAGCTATGACTTTCCGGGAAATGTGAGGGAGCTCGAGAACATCATCGAGCATTGCTTTGTTCTGTGCCAGGGCGAGGTGATAGAGAAGAAGCACCTGCCGGCATCTGTTTTTCCGCCTTCGAGCGCAGATAAAACCAGATTAGGCGAGATGAAGACTCTGAAACAAATGGAGATACTTCTTATCATCGAAACGCTGCGGCGAAACAAAGGCAACAGAGAGGCCACAGCCAAGAACCTCGGCATCAATAAAAGCACGCTGTTTCGCAAAATCAAAGCATACGATATCAAGCCGGAAGCCTATCTATAGCCATGTTAGTCCGGTTGAGGCGATTCATAGCTGGTAAGAGATAGAGTCCGGGCGGGTTGCATATTGCACTATAGCACTTACGCCAGTAGTTGCATTATGCAACTCACGTCAAGGTTTCCGCAAAGCTCACAGTCGTTGCTAATTTTCATAAATCCCTTTAGAAAAAGAGTTTAATATTCATCTTGTTCTTTTTTCAACAATACCGGCACGGCGTTTGCTCCGTTAAACCGAAAAGGGTACTTGAAATGAAAATAGCAGTCCCAATATGGAACGGGCGTGTATCGAGCGCTTTTGACTTTTCTCACAGTCTTCTGCTCGTAGAGGTGGAAGGCGGCACGGAATCAGGGCGCTCGGAGGTAGCGTTACCGGCAAGATCGATTGCTGAGAAGGCGAACCAACTGAAATCTCTGGATGTGGATCTGCTTATTTGCGGAGCGATATCGCGGCCTTTGGCGTCGTTGGTCGCCTCGTCCGGGATAAGAATTTTGCCCTATGTGGTTGGTCAAGTTGATGAGATTTTGGCGGCTTATTTGAATGACAGGCTATTTCAGCCGCAATTTGTCCTGCCGGGCGCCTGGCCCGGCGCGCGGAATGGTTTCCGTCGCAGACGTCGTGGTCGTCGAGCTCGATATCAGGGCGGAACGGGCCCCCAGGAACTCTTTTAAGGAATGTAGCTGGCTTGTGCGGAAACTGACAGGACGTGGGCCGGATTGAAACGAAACAGGAGAAAGAAATGAAAGTAGCAGTGACATCACAAGGAAAAGACCTTACCAGTGAGATCGACCCGAGATTCGGACGGGCCAAGTGGTTTCTGATAATCGATACTGAGACGGGAAAATCTGAATCATACGACAATAGCCTGAACTTGAACGCGGCTCAGGGAGCGGGCATTCAGACGGCAAAAAACGTTGCCGACTGGGCAGCCCAAGCCGTCATTACGGGCAACGTCGGCCCCAATGCCTTCAGAACACTTAATGCAGCCAACATAAGAATATTTTTGACTGGTAACAACACTACTGTTCAGGAGGCAATCGACGCGTTTGAAGCAGGAAACCTGAAAGAGGTGGACCAGGCAAACGTACAAGGCCACTGGGCATAGAAGTCAGCTTTTCGAAAGGTGTGTTGAACCATGCGTATATTCCTGGATTGTGTCCCCTGTTTTTTCCGCCAGGCACTCGATGCCGCTCGGCTGGCAACGGACGACAAGCAAGTTCATGAGCGCGTGCTTAGAGGATTTCTTGGCATAGCGAAAGAGCTGGATATGAGGCAAAGCCCGCCGATAATAGGTCAGAAGATACATCGGCTGGTCCGGGAACTTACCGGTACCCAAGATCCATACAGAGACATTAAGCGGCGGTTCAATAATGAAGCGCTCAGGCTATATCCAAAATTGCGCGAACGGGTATTAAATTCGAAAGACTCGCTTGAGACAGCGATACGATTGGCTATAGCAGGTAATATCATCGATTTCGGGGTCAGTAACAGGCTAAATGAAAGTGAACTTGCGAAGGTAATTGAAGAATGTCTTTCTGCTGATAGCTCTGATATGGAATTGGAGTCCTTTCGACGGGCAATAAGTGATTCGGAAGATATTCTTTATCTCGCCGACAATGCCGGCGAGATTATCTTCGACCGTCTGCTTATCGAGCAGATGCCCATAGAAAAAGTCACTGTTGTCGTCAAGGGTTCGCCGGTAATAAATGATGCAACCATGGAAGATGCATTGCTTGCCGGTTTGCCCAGAGTCCTCGAAGTGATAGACAATGGCTCAGATGCGCCGGGCACAATCCTGGCAAGCTGCTCGCAGTCTTTCAGAGATCGTTTCGACAGAGCCGATTTGATCGTAGCCAAAGGACAGGGTAATTACGAAACCCTTAGCGATGTCGATAAGAACATATTTTTTGTCCTGAAGGTCAAATGTCCCGTTATTGCCGAACACCTTGGCTGTGACGTTGAGCGTGTGGTTCTCACGAGCGGCGATACACTTAGCAGGACGGATCGATTGACAACAAGAGAACACGAATGTGGGGCCTTGCCCGTAGATCAATGACCATTTTTAGAGGAAGCTAACGAATGAAAACAAAAGAATACTTGTCGAAATTCAAGGGTGATATTGAAAAGATGAAGGTGCATGTCGGGCCGGCGTTAAGCGGTTTCGCCGGATTGTTCAGTAAGACAATGGCAGAAGGTGCTCTGACAGTCAGAGAAAAGGAACTGATTGCAATCGGCATTGCCGTCTCCAAGCAATGCGATCCCTGTATCAAGCTTCACGTCCAGAAGAGCCTTGATGCCGGTGCGACCAAAGAGGAGATTCTGGAAGCATCGGGCGTCGCGGTGATGATGGGCGGAGGACCGGCATATACGCACGTACCGATAGTAATCGATGCTCTTGAGGAGCTGGAAAGTTGACTTAATAGAAGGAGTAATATCATGCCCCGAGGAGATGGAACAGGACCTATGGGTCCGGGATCGGGCCGAGGTGTCGGAAGAGGCACACGGCGTGGAAGAGGCCGCATGGGCGGCCCGTTCGCCGCAGGACCAGGCGGTTTCTGTGTGTGCCCGAGTTGCGGCTACCGGGAAAGCCATAAAGCTGGACAGCCCTGCAACAGCAAGACTTGTCCGAAATGCGGCGCGATGATGACGAGAGATTGAGCAGTTCTCGATTAAACGAGAACCGTAGTTGAGAAACTCTAAGATGATTACAGAAAGGAGAATTATTATGCCAGGTGGAGACAGAACAGGTCCTGCTGGTATGGGACCAATGACGGGCAGAGCTGCGGGTTTTTGCGCAGGCTACGGAGTACCGGGTTATACGAACCCTGTTGGCGGACGAGGCTTCCGGGGCCGAGGTGGCGCCTGGGGTCGCGGCGGCGGCCGGGGCCGGCGCAATGGGTACTACGCCACGGGCCTTCCCGGATGGGCAAGGGCCGGACGAGGCTGGCCGGCACGGGGCGGTGCAGCAGGTGCGCCTCTTGCACCAGACCTGACGGCCGGACAGGAAATCGACGCTCTCAAAAACCAGGCCGAGTATCTTGGAGATGCTCTCAGCGAGATCAATAAACGCATAGAAGCGCTGGAGAGCCAGAAGAACAATCAAGAGCAAACACAAGAATCTTAATTCGGCAAAACCGAGCACGTCTGTAAAAGATGTCTCATGAGAATAGCAATTGCATCGACAGGAAATACGCTGGAATCCGACGTTGATCGGCGCTTTGGCAGAGCGGCCTGGTTTATCATTTTCGATATGGAGACAATGGCCTTTAGCGCCTTTAAGAACGATTGCGCTTCCGTTGAAGAGGAAGCGGGCATCAGTGCAGCACGGGCAGTAATCGGCGCCGGTGTGCAGAGCGTATTGACTGATAACTGCGGTGCAAAGGCCGCTCAAATACTGAGTGATGCCCGCGTGAGGTTATTTACCGGGGTGACGGGGATGGTCTCAGAGGCTATTGAACTCTATCAGGCTGGCAGGTTGACCGAGGCGAAGGGGCCAAGCGTGCCGTCGCATTTTGGTCGAGAGGATACACCAAAAGCAGGGACGAAAAATGGAACAAACACTTGATGCAAAGGAAGTGCGTATCGGTTTTCATCCGAACGGCTATAGAATAGACAAGACGGCCCCCGCGATGAACAGATACACAAAATGGCAGACCAAACCGGGCGACCGCTGGAGCGATCCGGAGCCGGTATGCTTTGATTCTCTGCCGCAACATGGATGGTTTCCAATAGACAGATTTGACTGGGACGAAACCGACGACTTTGAGGATTATGCGTGATATGCAGATTGCGATAGCAAGCGGGAAAGGCGGCACGGGTAAAACGACGATAGCAACGAATCTGGCCCGCCATATTGTACTCTCTGGCGAGGAAGCGCAGTATATCGATTGCGACGTTGAAGAACCTAACGGCCATATTTTTCTAAAACCGGAAATGAACAGCAGGCAACCGGTCACGATTGATACACCGGAAGTTGACCAGGAAAAATGCGACGGATGCGGCAAATGCGGACAGATTTGTCAATACAGCGCCATAGTATGTCTGAATGAGACCGTGATGACGTTCGACCAGTTGTGTCATTCCTGCGGCGGATGTATGCTTGTCTGTCCAACAGGCGCGATCTCAGCAAAGCAAAGGCAAATCGGGTTCGTCGATACAGGAGCCGCCGACGGCGTCAAATTTGCGCAGGGGCGTCTGAACATCGGCGACATACACACGCCGGCCCTTATAAAGCGTGTCAAACAGAAGGCGGCGAGAGAAGGACATGTCATTTTAGACGCTCCGCCGGGAACGTCCTGTCCGGTAATCGAGGCTGTTAAAGACGCGGATTTTGTGCTGCTTGCCACAGAGCCTACGCCGTTCGGTCTGAATGACCTGAGACTGGCGGTTGAAATGGTAAGAGAGTTGAAGCTGCCGTTTGCAGTAGCAATCAATCGCAGCGATCTCGGAGATGATGAGGTTAGACGTTACTGTTACGGGGAGGACATAGAGATCATCCTTGAAATACCCGACGACCGCCGAATCGCGGAAGCATATTCGGTTGGAGAGATGATCGTTGATGTACTTCCGGAATACCGGAGCAGGTTTGCAGTTCTATTTGAGCGTTTGGGGCAGACTTCTTCTATTTGAGGTCTTCATTCAATGAAAGAGCTGGTTGTTATAAGCGGCAAGGGCGGAACGGGTAAGACCAGCATCGTGGCGTCGTTTGCGGGACTGGCGAAGAGTGCCGTGTTAGCGGACTGCGACGTCGATGCGGCGGATCTGCATCTGGTACTGGAGCCGAAAGTTAAACAGGAGTCTGCTTTCTCCGGCGGGAAAAGAGCGTCCATCGTGACCGAAAAATGCATCGGCTGCGGCAAATGCATGGAAGTTTGCAGATTCGGCGCCATCAAGTCCAACGGCTCCGCAGATAATGGTGAAACTGAAACGTTCGCCGTTGATCCGATTTCGTGCGAGGGCTGTAAGGTATGCGTCGAATTCTGCCCGGCAGGAGCGATTGATTTCAGTGATGCCGTGAACGGCCGGTGGTTCATATCGGATACACGATTCGGGCCGATGGTACACGCCGAGCTTGGAATCGCAGAGGAAAACAGCGGCAAGCTGGTGACCCTTATTCGCAAAGAGGCGAAAAGATTAGCTGGAGAAGACAATAAAGATCTGATAATCGCCGATGGTTCGCCCGGAATTGGCTGTCCGGTTATAGCCTCCATTACAGGAGCGGACCTTGTTCTAATAATCACCGAGCCCACACTTTCGGGAATGCACGACCTTGGACGTGTTGCCGATCTGACCGAGAGCTTCGGAATTCCAACGTTGGTGTGCATAAACAAATCGGACTTGAACCCTGATATGACCAGAAAAATCACCAAAGAAGCCGGCGAACGCAGCATCAAGCTGGCGGGTGGGATTCGTTATGACAAGGCTTTCACAAAGGCTCAAATCATGAAGGCAACGATAGTCGAATATACCGGCGGATTAGTGGCCGAAGATGTTAAGGCATTATGGAGAAATATTGTATATGCATTAGGTTGACTGGAGGTAAGAAGTAGTTGGAAATGACAGAAGAATGTGGATTTCGTCAAAGTGGAAGAAGTACCGTGGATCAGTTTCAAATCGACCAGGAAAATATCTCCAAAAACCTCGAAGACGTAAAACACAAGATTCTTGTTCTATCGGGCAAGGGCGGCGTGGGAAAGAGTACAGTAGCGGCTAACCTTGCAGTATCCTTGTCCCGAGCGAACAAACGTGTTGGTCTTCTGGATATTGATATTCACGGTCCGAGCATTCCCAAAATCCTGAATCTTGAAGATAGAATTATCCAGGTTCTCGGCGAGACTTTGTTGCCCGTCCAGATCGGTCCTGACTTGAAGGTTATGTCCATTGGATTTTTGCTGCGCGGCAGAGATGACGCGGTCATTTGGCGAGGGCCGATGAAGAATCAGATGATAAGGCAGTTTCTAAAGGATGTTAAATGGGGAAGCCTCGATTTTCTTATCGTTGACTCACCGCCTGGAACGGGTGATGAGCCGCTTTCCATTGCCCAGCTCCTGGGAGACGCCGATGGCGCTATCATAGTGACTACTCCACAGCAGATAGCGCTTTCAGACGTAAGGAAAGGTATCTCCTTCTGCCGTAATCTCAGTATTCCGGTACTGGGTGTCGTGGAGAATATGAGCGGCTTTGTATGTCCCAACTGCGGGCAACAGACCAACATCTTCAGATTGGGCGGCGGCGAAGAAATGGCCCGGCAGCTTGGCATTAACTTCCTCGGAAGAATCCCGATAGATCCGCAGATTGTACAGGCGTGCGACGAGGGGCAGCCGTATGTCGGCAGGGATGATCACAATGAGACTGCCAGGGCCTTTAATCAAGCGACTCAGAGCGTATTAAGACTCGAAAACCGGAAGAAACCGGAAAAGGTAAAGTTTAACAAGAAGGGAGCGAAAAGCATGCGTATAGCAATTCCTATAGTTGAAGGGAAATTGAGCCAGCATTTTGGCCATTCCGACATTTTCGCAATTGTCGATACGGACGGTGATTCAGGTAAGGTTCTGAATCGAAAGGATCTCACGCCGCCCCGACATGAGCCCGGCGTCCTGCCGAGATGGCTTCATGACGAGGGTGTGAACGTCATTATCGCGGGAGGAATGGGTCAGCGGGCGCAGCAACTATTTGCGCAGAATCAGATAGAAGTCGTCGTAGGCGCTCCCGCGGAAAGTCCGGAGAGCCTGGTGTCGGCCTATCTCGGCAACACGCTGCAGGCAGGAGAAAACATCTGCGACCATTAAACTTATGGGCGAGTATGTGTGCATAACGACGCTCGTTGAAGACACCGTATTAGGAACGGGATTGTCTTGTGAGCATGGTCTGTCATTTTGGATTGGATATGGCGATCGGAGAGTCCTTTTTGATGCCGGGCAGACCGACCTTCTTCTCAAAAACGCAAAAAAACTGGGTGTCGATTTGGGCAAGACCAACGCCGTCATATTGAGCCATGGGCACTACGATCACACAGGCGGTCTTGTAGTCGTGCTTGATGGTGCTCCCGAAGCGTTGGTCTACACACATCCGGCGGCGCTCGAGCCTAAGTTCAGTTGTAAAGGTGCCGAAGCCCGGGCTATCGGAATGCCAGACTCTGTGAAGGAAATTCTTCACTCTCATGCTGAGAAGAATAGAGTCCTATGGACCGAAGCACCTGTGGAAGTCATGCCGGGACTATTCGTCACCGGCCCAATACCCCGAAACACGGACTTCGAAGACGTCGGCGGGGCTTTCTACGTCGATGAGAATTGCGAACAGGCAGATACACTACCAGACGACCAGGCGGCGTTTTTTGATACGCCCAGAGGCCTGGTAGTCCTTTTGGGCTGCTCTCATGCCGGCGTTGTTAACACATTGAATTACATTATGACAATAAGTGGTAACAAGCATATTGACAGTGTTGTAGGCGGGATGCATTTGTCGAACGCTTCTCAGGACCGCATAGAAAAAACCGTGCAATTCTTACGCGAGTGCAATGTGCAGAATATCGGTCCTTGCCACTGCACAGGCACCAATGCGGCAAGACAGATTTGCGATGCTTTTCCGAGTCAGTTTGTTGAATGCTCTACGGGAGGTCGAGTGCAATTGTAATAGTTGTGATACCATGCTATCGTTGGAGGTAGCGTCTTAAAGATGTGTGAAATGACATAACAGAAAGAAAAGAAAGGCAGAGGCGCGTGACGGAAGATAATGATAACTTTGTAGAGGAAATTCAAGAATCCATACTACAGGACCTCTCGGAAAACCTCAGGAAAGAGGTAACGAAACCCTGTAACATCGGGAGAATCACCGATCCCGACTGCTACGTAAGTGAGACCGGTGTCTGCGGAGACACAATTGAAATGTATCTGAACATTGACGATGGCAGGATACACGATATCAAATTCATGACCGACGGCTGCGGCTACACGATCGCATGCTCCAGCTACGTTACAAAAATGGCAAAAGGAAAAACCATCCGGGAGGCGGCCCGGATCAAGTCGGAAGACGTCGATGAATATTTCGGCGGGCTGCCGGAAGAAAACAAACACTGCGCAAAGCTGTCCGTTATGACATTGCAGGCAGCCATAGAAAAATATCGAAGTCGAAAGGATTTTCATGAACATCACAAGACGTAGTATATTTCTTGGTGGTCTGACCGCGTTAGGGTGCGGAAGCCTCGACAAGGTTGGAAGCCGGGCAGAGGGAGCAGAAGACATGCATCAGAAGGATAAGGAAGGGTTTTTCAAGCTATATCCAGTGGGTAGAGTAGACAGAAAAGGTAAGTCCGTAAAATTGCGGATTTACAAGAAATACAGGGATGCCCTCAAAGGGCTGGACGGATTTTCCCACGCGATAGTGCTCTACTGGTTCGACAGAAACGACACGCCACGGAAACGCGGCATTCTCCAGGTACACCCGCGAGGCAACAAGAAAAATCCCCTGACGGGTGTTTTTGCATGCCGGGCGCCCGTGCGGCCTAATCTAATCGCCGTGACTCTCTGCAAGACTCTCGAGATCGAAGGAGGAGTAGTCACCGTCGAGAAGATCGATGCCCTCGACAACAGTCCAATTCTTGATATCAAGCCGTACATTCCCCAAATAGACCTCGAAACCGAAGATGTTCGAGTGCCCGATTGGCTGAAGGATTGAAATTCTGCCCCTGATAGCTTAGAATTCCGTTTCTAAAATTCATTGTTGCTTTTGGAGTAGCTTTATGAAACACCGAGAAGGGCCTAAGCCTCGTCCTTACTTAGTAATTTTGGCGCTGATGACATGTCAGTGCTTTGCATTAGCGATATGGGCTGGCGGGAACACAAAAACAAAGCCAAAAAATCGAGCGGATTCCGTCCGCGCTTTAGTCTCACACCTCGGCCTCGGCAAGGGATCGGTTATAGCCGATATTGGCGCCGGAAACGGGAAAGATACGTGGGTATTTGCCGAGATTGTGGGTGATTCGGGCACGGTTTACGCCGAGGAGATATTCGAAGATAAAGTAAAATCTTTGAAAAATTCAGCCAAAGAGAAAAACCTTCCTCAGGTTATCGCCATGCTTGGCACCAGTGTGAATCCCTGCCTGCCTGAGGATTCCGTCGATTTGGCCTATATGAATCGCGTCTATCATCATTTTGCCAAGCCCCGAGAGATGCTCAGAGGGATATGGCGCTCGTTGAAGCCGAACGGTTATTTAGTCGTTGTCGATCAGCGACGCGGCACATTGCGCGACTGGGTCCCACGGCACCAACGCGAGAAGAAGCACTACCTGATTGCGGAAACAACAGTAGTGAGAGAGGCAAGGGAAGAAGGTTTTCTTTTTGTAGAATGCGCGGAAGAGTGCTGGCATAAAGAAGATCCCTTTGTCCTTGTATTTCAGCGCCCTGAGAAGCTAAGACGTCCGGGCATTGATCCGGACCGATTCCGTCCTCTTCCGGCGGACGATTGTTGCCATTTGTTTCTTCCCTCCGCCGGCTCCTATGAGAATCCAATCTTTATTGCACTGGGGCAGACTCGACAACTGATGGCTCCGATTCTCGAACACTCCGAAGGTGAAGGCCTGGATATTGTATTGGAGGAATGGGCAACGCAGAAAACAGAGAGGCCGCCGCTCCCTCCCGGTGTACTCCTGCCTTCGACACTTACACAAAATGGCGATCCGAATCTAAACGGTGAGCCGGTCGACGCGGTCTTTTTCCTGGACACTTACCACCTCCTGTTTCACCACGAGAATCTACTTGCCGCGATCCACAAGAAGCTGACGGCAAACGGACGCATTTACGTTCTGGATCGAAGAGCCAACGAACCAATTCCCCGCCGCGAAGCGAGCCATCGCAGAAAGATACATCCGAATACGGTAAAAGAAGAAATGAACGATGCAGGATTCTCCCTGTGGTTTTGTGGGCCGAGACTTACCCCGGATCGGTTCCTTATGGTTTTCGGCAAAAAACCTTGATAGCATCGACTCATACAGGGAAGCCACGGAAAATTGAGCTTCGGAAGAAGTCCTGTGATCGCTGGGGCTATTACGATGGAATGTAGTGCTTGTAAGACCTGCCTGTCCGGAGTATCATATTACAGTCGATAAATCGTTTTTCGAAAGGACTGTGATGCCTCGTCTGTGGAAGTTCGTAATGGTAAACTGTATGTTCATTGTCGCGACAGCGGCAGCCGCTCCCGATATTGCCGTTCGCGCTGAAAATTTTACCGTACCGTCGGCTACCGGACCGGTAACGCATATCCTGGCGCGAAACACTGGTGATGCCGAATGTGCCATAACTGTCGAGCCCGAGTATCCGGCCGGCTGGCAATGGAGTCCAAAGAATCGAGAAGTAACGCTGGCTCCCGGTGAGATGAAAAGGCTGCCTTTTACGATAGAGAAAGCATCCTTTGAGAAGTTGAATACGTATCCCGTCGAGATTACGGTTATCAAAGGCTCAGATAGAACGAAGTATCAGCAGAAGGTTGTCTGCGCGAGTGCGCCGTATTTCCGGCCGGAAATAGACGGCAGGTTCGATGAATGGTCGGATGCAATCGGCGTTACATTCAAGACCGCCGGCGGCCCTGACTCGACGAGCGGAGTCGAGAGGAAAACTGTCTTCCATACCTACTGGAACAGACGTCATTTCTATTTGTACGTCCAGGTCGAAGAGGACAAGCTCTACGGCTATAAGAGGAGTGCCGCTCTGGTTGATGCAGTACAGTTTGCTCTTGCCCCGCGGACAGCGGTCACGGCATCCGAATCGAATGCGCCATCTCAAAGATCCGAATTTCTGATTGTCCACGAGGGCGGCCTGTTCGGCAGGGATAAATGTTTTCAATTGATTGAGCCGGGTCGGGAATTGTCGATCACACAACGGCAAAGGAACCTTGAGAAGCTCCAACTCAAGGACGCGGAAGTTGTCGTTAAGAGACGTGGTGATATTACGCATTACGAATGTGCGATCCCGTTCGCGGGGGTGCCAACAATCAAGCCCAAAGTCGGCCGGGAGATCGGGTTTTCGATCCTTGTGCACGATCCCGACGGAACGGGTATCCGCGATTGGGGCAAGGCCGCCGGGCTCTGGCCTGAGCAGCGTAATCGGTTTGCATGGTGCAAGTGGGGCAAGGTAAAATGGCCCGTCGATCTGCTTTACGACAGTAAAGTTGAATTCGGATTATGTTCGTCAAAACGTTAGAAGCGAATATACAATAAGTTGTATCTAAAAGGAGGTTCTTATGTCTGAAAGGATACATATCGCCAGGGAGGTTTCCGTACTGTTGTTCTCGATTTGCGTTTTGCTGCTGTCGGGATGTGCCGTCAATGAGACGTATGTATCATCTGATGCCGAAGAGGGCGGTTCCATAGAAACCGAAGTAACGTCGGCCCGGAATTCCGATCCCTTCGAGGCAGGCAAAGAAGCAGCAGAGGCACTTCGGGGCAAGATGGGAAATCGAATGCTCGATGCGGTCGTGCTGGCCGAATGCTTCGAAGGGCGGGGTCATAAGAAAGAGGTGCTCAAGGGCATCTGTTCGGTTTTTCCGAAAGATATTGTCTTCGGCTTTTCGACCTATGGTTCGTTCGCACAGGAAGGTTGTCTCGATCTCGATTCCGTCTCACTGCTCGGCATCGCCGGCGACGGAATCGCAACCTCGGCGGTGCTTCAGCAGAATCTGGGGATTTCGGATTTGACCATGGAAGAAAACGAAGCGGAACTTGCCAAACGTCTGCGCGCAGGCGGATCGGGGCTGGCTGCAAGGATTCCCGGACGCGAAGATGATCGTCTGATGGTTATTATGGCAGACGCTCACTCGCCGAAGAATCAGTTCCTTCTCGACGGCGCTCAGGAAATTCTGGGCAAGGATTTTGCCATCACCGGCGGCTCGGCCAACAAGAACTTCGGCCAGACGTTCGTGTATTTTCAGGGGCGGATGTACACCGATGCCGCTATCGCGTTAATGCTCTCGGGGGATTTCAACGTCTCTCTGGCGGGCAGACAGGCAAAGGAAAACAGCAAGGTGATCTCTTCAGCCGCCGAAGGCGCAGACGAGGCTATGAAGAAAATGAAGCAAAAGCCATTCTCCGTGCTGGCGTTCAATTGCGCCGGTCGTCAGGGCAAGCTCGACAATATCGAAGACGAACTGACGGCTATCCAGAGCGTGATAGGAAATGATATTCCGCTGTTCGGAGCCTACTGTGCAGGTGAGATTGGCCCGGCGGACGTAGCCGAGAAAGACCCTGAAGTGCTCAGCAGCGGCGTAGGATGGCACGTGATGTTCACCGTTCTGGGGCGGTGATGAATTGGGAATTCAGTGGGTGCCACACCCAACGCAATGTCTTTCCTGATTCTAATTTCCTAATGCATAGCCAGGCCGCCGCTTACGTCTACCGTAGCCCCGGTCATGTAATCGCTGCCTCGGCCTGCCAGAAAGACTGCGACTCGGGCAATTTCCTCGGTCTTGCCGATCCGACGGATCGGGACCCTGTTGATGTACTTCTGCATGTTGGCTCGCAGGGCCTTGTCCATTATTTCGGTGTGCATCAGGCCGGGAGCGACGCAGTTGACCATGATATTCTTCTCTGCCACTTCCCTTGCCAGCGACACCGTGAACGATACTGCGCCGCCTTTGCTCGCATCGTAGGGGGCGTGCCCCGTAGTCGATCCGCGAAAAGCGGCCTGTGAGCTTATATTTACTATACGCCCCGGTTGTTGACGATCCAGAAGGCGCTTGACGAATTCCCGGCTGCACAGAAACGTCCCGGTCAAATTGACCTGTAGCGTATAACTCCACATTTCTTCCGTCATATCGGCCACCTGGCACGTCGGACAGTAGGCCGCGTTGTTGATCAGTATGTCGATCCGTCCGAAGTGCTCGTCGATCTTCTCGAACATGGCGACGATATGCTTCTCCTGACCTATGTCGGCATAAACCGGGATAGCGTCGACGTTAAGTCTTTCCTTTATCTCACGTACGGTTGCTTCGGCCTTCTCTTTGTTGCGACGATAGTTGACGGCTACGCTGGCGCCCTCGGCGGCGAGTTGGAGCGACATCGCCCTGCCCAGCCCCTGCGAAGCCCCGGTTACCAATGCCACCTTGTCTTTCAAATCCAGATCCATGATTGCAGACATTACCATTAACTGAGAAAATTGCAAGAAACAGCGAAAAATCCATTTTCGATTTTCGATTGACGACTGGTGAATGTCTCGACATAATCGGGCAACCATAATCGAACAACGTCCTCAATTTTTGAAAGGGTAGAGAATTGCACAATGTTCTGATAGCCCCAAGGAAATACGTTCAGGGCAGAAACGCTCTGGCCGATGCCGGCAAATATCTCAAGATACTGGGCAAAAAACCCTTGCTGCTCTGGGATGAGACCGTCAAGGGAATCGTCGGCAAAACGTTGCTGGACAGCTTGGCCGCCGAGAAACTTGAGCTTATCGACGTGGACTTTCAGGGCGATTGCACTCGTAAAGAGGTCGATCGTGTAGTCGGTATAATAAAGGACAAGGGCGCCGATATCGCAGTAGGAATAGGCGGCGGCAAAACGCTTGACACGGCCAAAGCCGCCGCAATTGAGACAGGAATTCGGATCGTTACATGCCCAACCATTGCATCGAATGACTCGCCGACCAGTGCGGCCAGTGTCTGGTATGACGAGGACGGCAACTGCACCGGCTTCGACTGCTGGCCTTTCAACCCCGATCTGGTTCTCGTAGATTCGCTGGTGATCTCCCGCGCTCCGGCAAGATCCCTGGTTGCCGGTATGGGCGATGCTCTTGCCACGTGGGTGGAAGCCAAGGTAGCCTTACAGACCGGCGCCGGCAATATTGCGGGCGGTGTTTCGACTATGGCCGCGATGGCGATTGCAGAACTCGGCTACGAGGTCCTTCTCGAACACGGGGTAGAAGCAAAACGCGCGGTCGAAGCGGGCGCGCTGACGCCTTCGGTCGAGAAGGTAATCGAAGCCAACATCCTGCACTCCGGGCTGGGCTTCGAGAGCGGCGGATTGGCCAGCGCGCACATGATTGCCAACTGCCTGCCGTCTTTCCCCGAATGCCGACATCTGATGCACGGTGAAGAGGTGGCCTTTGGTGTGATAAGCCAGCTCTGCCTGGACAGGGCGGTTTCGATGGACGAGGTCTACGAGGCGGTCGATTTCGAGGTTGCCGTCGGTCTGCCCGTGACCTTTGCCGACATTGGCCTGAAAGACGTATCACCCGAAAAGCTCAAGACGATAGGCGATGCCTGTGCCTCGGAAGGATCACTTTGTGATAGCCACAGCTTCAGCGTGACATCTGCTGCGGTTGTGGATGCTATGATAGCGGCAGATGCGCTCGGGGGCGAGCGCAAGCGTCTTGTGGCAGTTTGAACCTCTATTTGGTAGGGTGGGGCTTGCCCCACTGTTTTGATTCCTCGAAAAAATCATTCTTAGGAGAAGCAATTATGTTGAGAAGAAGAATTGTCAGTGTTGGGATTTTGTCGGTTGTGCTTTGCGGCCTCGTTCTTAGCGGTTGTAATAGCCAGGGTGGTCTGAGAGAGCCAAAGCTATTAGTCAAGCTTCCGGATTACTGTAACACACCGGATGGAATGGCGCCTATGCCGGACGGCAGCTTTTTGCTGTCGGTGCCGAATTTCAACGATCCGTCTCCCGGCGCATTCATCATGAAAATCTCCGCCCAAAATAGGATCTCTAAGTTTTTCGTTCCACCACCCAGTCCGAAGACCGGAAACTCAGGCCCTATGGGGATACGTATGGCGCCGTCGGGGGATATCTACTACGCTGATAACCAGTTCAGCTATCCTGAGACAACCCGTGCCTCGCGCGTGATGCGCATCGCCGTCAAAGATGGCGAGCCGCAAGAAGCCGTTACGGTAGCCAGCGGTCTCAATGTCGCCAACGCTGTGGCCGTCAAGGGCGATTACATTTATGTCAGCGACACCGTTATGGTGCCCGGCTCAAAACCCCTGATCAGCGGTATCTTCCGCTTCAAGATCGGCGAAGAGGGCATCCAAATGCAAACACCGCTTGAGGAAGATCCCCATCTTGTCGCCAAGATTAGGACGTATCACGAAACAATCGGCTTTGGAGCCGACGGGCTCTGCTTCGATTCGAAAGGCAATCTCTACTGCGGCAATTTCGCCGATGGTACGATCCATAAGATCACCTTCGACGCACAGGGCAACGTCGTTTCGAATGAAATATTCGTCGACGACCCGCAACTGAAATGCGCTGACGGTCTGTTTTACGACGCGAAGGGCGATAGAATCCTTGTGGCCGACATGATCCAGAACGCCGTTCAGTTCATATATCCCGACGGTTCGGTCGAGATGATCGCAAAGAACGGCGACACCGACGGCGCCGATGGCGGGCTCGACCAGCCCTGCGAGGCAATCCTTCGCGGCAACGAGGTTGTCGTCTCAAATATGGACTGGCCCTTCGAAGGCGTAGTCAACACGACTTGGGACGAACCCTATACGCTCTCGGTCATTAAGCTGGAATGATGTAGCATATTTGTAGGGTGGGACCCGCCCCTTCGACAGGCTCGGGGCAAGCTCTGAGCGAAGCCGAATGGGTGTCCCGGCCTTAAAGTTATAAATCTCGCAACCGTACGTTCAGGTCTTTCAGGGACGGGTAGATTCTTTCAAACGTCTGGAACCACTGCTGATACTTCTTTGTCAATTCCGGATTTGGTTTGTAAATCTTCCCTTGCCTGTGTACCTTCTCGTATGCGTCTCGCACATCCTTGTACAGGCCTACCCCGACACCGGCGAGGATTGCGGCTCCGAGCGGCGTTGGTTCCTCAACCTCCGGCGTCTCTATTGGTTTGCCGATCATATCGGCCTTGTTCTGCATCCAGAAATCGTTCCTGGTCGCGCCGCCGATAGCTACGAATTTTTCCGGCTTGACATGAAGGGCTTGTTCCAATCCACGGACTATTTGAACAAACTGGTAGTCCAGCCCCTCGATGATCGCTCTGAGCATATCGCCTTTGGTCACGATGTTTCGCAGGCCAACGAATGCACCCATAGACTGATTATCCACGACAGGGCAGTGGCTCCCAGACATGTGCGGCAGGAACATAACGCCGTTAGCGCCGGGCGGAGACGCTTCGGCCAGTTTCATCAGGCCGCTCCAGTCGCCCTCAGCCGATTGTTTCTTGTCGCCGTATTGGCCGCGGAACCATTCGAGCATGTCGGCGGCAACTGCTGCCGCCATAATGCTCCACAAATCGGGCGAGGCCACGTGCGAGTGAACGGGAATTCCCATTTCTCTTACCTCCGGCGTCAGCACCGGCTCGGCGAGCGCCGTCACGACAATCTCCCACGTTCCTGTCACATCGAGGACCACCCCCGGCTCGAATGCACCGACCGGTAATGTGCCGCAGCAGTAATCGTGTCCGCCCATCACGACTGGTGTTCCTTCGGCAAGACCTGTGGCCTGGGCGGCTCTTGCATGGACCTTACCCAAAGGTGTCCCGCTGGGCTGCGGATCGCACAGGAGTTCGCGGTCAATGCCGGATTTCTCGATCAACTCGTCCGACCAGATGCGCTTACGCTGATCGAAAAGCAGCGTTGTCGAGGCCATGCTGTGATCGGTGCCGTAAATCCCGCAAAGCATGAAGTTTACGAAGTCTTCGATCAGGAGCCATTTATCGGTTTTGGTGAGAATCTCAGGTTCATGCTCGGCCATCCAGAGCAGGCGCAGCGCGGTGTTGAAACCCCAGATCTGATTGCCGCCGATCTCGAATTGCCTCTCGGCGCCGATATTTTCTTTCCACCATTGTGATTGCGGCTCGGTCCGGGGGCAATGCCAGCTAATGAATGGATACAGCCAGTTGCCGTCTTTATCAATGGGGACCCCGTCCATTCCCATGCCGGTTACGGCGACGCCCTTGATCTGCGAGGGATCGTTTATCTGTGTGGTTGCTTCTTTCAGCGACTCGCACACGCCGCCCCAGATTTGTTCCGGCTTCCAGATCGCCCAGTCCGGATGGTCCGGATATGGATTGAATCGCTCGGTCGGACGGCTCGCCTGCGCTACGGCGTTGCCTTCGAGATCGTAAATGATGACTTTGAGACTTGTCGATCCTAAATCAATTCCCGCTAAATACTCCATCAAAATGCCTCCGTTGTTAGATTGTCCTGTTTCCGTGTCTGTTTCCAAAGCCGCACCCGATCATGTCACCCCTGCGAAGGCAGGGGGCCAGAGTGAAAAGACCGGATTCCCGCCTTTGCGGGAATTACCGGGCGCAAGGGCACTTGTAGCGAGTTGTATTTACACGCTCAGGGGATATCTGCCGTATTGTTTCAACGTATCAAGCATCGCCATGTAATTCTCGGGTTTGACCGAGGCGTGGATGGAGTTGCTCGACGACAGAATAAATCCGCCGCCGGGGCCGCCCTTTCGGATTACCTGCTTTGTCTCTTCAATTACTTCATCCACTGTAGCGTAGCTCAGCATCTGAGCGCAATCCACATTGCCTTTCAGTGCTACTCTGTCGCCATATTTGTTTTTTACTTCCGCCAGATCCATTCCCGCCTGCGGGTCTATCGGATCGAGACAACTGATCCCTGAATCGATTATCATGTCGATGATGGGCCAGAGATAGCCATCCGTGTGCTTTATGACCGGCAGCCCCAGTTCCCTGAATCCGCCGATCGCCCGCCGCAGGCCCGGATAAAACAGCTTGCGGAAGTGCTCCGGCGACATCATAGGCCCCGTGTTCCAGGCATAATCATCACCGGTCCAGACGAAATCCACCCCGCGAGCGGCTACTTCCTTCGCCATCGCCAGATTGACCTCCACCGACATGTCTACGAGCGCCTTGACCAGATCCGGATCGAGGGCGATCATAAGCAGCAGATTTTCCATCCCCATAAGGGCACGCGGTATCGAGAACACGTCATTGAGATGCACGCCGATTGCCTTATCACCCTTGAACTCTTTGATCGCCCATTCGACGGTCTCGTAGCGACCCGGTGCGTGCGGGTCCGGCGGAGCATAAGCTTCAAAATCCGCCAAGCTCTTGATAGGACATTCAACTTCGACGCCGTGTTCCTGATTGCCGTAATCGTTAGTGTAGCCCCATTCGCTGCGCCATTGTGTAGGTCCGACCTGTTCCTTCTGAAAATCCGGCCCGACCAGCACAGCGTCGTGTCCCATTTTGACTGCAAAGTCGTTATGGCTCGTGCACCTGGGGCAGATCGCCTCGCGAACGTTTTTCGCAAAAAGCCATTCGAAATGCGGTATTCGGTCCGGCTCCCGTCGATCCAGGGCCCGCATCACTCTCTCATACGAAGTCAATCCAGCCACTCTTGCTCCCGTGAAACATTTTGTTTTAGCCCTATCATAACGCGGTATGGGCCGTGTATCAAGTAAATGAGCAGAAGATCTGACAAGCCAACGGTCGCCTATCGCTTATTTCTTGAATATGCTTCTTCGACCTCTATCGTCTTATAGAGCCGCTCAAGCTGCTCTGTTACTTCGGCGGGAACAGCTTTGAGTTGTCGTGCGCGTTCGATTAGGCGCTTCGCGTCTCGTGGCCGACCGATGTCGTAATAGTCAAGCGCAGCGAGATATATCGCGTTTGCCAGTTCAGGCTCGCGATCAAAGAACTCGAAGTCGAATCTGACAAGCTTCTTGAATGTTTCGAGAGCAAGAGTCTTGTTATACTCTCTCCGTTGTCGATAGAGCATAAACAGAGACATGTCATAAAACTTTGCATACTCGACTGTGTCTTTGATGTCTTCATTCTGGATGATCGCGACAGCTTCATCATAGGCTGCCACAGCGACATCAAATTTCTGTCTCCGGAAGAAATGGAGTCCGTATAACACGAATGCCTCATATCGGTGCGGATTGGCCGCTAAGAATAGCCGCGTATGTTCAAGCTTTTGGAAATCAGCTACTTCTGGGATTTCGGGAGGTTCTTTACTTATTCTCCATCTTTTCAACTGCTCATCCGAATAAGGTGTTTTGCCTTTCTGAACATCGGCAATGAATTGTATATGTTCGTTCTTTGCTCTGACTGATCCTGGATTTGGGGTTAGTTCTGGATATAGCTTAAACTGATCCTCGGCATAGGTTTGATTCTTAATCCGCGAGTCTTCTATGAGTTGGATGTCTGCGCTGGCTACGCTGTTGGACTCGCCAGGCGATGAGGGTTTTGAAGCCTGTTTACTACAGGAAGCTGACAACAATGTGACAAGGAGAATTAAGTTTGCGTTTCTCATCTTGGTTCTATCCCATCCGGGCGGACAATTGTTACCATGGACAGCCAGTACCTGAATTTATCCACTTCGAATACAGGCTGTCAAATGAGTAATATGCTCAATCTGGACAAAAGTCAACGTTTATTTCCACTTTGCCCAGACCATCTATTTCATCACAAGTAAAAAGATTAGTCGCTCCACGGAATTCGGCTTAAGGTGGCGTCGAAAAAACTCTGGTTATCAATTGTGTAGGAAACCTTTTTTCGTTGACATTTCTTCAAGGTAATATTATTTTGCGGCTACATGTATGCCATTACGGTATGCGCAGAATTGAGATCACGTCTGAGGATGTGGGGTGGTTGTGGGCTGCAAGAGTTCACGTATCGAACGAATCGAATTATGTTACTACCAAATGCGAGAGGCTTGGAGTTGTGTGTGCGAGTTGCCGGTTTAGTGCATTATTGGCTGTAGGAACAGATGCAATGGTCATCGCCGGCGTATCCATGCTTGCTAATGGCATTTTTTTCGGACGGACTTTGGTAGTTTCTTCATGTTGTCGGGCGGTGTAAGCCGATGAAGTTTAAGGGGTGGACCAAAATAAAAGGTATCGGCCTATTCGCCGCCGATTAGTGGTATTAGGTTTATTATCGGCAACACTGGTGGAGGAATCCAGGAGGAGCCATAGCGAGGCCACGGACGGCAAATATCGGCCGGATATGGGTTTGCGCCGATTACATTATTATTGGAGTTGTTTGAATGAGAGGATTGACAAGATGGAGTCGGCATTGGAAAATGGTAGCTGAATGTCTGGCCATTTTCCTTTTGATGTTCTCTGTCGGATGCGGCCCGGAGGTCTCGTCTCGGGATGCGGTCAAGCAGTTCGAGAGAGCGGGCCCGATCAAATCAGAAGTTGAAATCGCTTCAGCCTATGGTGTGACGGGGCTGAAAAGTCATACCGGCCCCTACAGGGTGATTCCGGGCGATATTCTGGAGTTTCAGATGCCGGCTGTTTTGCGAGTTATTTCCTCAGACCTGCCGGAATGGCTCAGGCCGGTATATGGGCGCAGGGACGTGGAGCCGTATCTGGCTCGGGTCAGCCCGAAGGGAACCGTTACTCTTCCGATTGTCGGTCAGTTGGAAGTTGCAGGCAGAACCCTTGCACAGATAGAAGCTCTGGTGATCGACGCATATCATCCCAAGTATGTGGTCAACCCTCCCATGGTGGTCTGTGAGGTAAAGAAGTATCGAATGGAAAGCCAGCGAGTCTTTGCGGTGGTGGGTCTTGTCAAGGACTCCGGCGTTTTTCCCTACCCCGCAGACGTCCAATACACGGTTATGGAGGCGCTGGCATTTGCCGGCGGACTTGATATGGTCGCCGACCCTCGTTTCCTGAAGATCTATCGCAAAGACGCGGGCGGAGACCTAATATCGGCTACCTTCAGTGTGGATAAGAAGTCAATGAAGGAAACGTATGCTACCGTTGTAAAACCCGGCGATCTTATCTATGTCGACCACACACTACGTACCCGAGTCAACAAATTTGTTACCGACGTATTCCATATTACTGTCGGAGCAGACACTCGTTACAATGATTTTTAGATGGAGCGCCATCTCCAATGATGAATTCACATGATGGTACAATTCCGAACGGCGACGCGAACTCAGGCTTACCACAGGCGGAAGGCTCATTGCATGACATTCTGCAGATAGCAGTACGCCACAGATGGACCATACTGCTTACTACCGCGTTTGTTTTGGCCGCCGCTTTCGTTTATATTCTGAAGGCTACACCAATCTACAGAAGTGAATCGAGATTATACGTCGAGCAAACCGGCCCCAGAATCCTCAATGAGTATGAGGGGGCGATGATGCGATCCGGCAACTATCTCTACACGCAGGCTGAATTGCTTAAGTCGACACCTGTTATTGGTCCGGTGGCCGATAACTACCAGTCTAAGTCGTTCGGAACATTCGTTGGCGCCGACAACCTTGTCGCTTTCATCAGGGGCAACACGAGTGTTGACGTCGGCAGAAAGGACGACATTATCACGGTAGCTTTCGAATCTCCGTATCCGGCAGAAGCTGCTGATATTGTCAATACGCTGGTGGATTCATACATAACATATCATACGGAGCAAAAACGCGGCACCGCGGACAAGGTGCTCACAATTCTCACAGAGGAGAAGCAAGAACGTGTTGCAGATGTAAACGCCGCTTATGACAGTATGCAGCAGTTCACATCCGAGCACGGAGTTGTTTCCTTTGAAGAGGGGGGCAGGAACATTGTTTTCGAAAGGTTAAGTTCCTTATCCGGCGAATTGGGCCAAGCCGAAACGGCCACTATGACGGCAAAGGCCGATTATGAAGCCGTTAAGGGTATGCAGGGCAACGCTTTCAAGATACGGCAATTCGCCGCCGCTTCGAGCGGTTCCGGTATTCGGGTGTCCGTCGAGGACAAAGAGAGTCAATTGAGATCAGAATTGAGAGAGGCCGAGACTGACCTCAAGAATGCGCTTTATCATTGTACCGAGGAGCATCCTTCCGTCCAGGCCATACATGCCAAGATAGATCGCATCAAGCAGGAACTTGAAGAACAGGCGGAAGAATTTGCAGATGCTTACCTTGAAGTGATGGAACTCAGGTATATAACAGCAAAAGAGAGAGAGGATGAAGTTCGTGAATCCTTCGAGACACAACTTGCCGACGCGAGGGATATAGGTGGATTGGCTACAGAGTATTCAAGACTCAAATCGGAATTGGCTCGAGCCGAGAGAATTTGTGAAATCCTCGACAGTCGAATTAAGGAAATCAACGTTACCGAAGATGCTGGAGCATTGAATATCAGCCGACTGGAAGTTGCCCAGCCGGCCGATCATCCTTCGAAACCCCAAAAAGCACGGATCATGACAATGGCGCTTGCCCTCGGGTTGATGTTCGGTGTGAGTCTGGCGTTCCTTCGCGACTGGCTCGACTTCAGACTGCGGTCTTCCGAAGAGGTATCGGCGATACTTGGAATTCCGGTCCTCGGCGTTGTGCCAAAGATGGTAGCAAAGAAATCTATCTCGATGTCTGAGAAAGAGCCGTCAATTTCGCCTATACCAATCACATCTATGGATCATCACGAAGGTCAAGCCGCTCCTTCTGTGCACCACCGTGAGGGCGAATCCGTGGTCGCACAGAATGCCGGTAAGGCAACAGGTGAAATTGATGACGCAACGCCACGTGATCGAAAGTTGTCTCCTAAATTGGCGTCCGTCAAATGGGTCCGGCGTGTAAACAAAAAGACCGGCCGACCTGCACGTACTACGACAGCCGGTGATATACCTCATGATAAGCCCAAGGCTCCAACAGCAAGCACGCCGGTTGCCGGCAGAGCCGGGACCGCGATCGACAAACCGGAAATTGTGGTACGGGGACAAAAAGTGCATCTCGATTCCAAATCCATTGTTGCCGAGGCTTACCGGACAATACGCACCGCAGTGTTCTTCGGAGCGCCCAAAGAAGGTGCCAAAACCATCCATATTACCTCGCCGGCGCCGGGTGACGGCAAGAGCACCCTTGCCAGCAATCTGGCTATCGCCATAGCCCAGGCGGGGCAGAAAACCATAGTCATTGACGCTGATTTCCGAAAACCGGTCCAACATAAAATTTTCGAATTGGACGATGATAAGGGACTTTCGAGCGTTCTGGCCGGAAGGGATGCGCTCGAGCAGGCGATCCAGCGCGGCTCCTGCCAAAATCTGGATGTCATGGCCTGTGGTCCTGAAGTTCCCAATCCTTCGGAGCTGCTCAACAGCGACTTTTTCAAGGATACCTTAAGAAAGCTCAATGAGAGTTATGACCGTATAGTGATCGACTCTCCTCCCGTCGGTCCGGTGGCCGACTCGCAGATTCTTGCGGCAGTCTGTGACATAACTCTGCTGGTTTTGAGGGCCGAAAAATCCACGAGAAGACAGGCTCAGCACGCTCGCGACACTCTGTTGAGTGTCGGTGCGCAGTTGCTTGGCGCGGTTGTAAATGACGTTCCACAGAAACGCAGCGGATACGGCTATTACTCAAGCTATGGTAACTACGGTTATTACGGCAAAAGAGAGAAAAAGACCGGGTGATGACTGAACGGTTTCATACGGCCGGTTTCCCGGCCTAATAATATGGGGTGTTAGTGCTACTTCTCGACAACTATGACGGACTCTTCAAACAAAAACCTGACTAAAGCAGAAAGCGGATTTGCAGAAGACCTGGCCCGACCACAGTATGTTGATATTCATTGCCACTGCCTTGCCGGTGTTGACGACGGGCCGGAGACATCGGCCGAGTCTCTGAACCTTTGCCGGGCGTTGGCTGATGATGGGATAGGCGTGGTTGTAGCGACGCCGCATCAGCTCGGAAGATTCAGCGGCTCCAACGAAGCTTCACGGATAAGAGAGGCAGTATCCGTTCTCAACGAACAGTTAAGCCGTAATGAGATCAATCTCACTGTCGTGCCCGGTGGAGACGTCCGGGTGGATGAAAGAATATGTCGGCTGATCGAATCCGACGAGATACTTACGCTTGCCGATGGCGGCAGGTATGTGCTGCTGGAACTTCCCCATGAAATATTCATTGATATCGAGCCGTTACTCGTCGATTTGGCGTCGATGGGGATTCAGGGTATCGTATCGCATCCTGAGCGGCATTGGATCCTTTCGCAACAGCCGGACAAAATGCTAAAGTGGATCGCCGGTGGAGCGCATCTGCAGGTCACAGCAGCAAGCCTGGTTGGTGAATTCGGCTCCACAGTCCAAAGAGCAGCCTGGCATTTTCTGGTTTCCGGATGGGTTTCGTTTGTCGCCACGGACGCCCACGACACGTACGGCCGCAGGCCGCTGATGAGTGCAGCTTTCGAGCAGATCAAAACCAGACTTGGCGAAGCTGTTGCCCGTGAAGTTTGTATCAAGAATCCTCTGATAGTGTCGGAAAGCCGAGAGACACAAGCTATTGATTCGAGAAAAGCATAAAAAGACGCCCTGGTGAGAAGATGCCGAGCAGTTCTTGATGACTATTACACACGGATCCAAGAGGAATTTCCTGATGCAAAACAGGGCTTTTGGAATACAAAGACGAGTGATTATATGGGTTTCTTTAGGCCCTATAATAACGATATATAGTGTAGTTGCCTCGGAGTGGCACGGCACGTGAAGCGCAAACTCCGGGTTGGAGAATTCGAAGAATTACGTTTTTTCTGCCTGTAGCAATCTTTGCAATAGCAAATTTGCAGAGAGGAAACTCGAAAAAGCACATAGACGGTTCGCTAATTTGCACAAGGAAATGCAGCGATGAGAGAGCTTCGTACAGATCTTGGAAATATATCTGGCGGGCTAAATAGTCTTGAGGTTTTGATCGAGTGTATGGTCATAGGCCTCCTGGCATTCATGCCGCTGGCTTTTGGCGTCGTGCATGAATGGAGCGAAGAGGTGGTTGTGGTCTTGTCCGGTGCAATTGTTATCTGTTTTCTGTTGCGAGTCGTGCTTGCCGGCGGGAGAGGTTTGGTCTGGAGTTGGAGCTATATCCCGATCTCGCTGTTCTTGCTTATCGTACTATTTCAGCTATTTACACTACCCAAAGACGTCGTCGCCTTCCTGTCGCCCAATACGGCAGCCTTGAAAACCGAACTGCTGGATGATATGCCCAATGTAGAGCGGGTCGAATCGATGACTCTTAGCTTCTACCCGCACGCAACCGCTCACGACCTTCGATTGGTCCTGGCGGTTGCAGGTGTGTTCATAGTCGTCGTCAATATATTCCGGCGACAGGACCAGGTAAAACGCCTTCTAATGGCCATTGCAATTATTGGGGGCGTTATTGCCGTTATCACACTGGGGCAGAATGTTTTCGGAAACGGCAAGATATACTGGTTTGTCCAGACCCGATACGGCAGCGGTCACTCCGGTCCGTTCGTCAATCACAGCAACTTCGGCCAATTCATGAATCTGTCGATAGGCGCTGCGCTCGGCTTGCTCTGCGTCAAGCTGCATGAGTCTTTTACCGGTAGAAGGTCTAGCCCGGCCGGCATAGTCGAGTTTCTTACGTCCGGGGCGGCAAAGTCATTATGGCTGCTGGCAATAGTAATGGGGCTCTGCGTTGCGGCGGTTTTCATCTCTCTTACCAGAGGCGGCATGATCAGCATGCTCGTGGCCATAGTATTTACCACAGTTCTCTTTACCTCCCGGCGATCTCTCAGAAGCCACAGTTGGATCATGGCTGTAATGGCGCTGATCGCATTTACCTGTATCCTTTACGTGGGTTTCGATGCCGTATATGACAGGTTGGCGACTCTGCGGGATTTGGAGAGAGCCGAAAGCGGTCGTCTGCAGATACTTCGGGATATCTGGGTGATGTGGGCTAAATTTCCGGTATTCGGAACCGGTCTCGGTACGCATCGCGTGGTGTACCCGATGTTCGATAGTTCCACCATCACGGCACTGGCCGCACATGCGGAAAATGAATACGCACAAGCAGCCGAAGAAACGGGGATTCTGGGGTTGGGTTTGCTTATTATCTTCGGAATAATTGTCTGGCTGAATTTCGCAAAGTGTATTCGCGATCGTCATTCATCCATTCGCATGGCGGCGTACGGCCTCGGCTTCGGTCTGCTGGCCATACTCGTTCACAGCCTCAGTGATTTTGGCCAGCATTTGCCCGCGAATTCCGTTTTGTCGGCGACATTCTGTGGGTTGCTGATTGTTCTTGCGCAGTCCGGAGGAGATACCCGTCGGCGGTATGTCAGGTCACGGGGTATGAGTATCGCCATAGTACCGGCATGTATTCTTCTCGCAGCGTCACTTGGAATCTGGGCATGGGCTGTTGCCGGCGCCGACAGGGCGCGCGTTGCCAGAGCCCGCTGGCAGAAAGTAAGAGACATCAAGACTAGTGGCGGATGGCAGGGTTCGGAGCGGGATTATGCGTCGTTAATACCGCCCGCCTCGGACGCAGTCGAGTGCGAGCCGGACAACGTCGTGTACCGGCACTGTCTGAATGCTTATCGGTGGCATTCGATAAACAAGATTGCCGATCCTTACACCGGAGAAATCACAATTCCCGACGACGAAATGCCAACGGTTTTGAATGTGGTTGAGGAGCTTCATCAGGCGCGGGCGCTATGTCCGACTTACGGCCAAACCTACAGCCTTGTCGGCCAGATAGAGAGATTCGTGCTTAATGAAGCTTCAGGTTCAGAAAGAATAAGAAAGGGATACCGTCTCGCTCCGTGTGACCCGATGGCCTGTTTCCTCGCCGGCTATCTGGATGTCGCCGAAGGTAAAGCGGAAGCCGGCATCGAAAAGCTGACGAGGGCCGCAGAGCTTGACGGAGGCCTTTTCAGGCGTGTCGTAGATATCTACGTCAATCACCTCAGTCGTCCCCATCTGGCCTTTTCCGCCGCCAAGGACAATGTCGGCCGCTTGAGCCATGTAGCCCGCGTTCTCGAGGACATGCAGTATTACGACCTTGCAGAGCAGGCCCGAGAGAAAATGCAAGAATTGCTCGAAGAGAAATGCTCCCAGCCGGACGCTCCCGCTTCGACATTCATATCTTTAGGTAATATCTACAAAAAGAAACAGGATTACAAGGCTGCGATTGAGTGCTATCGCCGGGCGCTGATGCTCAATTATGGCCAGGTTCAATGGCGGTACGAACTGGCAAAAATGCTGGCTGAAACCGAACGAATAAAAGAGGCCATGCGGGAGGCAAAGACGTGCCTGCAGCTGCGTCCTCATTTCGATAGTGCAAAAAAACTCGTCGAGGATTTATCGGTCCGCCCAATCCTTTAGTGCAGTGCCAGAGTTGCAGTCTCGTGGTAAAACCGTTTTAGTTGATTCGGCCATCCTCCGTGGTGTGGCCGAGAAGATCGGGGAAGAACGTCTTTCCGCAGCAAAAGTGTGCCAAGAGCGCGTACTTTGACTGGATAAAACCAAAAGAGATAAAGACTAAGCCCTTGGAAAAAAGGGTTCAGCATGGATAGGCAAAAAATGGAGGCGGGGGGATTCGAACCCGGAAATTGCCGAAACAGAACCACTGCAAGAACGTAACAATTCTGCAACAAAACGCAACGAGAAGTCGTCTAACGCCAAATCCGATGAACAGCATCCCGACACTTCCGAACACTTTCAAGCACTTTCGCAACACAAATTTGGTGCGAATATGGTGCACGACAAAATCAATGATACCGACTTAGCAAGAATTGTCAAGGTCTGGCCGGAACTGCCGGAGCATATCAAGGCGGCGATCAAGGCGCTTGCCCAAACACACAAAGCGGAGAAATAATAGACGGATCACGTATGAGCAAACTGACAGCAAAACAAATAAGCAAGAAGATGTCAGGGAAAAAGCAAAAAACAGCCGAACTCGACAAAGATGCAATCCTTACAACCGAAGCCCGCCGGATAGTGTTCGATTGCATGATGCGCGGATTCAATATGAAATTAGCGGCCGAAAGAGCCAATTTGAGTCATAAATACGTCCGAAATTGGGTTGCAAAAAGTGGCGTTCATGCCCTCGTACGTCAAGAGAAAGCTAAAATTGAGGCCAAGAGCCAGGAATATCTACACATTACAAAGGAAAGCCAAGCAAAGAAGCACCAGGCTGTGTATGAAACAGCGATGGCCGAAAGGAAGCTAACGGCGGCCAACACGGCGATTCGCAGCCAGTCCGAGCTATTCGGCCTCCTGAAAGACGCTGATGGTGTTGGGCAGGGCGCGTCGGTGATGGACTTGCTGGCTCTTGTCGGCTCTAAAGCATTAGCTGGCGCGGCATCCAGCGGATTGAACAGCAACTGGAAAAGCGGTGAGACATCAAATGGTCAAGCTCACAATGAAGCAAAGAAGGTTCGTTCAGAAATATTGTGAAAATCACGGCAACGGTGTTAAGGCTGTCTATGCCGCTGGATACGAGGTGAGCAACGATAATTCTGCCGCTGCTACTGCATCACGGTTGTTAAGAAATGTTAAGGTCAAAGAGCAAATTGACGCTTTTGAGGCGAAAATGGCCGAGAAAGCGGAGAAACAAACAGTCTATACAAGGAAAATGGCGGTTACTGAATACAAGATAGCTCTTGAGCTTGCCAAAAATCGTAAACAAGCTGGTGCGATGTGTAAGGCGATTGCTGGCATAGTGAAAGTGTGTGGTTTGAATAAAAAGCCCGCACCGAATCCGGCATACACAAAGCCTATGACGCGGGAAGAACTTGAAGAGGCTTTGCGAGAGCTTGATGAGGTGGAAGCTAAGGCTAAGATTATTCAAATGAAAGTGAACGAAAAGTATGCTTAACGTCAGCAATCAGGGGATATGGATAGAACTTGAATGTCGCCACTTGAAAAGGCAAATGGCAAGAAAAGGTAAGGTTTGATAGGCAACAAAAAGTAACATTTTCGGAAGGCTAAGGACACACGTGAACATAGCTAAGACTGACAGGTTGTTGCATGGGAACAAAGAAAAAGATAAAGAAGAGTGAAACAATCCCTGCCGAACAGGGAAAATATGAGGTGGGCTATGGCAAACCACCCCAGGAGTATCAATTCAAGCCTGGACAATCCGGTAATCCAGACGGGCCGCCGAATCATCGCACAAACTTGTGGGTGTGGATCTGCAAGTACATGAACATGACTGACTCCGAAATGGAGAAGCTTAACGGAAAGAATCTGACACAGGTTCAGCAAGTGGCGCTGAGAATGGTCGAATCTGCTAAAGCAGGTCGCGGCTTAGGCTGTGAAAAACTGGTGCGGTATATCGTAGATAGAGAGGAAGGCCGGGCTATGCAAACACAGGTTGTTGAAGATATGGGCAAAATGAGCCTTGCACAGGCACTGCTCCAAGCCACTCGAAGAAAAGTGAAGTCCACAGATGCATCGCCACTGCCGACTCATCGGCATCTAACCGAGTGTGACGGCCATAAGGTTGGTCAGGACAATCCGATAGAAGGCCAAAATGCGCAAACTTAAACCAAAGCATGACAGATTTGTGCAGGAATACCTGAAGGACTTTAATGCCACAAAAGCATACATTAGAGCCGGATATTCGGCTAACGGTGCAAGACAAAATGCGCATAGGTTGATTACAAAAGATTACATTCAACAGGCTATAAAAGCAAAAAATACCGAAATAGCGGACAAAAATAAGGATGAGGTAACCAGAATCCATGAACGTTTTGAAGAAATAGCTTACAGCAAAGATGAAACCGGTAACTACAAATACAGCGATCAAATGAGACTCAAAGCTCTGAATTCTCTTGCTAAAGCTGCGGGGCTATTTTCTAAGCGTATTGTTCAGGCTCCTGATATACCTGATCTGACACCAGAGGAAGTCACCAGGCTACGCGATGTATCGGCCATGCTCAGGAGGCCCGTAGAAAGCAGAGTATTAGAAACCGTGACACCAGAACCACCAGAGATTTTGCCTTAAATAAGCCACACCCGGCCCGGAGCAGGCTTGAATCAAGATCGTCGGTTCTACGGGCGTAAAACAGCCCTGAGAGGGATTCTGCGGGATTGTGTGAGATTTACAGCTTGGGAGATCGGCAAAACGAAAAAAAGGGCGAAAGCATGTTGCAATCGCCCTTGTCAAATGTTGACTTTGTTGTAGATTCTTACTTCTTGCGGGTAAGGATTGACTTAACCAGAACATCGCTCCACTTCGCACCTGTCCTTGTGGGTATTCCTTCTTCGTTCAGCTTTTTTGCTATTGTCATAAATCCCGGTCGTTTTTCGCCTCTGGGCTTGCGGTAAAGCCGTTTGATTTTCTGGACGATTTCAGCTTCGCCGGGATAGTAACCGTAGGGTTTTCGGCCTTCGCATCGGCCCGTCTTTGTCCTTTTAGCTTCTCTGGATTTCCGTAGCTTCTGAACCAAGAGCCTTTTGTCCAGCTCGGCAATGTTGTTCTGCATCTGTACTATGAATTTGCGCCAAGGATCATTTTCATCCTGGACGGCCTCAGTAACGTTTTCGCCGGTCATTGCGCTTATCATGGCAATGTCCTTACGAATCAACAGCGCCAACAATTGCTCGGATACCATAGAACGTCTGCCGAATCTGTCCATACACTCGATGATGATAGTCCGGCAACCGTTGCTAAGCAGGTCCTCTACCATGCGTAAAAACTCTGGCCGATCTTCCTCTGTGCCGGTGTATGCTTCTCCATACCACTCGATTATCTTGTAGCCGTGTTTTCTGGCATATTTTTTTATTTCGTCGCGCTGTCTCTGAAACCCGTGCCCACGTATCTGGCCCTTGCTCGATACCCGCAAATAGGCGACGGCGATTTTGTTTTCTTGTTTTGACATAATCTTACCTCACTTTACTCCAACATTTCGCCCGATTCAATTGCCATAAGCATTTGACGGCAGTTGTTCTTACAGTTTTGGGCAAGCCTGACGTAGTTTTGCAGGGGCTTGCCGTTAAGATTTTCCCTTGTGGCGATTTCCCTGCAATGCTCTGCAAAGACCTTTGCAAGTCCCTGATTTGTCAACTCGATCTTGGCACACCTGGACAACAACGGATTAGCGTCGATCTGGTCGTCAAACAGGGCGGATTCACCTTGTTTCGTCGTTGTGAAGATGAAACACACGTGGTCGGGTATGCGCTCCAGAAGACCGAGCAAACGCCGGATAACGGGTTTTCGCAGGCCGTGTGCTTCGTTAATGATAAAAGCCTTGCCGCCCTTGCCGAAAGCCCTGTAGCTCATATCCTGCTCTATCCGGTCGATTTCCGAAACCGAAAGCTGATCGGCGCTGTCAAATTCATTGATATAGAGATCGTCGGCTTTCCGGGAAGCTATGATTCTGGCTATCGTGGTCTTTCCTGTACCGCTTGCGCCGGAAATCCACCATGCCCGTCCGCCCCAGCTTCGATCAAGCAATAGCCGAACCTTTTGAACGGCTTTGTCCTGCCCTAAAACATCTTCAAAATTCGGTGGTCTGTATTTCTCGTATAAGGTTTTCATCGTTCTATCCTTTGTTTGTCAGTTGTCAGTCAGAGAAAGCCCCGGTCTGTCCGTAAACAGACCAGGGCAAACGGCAAGTCTTTATCAAGCCACTGAGAGCGCTTCGTTCATACTGATTGTTGGGTATTTGTCCCAGGGCTTGTAACCGCGCGCGGGCTTTGTCGGGCTTCCGCAGTTGTGAGACCATTGCCCGCGCCGTCTTGACCATCGAAAGCCATAGTCTTTGAGGGCTTGCCTGATTTCCGCGCTGGGTTTTTGGTCGAATTTTATCCATACCCATCGACCGACTACCCGCGCGGGCAGATTCTGCTCTTTGCAGAACTCCAAGACTTCGATAATTGAGTGATTCGACTTGCTACTTTTGGGGTGTTCTGTTACTGTTCTCATCGTTCTAAACTCCTACATAGTTTAGGACCACGGTCGGGGATGCGACAACATCGCCCGGCCACTTTTCGTTGTGACTTGACGGTCAAGCCACTTCACCTGAAAGCATAAAACATAATCGGCCAAAAGTCAAGTGATTCTTTAGAATTATTCGAGTATAAGGCTATAACTAACTAATATATAACGTGTTGTAAGCAAAAGAAAATTTCACTTTTTTCTTTTTGTTGACTGTTCGCAGGTCAAGTTTCAAACGCAGTGATACCAATAAGCACGGGCAAAAAGATTACGCAGCGTTGCATATTTGGCAGCTAACCGATTGAGCAGACGACCGAACATCAGTCACAACGTCTGCCAATGCTTTGCCTGGACTTTCCAGGGGCTTTGATAATGGACACTCCGACTTATGGAACCCTCAGAAAGAAGCGCGGAAATCAAAAGCGAAAGCTGGTCGATAGAAGCGCCAAACCGAAAATCAAACCAGTCGCGCCTCTGCTCGGATGATGCGCCGGGCAGTATTGCTCGATCAAGTGGACAGTGTAGACGGCCAGAGCACCGTTGTTGAAGCAGTCCGTAGCGGGTCAGAAAAGCCATCATAAACCAGCCGGAAAGCAGAGCTAAGGACAGCAACCAAACGGCAGAATCCCACCGATGACGGAAGATCACAGACCAGGCATAACGAAACAAAAATATCCGGGGGGAGGGGGGAAGGAAGGCCACCCCTTCGGCAGAATGGAGTCCCAGCCGCTCCCACGAGCAAGCCGATTTCACGAAAGACAATCACATAAGGTTGGTCGTGCCCGTTTGAGAATGGATGTTATCGACGGTCTTCAATCCGAATGGGTCCCATACGGGGGTGGGGGCTGGGGTTTAGGAGTCCCGTTCCAGATAGGTGGGGGACATCGCCGGAATGTCCTTGTTTTTTCAAGGCATGTTGTCCATCGAGGCCCCGCCGATCGCGCATATAGGCGACGTGTGCAAGGGTAAAGAAGAATTTCCTTGCCCAAATATATAAGAAAAGCAAAAAGCCATATTCCCAGAACGAGATTGTCAGGCCGATTTCATTCGTTAAGCCCTCGACAAAGGACATAGTAAGCGACGATGTCATTATTCGAGAATCTCATTAGAATTCCCTTCTCAAACGTTATACTCCAAGTGCTCAAGAAGTTGATAATTTGGCTCGATGTATTTTTCAGCTCCATCCCTGGAGATGCGGATTAGCCCTATGTTGGACATTTTCTCAAAGTCCCTATACCTTGTGCTCACGACACGTCCAGAATAAAGAGACGTGATCTCAGGCGATGCTACAAACCAGTCAAGCGGCACTTTGCCCCACCGGGTAAGTAAGCCCAAAGCACCTATGATTCGCTGATTGATTTTCCTCTCTGGTTTTTGTTGTCTCTTCTCGCGATGTAACCATTGCACGTAGTCCATTAACATGAGTTGCTTCACCTTCTTGAGCACCAATCCTTTGACTCTTTCAAGCTCACCAAGGTAACCTTTCATGCCCCACATCAGGAAGGCCCACGGTTCACATGTTGCCCGAATATTACCCAAGTGGACAATGTATTCGTTCCTGTGAGTACTCCAGAAATTTGCCAAGGACCAAAAGCAGTAGGGATTGATACGATTCAAGTAAAGAACGAGAGCTTCCAAGGCTCTTGCGGTTCGTCCATTACCGTCCCCAAAAGGATGAATCTCGACAAAATAGTAGTGTGCCATGATTGCCTTCACGATTGGATGGCCAGTCAGGAGCCCAGAACTCGATTTGTTCAGCCAGTCTAAAAACTTGGGCATTATGTCGTAAATCTCGGCTCTGCTCTTATATAAGCTAATCCTTCGTGGTTCGCCGAACATAGCGGTCATATCTCTGTACTCCCCAGGTGTGTTGCCTACATAGTCAATGTTCTCTGTGAAGTATTGGTGGATTTGCTTGATATGCTCCTGCGTGTATGTGAACTGCGTTTTAGGATCGTGGCTGCTCACTAACTCAGTAATGTATCGGTAGACATTCCTTGAGTTTTGTGCCTCTTGTTCTTTCCTCTCAAGGTCCTTTTGAAGGTCTGCCTTCTGAAAAGACTCTTCAATCTCATCGGGTCTTAGTATAGTCCCTTCGATTGCCAAGGTAGCGCCTATGGCTGAGATAAGTTCTTCCCTGATAATTTCTTCATTTGAGCCGGGGAAGGACGGACAATCACGTATAAACTGGTCAACAGTCTGAATATTCTGGATGACCGAAAAGAAATCGACCAATTTTTCGCGATCCTCTTCGAGCAACCGTTTCTCCAAGTCTGTTTCTAAGTCGAACTTACTCAATTTGGTTCGGCTGAGTTCCATTTGCGAGGTCCTTAATGCATTCATAGCCCTTTTACTACAATGTGTTATACTCTATATGTCGTAAAGAGTGCAATAGATATTGAGAAAATAATGGAAAACGCTAAATTCGCCATAAGTCTTTTGAATATAAGTATTTATTGTTACCATAGCCTCATTTCTGCAAATATTTCTGCAAACATATTTGCAACATAATATAGAAGACTTTCTTCTAAGCATATCTTCCCCAAATTGGGATACTAACTAAAACCCTGGTGGCCATCACGACTCCGCAACTTTATGTGAATTTTTCCACACGATAAAAAGGGATAGAATCGGCAGTTTTGGGCTGAAAACGATTTTTTAGAGTCCTTCACGCGCGTGCGCGCGAGGGAATTGTAGTAAAAAGTGGGTTTTCCTACTGAAAAAAAGTGAAGATTCTACGAAAGAATCCGTCTGTATTTGGGCTTCAAGTTCGCTGTATATTATGACGATTATAGGAAGTAGACAACGTTATTCCTTGGTCGGTATGGATTTGCAGGCTTTTGCACGCGAAATCCGGTTGAATTTGCGTTTCCGGCGTGCTAAATTGCAGTTTCTTGAGAACAGTGCCAGGCAGAGATAATAAGGGAATAGTCGATATGGCGAAAAAACTGCCGGTCATAATAGACAACCGGGGCGAGAACAAAGTACTCCACGCGCTCCAAAGGCTCCTGCCCAACCTTCACCGGATGGATATTGCCACCGGCGTCTTTGAAATAGGTTCTTTCTTGCCCTTGGAAAAGCTATGGCAGGACTTGGATCAGATTCGCATTCTCATGGGCGATGAAACCACAAGGCGGACAAAGCGGGAGATCGTGCAGGGGATGCTCCAAACATCCAATGACAGCATAGAGAGGGAAAAACAGCGCGATGACGCCCTGAGCGGCCTTGCGGCAGTCCGAGACGCTATCGCCCAAAAACAAATCCTGCTGAAGACGTACTCCAAGGCAAAGTTTCACGCAAAATCCTATCTCATGGAATCCAAAGATACCAGTCCGGTCGATTTCGCCATTGTCGGCAGCTCCAATTTCACCAAGCCCGGCCTCACGGAGAATGTGGAACTCAACCTCTTCAGCACCGACCAGGTTCATATTGAGAATCTCCGGAAATGGTATGAAGACGTGTGGAGCGAAGGCGAAGAGGTCCGAGAGGAAATCCTCAAAGTCATCGAACCGCACCTGAAGGAATACGATCCGTTTACC
>CAZRBG010000007.1:0-147348 GCA_964598225.1 uncultured Pirellulales bacterium
CGCATGATCGAACCGGTCTCCTGACCGTTGACGCCGGTCGACAAGACCAACATCAGAATTAAAGAAATTAGAATTGAATACCTCTTACACATGATGCTTCTCCTTCAAAAACACTGCAAGACTATTGACTATGCCCCGGCGTACATACCAGAGCATAAATTGTCTGCCCGCATACGGGCGCCCAAGCGGCGAGGCCTCGTACCCATAACAGACAATCAACACACAATCTTCAGACAGGCGATAAGGCGTCTTGAACTACCGTCTCGCGCCTGCCTGTAAAGAACATTGTCTCCGGATTTGGCTTTTCTTCTCCTCCTTGGGGGAGCTGTGCACTTGCTAAAAGCTGAAATGCGATATTTGCAGATTATACATTGCCTCACTCCAACTCCGTTCCCTCGCCCGACACGCTCGGACGGTTGCCCAGGAACTATGGATACTCTTGCACGTCGGAAAACCAAATCATAAAGAGCAAACCATGTCCGACTATTATAGTTGTATCAGATCGTAGATACCCGCGTCAAGAAAAAAGTCCCGTAAATATTTTAAATTTCCCGCCAACATTACCAACATCCGAATCTTTTTGTGATCGGTGTATAATTTTATCAACAGAACAAAATAAACAGCCGCCGCAACTTTTCTTACGGCGACTGTTTGTTACCATGACTAATTTGCAATCTCGGTCTCGAAATGTACTCAATCGGACTGTGATTAAATTCTCCTCAGCTTTTTTCCTCTTGCTTTCCCGCTTCGCCGGCGGACTCATCGGGCATCTGCTGAGTATCCGGCTTTTGCTCAGACTGCTCTTGTTGTGGCGTCTCTTCAGACGCCTGCGGACCCGATACTTTTTCATCAACAGCGGTTTCGGCCTCCTGAGCCGACTCTGACGTACCTGAATCAGCCTTTTCTTCGGCCTCCGGCTGCGTTTTTTCTTCGGTTTCGGTCTTTGGCGCACCCGGCGTGACAACTTCAGGCCCTTTAATATTCGGTTCTGCGAGAGTATCTGCCGACTCGCCTTCTGCGGACTTTAACTGCTGCTTTCTTATCTCATTGGCGTCGGTGTCGGAAAGCACTCTTTCAGGCCCCGCAGGGACGTGAGGCTTCGGTGCGGCTTCTGCGGCCTGTTCCTCTTCGGCCCATTTTACCCTGCGCAGGCTCAATCCGATCTTTCGAGAGTCGCTGTCTACCTTGAGGATCTTGACCTCGACCTCGTCGCCGACGTTTACGACGTCCTGGGGCTTGTCGATCTTGTGATCGGCCAGCTCCGATATGTGCAATAATCCTTCCAACTCCGGCTCAAGCTCTACGAAGGCGCCGAAATTGGTGAGTTTTGCCACTTTGCCCTTGATAATGTGACCCGGAATATATTTTTCCGGAATAGCCCGTAACCAGGGATCTTCGGTCAACTGCTTGATGCCAAGGGAGATGCGTCTTTTTTCTTCGTTGACTTCCAGGACAATGCATTTGACTTCCTGACCCTTCTGAAGTGCTTCGCCGGGATGACTGTGCTTTCGAGTCCAGCTGAGGTCCGATATGTGAACCATGCCGTCGATTCCCGGCTCAATTTCCAGAAAAGCGCCGAAATTGGCCACGCTGCGTACTTTGGCGTTGACGACCGTGCCGGGCGGATATTTCTGAGACGCAACAGCCCAGGGGTTAGTCTGCGTCTGCTTGAGTCCCAGCGAAATCTCCTGCTTTTCTTTGTTGACGCTGAGCACAACGACTTCGATTTCGTCGCCGAGATTGACCATCTCACCCGGATGCGCCAGCCGCCTGGTCCAGCTCATCTCACTGATGTGCACCAGACCTTCTATGCCGTCTTCGAGCCGGACAAAGACGCCGTAGTTCATCACGTTTACGACCTTGCCCGTTACTTTCGCTCCCACCGGATAACGAGTTTCGACGTCTTCCCACGGACTGGCGGTCTTCTGCTTCAGGCCGAGAGAAATTTTCTCGTGCTGTTTGTCTACGCCGACAACCATGCACTCGATCTCCTGATCGAGCTCCACCGCCTCGGATGGATGCGAAATCCTGCCCCAGCTCAAATCGGAAATATGTAACAGGCCGTCCAAACCTCCCAGGTCCACGAATACGCCGAAATCGGCAATATTCTTGACAACGCCCTTGCGAAGCTGTCCGACTTCGATTTCCGAGAGGATCTTTTCTTTACTGCTGCGGCGTTCCTCTTCGATCAGCTTGCGCCGCGATATCACGATGTTTCTGCCCTCTACGTCTATCTTGAGAATGACGCATTTTACTTCCTTGCCGATGAATCTGCTTATATCACCCGGCTTTCTGATATCAACCTGGGAAGCCGGCAGGAAAACAGGAACCCCGATATCTACGAGCAAACCACCCTTAATTCGCCTTATAACTTTGCCGGTGACGACGTCGCCTTCTTCCTTCTCCTCCAGAATCTTCGACCAGCCCATGATCAGGTCGGCCTTGCGCTTGTTCAGTTGAACAAGACCGCTTTCGGAGTCGGTGTCTTCCAAGAGTACGTCGATCTCTTTGCCGGGTACTATTTCTTCCGGATTGTCGAATTCACCGGCGTCTACAATACCTTCACTCTTAAGGCCCACCTCGACGATAACATCGTTGCCGATCAGCGATACAATTTTGCCCTTGAGAATTGTCCCCGGCAAACGGCTGTCCACTTTCGTCTGCAGAGCCTCTTCCAAAAATTCATTCTCCGTTTGGCCAAACATCTCGCCGACCTGCTCGTCGAGCTTTTCTTCGGACAAACCTAACTTGTTGACAATATTTCGGTCTACCATAAAACCAAATCCCTCTGTGGAGTTTCCTTTCCTGACCCGCCAAGCGCTCCACACTTACGCCGACAAGCCTCTGCGCCACACAGCACAAATTCAACTCATTATTTTTCCAACGAAACCCAAATGCCCACGCAGCAAATGGGATTAGATATTATAACAGTACACAAACAGAATGCCAATGCTATCTGAAAGTTTTGTACCTTATTTAAGACCTTTTATATGCAAAACAGGAGACATTTACCCAGAATCGCCGGATCTCAACTTTCGGGTCGGTTGCGTTCTTTCAGATTATCTACGAACTCGTTTATTATCCAGTCGGGCGTCGATGCACCCGCTGTAACGCCGGCTGTTTTCTTGCCGCGAAGTACGCTCTTATCCAGTTCGGCCCAGTTTTGCAGATGGAAGGTTTCAGGGTTGACCCTTTTGCAGAGGTCCGCCAGCCGGCGCGTATTTGCGCTTTCCAGACCGCCGAGCACGAACATTATATCAACCTCTCCGCAAAGCCGCACCGCCGATTCCTGCCGCTTGATCGCTTCCTTACAAAGGGTATTGATAACCTTCATCTCGTTGAAGTCGCCGCACCCTATGGCGCCTATTATCCTGCCGACATCCTCGGGATTCTGCGTGGTCTGGAAAACTACCCCTAATTTGCCGTTGGCCGGCAGCTTGTGCAGGTCGGATTCATCGGCCAGAACGACAACGTCCGAGGCGCATCCGACGACCGCCTTCACCTCGGGATGATTTTCCTCGCCTATGATCACGACTTTGTACCCGTCGCGCTCAAGCTCGGCTGCGATGTGCTGCACCCTCTTGACCAGTACACAGGTGGCGTCGACTATTTTGAATCCCTTTTCTTTGAGTGTGTCTATCTGGGCCGGCGCCGCACCATGAGACCGAATCAGAACCGTGCCGGATCGGACGTCCTCGACCGAACCGACAGTCTTAAGTCCGCTTTTCGCCAATCGCTCCACCGCGTCTTTGTTGTGAATTATCGGGCCGAGACTGTAGACGTCCTGCTCTTCGGCCAGGATCTCTTCAGCGACGCTGATGGCATTCCTGACACCGTGGCAGAACCCGCATTTTTCCGCAACCAGTACTCTCATGTAATCCAAATACAACGAATCGGACAAAGAACTCAATGTCGAAACAATATAATAAAAACAAGCGGCAAAATCCAGGAAAACTCTGCACCGAGGTGATGCCGTGATATTTTGTTGAGTTTATACTTGACGAGTAAAAACAAATCGGTTTTATTTCATACTCGAGGGCTGAGAATGCATAACATATTAGGTTCTTGCAGCCCGGAAGGACCTGGATTTTTAAGGAAAGTCAAAGGAATATCTGAATTATCATGGAAAGGGCTTATATCATGCGAACTGTCAGACTCTCGGCGATACTTATTATCTGCACTTTTGGTTTGGTAATGACCGGCTGCAACGGCAGTCAGGACCTGCGGATTCAAAATGATGTGCAGGCACGACGTATTGCCGAACTTGAATCAGAACTCGGTGTTGCCAGAAGGAAACTAACACAACTGGAACAGCAACTCGCCGAAGCCCGCCAGACGGGTGGAATAGAAACGCAGGCCCTTCGCGACAAGGTCGCCGCACTGGAAGAGAACAAAAAACAATTGGAAGAGTTGGTAAAGTCGCTGCAGGAAAAGCTGCTGTTAGGCGGAACGACGGTGCCGGTAGAGCTGAGCACGCTGCTGGAAGACTTCGCGAATCAGCATGATATGGTCACGTACGACTCGCAACGCGGCGTGGTAAGATTCAAAAGCGACCTGCTCTTCGAGCTGGGCAGCGCCAAAGTGGCAAGTTCGTCAATTCCGGCGGTTCAGGCGCTTTCGAACATTCTCAAGAGCGAAGAGGCCCAGGAATTCGACGTCATAATAGCCGGGCATACCGACGACATTCGCATTGCCAAACCGTCAACGCTCGAGAAGCATCCTACAAACTGGCACCTCTCGGCACACAGAGCAATATCCGTCCTGGAAATAATGGTGGATAATACTGTGGACCCGAACCGGCTGAGCGTCCGGGGCTTCGGGCAGTACAGACCCGTAGAGGAAAACCGGCCCAACAGGAAGGGAAATCCGAAAAACAGACGAGTGGAAATCTTCATAGTACCCAAAGGAGCATAATCTCAAATCTCAGATTTCAAATTCGAAAATCTCAAGCCTGTCCTGAGCGGACCCGAAGAATTCTGAATTCGTTCGGACGGCGGAATGCACTTTAATGCTCATCAAGCCGGATGCCGTGTAGCGGCATCTTGGCGGCCGCATAATTTCGCGATTGCAGGAGAAGGGGTTTTTCAACTCGTCGCCGTTAAGCTCACGCACATATCGGAGGATTTGGCCCGCCGCTTTTTGCTTGAATTTCCCCATCTTTTTTGGTAATATATTATTAGTATATTGTTGTTTTTTTTTCGGAGGACGGATATGGGGATGAAGATATCGTCTCTTATTTTCGTGCTTCTGCTGCCGCTCGTTTCGGCAAATGCAGAAATATTCACCGTTGACGATAACGGCGGTGCCGATTTTACCGAAATTCAGCCTGCTATTAACGCCTCGCGAGACGGCGACACTGTCGTTGTCAGTCCCGGTACGTACGTTCGCAAGTTATCTTTCAACAGAAATGCGATCACGCTCACCAGTGAGGACCCGAACGATCCGAACATCGTCGAGGCGACGGTCATCGCCGTCAACGCCGACTACAGCGTAAGTTTCGATTTCGCCGAGGACAGCAACTCGGTCCTGACCGGCTTTACGATAACCGGTCGTGGAATTCATTGCTACGCGACGTCTCCGACCATTACGAAGAACGTCATCACCGGATGCACTAATTTCGGCATCGAAGGTGAAATGGGCGCAGCTCCGATCATCTCGGACAACACGATCACCTTCAACGCCATGCCTGCGATATATTTCTGCAACGGGCCGATCACGAATAATACCATCTCCTCCAACCGGGGAGGAATCGCTTTCTGCAATGGCCCCATAACCGGAAATGTCATATCGGACAATATGGAGACCGATTCGGGCCGCGGCGGCGCTTTGTCTTTCTGCAAGGGCCCGATAATAGGCAACGTCATCACAAATAACTATGCCGTCTATAAAGGCGGCGCGTCCTACGAATGCATCGGGCCGATCCTGGATAACATCATCGTGGGCAACAAGAGCGAGATCGCGGGCGGGGCGATTTGCAATACCCGCGGCGTAATAGCCAACAACATTATCTCCGGCAACAGTTCCGACAACGGCGGCGGTCTTTTTGGCTGCACTCAGGTATTTAACAACACAATCGTCGGCAACATCGCATATCAAACCGGCGGCGCGCTGAGCCAGTGCCCCGGTCATATCAGCAGCAACATCATAGCCCTGAACCGAGCGGGCTCGGTCGGCGGCATCAGCGGAATAACCACAAGCTCCTACAACAACTTCTGGGCGAACCAGGGCGCCAACTTCGGCGGCGGCGCGAAACCCGGCGCGGGTGAAATCTTTGCCGAACCGCTTTTTGCCGTTGCCGGTTACTGGGATCCCAACGGAACCGAAGACGAGGCGGACGATTTCTGGGTGGACGGCGACTATCATCTGGAGTCGGAAGCCGGCAGGTGGGATCCCGTTGGATTTCGCTGGGTTATTGATGACGTCACCAGCCCCTGCGTGGATGCCGGCGATCCGAACCTGGACTGGACAACCGAGTTGTGGCCGCACGGCAAACGCATCAATATCGGCGCCTACGGCGGCACGCCCGAGGCGAGTATGTCGTTGTCCGATCTCGGCAACGTCGCGGATCTCAATCCCGACGTTAACGACGCCAACGACTGGGTGGATGAGACCGACCTGGCCCTGCTCAACAGCAAATGGCTGGTCGAGCAGGTTCTGCTGGCAGAAGACCTCGACAGAAACGGGGTCGTCGACGCCAACGACTTGGAAATTCTTATGGCCAACTGGAATCCCAAACCCCAACCGCCAACGCCCGATCCGATGACGTGGGCGAGAGCACCCAACGCAACATCGAGAACTGCAATCACCATGAGCGCCACCGTTGCCGTCTCCGGCGAGGACAGCACAATAGAATATTACTTCGACGCTACAATACCCGGCGGTCACGACAGCGGCTGGCAGGCCGGTCCGGAGTACACGGATACGGGCCTGACGGCGGGGACAACGTATTCGTACAGAGTAAAAGCTCGCAACAGTGGGAATCTCGTGGAGACGGCTTTCTCGGACGTACGCTCGGCCACGACTCTGCCGCCGGACAGCACGCCTCCGACTCCCGATCCGGCAACATGGGCGACCGAACCTTACGTTTCGGGCCCCGGCTCAGCGCGCATGGTCGCAACAACGGCATCCGACGAGAGCGGCGTTGAATATTATTTCGAATGCACTTCTAGCCCTGCTTACAGCAGCGGCTGGCAGGACAGCCCGATTTATGAGGCCAAGTCTGTGCCGAGAGGTACATACGGTTTTGTCGTCAGAGCCCGGGACAAATCGCCCAACCATAATACCACGGGCGACTCACCGGAGGTTACTCTCGATCTGGCCGCACCTACGCCCGATCCGATGCAATGGCAGTCCCCGCCGGATGAGGTATACGGCGGAGGCGGAACGTTCGATTACTGGGCCGTGATGACCGCAGTGGAGGCTTCCGACCCGGACGGCGGCGTGCAGTATTTCTTCCAGTGTACAACCGAATCGGGCTTCAACAGCGGCTGGCAGGACTCGCCAACGTATCAGGTGCGGCTCGGGAGGAGCGGCCAGCTACACCGCTTCCGCGTAAAGGCCCGCGACACCTACGGCAACGAAACCGCCTACTCCGAAGAGACCATGGCCCGCTAAACAATAGGTCGCCGCTACAGTTGACAGGGGGTGCACCGCACACCAAGAATCTTTTGTACTTTCACGGGATTCGACGGGTGGCAGCTTCATCGGCGATTGTCGTTTATCGGAGCCTGCCCCGAGCGCAGTCGAACGGGATGGGGCTGGTTCTTTCTTGTAAACCGTTGGTAGTGTGCTCGTAAGAGCATTTAAAGAATAAACGCCTCACGGCGTCACTACGAACGGATCGCCCAGCACCAATTCGGTCTCGCCTACGAGAGCAGGACGGTTGCAGATGCGATCAGTTTCTGGTAACATCCTCGAAATATCAACAGAGTCCATAGAGCTTCTATGAAACCTGAGTGGAAAAGACCGATTGAGTGCATACTTGAAAGGAAGGAAAATGAGAAAAACTGTATTACATCCGGCTTTGGCGGTTTGCTGCGTGGTCGGTTTTGCGCTGTCTGACTCACAAATTGCGGTCGGCGCCGAGGCTTCGGACGACGTCGTGTCCGAGGCTCACAAGGCTATTATCGACGGCAAACCTCTAAGTTATTGGGTCGAAAGGGCATCGTCCGATCTGAACAAGGAAGAATGCGATGAGACCGTCGCCGCTCTGATCTCGGCAGTAGAATTAGACGACGATGCGGTTCGCGTAGTCGCCGCCGACGCGCTGGCTCTGATAGGGCCTCGGGCCAAGTCGGTTGCGCCGACTTTGATCGCTCAGCTCGACGACGATCAGCCCTGGGTTCGCGCCGCCTGTTCCGGGGCGCTGGTGTCGATGGGCAAAGAAGCCGTACCGGCTCTGATCGAAGCCTTCAGGAATGAAACAGGCGGCATAAGCATCCGTTCGGCGTTCGCGCTCGGCGCGATTGGGCCGGCGGCAAAAGACGCCGTTCCTGCATTGGAAGCAGCCATGGAGAATGAAAACGAAGTGATGCGTGCGCGATTCATCGGCATACTCAGCAACATAGTTCCGAATAAGTACCCTGCACCGGAAGTAGCGCCGAAGGTGCAATTCGATCCCTCCGAAGCAGGCAAGGCCGCCATTCCGATTGCGAGCCGCGATTGGCCCGAATTCCGAGGCCCGGCCCGCAACGGCGTCTGTCGCGAGACAGGCCTGCTGAAATCATGGCCTGATGGCGGGCCGAAGCTGCTCTGGAAGCTGGAAGGCCTGGGCAAGGGTTTGTCAGCCGTTTCCATTGCCAACGGCCGACTCTTTACGATGGGCGACCGCGAATGTGAAGACGGCCGGGAGAAACAATTCGCACTGGCATACGACCTGCGAAAGCAAGTGCCGCTCTGGGCTACGCCGATAGGCCCGAACTATCACGGCGGACCACCCGGACCGCGCTGCACCCCTACAGTCAGCGGCAGGTACGTCTACGTACTTGGTACCGAAGGCGACCTTGCTTGTCTCAACGCCGCCGATGGATCTATTAACTGGAAGAAGAATATCGTTGAAGAGTACGACGGAAAGATGATGTCGGGCTGGAAGTACAGCGAATCACCACTCGTCGACGCGAACAAAGTCGTCTGTACGCCCGGCGGTGAGAATGCGATGATGGTCGCACTGAACAAAAGGAACGGCAAGACCATCTGGAAATGTCCCGCACCCAAGCCGGGCAATAAGGGCAGCGACGGAGCCGGCTATTCATCCGCTGTAGTTGCTGAAATTGACGGAGTTCGCCAGTACGTTCAACTCATCGGCCGCGGCGTTATCGGCGTTAATGCCAAAACCGGACGCCTCCTCTGGAGTTACAATAATGTCGCAAATAATGTCGCAAACATCCCCAATCCGGTAGTTCGCGGACCTTACGTATTTGCAACGACCGCTTACAGCACCGGTGCGGCATTGCTGAAGATCGTCCGCAACGGCGACGGCTTCGAGGCCAGAGAGGTTTACTTCATCGACCCGAAGGATTTTCAAAACCACCACGGGGGAGTAGTTCTGATCGGCGATTACATTTACGCCGGGCACGGCCCCAACAAAGGCGATCCGGCTTGCGTCGAGTTCGGTACGGGCAAAGTCGTCTGGAAACAAAGGTCTCCTTCGAGAGGCTCTGCGGCGGTTCTCTATGCCGACGGCAATTTGATATTTCGCTACGATCGCGGTGAAGTGCTGCTGGTTGAGGCCACGCCCGAAGAGTTTCGCATCAAGGGACGCTTCAAGCCGCTCCGCGGTTCAGGTCCGGCATGGCCTCACCCGGTGGTCCACAACGGCCGGCTATATCTCCGCCACAGCAACATCTTGACCTGTTACGATCTTCGAGCACTCTAAAGCTCGGCTTAGACAGCAAGAAATGTCAAACAAACAAGCTGGGGCTGCTGAAAACGCCGAATTTTTCAGCAGCCCCGTTCTTTTTATCCAAGATGATTTTTAAAAGCCTAATTGGTTGACTTTTTCATTACAGAGTTCAGCATGTCCAGGTAGTCCGAAAGTAATCGAGTAACCAAAAACTCTCTCCTTACCTTCTCTCTTGCCTCTATTCCAAGCCCCTTTGCCTCATCGGGATTCTTCAAGATGTGTATGATGCGTTCTGCAAACCCCTCGTTGTCCTGTGGTTCCACCAAATACCCGCAGCGGCCATCGTCGATCTGATAGGGTATTCCGCCCACATTCGAGGCGACAACCGGCGTGCCTTTCCACAGAGCTTCGGTAACGCAAAGGCAAAAACCTTCTCTTATGGATTTCTGTATTATCACATTCGAGAAGCGTTGAATCGAGTTCACCAGCGTTTCGTAATTTCCAACCACGAAAATGATATCTCCGTTGTTGATGAGTTTGTTTGCCTTGCGTTGAACTTTTCTGAACATACGAAGACCTTCAGGATCGTCGCTGGCTACGTTGTAGCAGAAGACCAGCCTGCAGTCGACTTTCTCTTTTACTAATTTGAACACGTCTATGACGCCCAAAGGATCTTTCCAGGGATCGAGCCTGGAGACCTGAGTAATTACGGGCTTATCGGTGGGAATTCCCGCTTTCGTCACCTGCTCGAGCATAGTCTTTTCAGAGATATCCTTGTTCTTCTCCACAAGCGGATTGATCGCGGGGAACATGAGTCGCTGGTCAACCGGCACGTCCTCCTTGAAATACTTTTCGCTCGACATCACGATTTCATCGTATTTGATCATGTACCCCTTGAGAAAATCCCACAGTTGCTCGTGCGGACTCGTCAGGTCTATGTGGCACCGCCATATCCAGGGCTGGCGTTTTCTGTAATCCCTTATCAACGACAAGGGTTGCGGGTCATGAACTATCACGCAGTCATGGTGAAGGTGCGTGAATTTTGAAAAGTTGTTGTTGATTTGCAAATATGCTTTTTTCTTTTTCTCGGTTAAGTGCAGCTTAGCGCCTTGAAGGGCGTTGTGGAAACTTTTGGTGATCTCAAAGAACTCCTGGCTTCCATGCAGTATTCTCCAGCCGGCGTCAATACCTACGTCGTTCATCAACTGCACGAGCGAATAGAGGATTTCCGCTACTCCGCCGCCCTGATACGTCGCGTTTACATGAACGATGTGTTTGCCGTATAGCTTCCTGGCTCTGGTATATATTTCGGCCAGTCTCTCATCAGGTACTATATGCCTGAAGTCTTCAAGTCTTATCATTCGAATCTCCTAACAGTCTCTTTAGTAATAACCTGATTTGTCGGACGCCATCGACGTTAAACTTTGCTTTTGAAGCCATGAATCCGACTTTTATAGAATAAGCTTCATTCGTCAGGGTGTTAAACATTTCTTCATCGGTATAATCGTCGCCCGCGGCCAGAATAAAATCCCAATTTTGCTCCGCAAGCCAGTGCTCAGCGGCCCGGCCTTTATTCACACCCTGACTCTTAACTTCCAGTATCTTGTTACCCTCGAACACGCCTACGTCCAGGTTCTCCGTCAGGTTCATCAGAGTGTCTCGCAATTCTTGGCCTCTAACGTAGGCCAGCTCGGGATCGGCCCTGCGATAATGCCACACTAATGAGAAGTTTTTCACTTCGATTGTCGATCCCGGCGTCCGGTCCGTGTGAAGCTCCAGGATTGGCATGATGGTCTCTTTCCAGGACGTATCATGGGGCACCGGGCTCTGCCAGTTCCGCTCGCGGTCTTTGATCCATCCACCATGCTCGGCAACCAGCCCCGTCCCGATCATCCCCAGCCATTTCTCCAAAGTATCTTTGTCACGTCCGCTAATGATAACAACCGTATTGTTTGGATCTCTGTTTAAATCCTTCAGCAGCTTCAAAATTTCACGATCCGGCCCGGCTTCGGCGGGTTTTATCTTGAAACCCACCAGCGTTCCATCGTAGTCGAGCAACAACAGGCGCTTACTGCTCTTGCGATAGTCTCCGATCAGCTTCTCGGTCATGGGGTCGGTAAGTCTGTTAGCCGACATCTGCTCCTGTACTTTTTTGATATTGGACAGGGCGTGCAAAAATTCCTGGCTCCAGCGAGATATGTTATAGCGGGACAGTCTTTCCTGCATGACGTTATTCCGTTCGAGTTGCTCCTGCTGCGGCATCTCCAGAGCTTGTTTGATAGCCGCAACTATTGCGGACTTGTCACAGGCATTGACCACCAGAGCTTCTCCCAGCTCGCCGGCCGCCCCCGTCATTTCACTTATGACCAATACTCCCGGCTTGTCCGCCTTGGCGGCGACGAACTCTTTTGCGATAAGATTCATCCCGTCGCGCAACGGCGTGACCAGGGCCACGTCGGACACGTTGTAAAGGGCGGTCAGTTCTTCAAAAGGCAGTGATCGATATAGGTACCATACCGGGATGTAGCCCATCTTGGCGTACTCGCCGTTAACCCTTCCAACCAACTGTTCGAGTCTGCTTCTGAGTTCTTTGTAATCTTCCACACCCGTTCGCGTGGGAACTGCCACCATAACCAAAGTGACCTTCCCTCTGTACTTTGGATTCTCGGAAAGAAACAAATCAAAGGCTTCCAGCCGCTCGATTATCCCCTTGGAGTAATCCAGCCGGTCTACCGACAGGATGATCTTGCGCTTGCCTATTTTCCCTCGAATCTTGTTCGCCTGCTTCGCGACTTCGGGATTTTCGATCGCCCGCGAGTACTTTTCGTAATCGATGCCCATCGGGAATGCATCCACCTTGACAACGCGGTTGGCGACATTTATATCGCCGAGCGTGTGTTCCAGGCCGACTATCCTGCAAGTGCTGCTCAAGAAGTGCCTTACGTAATCATAAGTATGAAAACCTATCAGATCGGCTCCCAAAAGGCCGTCGAGTATTTGCTCGCGCCAGGGCAGAAGGCGAAATATCTCGAACGACGGCCACGGAATGTGCAGAAAGAAACTGATTTGCGAGTTGGGCAGCTTTTTCCGCAGAAGCTGAGGAAGCAACATAAGCTGGTAATCGTGTACCCATACAGAATCGCCGTCTTCGGCTACTTTCATAACCTCGTCACAGAAGGCTTTGTTTACCTGCTTATAGTTCTTCCAGTAACGGACTTCGTAGAGACTGCGCCTCGGGAAATAGTGAAACAGCGGCCAGATGGTCTTATTGCAGAATCCCTGATAGTATCCCTCCATTTGCCTTCTTGAGAGAAACACCGGATGGCAGTTCTGAGCGGCGAGTTGTTCGGTAATCTTATGCTTTTCGTCCGTTTTGAGCTTCTCATTCGTCACGCCGGGCCAGCCCAGCCAAAGACGCTCGATTGAATCGGGCAGCGACGACAACCCGACCGCAAGCCCACCCGGACTCGGACGAAACTGAAGCTCTCCTGCTTTTCTGCTCGCACTAACCGGCAGCCGGTTGGCAACAACGAGCAATCGTTCCGTGCTTCCGCTCATATTCGGGTCCTCCGGGGATCAATAAGCAAGGTATCCATGTGAATACTAATCCGTGATGTGCCGAGGCGCCGAGCCTCTTGGAATCGGAGCCGAATCAGTACTGGATCGAATCCCCCTGTTAACATCCTTGTTATACTTTATGTCCATAATATGCTCGCGAGTGTAACAAATTACGTCGTTTGTGCAAGTTTAATAATGAATAAGTGGAAAAGAGCTTGCTTTTCAGGAGAATTTGCCGGATAATATGAAGAAGGACTCCAGGAGAAAGTCAATGGGAATTCTATCCAGATTAACGGATCCCCCGAAGGCAAGACCCCCGCTCTACCGTTATAAGGTGCTGGTCGTTGGCCTTTGCCTGCTCGCCTTCATCATTTTTATGAATACCCGTGAGCCTGGGGATATCCCTGATCTTTATGAGGATGTTCTGCTTGTTCTCGCGTTCCTGTTCTGTTTTGTGGCGTATGAGTTCGCATGGCCCACACCTGTCAATGTCATACTGCGGATTCTCGCTTTGATATTGATTTTCTTTGCCATTTTCTATATCTTCTATTTCTCGCGTGTGCTTTATCCGATATCCCCCTGAAATGACAGCATGCGCAACAAGTTGAGCGCCTTCCCTGTGCTGCCCTAAAACCCAAATCCTTTCGCAGTCATGACAGACAGATAGCCGCGTCATTTGCCGGCGAGGCAGACCAAGTCGCCGTTTCTCAGGGAGGCGAAGAGGCGGTTGTTGGCTGCGATCAGACCGTCGAATACCGGGGGGGATTCCAGTTCGGTCGCCGAGGTCTGCCTGCCGTCTCTGGCCGAAAATGCTGCCAGCCTTGCGCCCTTGCCGCCCTCGAAGGCGGCGTAAGGGTCGTTTTCATCCAGGACGTCCGGCGGGCCGGCTACGAACAGAGTATCGCCGGCCTTTACCATGGCCCGGATCCGCACGTCGAGCCAGTTCTTCCAGACCGGCCTCTCGGCGCGGGTGTAGCCGATACCCTTGTCGGCGCCGAAGCCCCGGCTGACGCTGTCGAGACCGGGATTGCCTCGTCGCGGGATGTGCGACTGCGGCAGCCATTCGAGCGGCTTGCGGGCGCCCGGTTCGCCGAGGATCTGGGGCTCGTTCGTATTGAGATCGGCAAAGAGCAGGTAGCCTTTGGTCTCCGGAAAAAACATGGGGCTGTGCACGTTGCGGCGATAGAAAACGCGAACGGCGTAGGTCTGACGGTCGTCGAAGACCAGAAGCTGGCCGGTCTTCGGGGCCTGGTTGGCTAACTGGAAGCCGGGCCAGCGTTTGGAGTACATCCAGAACGTACGATTGTACCACGAGTCGTCCAGCAGCGACGCCGTCGAAAATACGTGCAGGCCGACGTCCTGGGCGCCTTTGCTCGACAAAACGTCAATTTCGATCTCTTTTAGTTCGGGCGTCATCTTCTTCTGACGCATGTAAATATAGCCGCCCTCGCTGACGAGCACTTCGGAATTAGCACCGAGCGTGTAAAAAGCCACGTCGCGCTGCCCCTCGACCGAGCGGTGAGGGCCTTCGAGCAGGGCTTTGTGCAGGATTTCGCCGGTGACGGGATTGAGTGCGTAGACGCGGATGCCGCCGTCTAGATAGGTCGATCGCCCCGCCGTGAAATAAGCCACGCCTTCATGGAGCAACACGCTGCCGTGAACCGGCCAGGTCGATTCGATCTGGTCGAAAGAGCCGATACGCTGATCGAACGGAGCGGCGAGGAATCGCCAGACGAGTTCGCCGTCGGAGGCGCGGACGCAATAAACCCGGCCGTCAGCCGAGCCGAAAAGGACCATACCTTTGTGGATCGTAGGAGGTGAATCCACTCGCCCACTTGCGATAAAACGCCACGAGGTGTCGCCGCTTTCGACGTCGAGTGCGTAAACACTGTGCGCATCCGGCTTTGCGACGAATACCCTGCCCCCCGCAACCACCGGGGCGGTGATTCTCCCCTTGAGCGGTGTTTCCCAGTCGATTTTCGCTTCGGCGGGTACTCGGGCTTCGGTCGTTCCGCTGCGCTGGGCGTCGTGGCGGAATGTAGGCCAGTCATTAGGATTTGAGATTTGAGATCTGAAATTTGAGATCTTATTGTACGCCGGGCCTTTCTCCAGCCTTTGACTGTCGGGAACCGGCTCGGGATCGTTGGGCGATTCGGCTTTGACCGCCGCATAGCCGAGGAACTTTGCTCCGGGCTGACAGAAGCACTGGTCCGGGGGAACGTACAGCATGCCGTTAGCAGGTGTCATGCCGTACTTACACGCGCCACGAAGCCAGTTGTTCATACCGTGGTTGTCGCCCTCGAAGTCGAGGAACTCGGCGCCCTCGTAGGAACTGATCAAATAGCGAATCGTAGCCTTGTTGCGATAGCAGCGATGATGATGTTCGGGGCTTCGCAGATTGTCGACGAGGATGCGTTCTTTCTCCTCTCCCGAGCGAAGGTCCCAGCCGATCACAAGTGCATTCGGACTTTTTCGTACCGGCTTTCCATCTTCATCGATGCTGACGATGCCGCGCCAGACGAGGCCGTCGATCACAAACAGATCGTCTCCTTCTCCGCCGCGGATGGGCGGTACGGTCTTGGCCCATAGCAGGTCGCCCGTGGTCGCATCGTATGCCGAGACCGATTTGCCGCCCTGCATGACTATGACGTCTTCGACGGTAAGCAACGTTCGCGGCGAGGTCTGTTTAGGCCGGACACTCCATTGCTCGTTGCCGTCTTTGAGATTTCGTGCGACGAGGTTGTTGCCGCTTATGTAGACAATCCGGCCATTGTCGATAGCCAGTGCGAGCGGACGGATACGGCCGATTTGCTCTTGCCACAGGACTTTGGAGGTCTCGGCATTTACCGCCACGAGAGTACCGCCGGAAGTTTTTTTAGCTCCCCTGCGTTTGGCCGAGCCGTCAGATGCCTCTTGAGAATAAACAACCGCAATGCCGTGGCTGACGAGTATTTCCCTGGCCTCATCAGTGGCCCCGACTATCGAGATTGTCTGTCCCGTGGTCGCGTCCAGAATAGACATGGGCGCTTCGTAGCTGAGCGTTACGAACAGCCTGTCGCCGGCGACGACGATACGGCGCTGGTTCTCGTTGGGCACGTTGGTTCGTTTGCCGCGGAGTTTTGTCCAGTCTTTTCCTATATATTGCTCGGGACTCCATTGGCGCCAGCCCCAGGCATCGAGCTTCCGTCTCCAGAGAAGCCTGCCGTTAAAGGCGTCCCGGCAAATGAGTGACCAGCGATCGGGAATGCGTTGATCTGTGATGCCAATCAGCCCTTCGTCGAAAAAGTAGAACATCCGGCCGTCCGAGTAAACCGGCGATTGAATGCCCGAGGGTGTTTCGTGGCTTCGCAGCCATAGCGGCGGAGCGACCCACTGAAGGCTCCTAGGCTGATCGACAACCGTGTCGTCAGCCACTGCGTTGTTGCTTGCATCGTGTAGAAAGTGCGTCCACTGGTCGATGTTGTCTGGCCACGGCTTGGCGGTCTTTCTCCATTTGCCGTCGCGCTGAACGCAGGCTACGCCGCCGGGGGCCAAGGCTCGCATGGCTTCGTCTCTGGTGATTTCGCCCCGGTCCTGGACGAATAACAGGTTTATCAAATTGTCGGCGTATGGAAGTCTCGATCCGGAGAATTGCTCGACCGAGACCGGGCCGTAGATGCCGAGAGACTGAATATACTCGCGAGCCTCGGCGACCTTTGCCGGATCGGCTTCAAGGCCGTGAACGGTAATATTATCGCGAGCGAGAGCAGCCGTCAATTTGCCGTCGCCGCAGCCCAGGTGGACCACGATTCCGCCCCCCACACCTGTCTTGTCGAGTATCTTTTGGGCTGCCGCTGTCACGTTTGCGCCGTCCGCAGAGGTTGTGCCGGAGAGCAGGCAGACCAACATCGCGACAAGCAGCGAGCAAATAGTTGGTGGGAAGCGTTTCATAGTTCAATACCCCTTTCTGTCCGAAATTTTTGTGAATTCATTTGTGAATTAAGATCGTAGCAGCAATACTTGAAATGTCAAGCGTTTGTGATAATCTGTGAGACGACCTTCTTTTGAAAATTGGAGAAAACTTATGAAAGTAAGTAAATTCGTCCGGTCTTGTCTGGTGAACGCGTACGCATTTCTTCTTTTAATGGTCGTCATTCTATGTCTTGGCGGCTGCTGTCGGTGCAATCGGAGTTCGGAATCTTATGACATAATCGATCGACCAAAGCGCGACGCCTCAACAATGGCTCCCGGGTCGGGCGTTTCCGGCACGTTCTCAATCGTTGCAGTAGATCCGAATACGGGCACATGCGGAGCGGCGGTGGCGAGCAAGTATCCGGCTGTCGGCAAGGTCGTCCCCTATGCTCGGGCCGGCGTCGGAGCCTTCTGCACGCAGCATTGGCACAATCCGGCGTGGGGCGAACATGCGCTCGATCTGCTGGCCGAGGGCAAATTGCCCGAGCAGGTCCTCGCCGATCTGCTGCGCGACGATAAAAGAAGTGATAAGCGTCAATTAGCGATCATTGATATGTCCGGCCGGGCTGTGAACCGCAACCCCACCAAAGCGGATCCATCGGGCATCTGGTGGGGAGCGGCTTCCGGCAGGTATTATGCCTGCCAGGGCAACACTCTGGCGGGCCGGGAAGTAGTATTTGCGATGGCCCGGGCATACGAGCAGACGCAGGGCAGGCTCGCGGACAAACTGATGGCGGCTTTGGCGGCCGGCGACCGCGCCGGCGGCGATCACCGGGGGCGTCTTGCGGCGGGAATTCGCGTGGCCCGCGAAGGCGTGAAGGGTTATTGGCTTGAACTGTATGTAGATAAAAGCGACGATGCAGTGAACGATCTGGCTAAGAAATATGCGACACTGGAACACGAAGCCAAAGGCCAGCGGCACAGTCAGAGAAACGTGCGTAAAGAAATGTGATTCGGTGTTTATGTCAGAGATAGTCCTGAACTTGCCGGATTGGGTGAATAGCCTTGTCGAAGGTTCTGCCGGGGTATTTCCAACGGTTGAAGAGCGCATGCGATTTGTTATCGAGTTGTCGCGGCAGAACGTCGAACGCCGGACCGGAGGGCCGTTCGGAGCGGGGATATTCGAGCAAAAGAGCGGGCGGATTATTGCCGCGGGCGTGAACCAGGTGGAATCTTCTAAGTGCTCGATAGCACACGCGGAGATATTGACGATTGCACTTGCACAAAAAACGCTCGGAAACTACGATATAAGCGGTGAACAAGGCGCCGGCTTCGAACTCGTTACCAGCACCGAGCCGTGCGCCATGTGCCTGGGCGCCGTCTGCTGGTCGGGCGTGAAGTCAATAGTGTGCGGCGCCCGCGACAAAGATGCTCGCAGGATCGGATTCGATGAGGGACCAAAACCACAGAATTGGTCGCAGGAATTTGCTGAGCGCGGTATATACGTGGTGCAGGATGTTCTTCGTGAGAAGGCCGCCGAAGTACTGGCGGAATATCGTGAGCGGGGCGGACTGATCTATAATCCCGTTCGCTGAGATGCTTCAGGAGACCGCAGCAGACCTTATGGAAGGATTCGGATACGCGGATACATGAGGTGCTCAAGGCCATGGAGGACATGACGACAATTGAAGAAGTTCTGGAGTTTGCAATAGCTCGAGAAACCGAGGCGGCTAATTTCTACACGGCGATGGCCCAAACGGTAAGCGATTCTTCCACGGTAAAGCTTTTCGAAGATCTCGTATCGGACGAACTCGAGCATAAGTCCCGGCTGGAGCTGGAAGTGATGAAAGAAGGAATCGTCGCCAGGACCGTGGGCGTACTCCCTGAGACTCTGACCGGCGATCTTCCAATCCGTCCCAATCAGGTCGCCAAACAGATGGTTTACACCGAAGCCCTGAGTCTGGGGATTTTGAAGGAGAGAAGGTCGTTCAAGCTGTATGTCCGTCTGGCGGGAATGGTCGCCGAAGAGGGACTCCGCGAGACTCTGGTCTCACTTGCCGAGGAGGAGGCGAGACATCTGATCACGCTCGAAGAAAAGTATAATAACGCATGGCTGTGAAAAGAATTATCTCAGTGTCACGCAGGACCGATATTCCGTCGTTTTACGGCGACTGGTTCATGGACAGGCTCGAAGAAGGTTTCGCCGGCGTTGTGAATCCGTTCGGAGGCTATAAGTACGTTGTGTCACTGACGCCCGAGAATGTTGTCTGCTTTGTGTTCTGGTCAAAGAACTTCGCTCCGTTTGTGGATAAATTGAAAGTCATTGACAGCCTCGGTTACAAATTTTATTTCAACTATACCGTCACGTCCCTGCCCGAGGTCTTCGAAAATGACGTGGATAAACATGCGGCGATTGAAGCACTCAAGGAGCTTAGCCAAACGTATTCGCCTAGCCACATAAACTGGCGCTTCGATCCGATTGTCATCTCAAGCATTACGGATCGTGACTTCTATCTGAGGACTTTTGCCGAGCTTGTTTCGGAACTGCATGGATTCGTCGAGAGGTGCTATATCAGCTTCGTAACAAACTACAGCAAGGTCAAACGCAACTTCGAGGAACTCGAACAGACCACAGGCATTAAGATCGTCGATTGCAGTCAAGACTTTAAAGTCGATTTGGCACATGAATTGGCAGCCATCGCAGGGCAACACGGCATCAGGATGTACTCCTGCTGCGGCGACTACCTGACGAAAGGCGGCAACATCGAAAAAGCCCACTGCATCGACGGCGGCGTTATCGAGAGGCTGTTCTATCCGAATGGCCTGAATTACAGAACCAAGCCCACCAGAAAAGAATGCGGCTGCACCGAAAGCTCCGATATCGGCACATACGACACGTGCCCTCACGGCTGCGTCTATTGTTACGCAAACATACACAAACGCAAAGCCCGCAATGCATATCAAGAGCACGAGAATGAGTCCGCCTTCTTAGGCTTCAGTAAAGCCCAATCTGATGAATGGCTCGGGCAAATGAGGCACTTGAGCACTAATCTTTGAGAACCAGCCCCATCACGATAAACGACGATCGCGATGAAGCTGCCACCCGGCCAAATTGAAAGAAGATGGGTGGCAGCCTCAAGCTCGTGCCGCGCGGCGGCACGAGCTTGGGGCTGGTCATGGATCCAAGGCGTGGCTAAACACATACTTCGCAGGAATGACAGGCTTGCCGGCAATGACAAAGCAAGGAAACCTTGTTGCCTCATTTGGCGGCCAACTGCAACACCAACTGCTCCATCGCCACTCTTGCGTTCGTTCGGCCGGTCTTTATTGCGTAGTCGGTTTCGGCCAACTGCTGGATGTATCGGCCGATCTGTTTGAGGCTCCTTTGGCGAATTTGCGCAAAAAACCCGTTCGTATCGCCCCATATCCGAAGCGTTTTCGCGATTTGCCTGGGATGGTTGCCCTTCTCGAGCAGCGCTTTGGCGTTAAACATCCGCCTGAAGTGAAACGCGAAAGCACCGACAACGGTATATTCCGCCGACTTATCCTGCGAGAACATTCCTCTCAGACGTTCGACCGCCAATGCCGGATTATTCGCGATGATCGCATCAATGACGGCAAAGGCGTTGAACAGGCGGTTGCGACCCGTAAGAGCCTCGATATGTTTTGGGCCTATGCTCTTGTCGGCGTCTGCGTACAGCGCCAGCTTGTCAATCTCGCCGTACAAACGCGCAAGTTCGTCACCGGCTAATTCGATGAGAAGCTGAGCCGAGTTGTAGGAGAGTTTCTTGCTGTGCGCATCGTTCGCGTATGCGATCAGCCGCTGCGGCAGTTCTCGGCGGGAAGGCTGAGCAACGCTGATCAACTTTCCCGCTTTCGGCAACTTTTTGGCCAGTTTGGTGCTCTTGTTCCATGAATGTACGACCAAAATCAGCCTCCCGGTCGGGCATGGACTGTCGAAATACTTTTCGAGCAGTGGGCGGTTTTCGGATACGAAATCATCGGCGTCTCTGACGAGCACAACCCGCTTGTCGGTCAGAAACGGTGCAGTTCTCAGATCATCCAGAACCTCGGCGGCCGTGACGGACCCGGTCTTCGCATCGAAAAGTCCTGTGGTCCTCTGGGATGGCTCCAGCAACTCGTCTATAAGCCGGCCGCACTCGGCACCGACAAGCGATTCATCCTTGCCTGCTATTACATAAATCAAATCGGGCGATTTACGGCTCACGATTCACTTGCCTTGTCTTCGTCGCCTTCGGGCTTCGGCTCGGGAGCTTTTTCCGCTTTCTCTTTCGCATCGCTCACGGAGATAATCTTTTCGGCCGCAACGAGCTTGTCGCCTTCCTTGAGCTTAATCAACCTCACCCCCTGCGTATTTCTGCCTATCGAACGAATTTCATCAAGCCCCATCCTGATGATGATGCCTTTTGCGGTTATCATCATCAGATCGTCTTCGCTCCGAACGGCTTTGAGAGCCACCACTTTGCCGTTGCGTTCGGAGGTCTTTATGTCCTTGAGGCCCAGGCCGCCTCTGGACTGGGAGCGATAGCTGTGGAGGGCGGTCCGTTTGCCGTAGCCTTTTTCGCATACGGTGAACAACGAGGCTCCCTCCTCTACAATCACCATACCTACGACGGCATCGCCCGGCCTGAGCTTGATGCCCCTGACGCCTCTCGACGCCCGGCCCATCGAGCGGACCTGGCTTTCCTCGAAACGTATCGTCATGCCGTCGCGAGTGCCCAGGATTATATCATCTTCTCCCGTAGTAAGCGAAACGCCGATCAGGTCGTCATCGGGATCGAGGTTGATCGCGATTACGCCGGAGGTTCTCGGGTTGCTGTATGCGGAGAGCTTTGTCTTTTTAACGACGCCTTTTCTCGTGGCCATCACTAATTGCCGCGGCGTGCCGCCGTCACCGTCAAAAGTGCTGACGTTGATAATAGATGCAACCTGCTGGTTGCTCAGCTTGAGCAGGTTGACGATGTTTCTGCCCCTGCTCTGTCTGGACAGGCTCGGAACGTCATAGACCTTGAGCCAGTGGCATTTGCCGCGATTGGTAAAGATCAGCAGATAATCGTGCGTCGAAGCTACGAAAAGATGCTCGATGAAATCACCTTCTTTCGTGTCCGAACCGATTATGCCCCTGCCGCCTCTGGCCTGCTTTCGGTACGTGTCTATGGGCATTCTCTTGACGTATCCGGTATGACTTACAGTCACGATGACCTCTTCCTCGGCAATCAGGTCTTCAACGTCCAATTGCTCGGCCGCGGCGGTAATCTGGGTCCGGCGGGCGTCGCCGTATTTTTCCTTAATCTCGCAGATATCTTCACGAATTATGTCCATTAAGACCTCGTCGCTGGCCAGAATCGCCTCATAACCCTCTATCTGCTCGATCAGATCGGCGTATTCCTTAGCGAGCTTCTCGATCTCCAGACCGGTCAGCCTCTGCAACTGCATCGTCAGAATCGCATCGGCTTGCGGGCCGGTCAGGAAATGTTCGCCCTGGCTCTTCTCCCTGATGAAGGCCTCAGGCAAAATCCTCTTGAGCGTCGCCACTTCGGCCAGACGAAGCGGCTTCTTCATCAGGTTCAGCTTTGCCGTGGGAGCATCGGGCGAACTCTTTATCAGCTCGATTATTTCGTCGATGTCGCTGACGGCCAGAATCAGTCCCTCGAGAACGTGTGCCCTGTTCCGGCATCTCTTGAGCAGGAATCGGGTCCGGCGGCGTATGACGGTTTTGCGATGGTTGAGGAAACAATCGAGGATCTCTCTGATATTGAGAATTTCGGGCTTGTTGTTGACCAGCGCGATATTGGCAATCGCGAAAGTATTTTGCAAAAGGGTATAGCGGTACAGTTTATTTAGCGCTACATCGGCATCGGCATCCTTTTTCAAATCAACGACTATCCGAAGTCCGTGTCGATCCGATTCGTCTCTGACGTCAGAAACTTCCGGCAGGCTGCCGCTGTGAACGTGATCCGCGATTTTCGAGACAATCGTGGTCTTGACAACCATATACGGTATCTCAGTCACGATGATTCTCTCGCGGCCTCTTTTGGTCTGCTCGATATCCACCTTGCCCCGGACGGTCAGATGGCCCCGCCCGGTCGTGTAAGCGTCCAGGATCCCCTTCCTGCCGCAGATAATTCCGCCGGTGGGAAAGTCCGGACCGGGCATGCGCTGGATTATGTCCTTGAAGCCGCAGCCGGGATCATCGATGACCAGCAGCAGCGCGTCGCACACCTCGCCGATGTTGTGCGGCGGGATGTTGGTCGCCATTCCGACGGCGATTCCCGTCGAGCCGTTGACCAGCAGGTTCGGAAACTTCGAGGGCAGAACTACAGGCTCGGAGCGGGTTTCATCGTAGTTCGGCACAAAATCGACTGTATCGTGCTTGATATCCTCGAGCATTTCCGTCGCCGGGGCGGCCATTCTCGCCTCGGTGTATCTCATAGCCGCCGGCGGGTCGGCGTCGATGCTGCCGAAGTTGCCCTGAGGATCGACCAGTGTATAGCGCATGTTCCAGTGCTGACCCAGCCGGACGAGTGTGCCGTAAGTGGCCTGATCGCCGTGGGGGTGGTAGTTTCCGCCCGTATCGCCGACGATCTTGGCACACTTTCGGTGCTTGCTTCGTGGGCCGAGGTTAAGGTCGTTCATTGCTACCAGAATCCGCCTCTGGGAGGGTTTTAGCCCGTCGCGAACGTCCGGCAGGGCGCGCGAAACGATAACGCTCATCGCGTAGTTCAGGTAGGAGTTCTTCAACTCGTCGAGGATGCGCATATCCGCGAACTTCTCCACCGGAGCGCCTTCGGGTTTTGGTTGTTGTTCGTCTGTTTCCTTCATAGATATTCCGATATTTCCCCGCTCTTGGGGGCCAGGCTTTGCCTTGATTTCTGTGTGACGATAGAGTATCCTCGAAGACTTGAAAAGTCAAGAACAACACGCGATTTTCATCGATCCATAAGGCAAAATAATGATCGATGGCAGCGTATATGAGGTTAAACCGACGAACATGGGTAAATTTGTGGCGTATATGGGGCATCGATTCGCGAAAATTCGTTATTCCTGCGAGGAAAGAATGAAGGCCGAGAGAATCAAGAAGTTCCTTCAAACGCTCTGGAAGGAGTGGCGGGTCACCATCTTTGTCGTCGTTTTCGTGGTTATACCGGTGAAATCATCTCTTGCTGACTGGAACTGGGTCCCGACCGGCTCTATGAATCCGACGATACTCGAGGGTGATTTGATCTACGTCAACAAAGCAGCTTACGGGTTAAGGCTTCCACTGACTCAATACCGGCTTGCGAAATGGTCCGATCCCGAGAGAGGCGACATTGTTATCTGCTTTTCGCCTGAAGACGGGACGCGGCTGGTAAAGAGGATCGTGGGTCTGCCGGGCGAGACTGTGGAGATGAGAGACAATGTCCTGCTGATTAATGGAAAGCCGGTCGTATATACGCGAATCGATCCGCGACACGGCAAGCAATTGCCCGACGAAGTCAGGGGTAGATGCATACTGGCGATCGAAAAGCTGGGAAGCTCCGACCATGCGGTGATGGGCGTGCCTTCGGCAGCGGCCGTGCGCGACTTCGGGCCCGTCAACGTGCCGCAGGGCAACTATTTCGTTCTCGGCGACAACAGGGACAACAGCAGGGATTCAAGATTTTTCGGATTCGTCGAGCGAGATTCGATAATAGGAGAAGCCAAAGGCGTAATCGGATCGCTCGACATCACCGACAAATTCCAACCCCGCCTGAACAGATTCTTCGCCACCCTGAAGTAAGTCTTTTACGGCGGCCTCCTATCTGATTATGCTCGATTATCTATGTTATTTGTTCTGTGTCGGACTTCTTCTCTGAGGTGACGCCGGCTGTGAGGACGAATTGGAGGGCGTCTTCCACGTTCATATCCAGGGCTCGAATTTTGGACCTGGGAATCATCACGGTGAACCCGCCCATCTGGTAGCTCATCGGCAGGTACACGGCAACAGTCTGTTCGCTGCCGACTCCCTGCGGCAGATCGCTAAAAGTATCGCGCGTTACAAGCCCCATCAGGTTGGTATCGGGATCACCTATATTGGCCATGACGACCGTATCGAATTTTTTCTTCTGGGACTTGTCGAAGAAATCCATCATGTCCCGGATGGAAGCGTACAGGGACTTGATCAACGGGATTCTATTGAAGATTTTCTCGAATAAGTCCAGGACTTTGCGAAACAGCCACATGTGAAGCAGAATGCCGACAGCAATTGTCAGCAGAAAACCCACAACCACTCCCATACCGGGGACATAGTATCTTTCTGTAATTATCGCTTCGATAGCTCCCCCCAAGAGCGATTCGGCCGATGTCGCCAGCCAGTAAAGAATGTAGAGGGTCAGAGCAATCGGCAGAATGGCACTCAACCCGCGAAGGAATAAAGCCGCTATCTTCTTCATTTTCGTCTCCCTTTTTAAGCCCAAGGTATGTCGAGAAAAAAGTCCTTGTATACTTACTGCTGTCCGCCTTTCTCATTTATTATGGCCTCTATTTCGTCCATGGTGCGGTTCATGGCGGTCATTGTCTTGTTGAAAGCCTCGGCGCCCGTCATGTCCACACCCGCCTTTTTCAGCAGGTCGATAGGATAATCGGAACCTCCTGCGGACAAGAACTCAATATAGTTCTCAACGGCCCCTTGCTCACCGTTCAAAACCTTCTCCGACAATGCGGTCGAGGCGGTAAACGACGTGGCGTACTGATATACATAGAAGTCGTAGTAGAAATGCGGGATGTAGGCCCATTCAACGGTGTAAGGATCATCTATGTGACAGACGTCCTGCTCATGGCCATAGTATTTCTTCAGGATTTCGCCGTACAACTCAGTGAGTACGTCACCCGTCAGCGCCTCGCCGCGTTCGGCCTTTTCGTGCATCCGCAGCTCGAACTCGGCGAACTGGGTCTGTCTGAAAACCGTGCCCTTTATGCCGTCCAGGTGGTTCATCAGCAATGAAAGGCGCGTTTCATCGTCCTTGATTTTTTCCAGCATCTTGCGAATCAGCAGTGCTTCGTTAAACGTCGAAGCCACCTCGGCGACGAAGATCGGATAGTCCGCCATCGGATACGGCTGGTTCTTGTTAGAATAGTAACTATGCATCGTATGACCCAGTTCATGGATCAGCGTACTCACATCCTGGTATTGATCGGTGTAGTTCAGGAGAATATAGGGATGGACTTCGTAAGCGCTTCCGTTGGAGTACGCGCCAGCTCGTTTGCCCGGAGTGGGATACACATCTACCCATCGCTCCTCGAACGCTTTTTCCACCACCTCGCGATAATCGGTTCCCAACGGCTTGATCGCATCGAGCACCAGTTCTTTCGCTTCTTCGTACGTATACTCCAGATCGATCCCCTTAACCACCGGCGCGTATACATCCGAGTACTTCAACTGGTCCACCCCCAGCATACGCTCTTTCAACTTCAGATAGCGGTGAAAGGAGTCGAGGTTATCGGTGACGTTCTCGATCAGCGTGGTGTAGACCTCTGTCGGAATGTTATTTTTGTCCAGTGCACGGTGAAGTGTGGACTCGTATTGGCGGGTGCGGGCGTAGAACATGTTCTTTTTCACGTTTGCGTAAAGTTGCGTGCCGAATGTAGCTTCGAACTCTGCGAACGTGCTCCAGAAGGCATTGAAAACGGCCTCTCGATCTGCACGACTCGGCACCGCCCGATATCGCGTGTAGCCGGCTTTTGTCAGCCTGGCTTTTGTGCCGTCGCTCAATTCAATCTCGGGATAGGGCATTTCGGCGTTGCTGAAGACCGAGTAAATCGTGGAAGGCCCGTCCGCCATGAGGCCCGCTTCGGCGAGGATTTTCTCCTCCGACTTGTCAAGAATATGAGCCTTGCGGCGGAGAATATCGTGAATGGCCATTTCGTATATTTTCAAATCGGGTTGCTCGCGCATGAATTCTTTCACCCGGCCCTGTTGCAGTTGAGCGATTTCCGGAACTATGAACGAGGATTTGGAGCTGTAGTCGGTCCCGAGTTGCTGCATTTCCTGTTTCATCGCCAGATACTTCGAGTCGCGCGTATCCAGATCGGATTTCATCATAGCGTAGCTGAACAGGCGCCCAAACTCCTTCGATATCCGGCTGTCAAGCTCCAGGCAGGCGAGCAGTTCCGACGCCGAATTTGTCAGCCTGCCCCTGTATTTTGTGATTTCGTCGAATTTGGCTATGAGCTCTTCTTTCGCTTCCTTCCACGCCTGATCCGAAGCGTAGAGGTCTTCCAGCTTCCATTTATGTTCGGCCGGAATTTCCGACCTTTCGCCAGTTTGAGAAAGCGCCCGTGTCTGAGAGATTGCCAACATCGCAGTAGATGCCGTGATTACTATACCCGATACCCTGTTCATGCGGATTCCTTTCGGATAAATCCTTCCCGGTTTGTAATCCTATGCCCTTACTGCAAAAGGGCTTCTAAATCGGCGTATCTTACGGCTTACCCGCCATCCTTGTCAATCTCGCAACTTTCGCACCTCGGGATAAGCAAAGAGCTGCGAACTATCGGTCGCAGCTCTTGCGGTGTTACTCACCTATTCGGGAAAAGCTGTTATTTGGATTATTCTATTGTGATCTGAAGTTTTCCTTCGATCTTGTCCGCCAAAGGACCTGTATCCTGTGTCATCGTTATAGTGTAAGTTCCCGGCTTAGGTTCTGGTTTTCGCCACGAAAATCCGCATGTGCCGCCTCACCCGTACTCCATCGTTGCAGAAGCCACTTCCTTTCCCCCGGAATCGACGATTCTGATCGTCGGTTCGACATCTTCGTATCTGCCAGACTTATCGCCTCTACGAGAAAAACGTCCATAAAGCTCGCCGGCTTTTCCAACGATCTTCGACGTCAAAAAAATGGACGTGCCTTCGGAGAAGACCGATTGCTCTTTGGCATCGCTTTGATATCTCTTCTTTTCATCTATTGCCCTGACCGCAAGCACGGGATTGCCAAGCTTTACTTTGCACGTCGTGTTGGCTTCGATTTCGAATTCCGGGCCGTCGGTAACGTTCACCCGGCACTGCTCTTCGGTCCCGGTGCCGTAGTTGATATATGCACTGCGGAGCTTGTAAGCCTCCGCCGGCAACACGGATTGACCGCCGGAGATGTTGAAACGGATGGTGTCGTCTTTGGTTCCCGCAAGGCTAGCACTGCTTAGTTCTGCCTTAAGTCCTGAGTTGCCGATGAGGTTTAAGGCAATTTGACCCGTATCGCCGGTATACTCATCGAGCACGGCCCTGACCCTTGTGCCCTTTACGTGATCGCCATTCAAGTGCAGGCGATAGTACTGGCCGTTGTAATTGACGAGGCTGCTCAAAGTATGTCTCGAAACGTACCGACCGGGTTTCTCATCTGTCGCCAGAAGCGAATATGAACACCCGCCGTACTCGGTGAACGATACTGAAAATCCATTTGCGTAAAGAATCAGTTTCGTCGGCTTGCCGGCGACAGTTGCCGTTCCTTCAAGAACACAGGATGGACTCCACATGCCGTGGGGACGCGATGAATCGCCGTAGATGCTGGCCTGCAATAATGCGCGAAAAGGAACCGGCCGATCTTTGTCCTTGTTAAGGACAAAATCGGGTGTGACAAAATCCCAGCGATTGGAGGCAGAGGTATTTGACTTTTCGGCAGGAATCGGGAGTATCTTTTCATTTTCCGCCACTTTGCCGTCGGCGTTAAGGTCGAAATAGAACGCGACGACTTTGCCGTCTTTCACTTCCAGAGCCGACCATTTTCGAGCTTCGCAGAAGTGCGGGTTGTACACGGCGTGAAGCCCTTCGACAACTTTCTTCTTGAGCGCTTTCAGAAATGGAGTGTCTTTCTCGTTACCGCCAAATCCCCAGTATGAATTATAGCGCAATTCGTCTTTCTCACCGCTCAAACCTCGATATTTCATGTCGAAAACAATAGCTCCCGGCTGTGGCTCGGGAAAGTCGACAGCGTTTTGGTCTGACTCGGTTTGTTCCGGCGAAACGGGATAATTCACCTGCTGTGGCTGAGTATCCGGCCTCCACAATAAAAAAAACGCTCCCGCCGCCAACACAATCAGTAATAGAATGCCGATGACATAGTTTCTCATTCTTTTTCTCCTTTTGTGCGGCTCCGTTGAAACAAAGAGCAGAGCATATAACCTGCAAAACGGACACTCATTGTACCGCGAATCCTGTTTCTATACAATACCGACGATTATGTAGGAAAAAGTTACAGACTTTCCGACCAACTCAGGATTTTTATAAAGCATATTTTTATGTAGGATGTTTCAAGTGCTGTTGTGCCCAGATTGCCAGGGCCGAGCCGATCATCAGAATCACGCCGAACAGTATCTGCAGAGTGTTCAGTGTTTCGTTGAATAGAAAGCGGGAAATTGCGAAGATGGTAAACGGCTGCACCAGCACAATCAGCGCCGGGATTGTTGCTCCGATTCGCCTCATCGAGCTGTAGTACAGCACGTGAGCGAAGGCGATGCTCGTAACGGCCGAAACGACAATGATCCACCACTGCTCCGGCCCCATCTGCATACACTCGGTTAAATCGCCTCGCCAGAGAGCAAGGACCGAAAGGCCTGCGACCGTATAGATGGTTATAACGGAAAAACTGTGGCGAGAGTCGATCTCCTTGAAAGCAATCTTGGCCGAAAGCATGTAGACCGCCCACATCATACCCATCGCAAGGCCAAGAGCTATGCCCTTCCAGGCACCGAGCGCACCAAAGTCCTCTTTGAAACATATAACGCCGATCACCCCCGTCGCCGAGAGCACCAAACCCGTCCAGAAACGCCCACTCTTTACGAGCGCCCTTTCCTGGGGAAAGACCATCAACGAAAAGCCGGCGATCCAGATCAGAGAAGATTTTGCCAGCAGGATCATAAAGGCCGGTCCGACGTAATAGAAAGCGCTGGCGAAAAGGCTCTGCATGATGACGTTTGCAGAAGCGGGGATTACGGCTCTGCGCCAGACCCTCATGTCGAGTTGTTTCGTTCTGATCGAGATCAGAAGAAACGGCAGCCAGAACAGGCAGGCGACCGAATAGCGCAGGAAATTCTGCGTCCAGAAATCCAAATAGTCGGTGAGGTACTTAATCGTGTTCGGCCCGATCGACCAACAGGCCAATGCGCCGAGGGCCGCCAGAGTGCCGGGAACGTCGAACTTGGAACTCTCAATCTTCAATTCTTAATTCCCAATTCACTCAGCACAATCTTCGCGACTTCCTCGCGAGCTTTTTTCTCCGTTAGAGGCTCGGTCAATTCGGTCAGATCTCGGCTTAACCTTTCAAGCTTATCGCGGTCCTTCAGAAACCCATCGATGCTCTCGACGATAGGATCAATCGAATTAAAATACGGCATGAACTCGGGGACTAATTCTCTTCCCGCCAGGATATTGACCAGTGAGAGGTATTTTGTTTTTACCAGCCACCATCCGACCAGCTTCCAGAGAATCCTGCTGGACTGATACATTATCACCATCGGGCAACCCGCCCCGGCCACTTCCAGAGTTGCGCTGCCGCTGGCGACAATGGCAAAATCGGCATCGCCGGCTGTTTTGTTCACCGAATCCACCGTGTATTCGCACTCGAAACCGGGGATTTGCGAATCCGTTAGCAGTTGCCGGCGTTTGTCGTCTACCGCCACCGTAACGAATGTCGCCTGCGTGTATCTTTGCTTGAGCCTAAGTGCTATCTGCTGCATAGGCTTGAAGAGCGAATCGATCTCGGCGGGTCGCGAGCCGGGCATGACGGCAATCTTCGCCCGTTGCGGCTCGAATTGCCTGTACTTCTCGTGATGTGCGGGATCAATCGTCAACTCATCAAGAAGCGGATTACCGACGAAAATCGCCTCCACACCTCTCTCGCCGAACCAGTCCTGCTCGAAAGGGAGCAAACAGCAGAGCTTGTCACAGCGCTTTCGCAACTTGCCGATCCGCCAGCCGCCCCAGGCCCAAAGCTGCGGGGCGACGAAAAACAGCGTCCTGGCGCCGGCTTTCTTGCCTGACTTGGCGACGTGAAAGTTGAACGAAGGAGAATCGCACACGATTACGAGATCGACTTTGTTGGTCGCCATGTAGCGATCTATTCGTTTTATCAGCTTATAGTAGTGCGCAACCTGACTGAAGGCATTGTAGAGCATCGCCGCTTTGCCGACTGTGCTTTCCAGAAGCTCACAACCCGCGTCGGCCATCTTGGGACCGCCGACGCCGACAAATTCGATATGGCGGCCATCAGTCTTTCCAACAAACGCATGACGGGTTTTTATAGCGGCTATCAAACCCGCACAGTGGGCGTCGCCGCTCGGCTCGGCGGCGCTCAGAAAGATGCGAGACTTCTTCTTTTCATTCAACATAGCGGCATTTGTTAACAAGATTCGGGAGGAACAGCAATCACATAATGTAAGAATTGAACAAATTGATTCCAAATGCCCGGAATCTCACCTTGTGCCGTGTTACCCTCTCGATGAGTTCATTATCCACATCAGACCCCGGCCGAAGTCAAGGACTATTGCGGTATCCCGGAAGTACTGCATGCCCACGATACCCGAGCAGTTCTCCATGATCGGACTGTCATTCGGGAAAATCGAGACACGGGCGTTTGGGATCGTTCCGGAACCTACTTTAAGGTTGTCAACGGTCGCCTTCCTGCAGGGCAGCCGCCCTATGTACGGGTATAAATCAGTACCGCCTCTCAGTTTGACCCGGCCGATTCTGCGGCGTATTTGCCGCCATGCCCTGTCGCAGATCGCCAGTCCGCCTCCACTGCCGGTATCAAGCTGCAGCTCGATCCGGCGTCCTCCTATGGGAATTTCGACGAAGAGAAAGACGTTGCCGCCCCGATCTTCCTCGATCCTCAGGGGATGTGCCGTCCAGCTCTCGGCGTGTTCGGGCCGGAAAGACCTGTCCAGAGACAGTTCCACTTCTCGGGTTATGCTGTCGAACATGACGTACCTGAAGCTTCGCAAGACCGGCAATCCCGCTATCATAGCCTTGTCTCTGACCAGAGGCAGACCAAATAACTGAAATTCCGTGTGCTGCTCGCGATAAAAGCAAGGCCAGCCATTCAAGATCACATCCCCTACGTGCAGATTCGAAAGACGACATCTACCCCACCCGGCGGCATCTTGGCTGCTGCTCCGGATCGGGTCTATTGGCAGCCTGTTTTCCGCTATGTGAATGTCGTTGACAAAAAGAGCTACTGAAGCCCCGGTATCGAGAATTAGAGGGTATTTCCTCCCGTTATCGAGCTTTCCTTCCACGACCATCCAATGATTTGCGTCATAGGATGGATGATATTTAATTCGGCAGGATTCTCTTGCCGCCGGATGTGCTGAAAAGGCATTGCCGGCGCACATACCTGTTCGGGACATTTCCTCGACTGTCGGACCGTAGTCGACGGCATTCTGACCCAACCGGGGTATACCGGCTGTCGATTCAAGGCTGTTGTTGCGGACTATCTTTGTCCGACATCCCGCCTGAAGAAACAGGCACAAAACCAAAAGGCTCCAAGATATGATTCTCTGAAATTTCACCACCGTTTGACCGTTCCCAAATCACCCGCGTTTGAGTCTATCATTTTCGACGCATCATGTCAAGGATTTCCGGTCGAAATCGGTTGATTTCCCGGCGATCAACCTTTAACATTTGCTCGTCAGCGGAAAGATATCGCGCCTTGGCGAACAATCATCAGTGTTTTGCAGTAACCAGTATAAAGCTAAATGTATTTTAAATCGGAGGAACTAGCGATGGCTGACGAACATTCGGCAAAGAGCAAGAGAACTAAGTGGAGAGTACTATATACCGTGGTAGCGCTCGGAATTCTCGTGGCGGTATTTTGGCCTCTCATTGCGGACGTTAGCGTCAAAATGGCGAAGACGCCCGGCACGACATTCGCCGGACAGGAGGCGGAATCCGAGAACAGCCAAGTATACACCGAGCCCAACGAAACATCCGAACGGGAACCGTCGGACCCGAACGACCCCAACGATAAAAAAGGGTTGCGGCCGCTTCACGAACACCCTGCGTTCGACGAGCGCGTCGCGGACAGAGACAGAATGGTCAAGCGGCAGATTGCGGCCCGGGACGTCGATGACCCCAATGTCCTGCAAGCCATGCGGGTCGTGCCGCGGCATGCATTTATCCCACCCGACATGCGGCGTTATGCTTACGCCGACAGACCGCTGCCCATAGGCAAGGACCAGACCATAAGCCAGCCCTATATCGTAGCCTTTATGACCGACGCGCTTCAATTGAGACCGGATTCCAAAGTTCTGGAGATCGGAACCGGATCGGGATACCAAGCCGCAGTATGCGCCGAGATTGCCAAGAAGGTGTACACCATCGAGATCGTCGAGGAACTGGCAAAGCGGGCCGGGAAAGTGCTGAAAGAGCTGGGCTATCGCAACGTTTTCGTCAGAGCGGGCGACGGTTTTTTCGGCTGGGAGGAACATGCCCCCTACGACGCCATCATCGGCACGGCCGCGGCCGGCCGCGTCCCCGAGCCGCTGATCGAACAACTAAAGGTGGGTGGCAGAATGATTCTTCCCACAGGACCCGCCAGCGGTTTCCAGTATCTTGTCCTGATCACAAAAAACAAAGACGGCAAACTGAGCAGGAAAAAGGTAATGCCCGTCCGTTTCGTTCCCATGACCGGCGAAGTTCAAAAGCCTAAAGGAGAATCGAAGAAATAAATGATTACGCCCCACAGGACATGGCTTTCAATACGGCATGAAACGAAAAAATTTGATAAATACGAGAAATTGTTGTTTGCAAGCTGAATCTCAGCCGATATAATTATTGCTATGGGTAAGAATTGTATAATTATGCCTCCAGCAATCTTCTTGATATGGTTGGTCCTCAAGGCGATTTCTAACCTCAGCAGCCTCCTCCTGCGCCGTTTGGCGCAATAAAGATACCCCACTACAACCCAATAGTTATCCAACCATGAATTACGCGTATTCCGCTGATTCTTTCGTTTGATTTGCGTTAATTCGTGCTCATTCGTGCCTGGTTTTTCCATTATTCTTGGCAATCTGGCCCGATTGAGACATAATTCATGGCTCAGAATAGGCAATACAAGATATATTAATCTCTGTGAACTCTGTGCCTTCTATGACTAAAAAAGGAGAGAAATACGATGTCTAAAGAAAACGTTCAGATTTTCGATACGACCTTGCGTGACGGTGAGCAGGCGGCCGGGACGCGGCTGGGAGCACGCGAGAAACTCGAAATAGCCCGGCAGTTGGTTCGGCTCAATGTCGATATCATCGAGGCCGGCTTCCCGGCCTCGTCGCCGGAGGATTTCGAAGCGGTTCGACTGATATCCGAGCAGATCGAAGGACCTACTGTCTGCGGGCTGACCCGGGCCAGGATTGAGGATATCGAGACTTGCCGAAAGGCCCTGGCCAATGCCAAAAAGCCCCGAATCCATACCGGAATCGGCGTCTCGGAGATCCATATCGCCGGAAAGTTCGCCGACGACAAGTACGGCAAGACCATCGGCGAAAAACAGGCGACAATCCTGAAAATGGCCGTCGAGGCGGTCAGCCACACGTCTCAATACATCAAGGATATCGAGTTTTACGCCGAGGATTCCGGGCGGGCCGACAGAAAGTTTCTCTACGAAATTCTCGAAGCCGTGGTCGACGCCGGGGCCACGGTTCTTAACATACCCGACACGACCGGCTACTCGATGCCGGAGCAGTACGGCTCGCTGATTGCCGACATTCGGGAGAACGTGCCAAACGTCAAGAAGGCGGTGATAAGCGTTCATTGTCACAACGATCTCGGCCTGGCGGTGGCCAATTCGCTCGCAGGCGTGATAAACGGCGCGCGGCAGGTCGAAGGGACAATTAACGGCATCGGCGAGCGGGCCGGCAATGCGGCTATCGAGGAAGTCGTAATGGCGATGCGCACGCGGCGGGACTTCTTCGAGAAGATCGACACCAACATCAATACCCGCGAGTTCTATCGCACCAGCCGCATGGTTTCAGATATGCTCGGCATGCCGGTCCCGACGAATAAGGCCGTCGTGGGTCACAATGCCTTCGCTCACAGCTCGGGCATTCACGTAGACGGATTCTTAAAGAAACGCGAGACGTATGAGATCATGCGGCCGGAGGATATCGGTATTGATGAAAGCCGCGTGGTTCTGACCGCGCGAACCGGACGTCACGGATTGCGGCATCGGCTCGAGGAGATGGGATATACGCTGACTGAGGATGAAATGGAGAAGGCATACGGGATGTTCCTGGCCGTGGCGGACAAGAAGCACGAGGTCTTCGACGAGGACCTCGCGGCGATAATCAGCGACGAAATCCACGCCATTGAGCAGGTGTACGTTCTGGAGTACCTGCACGTCGCCTGCGGTACCGGCACGCTGCCGACCGCAAGCGTCAAGATAAAGATGCACGACCAGCTCAAGCAGGCGGCGGCCTGCGGAGACGGGCCGATCGACGCGGCGTACGAGGCGATCAGAGACGCGACGGGGCTGTCGCCGAAGCTCGAAAATTATTCGATCCGGGCAATTACCGGCGGCAAAGAAGCCCTCGGCGAAGCGACGGTCAGAATCAGCGAAAACGGCAGAATCTTCACCGGTCGCGGCATCTCGACCGACATCATCGAGGCCTCGGCAAAAGCCTACGTAGACGCAATCAACAGAATGGTCTCGGCGCAGATGAAAGGCAAGCCGCTTGAAGAGAGTTCAGACAAATAATTGAGGAGAACGATAAAAAAATGGGTATGACAATAACAGAAAAGATACTGGCCAGGGCCGCGGGCGAGGACAAGGTCGTTCGGGGGCAGTTGGTCGATGCGAAGGTAGACGTTGTGATGTGCCACGACGTTACAACGCCGCCGGCGATTTCGATGCTCGAAGAGAAAGGCATCGATAAAGTGTTCGATCGGGAAAAGATTGTCGTGACACCGGATCACTTCCAGCCGCCCAAGGACATCAAGAGTGCAGAGCTTCATAAGCGCCTGGACGCCTGGGCGAAGCGGCACAAGATCACACATTATTACAAGCTCGGCAGAGCGGGAGTCTGCCATGCGCTGCTGCCCGAGCAGGGCCACATCAGGCCGGGCGAGGTCATCGTCGGCGGCGATTCGCACACATGCACGTACGGCGCATTCGGAGCTTTCAGCACGGGTATCGGCTCGACGGATGCCGCTGCGGCGATAGCGACGGGCAGGTTGTGGTTCAAGGTCCCGGCGTCGATGAAGTTCGTCCTGAACGGCTCACTCGGACCCGGCGTTTACAGCAAGGACGTTGTTCTCGCCGTCATCGCGAGAATCGGAACCGACGGAGCGCTGTATCGCGCGATGGAATTCGTCGGGCCGGCGCTGGCCGAGATGTCGATGGAAGCTCGCATGACGATAACGAACATGGCCATCGAAGCGGGCGGCAAGAGCGGTATCATTGCCTTCGACGACGTGACGAAACAGTATCTCGACGAGCACTTGAACGGCGATACTGACTACACAGTTTATGAGTCGGATGCTGACGCCGAATATTACTCGGTGGACGAAATCGACTGCTCGACCATTGAGCCGATGGTCGCCTTGCCGCACCTGCCCAGCGGGGGCGTTCCGGTCGGTGAATGCGCCGGCAAGGAAATGGACCAGGCCTACATCGGAAGCTGTACAAACGGCCGGATCGAGGACCTTCGCATCGCCGCCAATATTCTAACGGATAAAGAGGTAGCTATCCGTACGATAGTCGTACCTGCGACGCCGGAAATCTGGAAGCAGGCCAAGGACGAGGGCCTGTTCGACGTCTTTTACGACGCCGGATGCGTGATAAGCGCCCCGACCTGCGGCGCGTGCCTCGGCGGCTTTATGGGAATCCTGGCCGCGGGTGAAAAGTGCATCAGCACGACGAACCGAAACTTCGTCGGCCGAATGGGGCATCCCGAGAGCGAAGTCTACCTCGCCAGCCCCGCCACCGCCGCAGCCAGCGCGGTAGAAGGAAAGATAACAGATTGCAGGAAATACCTGGATTAAATTCTAATATCTAAATCCTAAATTCTAAACAAATTCAAATGACTCAAAGACCAAATTCAAAACAGCATGACCTTGAGGACAGGACGTTTGAGTTTGCAAGGCGGGTTAGGGCAGTTGTCAAAAGACTGCCTAAGACGCTGGCTAACACCGAAGATGGGAGACAGCTTATCAAGGCGTCCGGCTCTGTTGGCGCCAACTATATAGAGGCGAATGAAGCTCTGAGCAAGAAGGATTTCTTAACGCGCATCAGGATATGTCGAAAAGAGGCGAAAGAAAGCAGATACTGGCTCCGGTTAGTCGACACCTGTGACAACAGATAACTTGAAATGGAAAGAAAGGCATTAGTAAAAGAGGCCGGCGAACTGACACGTATCTTCGGATCAATAGTGACCAAGAGCAGTTGAGGTTTTGAACATTGACCTTTGGAATTTTGATATTGTTTAGTCCCTTACAAATGAAATTGTGCGCAAAACGGTCATAAAATTGTAAGATGAGGATAAAAGACCCCCTTGTCCCCCAAACTGGGTCGAAGGGGCCGGTAAAACAAAACTGTACTATGGAGTCCCTCTTAAAAAGGAAGTGGCATAAAGCCTCCTGAGCATAGCCAGGTGATAGCAAACGTCGGACTCGTAACGCATATATTCCCCTTTACGGGGTGTCAATAGTATCTTCATTATAGTGTATCGGCGATAATGGTTTTAACAGCCTTTTAGGCTGCAAATTGTACCGAGTAGAATCATGACATCAGTAATGTTTAGGGTCGCTTCAAAGATGGTGCCAAATCGTCTTATATTTGGCGACATCTTTGATCGACCCGGCACATGCCAAGTCTTTGGTTCCAGAATAAGCAATCTCCCTCCCTCGAAAGAGGGTGGGGAGGGAGATTGCGGTTGTACAAATAGGATGGCGCCTTTTGAGCAGAAGGGATACTTCGTCGGGCGTCAGCCTTTCATCCAACCCTCTTTGGTTCCGGCTTGTCCGGGTTAGGATTTAGAATTTCAATGCTGAGGAGCTTAGCGATGACCAAAGCACACGTATACAAACGAGATCATATTAATACGGACGAAATAATCCCCGCTCGGTATTTGAATACTGATGATGAGAAGGAGTTAGCGACTCATTGTCTCGAAGATCTGGACAAGGACTTTGTGAAGAAGGTTAAAGAAGGCGATGTCATTGTCGCCCGGGACGATTTCGGTTGCGGCTCGTCGCGGGAACACGCGGTCTGGGCGATTCGCGGTGCGGGTGTCGAGAACGTGATCGCCGGGACTTTCGCCCGAATCTTCTATCGCAACGCCATCAACAACGGCTTCTACCTGATCGAATCTCGCGAGGCCATCAACAAAATCAACGACGGCGACGAACTTGAAATCGACTACGAAAACGGCACGATCAGCAACAAGACCACCGGCGTCGATATAAGCTTTCAGCCGCTGCCCGATTTCGCCCTCGAAATAATCAAAGACGGCGGCCTGCTAGAACACATAAAGAAAACAATGTAACCGCGGGTGCCTTGTGTGATGCGTCGGTCAATCACGACCGGACGAATCTGGCGTTCGGTCCGACTGTTTGTCGGCTCCACATCGGGTTCGTCCATAAGCCGAAAATAATCGGCCGCTGTATCGCCCTTGAACCGCCTGGCCAACTTCTTAGCCAGGGGATGACCCGGGCGGTCGTCGCACTTGTTTCAGAGAGCCCGCTTTGAGACGCGTCATCGAACGCCTCCAGCCTTTGGTCGTCAATGTCTCTCGGCGATGCAGGGTATCAAATATCTTTTTGAGCCATTCAAGCAGTTTCAGGCCCCGCCTGGACAAGGTGGCAATCCGATCTGCTGGATGACAAACCACTGCTCCGGCGAACCCATCCTACGTCTGTCATGATACATTCAGGATAGCTACTTCGGGGCGGCAGTTGAACCTCAGACCGTAAACGTTGCCTATTCCTCTTGTCGTGTAGATGAGTCTGCCGTTCCATTGATTCAGGCCGTAGACGTATCTGTGGTCGGTCACGGGTGCGAACGGCGTGCCGAGAACCGGCAGAGAGAGCTGCCCGCCGTGAGTGTGGCCGCAGAGCATGAGATCCCACGAATAATCGCGCAGCAGTTCTTTAGAATCCGGATTGTGTGAAAGTACGATCCTGCATATCTGGTGCGAGCTGTCGTTCGCGCCGAATGCCTCGTCCGCCTTAGCGTCCCCGGCCCAGCAGTCGCCGAGCCCTATCAGCTCAATAGCGGCCCGGTTGACCGATATTGTTTTCGATGAATTGAACAGAAGCGAAATATTCGAATCATCCAAGAATCGGCGAATTTCAGTCAAATCCTTATATCCTCCAAGCGGCCCAACCCATCCCCCGCCGTCATGGTTGCCGGCACACGCAAAGCAGGGACAGGCAGCGGACAGGCTTCTCAAGATTGAGACATACTCATTGCGGTAAGGAATGTGGCGGGTAATGAAATCTCCGGTAATGCATGCAAGGTCGGGCCTTTGCGAAATCCCAAGCTCAATTGCTTTTTCGATGAATTCCACAGACACCTGGCCGGACGCGTGCATATCTGAGATATGAAGAATCCTTACCGGATTCGTTAGCCGCCCGGCCGGCAAAGTAACATCGACGCGATCTACGCGCAGCCAACGCGGTTCAATGAGACGCATATCTGCAACGACCCCAGCGCCGGCAGCGAAAGATCCAATCAGAAAGCGACGTCGTGTTATCCTGAGCTTCATGACTTATCGGCCAACTTTATTTGCGTTCCATGGCATAACATTGCGAACTTCTCGGTCTCACGAGCAATATAATTCCGCCGCCTCGAGTTTGTATGATACCACAATGCTTTGTGTCAATAATGTTAATTTGACGGTTCATTGCTGACTGTAGATTGCCGTTTGCGGCTTGAAGACGAACCAGGCGAAAGCGAAGTAATCACCGTGGACGATGCGTTTCAGTTGCTTGCCCTTTAACGGCCCTTGCACGGCCCTGCCGGTAATGTCCCAGGCGCTTTCGGTCTGCTCGTCGTAAAAGTTGCCGTCTTCGTAGCTGAAGCTCAGCAGTCGGTCATCGATCTTTCGCTCGAAGACTCCTGTCGAACCGGCCTCGCGAGAAGACACTATGCGGCTTTCGTCCAATGCAGACACCGCTCCATCCGCGTGGAAGACGACCAACGGCGTATCCGCTATTTCGTCATTAATCACTCGCAGCTCCCGAGTAATTGAATAGGGATACGCCTTGTCCCGGCCCGACAGACTGACGGTGATCACTTTCTCCATGGGCCGTAGTCGCGGGTCGTTCCCGCCGTGATACATGAATGGCGTTTTGCGAATATCGTCGTAACCGACGTAAGGATTTTTCCCATAATCGCGGCGGTAGCCGGTGTCGCGAGACAGAACGAGGCCGTCTTCGTGCGCAGATCGGAACTGCCGGAAAGATATTATCTGTGCCGGGATACGCTTGAGCTTAGCGCCGGTCATATCGCCGACGATGGCTTTGCCGGTAATCTGCTGCCACAGGCTTTCGGTTCGGCGGTCGTACATCACAAGGTCCGAATGTCTCAGCAATCCGGAAACACCGAAGCTGTAAGTCTCGCCCTCGACCCTGCGGTCAAAAACGTTAGCACTGTAACACAAGGGACAGAACGTCACCGCAACCGGTACGCCCGCGATCACGTCGTTTGCGATTTCGTGCCACATCAGGATTTGCAAGGGATACGCCCTGCTCTCACCCTCGATCGCGACTGCAATGACCGGTTCGTTCGGCCTGAGCCATTCTGCCGCATCCTTCTGTTTTACAGATTTTGGTGAGTCGATCGCGGGGATGCCGTCCTTGCCCGGGCCGCCGGATTGAAGTTCACTGAGCTTAATGGCTCGTTTTGACGTATTGGTTTTCAAACCATAGAATCCCCCCCTCTGACGCGCAAAGCTTTTTATGCCTCGATATCCGTGCACACCACCGAGCAATATCAACAACGCCCAACAGCCCAGCAAAAATCTCGTAAGAAGAAATTTCTTGTTCATAGCGTCCCCCCCTTCGGTTCAAAACTTTCATTATCACACAGACGCTGTTATTTCTACGAAGACATAAACAACTCTGTTCTCGGCAAAGGTGTCTGACGCTGAGTTGCAAGAGTTGGAGTTGTTTTTTTGCGAGAAACAACCGCAAGCCACTATTCGGGCCACTTTCCGTCGGGCATGTCGCGCAGCACAAGCTTGTCCGCGTCGATGACCACATAGTTGATCCGCTCGCGGCGCCATGTGTAGCTAATGCGGACAAAGCCGTCTGAGGCTTGTATCGCTGCGGGGTATGCGCCGTATGCCTTCTTGCCGCCGATTGTTGTCTCATCTTCAAGCTTCAACGCGGCCTTCCAGTTTTTGCCACCGGCAGATACGGCTACGTTCAGTTGCGCCCGGTTTTTCGCTGAGTGGTTATAGACCAGCAATTGCCTGCCGTCTTTCAGAGTTACGGCATCGATCCCGGCGCTGGGGTTGGGCAGGACCGACCGCACCAGCGGACTCCATGTCTTGCCGCCGTCGTCAGACCATGACTGGCGCAGAATCCCCCGACTGCGACAGAGGATCTGGATTCTGCCGTCCGGATACGTCAGGATGGTTGGCTGGATAGCGGGAAAATCCTTGCCATCGTTGAGCGCTTCGGTCCTGCTCCAGGTTTTGCCGAGATCGGGGGTGATCTCCATGTGCACGCGCCATCCCTCGTGCTCGGTGCTCGAACCACATAGCAGCGATCCATCAGCAAGCTTGACCGGCTTGGCGCGGACAGGCCCGATTATGCCTTCCGGCAGACGCCTCGGCTGCTCCCAGGTCCGGCCCTGATCCTCCGAGGTAGTCAACATCCCCCACCAGCCTCGTGGAGTCGGTCCTACCTTGTAGAACAGCAGCAGCGGACCATCATCCGCCTGATATAAAACGGGATTCCAGCACGGATGCCGATGCAATTGCCCGCCGGGAATTTTTCTGTACTGTACGCCGTTGGCTATCTCGACGGGAGCCGACCAGCTTGCGGCGTTCTTTCTCTTTCTGCAAAGCCAAATCCCAACGTCTTTATTGCCCTCATCTGTGCCCCCGAAAAAGGCCGCGACAAAGTAGTTCTTTGTCTCGGCTATAGTTGAAGCGTGACACGAGGGAAAAGGTGCCTCTTCATAGAGAAACTGCGCCCTGACAATACCGGGCTGATCCCGCAGATCGGAACGCAGACTGTCTTTTTCACCGGCCATAATAATTGTGGTTACTCCCAAGGCAATCAGGATTCCAGGGTTGTAGAATTTTGCGTTGCATATCATCGTTTTCTCCCGAAGTTCAGGCAATTTCCGGCAATTCGCTCGTGCCGCAATGACCGCGCCCCGGCGGGACGCTCACCGACAATTATACACAGCCACCAAAACTTGACAAGAAAACTGATGGAAGTTTCACGGCGAAGCCGGTAATATATCCTTCATGAAGACGTTTGGAAGTACTTCAAAGTTGAATCATGCAACCGATGCCGGACTAAGGAGATCACAAATGACAAGTAAAAGATGCAGCAATTCAGAATCACGTCTCGTCGGGAAACTATTGCCAGTGCTGGCTATCCTGCTGGGGGTTGTTGCCGCAGCAGATGCCGCCGTGAATTGGCAGCGCAAGAGCACCACGACCGGGGATATGCCCGTTCCAAATGATGGCAGCCAGCAAACATGCTGCGTGGTTGCGGACATTGACCAGGACGGCATAGACGACTTCGTAGTGGGCGAGCGCACTCAGACGCCGTCGGTCGTGTGGTACAAATATAACGGCAAAGGCTGGGACAAGCACGTGATAGACGACACGAAGAAAAGGCCGGAGGCCGGTGGCGATTCGTACGATATCGACGGGGACGGAGACCCGGACATTGTTCTCGGCCAGGACGCCAGCGGCAACAATATATGGTGGTGGGAGAATCCCCATCCGGACTTCTCGAAGCCCTGGACCTGCCGCAATATCAAGAGCTCGGGCGGCCGCAAGCACCACGACCAGACCTTCGGAGACTACGACGGAGACGGCAAAACCGAATTTGTGACGTGGAACCAGAGAGCCAAGAAGCTGCTTCTCTACGACATTCCGGCCAATCCTAAATCGACCGAGCCGTGGTCTGCAAAAACGATTTATTCATGGGCCTCGGGGCGCGAGCGAGAAGGCTTTCCGTCGATCCCCACCGATATCGACGGAGACGGCAAGGTCGATATTGTCGGTGGCGGACGCTGGTTCTCCACAAGGAGTCCCCAGGACAAGCATCAGGGGGGCACAAATTACAAAGAACACGTCATCGATGCCGACATGGCCTTTACCCAGTGCGCAGCCGGTCAGCTCGTAAAGGGCGGCAGGCCCGAGGTCGTATTCTCCCCGGGCGATATGAACGGCGACGCGAAGTGGTACGAGTGGAACGGCACAAAATGGGTCGCCCATACGCTGCGGCACGTAATACACGGCCACACCTGCGAAATCCGCGACGTGGACGACGACGGCAACCTCGACATATTCATCGGCGAGATGGGCAAGCCGGGCGCCGGCGATAATGCGAAAATTTATATATGGTACGGCGACGGCAAAGGCAACTTCGAAGAGACCGTCGCTTCCAAAGGCCAGGGAATACACGAAGGCAAGCTCGCCGATCTCGACGGCGACGGCGACCTTGACATTCTCCTTAAGCCATACAATCACAACTCACCCCGCATGGACGTCCTGCTGAACTCCGGCGGCGGATGGGAAGTGCTGTTCGACGGCTCGGACATGGACAAGTGGCAACAGAGTAAATGGGTCATCAACGAAGAAGGCTGGCTGACCAGACAAAAGAAATCCGGGATGTTGTGGACCAAAGAGCGTTTCGGAGATTTCGTTCTCGATCTCGAATTCAAGACTGAGGGCAACAGCGGCATCTTCATCCGCACGGACAATACGAAAAATCCCGTGCAGACCGGCATCGAAATACAGGTCTTCAAACCGGTTGCCAAACCGACAAAACACAGTTGCGGCGCTATCTACGACGCTGTAGCGCCGACCAAAGAGATGACAAAGGCCGGCCGGTGGAACCATATAGCGATAACCGCCCGCGACAACGAGATTGACGTCGTCCTTAATGGGGAGCAGATCATCAACATGGACCTGAACGAATGGAAGACACCTCGCAAGAATCCGGATGGATCACCGAACAAGTTCCGAACAGCCCTGAAGGATTTCAAACGCGAAGGCCACATCGGCTTCCAGGACCACGGCGCTAACGTCTGGTACCGCAACGTACGCATCAAGCGGCTGTAGCTTTGAAACTGATTTACAGTGCTAATCCTTTAGCTGTGAATTAACAGAAAGTAAGGAAGTTAAGAAGATAAGAAGATGAGAGGACATGAGCTCACCTGTTCCTATCTTCTTATCTTCTCTCTTTTCTTCGTGTCTGTTCGTGGCTACTTTTCTTTTAGTGATGTGACTTTACAGGCAATGTCACCGGAGAAGGACGGCACGGATATTCGCAAGGGGCCGTCGGTGACTGGCACGCGCTCGTTCTTAACTACTTTACCCTCGTGCGTATGCCACCACTGGACGTTGTAGGTCCCGGGATCGAGAGCTTCAATCTCAATGGTCGCCCTGTTGATCTTGGCAGGCTTATTATTGTCGACAATCCGGTTCCACCATATCGCGCTGCCATCGGCAAGCCAGATGTACGCACGGTTGCTGCCCTTGTAGCCTAAAGCGCGCAGCCGGTCATCAGAGAGAGTAGATTTAATCGGCTTTAGGCCGACAAAAGACACATCGGCCAAGAATTTCGCGAGGGGCCGGTAGTGGTGATAGGCATTTTGCCTGTCGAGCTGATCCCACCACCAGAACATCGCCGTTCCGGATGATCCGGCAAAGGCAGAAGCCCAGAGACAGTTGTGAAAATGCACACCTTCGCCGTCGCGTTTCATGTCATCGCTGAGACCCCATTTTGGATTCGCCAGGCCGAACTCACCGATCAACACGGGCTTATCAGATGCGTGCTCCCGGAGGAATTCTGTCTTGTCAATCAAAACGGCGACTTCATCCTTGTAGTCTTCTTTTGTGTTCGGGCGCATATAGTGGTGCAACTGACCGATGTCCAGCCGGGAATGGCGGCAGTCTTTTGCTGAAGGGTGCCACGTGCTGGTCGTTCGCAGATGCTTGTGAGGATCGATCTTCTCAAGATACTCACCAAGTTCATCGTAAAAACGCCCGGTCGGCAGCCCCGGATCGATCTCGTTGAAGTACTCCCACGCGGCAACGTTAGTCGAATAACCCCAGCGCGCTACGGCGTAGCGCATCAGATTCTTCGCGTCCTTCACAGCTCGATCATACTCGGCACTGGATGGGTCGGACAGCAATTTCATGTACAGGTCTCTGGTTATCAGGCAGAGCATCAGATATATGCCGTTACGCTCGGCTGCTTCCACGAGCTTGTCCAGCATGAAACAGTCGATTTGATTGTAGTACCCCCGCGCCGGGCGGTTCACGTCGGCTTCCCAAAGCAACTCCATCATGCGGCCGGCCTCTTTAAGTGAAAGATCATCTATCCATATTGTGCCGGAACCGGTCTTTCGCAGAGCCAATCGCCCAAGCCAGCGGTCATTTTCACCGGTTACAAACTTGCAGGTAAACTTTGTCCATCCGCCACCATCGCGAGGATTGAAACTTGTGACTTCGGCGTTATGGGGCATTTCCACCTTCAGCGTCGCCCTGCAATCGGATTTGAATCGCCCGGTGAGTTTGTAGTGTGTACCAGGCCGCAATCCCACGGGATGTGACGGCGAAACGTTTATCGATGCATTTTCGTCCCCGCCTATGCGGATGCATTTACGGCCATTGTAAGCGTTATCAACATCGGGCATCGGCACAATAGGCGCGTTGCGGCTCCACGACCTGTCCCAGACGCTCTTTCGGGCCTCGATGGCCATCGCCCAATCCTCGCAGCACGTCCAGACTCGTAGGAAGTTGGCGCCGTTTTCTGACAGCTTGCGGAAAATCTCCTCCGCTTTCGTCAGGTTGACATACTGGCCCTCGCCGACAAACGCCACGTTCTGGCCGATGGCAAAGAACGGATCGCCTTCGGTGAAACCAAGAAAACGGGGATCTTCGGGATCGACCTGAAGGAATCCCTTGTTGGATGACGGGATGCAAGTGAAGCGCACACTCTCCGAGCTAAACTTACCTGTGCCGTCTCTCAGAATTGCCCTGGCGATGTAGGCTCCTTCTTCGCTCGGCGCAAATCTTGCTCTCCACGTTCCGGCGCCCCCGGCGTAATACCAGTTTGCCCTGTTTCGCCGCCCATCGAGTTTTCGCCGCTCGTAGTCCTGCATGAAAAAAGCGGGGACCGTAAGCCGCCGTCCGCCGGGAGTCGTAATCATGGCCGTCAGGTCGATTTCTTCCGGATCGAACGGATTATCGTATTGAACGTCCACTCGTATGAGCAGTTCCAGCTTTTCGTACTTGCCTGCGCTTTGTGCCTCCACTTCGATCTCAATATTGCGGCCAAGGCCGGTATCCAGACTAAGAACAACGACCAGCAGGTTTACGAGCATTAGTTGCAGTCTTTTTCGCATCTGCAGCATCGAGATTCCCCGGTGTACTTACAGTTCAGTTATGCAATAGACTTATGAACATCTCGGATCGAGTCGATGATGTAATCGTTGATACGTTGTGTGTATTTCGGCCCGACTCGGACCTGGACGAAACGGTCGTAAACGCCTAATGTCTGTCGGCAGCAATCGGGACCGTACTCGATCTTTCTGCCGTGCGGGCTGTTGAACGATGGCCAGTCCGGATGCCTGGCTCGCTTGTTGATTACGGATTCCTGGATGGGCAGCAAGACCGAACCCGACATTCTGCCCGCCGGGACGTTCCTTTCCCTTAGTTCGTTTATGCAGCGGTCGCGCGTCGCTCTGTCTTTCATCTCGAAAAAGACGGCGTAGCCTATGTCGCCGTCCGGATCGGGTCGATGCCGCAGACAGATGCCGGGCAGGTCCTTGATTCCCTCGTAGATGGCTCGACCATTGGCGCTAAGCGTGGCGATCATAGTATCGAGCTTCGACAATTGCGCGCCAAGCACAGCTCCGGTTAGCTCGCTCATCCTGAAATTCTCGCCGGCAAAAGTCTGCACCTGACTCGGACCCGAGCGATCCAGAAAGAGGCTCCGGATCGTCCCCATATCGTGGAAACGGGCCGCGCGCTCGTAGATAAGCGGATCGCTCGTCACGACGGCCCCGCCCTCGCCGGAGGTCATAGTCTTATTGATCTGAAAACTGTATATGCCCACATCTCCGATGGAACCCAGTTTCTGGCCGCAATACGAGCCGCCGACGCATTGGGCACAGTCCTCCAGGACCGCCACTTTATGCTTGTGCGCGATCTCCATAATCGGATCCATATCGCAGGGCCCGCCAAGAAGGTGGACCGCGATAACGGCCTTCGTGCGGGGCGTAATCTTGCGCTCAAAATCTTTTGGATCGATATTGAGCGTCTCGTCGATATCCGCGAAGACGGGCAAAGCGCCCGCATGGACTACGCAGGTATAGTCCGACCACCAGGTGTAGGCCGGGACGATCACTTCATCGCCGGGTCCGATTCCGAGTCCGGTCACGGCACAATCCAGAGCAGCGGTGCCGGAGGTAACACCGAGCGCGTAATTTGCCCCCATGTACTTGGCGAAATTCTCTTCGAAGCGCAACACCTTCGTAGGCTTGCCCGGTCCCCAGTATCTAAAAGGAGAACCTGACTCCATTACTTCCATCAGCGCCTGCTCTTCCTGCTCGTCGAAAAATTGTGGCCCGATGAAACCTGGGTTGATCTTTGATATGTCTCCGGATGCGGTTGCGCCTGCTGTCGTAAGTCGTCGGATCGACAGGCCCAGCGCTGCGCCGCCAACAGCGGCACAGCTTCTCGCCATAAACTCCCTGCGGGTGGGTCTTTGTCTTGCAGAATCTTTCGTATGATTTATCGTGCTCATTTTCCGTCTCCTTATAAATCCCGCTTGTGGGATACATAATCGACCTGCTAAAGACAGTGTTATTATTTCAAAGTCTCCGAACTTTTTTGGGCTGCGCTCTGAGCCTGACTCTGTACGGCCGCTGGACCTGCCCAAACACTCCAACGCGGATGCGCATGATCTTTAGCTCCACCACGTCGCCGGGGTTTACCTTCTCCATCTCCAGCGAGAGTTCCCGGATGTTGCTAACGGTGGCGTTGTTAATCTCGATGATAAGATCGCCCCGCTCTATGCCCGCCCGACCGGCCACTCCATCGGACTCTACTTGAGTCACGATCAAAACCGGGTATGCGCTGTCGAAACCGAATTTCCTCGCAACCCGCCGGTTCAATCCCGAGACTTCCATCTGAAAGAAATCGCTCACGAGTACGCGGCCATCGGGCAGCGGCCGGGCTTTCATCGTCAAACTGGCGCTTCTGGTCCGCATAGGAGCACCAGGCCTTAGATATTTGATCTGTATCGGTTCGCCGACTTGCTTATCTATCATTTTAATGTAGAAATCAAGTACGCTGGTGAGCTTGCGCCCGTCAATTTCGATGATTATGTCGCCTGCTGCGATTCCTTTTTCGTCGGCAGGGCTGGCCTTGCTCACAGAGTCCACGACGAGTCCGGCGTACTGCCCAGCCTTTTTCATCCGGCCGACAACCAGTCCCAGACGAACGCGGCGGAGCTTCTCCGGCATGAGCATCTGACTCAGGTTGTCGGCAAGAGTATCGACCGGTATTGCAAAGCCGATGTTCTGCGCCTCGGCCCGGATTGCGGTATTGACTCCGATCAGGTCGCCGTTAACATTCAGAAGAGGCCCGCCGCTGTTGCCGGGATTGATGGGAGCATCGGTCTGAATCAGCCCGCGAAGCCACATACCTTCGGCCACCTGGATGTCCCTTCCCACTGCGCTGATGACGCCACTGGTGACCGTGTTGGAATAGCCGTAAGGATTGCCGATCGCAATGACTGTCTCGCCGATCATCAGATCGTTGCTTCGGCCCAGGTGAATGAAAGGCAGCTTTTCGTCGGTGTCGACGGTCATGACGGCAAGATCTTTCGTCTCATCGGTACTGATTATTTCAGCCGGGAAGTCGCGCCCGTCGCTGAATACCACTTTAACTTTCTCGGCACCCTGGATCACGTGCGCGTTGGTGATGACGTAGCCGTCTTCGTGTACTATCAGGCCCGAACCCAGCACCGCGACCTGCCTCTGAAATCTCGGTCCCCACAGATCGAACATATCGGGCCAAAGATAGCCAGGGCCTCGCGGAGCAGCCATAATACGCTCACCGGCAATGTTCACGACCGCCTCGTGCGTATCCTGGTACACTCTCGTAACGGGCGTGTGTCTGTCGGAGGCCTGCTTGGGTTGAGCCGATGACGCCGGACTAACAGGCCCGGTCAAGAGCAAATAGACAACAACTAATCCCCCAGGTAAGTCCCATTTTCTCATAGCTCTAACCTCCAAATAACCTGCTCAAAATATCGGTGACAGTCTGCATTCGACAAATTGCTTTTGATTATGATAACAGATTCAATTAGCATGACAATCCAAAGATTGGTTACGCTTGCAGGTAGGCTCATGACAAATCGTGAAGATGCAATGCCGGAAGTGCTAAAAGGCGGCTTTAAATCTTTTGGCACACCGCACCCCACAACAGTCGATGAATGGGAAACACGCAAGATCGAACTGCGAGACACGCTGAAGCGACTGCTCGGCGATTTGCCTCCTCTATTCACCCCCGATGTGGAGATACAGGATAAAGAGACAAGACGCGGACACACACTCGAAGAATTCACCTTTGACAACGGGGTCGGCGACACCGTGTACGGCTATTTGCTTATCCCTGCCGGTCACGAAGGACGCGGCCCGGCGATACTCTACAATCATTATCACGCCGACAGATATGAGCTGGGCAAGGAGGAGGTGCTTACTAAAGAACATCCACAATTGGACTTCACAACAGGCGAAGAACTCGTGCGTAAAGGTTACATCGTACAGGCAATCGATGCATACGCCTTCGGCGAGCGCCGCTTCCAGGGGCCGGCGGGAAATGAGGAAGAAGGTAGATTAACAGAATCATCTCTTTTCAAGACCTTCCTTTGGCAGGGGCGAACCCTGTGGGGGATGATGGTTCGCGACGATATTCTGGCGCTGAACTATCTGGCTTCACGACCGGAAGTCGATCCGGGTCGCATTGCAGTTATGGGAATGAGCATGGGATCCACACGGACATGGTGGGCCGCGGCTCTCGACGAGCGCATCAAGGTCGCGATCAGCGTCGCCTGCCTGACACGTTACCAGAATCTGATTGCTCACGGGTCGCTTCGAGAGCATGGGATATATTATTATGTACCCAATATGCTGGCCGAAGGCATCGATACCGAATCGGTGATAGGTTTGATCGCGCCCCGACCGCACCTGACTTTGACCGGAGACAAAGACGGAGGCTCACCCGGCGACGGCGTAAGGATAATCAACTCTTTCCAGCAAGATCTTTATAAGCTTTACGGCAGGCAGCGGAACTTCCTTGGCATACTCTATCCCGGAGTTGGCCACACCTACACACCCGAAATGTGGGAAGAAACGCTGCGCTGGTTGAAAAAGCATCTTTAATTGTACGCTCAGTGCATTCTGTCATTCCCGCGAAGGCGGGAATCCAGAAACGCGAACGCAATAGATTCCCGCCTTCGCGGGAATGACAAGTGGCGACTGCACACAGCCTAATTCTTCAACACGAGTGCTAACGTCGGATCGAGCGGGTATCGTCCGAAACGCTCGCCGTAGATCGCTAATCCTCCCGGAAGGGAATCATCAACCTCCAGCCTCACGACTATCTCTTCCTTGTTCGCAGCCTCGGCTAAAACGGATTTCGGAATGTGAGCATTCACAAGATAGCCGTATGAGCCGGCTTCGCGCAATCTTCGGTCGCGCTTTTGACTACGCCACGACAGTATGCCGCGATGGTCGGCGGGATCGTCCCGAAGATCGAAGACGCCGACGCTTTCTCCGGCCACGCGAACGCGGACGGCGCTCGGAAATTTAGTCTCGTCGGTCATCGGATAGGAATTGGGATTCGAGCTTGGATCTTGGGTGCCCTTGCCCCGCATGAAACTGCCCCCCTGCTTTTTGGTGCCTTCTCTGTCCTTGCCAAAGAGCTGCTTAGCGGAAACTTCCACGCGGAAGCTTGCTTCGGCAACATCTTCAACCTGCAAGTCAGCAGGCCATGGAACGGAATATTCGAAATATCCAGCCCCGGCGCCGTTGACCTTGAGCCCGTCGAGCACATTCCACCGCTTTAGAGACCATTCGGCCTTCTTGAAACTGCGCGGAGCGCAACGAACCACTTTGACCTTGCCGGAATCCGAGACTATCGTTTCCTCCCGCGGCGAGGGACCTTCCAAGACAAGATATGTTGTGAAATTCCGGTGGAGGATACTGCCCGAGTCGTCTTCCAAAATGAAACTCAATACCGCCAGCGCGGGCTTATCCGGCATGGTCACCGGCAGCGGTTCGAGCTTGCCGTTGACCCACGGTTTATAACGAATTGTGCCTTCGTATCGGGAGTAGACTTCTCTGCGGCCAAGCGTGTCCCAGCCGGCCAGTTCCGCCTTAAGTTTCAGGTTTCCGCCGACCATGCTGTCGGTCATAAAGGAAGCATAGAGCGGCACGTTCACCTTCTCCCCCGGCCTGACGTCCCGGCACAATTCTCTCTCCGAAGCCAGATAGAACTTGCCGTGCAGGTCATTCAGGCTCATGCCGTCGACCAGCTCGGACATGCCGGTGAACTTTTCAGAGCGATCATATTTGTAATAGCCGTTCCATTCGTTTATGACATCGTGATGCTCAGTGTAAAGCCAGCCGCAAATCTCGGGATGCCGCCTGAATTCGTTAATCATGATATGATAGTCCCAGCTCCAGTCGACATCGCCGGCGCTGCCCTTATAACCCCAGACGTTGCCGCACTCGCTGTTGAAGAGAGGCTGGGGGCCCTGCGTCCGCCCGCCTATGAAGTTCCATTTCGATCCCGGATAAGTGTCGCGGGTAATTCGCTCCAGCCGGTCGCGCCAACCATAGCCGGGCAGGTAGGCGTGCCAACTATTGATATCGGTTTTCACGTGATCGTTGTTGCAGGGCGAGTTGTCTTCGACGAGCCGCGTCGGGTCCAATTTTTTCGTCAGCTCATATATCGAAGCGACCCACTCCTGAGTTTCCCGTGTATAGCCCTTTTTGCCCGATTTCAGGCCCCATGTTTCATTGAAGTTCACCCAGGAAAATATCGCCGGGTGGTTGTAATCCCGCCGGATCATGCCGCGCAGCGCCGTCTCAGTTTCCCGCCGCATCCGCGAATCGGGCGGTCCCCAACTGTTGGGGACGTCGGCCATAATCAACACGCCAAGTCGGTCGGCCCAATACAGCTTGCGCGGGACTTCCACTTTAATGTGAATCCGCTGTCCGTTGAGGCCGATGCGGCGGCAGCGCAGAATCTCATCCCGCATGAATTCGTCGCTGGGGAAAGTATAATATCCCTCAGGATGGTACGCCTGGTCCAGAGCCATCTGGAGGTAAACGGGCTTGTCGTTCAGTGCAATATAAGGAAAATCCGTGCCGGGGAGCTTGACAACGCTGATCTTCCGCATTCCAAAGTATGTGGAGACGCGGTCTCCGGCATCAGGCCCAAGTAACTCCGCCTCGACCTCATAGATATACGGATCATCGAGCGACCACAGCCTCGGCTCCTGAATCGGAACGTCAAAGCGAATCTCTCTGTCGCCCTTTTGGACCGTTTTGACAACAGTAGAATTCGCCAGATCTTGCGGCTTGAATTCAAGTTGCAGCTCTGTACCCGCCGGAGCGGATTTGTTGAGAGTGGCTTCGACAGAAACTTTCTCATTGTCGATATCCGGCGTGAAATGAATGGTCTCGAATGCAACTTCCGGCCGGGCTTCCAGGTAGACGGTCTGCCAGATTCCCGCCGCCCTGCCGTAACCCTGCTTGCCTTCCAGCTTATACTTGTGAGGCGTATCGTCGACACGTAATACCAGACTTTGAGCCTTGCCCTGCTTGACGTGCCGCGTTATGTCAAACTCGAAAGGCGTGTATCCTCCCTGATGATCGCCCAGAAGATTGCCGTCGAACCAGGCGGTCGTACGCCAGTCGCAGGCGCCGACAACCAGAAAAATGCGCATACCCTGCATCGAGTCGGGGACAGTTACCCGTCTTCTGTACCAGCCAATATCGGCTTTGTCTTCAATACCCGAGAGCTTCGATCCCCAGGGAAAAGGAACCATAATCTTATCCGGAAATTCGACGCCTTCAGCGAACCAGCGACCTTTTCGTCCCGCGTCTTGTTCGTCGAAGCAAAACCGCCAGGGGCCGTTGAGGTTGAGCCAATGCTCCCTCTGGAAATCAGGGCGCGGATGCTCCGGCAAAGGTATATTTTCGCTGCTGAAACTCTCGCCCCTGGTTGAATGTCCTACACAAACCAACAAGAAACAGACACATACTCTAATCATCATCGCTTTTCGCATTTGTAGCCTCTCTTTAAGATCACTTCAGTCTTTCGGCAGCTCTTTGATGTAGATGTTCTTGAACTGCACGAGGGCCGGCGGGCTGGTCCATTTGCCGTCGCGTTTGCTTCCATGATGCTGGAGAGCGATCGGGCCTTTTTCCGGGATTCCGGGCAGTTGAGCGTTTCTTATGACCGTTTCGCCGTTCAGCACGACAGTCACCCTATCGCCCTTGATCCTTATCACAAAACGATTCCACTGCCCTACCGGTTTGTCGGCCTGCGTTCGTGGAGTTACACCGGCACGAACTTTCGGCGGCTGGCTCTTGTCGTTTCTGTAGCCGTAGAACTCACCCGAACCGATGGGCCAGCACCAGATGTTGACCTGGCTCTTGCCCTGCCCGCGAAGATATATCCCGGAGTCGGAATCGGGAAAGGACATGCGTATTTCCTTGCCGTGAATGTCTCTTGCGTGGGTTCCGTCCGGCAGAATATAGGGAACTCGCGGATTGATATACGGCGTCTCCTTGATTCTCCAGTCGACCCGGAGGATGAAATCTCCGAACTGCCGCTCCGACCAGAGACTTTTATCGCCCTTCGCTTCGCTTTCGGCATCGTAATCGATCACTCCGTCGATGACTTTCCAATGCCCGCCGTCGCCTTCCGGCACTTTCCAGCCGGTGAAGTCGCGCCCGTTGAAAAGCGCGGTAAAGCCGCGAGGGGCCACATTATCCACTTCCTTCTTTGCTTTGCGCTTTTGGTTCGCCGCATCGGTCAGATCGGCTGTTTGAAAAACCGTAGCCAAAGCAATTGTCCAGATAATCAGCTTTTTTGAATTCATCTTTTTCTCTCCTGAAACTCTTACAGTAACACCTTGATCGGCCGAATCGCTGCAATCAACGATTTTACCACAACATTATGCCCATTTCTGAACTCATAGTCAACTCCGCGATAATTTGGTTTTACCTGAAGATGCAGTCTTTTCACTCGCCATGCCAATCTGTTATCCTTTATAATCGCAGAAATGATAAACCATCTGAAAGGGAAACCGATATGAACGATATGAATCGCAGACATTTCCTCAAATCCAACGCCGCCGCAACAGCAGGTCTCGCATTAGCCGCGATAAGCACCAACCCAAAAGCTGTCGCAGCCGAGAATCAGAACACGGTGCGAATTGGCATAGTGGGCATGGGCGGCCGGGGAAACAGCCTCATGCGCAACTTATTGCTGATGGACGGAGTTGAGATTCGTGCGTTATGTGACCTGCGAAAGGAAAGGGTTGCCGCGGCTCAGAATGCGGTTGTCAGGGCCGGCGGGGCGAAACCGGAGGGATATGCAAAGGATGAATATACTTTCAAGAAGATGATGGACCGGGATGATCTTGACGCCGTGATTATCGCGACGTATTGGGAGTGGCACGCGCCCATGGCCGTTTACGCCATGAAGGCGGGCAAATACGCCGGCACCGAAGTTCCCGCCGCCTACACGCTCGAGGAATGCTCGGACCTGGTCAACACTTACGAGCAGACGAAAGTCCCCTGCATGATGCTGGAGAACTGGAGCTTTCGGGGGGATAATCTGGCCGTCTTGAACATGATCCGCCAGGGATTATTCGGCGAGATCGTTCATTGCCATTGCGCTCACTCGCACGACTGCATCGATCACTGGTTTTTCGAGTCCGGATCCGGCAAGGATCGCTGGCCCGCCAAATATCTCGTTGAGCACAATCGAGACCAGTACCCGACGCACCAGTTGGGGCCGGTTCTCAGTTGGATGGACATTAACTGCGGCGACCGCTTTGATTACATTACTTCCACCGCGACAAACTGTTTCGGCATAAATGGAATGTTCGAGCGCAAGTTTGGCAAGGACCATCCCGGGGCCAGGAGGAAATATGCTCAGGGCGACATCGTTACCAGCGTCATAAGAACAAAGATGGGCAAAACCATCGTGAGCAACTACGACATGCAGCTTCCACGTCCTTACGACAACCGCTGGCTGATCCAGGGCACACGCGGCTTATACAACGAGCAAAGAGAAGCCGTCTATATTCTCGACAAAAGCCCCAAGTACCATCAATGGGAGCCCTTTGCACCCTATCAGGAAAAGTACGAACATTTGTGGTGGAAAAAGGGCGCTCGGGGAGGCCACGGCGGCACGGACTACATCGAACTCGAACAATTCGTCAAAGCTGTGCGAAACGGCACCCAAACTCCCATAGACGTTTACGACTCGGTCACGATGAGCGTAATAGGTCCACTGTCGGAAAAATCAATTGCATCCGGTAGTGCGCCGGTGGAGGTGCCGGACTTCACACGCGGCGAATGGAAAACCAAGAAGCCCACCTTCGCGGTCGAAACCTGAGAGAAATGCTTTAGCCCGGCTGCTTCGACACTTCAAAAATAACCGTTCCGCCGGCCGTGCAGTCGTACGGATCGGGGCACTGAATATAGGCCTTTGATTTGTCCTCTTTGCCCTCCAGGCCCCATTCGGCGGGTTCGGATACGCGAAGAGCGTTGTAATAAGGCATCAGTGAAGCCAGACCGTGCATGCAAACCGGTCCTTCACTCACCAACTGATAGCCGGCCTTGAGTACGAAGGAATTACCTACCTCATAAGTCGGGCACTTGCCTCTGATTTCCTTAACTGTGACTTTAATATCCATATCGGTCCATCTCCATCATGAAATACATGTTCATCCGTACTATACCATTGGTCTATTTTCGACGCAATTACAATAATATGTGATTGTGTGCATCCGAATAAAGAACCGGCCCCATCGGCCACAAACGGCGGTACGGGCTCCGGGCCTCAAGTAGAGCCACCTCGCCATTGTTCTTGTCATTCCTGGTTTTTTGTCATTCCTGCGCAGGCATGAATCCAGCGGCTCACAAACAAATGGATTCCTCCCTGCGCAGGAATGACACTCTTAATTGAGCCCGTAGGTGGGGCTTGCCCCACCGCTATAGCTGTTCGCGACGAATATGGTGGGGCAAGCCTCCACCCTACAAAGTCTTATCATTTGCATTCTAAGTGTGGCGGTTTCATCCCGATCGCAGTTTATTGGGATGCGGATAGCCGCCAAAATAAGCGTCTAAGTTACAGTTCAAGGACCAATTTGAGAGCGCCCTTCGCATGTGTGGCGTACATCTCAAACGCATCCGGCGCTTTGTCCCAGGGCATGCGGGGTGTAACCATCTCGCACAGTGCCGAAGCACGCTCATCGATAACCATATTAGCCGCAGTTTCGAAGTATTCAGCGTTCCTGGGTCCGACGGCTGTGTTAATCTGAACCTCTTCCTGAAAGACGCGATGCCAGGGAAATTCCTGATATTCATGGTGCGGCACGCCGAATACGAGCAGTCTGCCGCCGTGCTTAGGCAGGTAGGCCGTCGTTTTCAGGGCACCCACATCACCGGCGGCCTCAACAGCGAAATCAACCATTTGGCCGCCGGTCAGTTCTTCGACAGACTTAATTGTGTCTTCTTTCGAGGAATCTATGACATAGTCGGCTCCATAGCATTTTGACCACTCCAGACGCCAGTCAAGGAAGTCTGCCGCGATCACGGTTCTGGCCCCCATGAGTCGCAACACGTGCGTAAATATCAATCCCATCGGGCCCTGGCCGATCACGGCACAGGTTTGATTTATCACCACGCCCGTTCGCGTGAGCGCCCTCAGCACCGTCGCCAGCGGCTGGGCGACGACAAAGGCGGCCGGATCGGCAGCATCATCGGGCAAACGAGCAATACCGGGCGGACGAGAAACTACGTACTCGGCAAAACCGCGAGACTCATTCGGCAGCGACAGCACCAGATCGCCCTCTTTCCACTTTTCGCAGCGAGATTCGACTATTGTGCCGACGTTCTCATGTCCTGACCACGCCACCGGATACGGAAAGTCGCCGTCACTCCAAAACCTGAGCCCGTATACTGGCTTGTGTTGCTGCCGCAAAGACCAACATGACTGCACCGAACCAGAACCTCGCCTTCTGCCGGCTCGGGTCTCGGCGCATCGTCCAGCATCTCGATCCTTCTTGGCTCGGCTATGCGGAGCGCTCTCATGATTCACCTTGAAGTATTTGTTCACTTTTACTACAAGTATGCTTAGAATCCTATCATATTAGAATATAAGTCATTTAATCAAGGAGAAGTTTATGGCTGGATGGAATGGATCGCGGCGTGCTTTTCTGAAATCAGTCGGGCTTGGTGCGGCAGCTTTTGCAACGTCCTGCTCGACAAAACCGCAGGCGGGCCGGAACACCGACAGACCGAACGTGATTTTAATAATGACCGATGACCAGGGGTACGGCGACCTTGGCGTCACGGGTAATCCGGTCATCAAGACCCCCAACATCGACGCAATGGCGGGCCGCAGCGCTTCGATGGAGAATTTTTATGTCCATCCCGTCTGCGCTCCGACGAGGGCGTGCCTGATGACAGGCCGATATAATTACCGCACACGGGTCGTTGACACATACGTTGGCCGGGCAATGATGGAGCCGGAGGAAACGACCATAGCAGAGATTCTTAGCCGAGCCGGTTACAAAACCGGGATCTTCGGCAAGTGGCACCTTGGCGACAACTATCCCATGCGTCCGATGGATCAGGGCTTCTCCGAGTCGCTCGTCCATCGAGGTGGCGGGATAGGCCAGCCTTCGGACCCGGAGGGCGGCGAAGGGAAATACACCAATCCAACTCTCTTAGACAACGGCAAATTGAAGAAATTCAAGGGATACTGTACTGACATCTACTTCGAGAAAGCCGCAGACTGGATGGCAAAATGTAAGGCGCAGGAGAAGAACTTTTTCGCATACATTCCCACTAACGCGCCTCACGGCCCCTTCCACGATGTGCCGGAAAATATTCTCAATGAGTACAAGAAGATGAATCTTAGCAACGAGCGTTTCCCACAAGACAAAGGACATCCGCTGCCTGAGAAAAGCAACGAAGACAAAAGAGCGCGCATCTTCGCGATGATAACAAACATCGACCAAAATGTAGGGCGTCTCTTTGACAAGCTCGATAAACTCGGGCTTACGGACAACACAATAGTGATATTCATGGTCGATAACGGGCCGAACGGCAGACGTTACGTCGCCGGAATGAAAGGAAGAAAGAGTAACGTGTATGAAGGGGGTATCCGCTCGCCATTCTTCGTACACTGGCCTGCGGGCCTGGAAGCCGGGCAATCGTCGGACAAAATTGCAGCCCATATCGATGTGCCGCCGACAATCCTGGATGCATGTGGCGTCGAAAAACCGGCAGGACTCAAGCTGGACGGGCGCAGTCTGTTGCCACTGCTGAAAGGTCGGCAGATAGATTGGCCGGATCGAATGATCGTGATTCAATCGCATCGCGGCAATAAACCGGTTCTTTACCATAATTTCGCAGCGCGAACGCAAAAGTGGAAACTGCTCAACGCAAGCGGTTTCGGTAATGAGAAGCTCAAGGGCAGGCCCGAATTTGAGCTTTACGACATGGTCTCCGATCCGCTCGAAGAACACAACCTTGCTCAGGAGCGGCCGGAAATTGTTGAGACGATGCGAAACATATACGAACGGTGGTTCGCCGACGTCAGCAGCACAAGGCCGGATAACTATGCTCCACCGAGAATCCACATCGGCACAGAGCATGAAGACCCCGTAGTGCTGACCCGTCAGGACTGGAGACACATGAAGGGCAGGCCATGGGGGGGCGACTCGAACGGCTATTGGGAATTATACGCGGCCACCTCAGGCAAATACGACATCAAGCTTCGCTTTCCCAAACTTGAAACCGAAGCCAAGGTAACTCTGGCGGTTGGAGATACGAGATTGACTGCCGAAGTTGCCGGAGGGTCCTCGCACCACACCTTCGAAGCAGTCCCAATCGAAAGCGGCGAATTACGCCTGCTGGCCTCGCTGACCACCCCGGAAGGAACCAGGGGGCCGTGGAAAGTGAACGTAAGCAAGAAGGAGTAAGAATGTCGAATAATATCAAAACTTGCAGAATGTTGGCCTTTGCGCTGGGCCTGATCCATTTCTCTTGCGGCTGTGCAGCCGTCGGAGCCGAGCCTGCCGCAAGTGATGCAAAGTTGGGCAACGATCCCGAGCGTTGCGAGTGGTTCATGGACCAGGCGCTGGGGATGTTCGTCCACTGGAGCGTGGACTCGCAATTAGGCTCAGTCATCAGCCATTCAATGGTCGGCGCCTCAGACGATTATCTCGACCGTTTCGTGAATGACCTTCCCCGATCCTTCTACCCCGAAAAGTTCGATCCCGATCAATGGGCGCGACTTGCTAAGCTGGCAGGAATGAAATACGTCGTCTTCACAACGAAGCATCACAGCGGCTTTTGCATGTACGAAACGAAGACGACCGACTTCAACATTATGAACACGCCGTATGGCCGCGACATCACCGCTCAGATCGTTAAGGCATTCCGCAGGCACGGCATCGGCGTCGGTTTTTATTTCTCGCCGGATGACTTCTGGGTTCTGTACAAGCAAGGCAAGAACATCAGTCGCCGCCGACCGGAGGCTCTTCCGACGAACAATCCGGAGCTGATGGTTCATAACAAAGCCCAAATCCGCGAATTACTGAGCAACTATGGCCCCATCGACATGTTGTTTCTCGACGGCCAACCTGACGACTTGAAACAGTTGGCGTGGCAAATGCAGCCTGAGATACTCGTCACACGCGGAGAAATGGAAACGCCGGAGCAGAAAATGCCTAACGAACCCATGCCCGGTCCCTGGGAGGCTTGTTTCACACTCGGCACTCAATGGCATTTCAAGCCTACAAACGAAGATTACAAGTCGGGCACTAAGCTCATAGAAATGCTGATCGAAATTCGCGCCAAAGGCGGCAATCTGCTGCTGAACGTAGGACCTCAGCCTGACGGCGTCATACCTTTCGAGCAGGAGCGGCGAATGCGCGAGCTGGCGCTGTGGCTCTTTATAAATGGCGAAGCGATCTACAAGGTTCGACCCTGGCATGTCATTCGCGAAGGCGATATATGGTTCACAAAAGCCAAGAATGCCGACACAGTCTATGCATTTATCACAGGGATTTACAACTGGAAGAAAGGCGGCCGCAAGAGCTTCACTATCAAGAGCGTACGCGCAACCGACAAGACCCAGATAGAGCTTCTCGGTCAATCCGGGCGCGTGCTGGAATACGCACCAAAAGTCAATCCAAAGGCAACGTGGACCCAGGATGAGGACGGACTGCACGTGTCGGTGATGCGCGCCCAGCGAATCTACAACAACACAAAGTGGCCCAATCCGGCAGTCATCAAGATCACGAGCGCGAAACCGAACAAATGAACGGGGATTTTAGGTTATGGATGAACCTTATATCACCAGTCCGGTCGGCATTCTAACGGTCCTTTGCGGCGTGGCGGCGTTTTTCTTCTGGCTCGAAGAACGTACGAAATCAAAAACCTTTCACTATTTCCCGCCGCTGGTTTTCATCTATGCACTGCCGGCGGTATTCTCGAACACGGGCGTACTAACCAACACCTCTCCGGTTTACGATTGGCTGGGTACGACCGTTCTGCCAATGTTTCTGATCATGATGCTGTTGAAAGTTGACGTAGCATCCACTGTCAGAATGATGGGCCGGGGCGTCTTCGTAATGCTCTTCGGCACCGCCGGAGTAGTCCTCGGCGCTCCTGTAGCATATCTTATTGCAAGAAGCAAGCTTCCGCCTGAATCATGGAAAGCGTTCGGCTCATTAGCGGGTAGCTGGATTGGCGGCACGGGCAACATGGCGGCGGTCGGCCACGGAATCAAGGCAAGTCCGGAAGATTTCGGACTCGCGGTGATCGGCGATAATCTTGTCTATTTAATATGGCTGCCGATTCTGCTGGGATCGAAAGGTCTCGCAGGACTCTTCAATCGCTTCACCAGGGTGGAAGAAGCGAGAATGCGGATGCTCGAAAACGCACGTAGCGAGGGCGTCCCGCCCTTGTTTCGTTCCGACCGAGGCCGGGACGCCCTCGCCACAACGGCACAAAGAGAACATGTCAAGATGCGGCATTTCCTGTATCTTCTCGTGCTGGCTCTTGCCTGTACGTGGGCCGCTGAGGCCATCTCAGGCAACTTGCCCGAGATTCCGAAGGACGATCCCGTTCTGACCGCTTCAAGCTGGAAGATATTGCTGATTACAACAATGGGCCTCTTGCTATCGTTGACACCGGCGCGGCACATTCCTGCGAGCCATGAACTCGCGATGGCTCTATTGTATATCTTTGTGGCTAATATAGGCGCCAAAGCGGACATCTCCCGGCTCACCGGCTCAGCGGCGTGGTTCATCCTTGCGTGCTACGTCTGGATTTTTATACACGGCGGATTTTGCCTGCTGGGGGCATATCTGCTGAAAGTCGACGTTCACTCCACTGCGATTGCAAGCGCCGCAAACATCGGCGGAGCGGCAAGCGCACCGGTGGTTGCTTCCCATCACAATAAAAAGCTCGTGCCGGTAAGTATCCTGATGGCTCTGCTGGGCTATGCTGTCGGTACGTATGCCGCGTTCGCAGCGGCCTGGATGTGCTCCAAGCTGAGCGGCTAATTTCCGTTTTGGAGTTGAGCGGATTTAAATTTCAAAGCAAAAAGCCTGTTTTGCTTGGGCAGGTAGAACACCCCGTCCTGAATTGTCGGCGTGATAGCCATCGACCTGACGCGGCTCTCGGCAAGGACTTGCTTCTGCCGGCTGGCCTTGAAGACCCAGAACCGGTTTCGCTCGGTGCTGATATAGACCTTGCCGTCTACGACAACCGGCGAGGCGCTCCATACGCCCGCGCCCAGCCCGTGCTGCCAGTAGAGTTCTCCCGTTTCGGTGTCAAAACAATGCAGTCGCCCCGAAAAGTCCGAGATATAGAGCAAGCCTTCGTCTATCGCCGCATCGGACAGAGTCCGGTCGACACGGCGAGACTCCCATACCTTCCGCCCCGTCGCCCCGTCAATGCACGAGAGCATTCCCCGCCCCGGACCGTGAATCGGGCTCTGGCCAATGGCAACGTAAATGCGCTCGTTGCAAACGACCGGCGTTGCGATGATCTCGCTTGGCCCGTCCGGGCTTTTGCTCTTCCAGCCGCTGTAGGGAACTTCTTGGCCGTCTCGCAGGCGGTAGTCGGGCGGATTGCAGTCGTGCCGCCATATCTTTTTCAGCGTTTGCGGCTTGTGGCACCCTTCTGCCGGTTTGAGCGGCTCGAAGGCATAGAGAACGCCGTCTCCGCCGCCGAAGAGGATCATTTCTTGCCCTTTGATTTCCGCCGCAACCGGCGAAGACCAGTTACCGTGAAACATCCGTTTGCCGATCAGCTCGCCGTCAGTCGCAGCCAGTCGGCCTGTGTTTTTGTCCAGCACGATCAGCGTCGGCGCCTGCGGATTAACCACGTACTTGTGCTTGTCATCCTGGCCGTTCGAGGTGCATACGTATAGGTAATCCCCATGCAGCAGCGGTGTGCTTCCGCACACATCGTGCGGCACAACCGACACTTCTTCTATCATATCGAACTGCCAGATGATGTCTCCATCGGTTTTCGCGAGTCGGTATTCGGGATGCCGGCGCACGCCCATGTACTCGATTTCATTGACAAACGGGCCGTCATTGCCGTCAGCCTGGCCGTCGCGGTCCAGACATAGAACGTCGCCGCGAGGCCCGACGATATAGAGACGTTTGCCGTCAATCGCGGGCCTGGAACATACGCCGCACTGCCAGTGGTTGAAATGAAACGGGGCCTTGGTTCCTTCCATGTACCGGGGGATGACAAGTTGCCAGATCATATCGCCGGTAGCTTGGTCCAGACACATCACTATCCCGCCTCCGGTTCGATACAGCACCGGATGCTTCAACCCCCTGTCATTGATCCCGATGAATACGCGCCCGTCGTCGATTCGCGGCATCGTATATTGATGCGTTCCGAGCCTGATCTCCCACAACAAATCCTCCGAACTAAACACATCCGACAGAGCCCCGCTTCCGGCGGCTATAGCCGGCAGCGAGCCAATCGTAAGAACAAACAAAAAGCCTGAAAGTAAAAAATGGCCGGTCTCACCGGAACGTTTATGTCTTGAATACGTACTCACAGTTCCTCAGCTCCACAAATTTCAGGCAGTGTTCCTGCACAACCTCTCGATGTCTCTTGCTACAATATCGGCAATAACCTGCTCCTGACCGAGGGATTCTATATGGGACTGCATAGCCTGCCCGGCCGGATGCAGCTTAGGCCGGCGTTGCTCGGGTTTTACTTTGTTGGCCGGACCTTTCCTCTTTACGGAGGAATTTTTCCGCTGCTCGGCCAGAATCTGCTCGGCCAGGTCGAATTTTGGAATTCCATTTCTCTGTTCCATTTTGCTCTCCAGCTTCCACTTCTACAAATGCCTGGCGTATACGTAGTATGCCCCGCGCGAGACACCGTTGTCGTCGGTGAACCAGGTTTGCAGCTTCGTCTTGCCAGCTTCGAGGTTCACCCTGAACGTCACCTCTTTAGCTTCGGGATCGACCTGCTTGCTTTGGTCTACATCCCCGACCTTGATTGTCGCCTTCTTGACTTGTATAGCTTTGCCTCCATCTAAACCGGCATTGATCGCGGCATTCGTCTCCTTCGGCCATCTGCGAAGGCCAAATTCATAGCTCCCGTCGCGATCGATATCGACGGCCCAGAATCCATTTGCCTTCATACCGTTTCGGATAGCGTTCTGATGCCAGGGCACTCGGGGCGTGTGCCAGTCGTGAGACATGAGGCGAGTCGGATTCTGCTCGTCCGAGCCGATAACGATCCTGCAATATTCGTCAAAACGTTCGGAGAAATCGGCCCATAACTTTTCGTAAAAGTGGCGTAGTTTCGTTATCACCTCCGGATTTGCACCGGCAACATCGTTTCGCTGGGCAGGATCGGTCTGAATGTCGTAAAGCGCTTTACCGTTGATTAAGCGCCACCGCTGGGTCATTACGGCACTCTTGCGCCATTTCTCCGGGTGCTCGATCCGCTGGGAATGGACCATCAGCGTACGATCAGGCCAATTGCTTGTCTTGTCCTTGAGCAGCCGCACTAAACTGGTGCCGTCGAACTTCACGTCCTTGGGTTTCTTCAGGCCGCACAACCCGATTAATGTCGGAAGGACATCAATATGAGCCGAAAGCCGGTCGATGTCGCCGGGACCGTCGAGCCCACCGGCGGGCCACCGGATGAAGAACGGCACTCGGTGCCCGCCCTCGTATTCCGATCCCTTGCGGCCTCTCATGCCGCCGGAATAGCTTCCGGAAGTGCCGTTGTCGGTCATGAAAATGAGTATGGTATTGTCTGCGAGGCCCAATTCACTCAGCCGTCGCATTAGCCGGCCCATATTTTCGTCGATGTTTGTAATCATGCCGTAGAAATTAGCCTGTCTGTCTTTCACGCCCTTGTCTCTGTAGGGCTTGCTGTATTTATCCGCGACATTGTAAGGGCCGTGCGGAGCGTTGGTCGGAACATAGCAGAAGAAGGGCCGGTCTTTGTTGGCCTCGATGAACTTCATCGCTTCGCCGAACCATATATCCGTGCAGTAGCCCTCGAACTTCTTCGGCTTGCCGTTGTGAAAGTACGTATCGTCGAAATAATCGTTGCCCCAGTAATCGGGGCCCTGTCCGACACCGCCTCCCTTGTGTATCAGGACTTCCTGGAAACCGCGGTCCTGCGGCCTGAACGGATAATTATCGCCCAGGTGCCACTTGCCGAAGATGCCTGTCTTGTAACCGCCCGATGAGAAAATATCCGCCACCGTTGTCTCGTGCTTACCCAGCAGCGACCGGCCCATGATGGTATGCCAGACGCCTGTTCGCGTGGAGTAGTGCCCGGTCATCAACGCCGAACGCGTGGGCGAACAGGTCGGATCGACGTGGAAATCTGTGAATCTGATACTCTGTGAGTGCAGCTTGTCCAGATTTGGCGTTACGATCGCGTCGTTGCCGTGGCAGTGCAGATCGCCGTAGCCCTGGTCGTCGGTCATCACCAGAACAACGTTCGGTCTTTTGCTGTGGCTCGTTCCCGCCCGGCCCGTGTCGACAAAACTCGGAAATGCCGACAGAGCACCGGTCGATACCACAGCCGCTCCGACATTGCGTAAAAATTCTCTTCTTGATGTTCTATCCATCGTTATTCATCCTTCCGATCAGCTTCCGTCGCCGGTCCTATGGAAAGTTGCGTAAAATCGCCCGGTTTGACCTCTTCAATAAGTGCATTAACATCTTCAACCGTAACAGCTTTAATCGCCTCGACGTCGTCTTCGATCGTCCGATATTGCTGTAGATACGTCCAGTTAAAACCGAGGTCTATCAGCCGGCCCATAGGCAGCTCGTCCTTGATGACCAGCGTACTGAGAGTCTTGTTCTTCGCCGTCGTCAGTTCCTCCTGCGTTACACCATTGCTTGCGAGGTCGTCGAAAATGCCCCGTACTATATCCAGCACCTTCGGGACTTTCTCTCTGCCGCACCGGATATAGCTGTAAAATGTCCCCGTCCCGTCCATCGCTGCGTAGGTCATGGAAGCGGCCTCGGCAAGGGCCTTGTCCACCAGTTCCCAGAAGAAACGCGATCCCACCTCGTCGCCGATTATCGCTCCCAGCAGCGAAGCGGCGAATCTGTTCGTCGCCTGGGCCGACACCCCTTCGCTCATCAGGCATATATGCTCGCGCACGAGATTGGCTTTCTCGATCCGGTCGTTTCGTTTGCTGCCGCTGTGGTGCTTTAGTTCTCTGCCGACACTCTGTTTTTCCCATTTGCTGCACGACTCTGAAGCTATCGAACGGATCTGATTCCAGTCGAAGTTGCCGGCGCAGGCAAGAACCATGTTGTTGGGAGCGTAACGTCTCGTGAAATACTCTCGCATCTGTTCTGCGGCCAGGCCGTCGATACTCTCGACGCTGCCGAGGACGCTGTTTCCGCAGGGATGCCCGTCGAAGTGCAGAGACCTGCATCGATCCATCACGTCAAAACTGGGCAGATCCTGGTACATCGCGATTTCTTCTTTGATAACGTTCTTCTCAATATTGAAGTCTTCATCACGAAGCGACGGTCTCATCAGATCCGCCCAGAGCTGAGTCACCTCCGCCAGGTACTCGGGAAGAATCGCCGCGTAAAAGACCGTATTTTCCTCACTGGTGAAGGCGTTGAATCTCGCTCCCGTTCGATCGAATGCCTCATTAACCTCAAGCGCGCTTAGCTTTTCAGTGCCCTTGAAAAGCATGTGTTCGAGATAATGCGATACGCCGCTGATTTCAGGAATTTCGTCCCGGGATCCGGTTTTGACGAAGAAACCAACCGCCGCCGACTTAGCGGATTTGTTGACTTCACCGATCAAAGTGAGGCCATTCGGTAATTTATCGTTCTTAAATTCCATGTAATGTCCTACATCATTCTCGTCGCAGCACGGGCATCTCCCTATGGGACCCCTTAGAGGCTGCCCATGAGTCGCAGTCCGCCTTCGGCGGATTGGTCCTGCAATTTGTTGTTCTCCACGGGCGGGATGCCCGTGCTACGTCACCATTACCCGCTTCGGTCCTATTGTCACAACCGCAAAGTCATCGAATTTCGTACTTCGCAAGAATCCCAGGACCGAATCGACCGTGGTCTGTTCTATTCTATTCTTGATTTCGTCCAGACTTCGCACTCTGCCCAATATATAGAAATCACTTCCGATGGCACTTGCCCGGCTGCCGGAGGACTCGCTTTGCAGGATCACTGAGCTTTTGAGTCCGACTTTCGCACGGGCTATTTCTTCCTCGCTGATCCCGTCGCTAAGTCTATTGAATTCACCCACCACGCAATCATACGTTTCCTGTGCTTTATCCGGGATGGTTCCGGCATAGCACATCATTCCTGCGGCCTCCTTGAGGCCGTGGTATCTCGCCCCAATCGCGTAACATAAACCTCGCTTTTCTCTGACCTCGGTAAATAATCTGGCGCTCATTCCGCCCGACAGCACCGAAACTGCCACCCGGGCGTTGTAGTAGTCCTCATCGGTAGGTTTCACCGTCTCTGTCATCAACCCTATATGCACCTGAGCCCCGTCATTCTCAATATGAGTATATTTGCCTTCGCTCGGCGTCAACTCTATCGACTGACTCTCCTGCCGCCGCTCACTTTCAAACAATCGCTCGACCTGTTTACAAACAGCATCGAAGTCATACTTGCCCGCAACCGTAAAGATTGTCTGAGAAAGATTGAAATTGTCACGGACGATTTGTTCCGAGGTGGCCGCAGTCAGATTTTTTAACTCTGAGATATTTCCGACCGTGCTGCGCCCCAGAGGTTTCGGATAGAACTGCTCGCGCAGTTTGAGCATAACCTTCTGCCGGGGGTCGTCATCCAGAGACAACACCTCGTCAATCGCCAGTTGCCGGGCAAGCTCGAACTTTTCCTGCCTGAGCCTGGGTCTTAGAATAACGTCGGCATACAAATCCAAAGCCTCAGCCAGGTTGCCGGACTCAAGAGCAGCTCCAATAGCCAGGTGCGAACTTCCCACCGAACGCCCTCGCATCAGCCCGAGCCCGTCGAGTGCATCGCTTAGCTGCCTGCTGTTTTTGTCGCCGGCTCCGCGGAATATCCAGTCGGCGATAACGTTCGTCGCTCCGCAGCAGCCTTCGGGCAGATGCGCGACCCCGGCCGGAAGCATAAAATCGAACGCCACAGACTCGACCGCCTCCATAGGCTCGCCGAGAAGAACCATCCCGTTGTGCAAGACGTGTTTATCAAAATGCTCTGCCATCAATCGGCTCCGTTAAGAATATCAAAAAAAGACGAGGACGGATTCTAACGGCAAACGCCAGGCCCTTCAACTCTTAAATCCGATAATGAATGCGTAAGCTCCCTTGTTGTGGGTATCGGAGCAGTCAAAATTCGACTTTAGAAACTCGTCGATGTGAATAACCTGCATCCCGGATGCGTATTGTTCGAAAACGGGCTTAGTCCGGGACACGCTCAGGCAGTTCCAATGGTAATCGCGGACCGGTTTGACGATATGCTCCTCGCCATCGTGCATATTGAAGAATCCGGCACAGATTTCGCCCCTCGTGACCCGGCAAAGCTCCGAAATCGCCGCTTCCATAGCCTCGATGGACAGATGCTCGAACAGATCGTGCACAAAACAATAATCAAACGCATTATCCTCGGCATCGATTTCAAGCACATTGTCGACCTTGAAACGCCCGCGAGAACATATATGCCGGACGTTTCGAACATTCTTCTGGCACAGGTCGAAACCTGTGTAGTCAAGAAACCTCGCGATGCCGAAGCTATCGATGAATCTATAGTCATTGGCCGAGCCGCAGGCAGGCTCAAGGACGGAAATGCCCTGATGCTGCTCGCTTTCCAGCGCTTCGCTCCAGATTCTCTCGAAAACGGACATGAGATAATCCGGAATCGGCGCTTCGGCAGTCTCGACGGGCGCCCAGCTCAACAGATTGCAGATATAGTTCGGCAGTATCAGCCCGGCGAAAGTATCGGACACATAAAACGGGATTCGCAGCCCCTCAGCGTCACTCCGACCCGTCAATAGTGCATCAAGTACATTTTGTAACCGTAGCGGTTTTACGCCGTCTTTGAGAAGCCCGAGCAACCAATTCACCACCAGGCCGAAGCGTATTTCCTGCTCCGCCAGATAATCGAACCGGCTGCCGAACAATCGGCGAATAAGGAAATGCCGCGTCAAAATGCTCTGCACATTAATCCGCGGATCCTCCACATCCCGAACGAGATAATCCCGCAACGTCCCCCGGCCGTGCCGTATCCACGATTTTACCAGTCCCCGCGTTTCTCGTCTCAAGCGATCTTCCACTACATATCCTACAAAACGTATCGTTTCACCATCATTACCACTGTCAGCGGCAGGCTCACAACCGGAAAGCCGGCAATAGTATGACGAGGAAACTAACACTCGTGGTATAAGAAAATCGCTCCTCAGCCTGTGTAGTTTTTGTGAGAAATCGACTGCCCAGACTCTGGGCGTCTATTTTATTAGCTGCTCGTAACGCTTCTGGTCCGAAACGGTTTCACTGTGACCATCAAGAAAACACACCGCGACTCCACCATCCGGCCACCGGTCATAGACCTCATAGAGCATTACTTCCATCGACCAATCTGGAACACTCCTGTCAGGCCGACGATATTGTATCACAGGCGGTCCATCCGGATCATCCGGTGCGGACCTTACCCTTCCGAGTGCTTTGTTTGAAATGATTTTCGCCGTCACGAGATCCGCCAGTTCCTCAGGGAACATGTCATCATGCTGACTGGCATAGATCAAACAACATTTGCCCAGATACATGATCTTTGCCAGGCGTTTTTCCCGATTCTCCGACCAGCCCGGATTTCCTATTTTAACTGTATACCCATCAGGCGGCTCAAGGGTAAACAGACCGTCATCCAATCCGACGTCAATTCGGATCGCGGTATACATCACGGGCGAACGGCTCTCGTCCGCCCATTTATGCTCGATCTGAACGGGATAATTCGTCTCAGGATCAATCCACACCGTTGTAATTCGATTGCCCCGATGCGATTGGAGCAAAAGTACAGATTGCCCGTCAAGCTCGACTTTACCATGATCCTCTACCGCTCCCGCACTCCATTCGAGAAGCTTGTCACGAAGACGTGTGTCAAGCTCGGTGAGTTTCAATTCGCCTGTTTGGTTATCGACTGTATAATCAGCGCTCAAATCGTAGAGAAGAGCCGTTTTCTCTATCGGTTTGAGCCTGAGTTCCCGGCGCGCACCATAATCGGTGATGGTGATTTCTCCTATGTATTTCGGCCAGGGAGATGTAAGTTGTTCATGACGCTCTAAGTCCGGCTCCTTGAACATTTCTTTCTGCTTCATCAGATATTTGCCGCGTTTGCCGTCCTTTTCATATGTGACCTCAAACATTTCAACGCATGAAAAAGTGCCCGCCTCTCGGATGCTATCCATTGCCGCTGCATATACTGCACTTGCTCCATCGATAGACTTGCCGGTCTCGACAATTCCCACAATCATCGCTATTGCAAGCACCGCCGCGGCAGTTAGCTTTATCATTCTACTTCTCATAATTGCCTTCAATATATTTTGTTGACGCTTGTTGCGTTCTTTTGATTCTTTCAAAGCCCTGAGGGCATCCTCGAGTACTTCACGGTCTCTTTCGACTTTTGTTTCAAGAAGCACGTTCTTCATGAATTTTTCTATTTTCTCTGCAGGCCTCATTTTTCCACCTCACTATTCAAGAGTGACCGCAGTTTGTCTATTCCGTACCGGTACCGGCTCTGGACGGTGTTGATCGAGGCGTTTTGCGATTCCGCTATGGCCCTGAACTTCATGCCGCCCTGCACGTGCAGGATTACTACTTCCCGCTGGGCATACGGCAGTTGAGCCATCGCGGCGTTCAGCCTGCCCAGCTCCTCGTTGTGAACGATCCACCTGTCCGGCTTGTCCGAATCCGACGTCATGGGCTGAGTCTCTTCGAGACTGACGCCCTGCCGGCGATTTCGTACCCGGTTGCTGTTTCGTACGCGATTTACGACACATGCGGCCAGATAGCCCTTGAGATTGCCGCTCAGCTTCAACTTGTCGGCGGATTGCGCCAGAGTAACGAAGACATCGTGCACTATATCCTCAGCCGCACTCGTCCGGTTCAGCAGCCCGGCCGCTATCCTGAGCAAGTCATTCTTATATTTCTCATAGATGCGAGCCAAGACGGCCTCATCCCCCGACTTAAACTTCCAGATAAGCACCTTGTCTTCCAACATTCGCGTCTCACAGCCTCGGACCTGAACGACCGTCGGTCTCTTATAATACAATCGGGCATGCCGTTTTAGTCTAAAAAAACTGCCGAGCAAATGCCCGGCAGCGCTTGATGCTTGACTACTAAAAGATAAACAACAGTTTTGTGCTACTCTTCTATCACTTCGGCTCCTTCAGGAACCTCGAACTCAAATATTTCGTCGGAGAGCTTTTCGAAGAAAGTAATTTCTTGAAAATCCATAGAAGGAATACCTTCGCGACGAGTGTTATGCCACCCCTTGGCACGTACAGGCAGATTTGTCTCCAGGTCTATTTCCAAACACCAGGACTGGCCCTGGGACGGATTCGAGAAAGTAACAAATACACAATCTCGTCCGGTAACCGAATCTTTGTCATAAGTAACGTTCCAATCGTGCATCACTTCCTTTAGTCTGGAAAGAAACTCGGCGTTAGGCCAGATACTCATCTCGACTCCGCGACCGGACTGAACATGAACAGTACGGCTCTCGGGGTCATATCTGTAAGTCATCTTGCTGCAGACGCTCCAAATCGTTCCATCGCTTGCTTCAATTCTATAATTTTCTGACCTGGTTCTCTCTTCATTTGCCTGCATCCAGAATTCCACAGATAAGTTCCCACTGTCTTGCAGGACCAAATCATCCCCATGCGCGATCCTCTTAATTGGCACACCCGCGACCCCGCTCAAATAAATACCGTTGAATCGGTCGAGCGCCTTGGCCGTATTTTCAACAGCCCAAACGGGTGTCGAAGTCCTATCCAGGATTGTTACCGTTAACAAGACAGCAGAAGTTATTACTACTGCAGCGGCTAATTTTGTTACGTGACTTTTCATGATAATTCTCCAGATTTCTAATCGCCGAGGCTGCCCGGTCATGATGCGGAGCAGTTTCCGTTCGAGTTTGTCGCGATGTTCGAGATCAGGAGTGACGTTGAACTCTATTTCACTAACGAAATCTTCGAATTGTTTTTCGTCATAGTTCATGTTGATCTACCTCTGATTCCTATTCGAACTCCGCAGGCATAATGCTCCGCAGTTCGGCAAGCGCCCGCTTTAGCTGACTGCGGACCGTGCCGGGACTGGAACCAAGCACCTCGGCTATTTCCGTTAATTTAAGGTTTTCGAAAAAACGTAGTGCGATGATAGTCTGGTACCGCGGCCGCAAGGTAAATGCTGCCTTTCTCAAAACGGCCAGTTTCTCGCCCGGTTCTCCGCAGTCGTCGACTTGACTGTTGCGTCGCTCTCGAAAGAATCTCAACAGCCGATTCCGGCGAGCTGTTTTCCTCAAATGGTTGTTGACGGCATTGGTTGCTATTCTATACAGCCAGCATCGAAACTGCTTGTCATTACCTTTGAAACCGTCAAAGTTTTCAACGACTTTTAGAAAGACCTCTGATGTAATATCTTCGGCCAACTGCCTTTCAAACAGCCTGTGCAAACAATATTGAAAAACGGCTTCATAATGTCTGCGATACAACTGCACAAAATCGGTGCTGTCACCGCTGGCACGAGATATTAACGGCTTCTCGTCACCTGCATTGTTGCTATCCACGTTGATTACTTTCTGAAATTTACCGGTGCCAACTATCATCACTACTATAAATGCGCGCCGGATAAAAACGCGGCAAGAAATATCAGAAATAAGTAAAGATAGCAAGGAATCGGATAAAAACCAAATCCACGATTGAAAAATCCAACACTATATGCTATTCACTGAACGCCATGAATAAACTTTACGGTTTGATATTCGATGTTGACGGAGTTATTGCCGATACCGAGGCGATAAACGTCAGAGCGACCGGCAGAGTCTTTGCCGAGTTGTTTGGGATTGACAGGGTCAGGCGAAAGGATTTCGATGCCGGGCTGGGGCGCGGCGCGCAGGAGTACGTGCGGGCCGGTGCGCGGGTCCACGGTGTGGAATTGACCGATGAGCAGGTGGAACGGGCAACGAAATTGCGCCAGGAATATTTCCTCGATATTCTGACCAAAGAACCGCTGCCCCCTTTCCCCGGGGTTCTGGAGCTGATGGAAGAGGCAATGCGGCGAGAAGATTTTAAAGTTGCAATCGCGACCTCCGGCACACTTGAGAAATCCAGCGCCGTCCTGAACGCAGCAAAAATTCCATACAAACAGGTCGTTTATATCAACGGCAACGACGTCAAACACAAAAAGCCCGATCCCGAGCTTTTCCTGCTCGCGGCCAAAGGGATAGGCATCGAGCCGGCCAATTGCGTCGTAATCGAAGACGCCCCTAACGGCATCCAAGCCGCCAAAGCCGCCGGCGTCAAGTGCATCGCCGTCACAAACTCCGCCGACGCCGACAGACTACACGAAGCAGACCTTATCTGCGACTCCCTCGAACAAATCGACATCGAAACCATCCAAAAGGCAATTGATAACCCAACTTAAAGAGCGTTGCTCGTCACTTCAAAATTGCAGAGTTCTATTCCAGCTCTTCTTGATTTAATCGCTGTGCCGGATCAGACGAGGTTGTTGCGGTACCAGTTTATGGCTGATTTGAGGCCCTCGGCGAATGGGACTGTCGGCTCGAAGTTGAGTAGCTTCCCTGCCGCGGTTATGTCGGCCAGAGAGTGCTTGACGTCGCCGGGGCGGGGGGCGGTGTAGATAGGCCTGACGTTCTTGCCAAGCAGTTTGTTTATCATGGCAATGATCTCGTTGACGGTGACGGCCTGGCCGCAGGCGATGTTTACTGTTTCGCCGTGCGTCTCTTTAGCGCTGCCGGCTAGTAGGTTGGCCTGGACGACGTTGTCGATATAGGTGAAATCGCGGCTCTGCTCGCCGTCGCCGTAGATGGTCGGCGGCTGGTCTTCCAATATCGCGGTCACGAATGCGGGGATAGCCGCGGCGTACTGGCTCGTGGGATCCTGGCGCGGGCCGAATACGTTGAAGTATCGAAGCGAGACGGTTTCAAGGCCGAAGACCTTGTAGAAGACCGAGCAGTAGTACTCACCGGTTAGCTTGGCGACGGCGTAGGGCGACAGCGGATCGCACGGCATCGTCTCTACCTTTGGCGAGATCGGCGAATCGCCGTAAGCCGAGGAACTGGCGGCGTAAACGAAACGCTTAACGCCGGCATCACGAGCGGCAAGCAGCATCGTGAAGGTCGCGTCCACGCAATGCCTGTGCGTGGCGGCGGGATTATCCACGCTGACGGGCACCGAGGGCAGTGCGCCCTGATGAAAAACGACGTCAATATCTTTAACGGCCGACTGGGCGACCTCCGATTCGCCCATGTCGGCCTCGATGAATTCGATCTCATCTATGATTTCGGCAAGATTGCTCTTTTTGCCCGTAAGCAGATTGTCAACAACTCTCACGAAGCAACCCTGCGAAACGAGTTTCCTGCAGATACTCGAACCGATAAAACCGGCGCCGCCGGTCACCAGGAACTTGTCCATGAAATATACCTTTCACATAATACTAAAATGCCCGGAGTCAGTGATTCACAAAAGCAACTTCCTTATACCGCGAGCGATTAAAAGCTGCGCCGCCGTCAAGCTGCGCGCCCTTATGGTATTTCCTGTATGATTTGAACTGCTCCCGGAAGTATCCGCCTTTGATTGACCTGGCGCCGAAGAGGATACTGCCGATTACATTGGCGTCGACTTCTCTCAGCTCGCGCACGGCCCTCTGGGCGGCGCCTCTTGAGGTCGAATCGGCGTTGAAGACCAGAACGGCGGCATCGACAAGCCGGGCCAGAACTTTGGAATCGCTAACCAGCAGAATCGGAGGTCCGTCAATGATGATATAGTCATAATTCCCTCGCTGTTCACGGAGCAATTCCACCATGCGAGCGCTGCCGAGAAGCTCGGCCGGATTGGCCGGTGGGGGACCGCAATCGACTATGTCAAGACCCTCTACGCCGCTCGAACGCACCGCTTCACCCGGAGCGCACTGATTGGTCAGCACGCTGCTCAGACCAAAATCAAAGCTATTGTCTGATTCTTCGGTCTCATCCCCGGGGAACAGTTTATCCAGTTTCGGTTTTCTGAAATTCGCATCGACCAGCAGGACGCTTTTGTCCGATGCGACGAATGAAGCGGCGAGGTTCGCAGCCACGGCAGTCTTGCCGTCACCGGCCATACCACTGGTCACCAGCAGCGTTCTATGAGACTCCATAGAGCCGGAGAGTCTCAGGTTTGTCCTGCAGCGGCGGTAAGCCTCGCTGGTTATCGAATACGGCGCCTGGCGGACCACGTGTGCCTGTCTGGCCCGTCGCGCCTGCCGGTCCTCGGATGCATTGGGTATGACGCCGAGAAGCGGGACGCTAACGTATCGGTCGATGTCCCTCGGAGTTCGAACGAGGTCATTGGCCAGCTCAACAAAGAACGCAAGGCCGACGCCGAGCAACAAACCGAGCACGGTCCCGCCGGGCATCCACAGCCGCCACTGCCTGGAGAACACCATCTCCAGCGGGCTCGACGCATCTCCGGCCGAGAGCAGTTTCGGCGTCTTGGCGTCATCTTTTTTGATCTTTAGCTCCTCGATCTGCGCTTTGAGTTCGTCGAGCCGGGCGACTCTCTCGTCTCTGACTTTCATGGCCTTATCGTACCGGCCGCGGGCAAGATTGAGCTGCTTCTTCTTCGCTTCGGCCTCCCGGCGGCTAGCTTCCAGCGCTTCGTACCTGCCGCGAAGTGCGGCCAGCCTGTCACGGGCGTTCTCAAGGTTGGCCCGCGTGATCTGATCGGCGAGTTCGGCCTTTCTTTGCTCTCGCTGTTGTTTGGTCTTTGCTATCGAGTCTCTCAGGCGGCGAACATCCCTGTGCTGCTGCCCGAATCGCGAGAGCTTGCCCGAAAGCTCCGCCTGCTGAAAGGCGAGCTGTTGGGCGAGAGCCGCCATGGTCGGATCATTCTCTATCGCACCTTCGACCTGCTCGGTGACAGGGCCGGCCGCTAATTGTTCGAGATTGCTCAGGTCGGCCTCCAGTTGCCTTATCATCAGAGCAAGCTCGTCTCTCTTTAGCTCCAGGTTATTTAAACGCACGGTTATCGTATGTTGAAAGTCGCGGCCGCGAGTTCCGTCGAGATCGGTCATTTCAGAGTTGGCCCGAATATCGTCCAGCTCCTGCTCGGCGGCGTTGTGTTCGGCCCGGGCGGCGTCTTTGCGCTCTTGCAGTTCTCTCATCCTGTCGGCTATTTCCCGCTGCTCCGGAGCGGCCTGCCTGTCGAGAAACAAATGAAGCATCTCGTTAACAATAGCGGCGGCTTCCTGCGCCTTGCCGCAGCTCATCGATATCTCGACCAATTCGCTGTCTGTGTGGGCGGAGGTCTCGAAGTGCTTCTTGAGATACTTGAGGCGTTCTTTGTCCTTTTGTGCCGCCGTGCCGCTGAAGCTCTGGTACCAAGAAGTCTCTTTGACGTTGTCTCTCTTGAGCAGCTCTTCGAACATGCTCTGCCGCTTTATCAGATTTGCGATCGACTGGCGATGCTCGTACATGACCTCTGGTTGCGGTTGCATAGCACCGATGGTCGTGGAGTCGGTTCCCGCCGAGGGCTGGACCTGGATGTAGGTTCTGGCAGTGTATCTCGGGAACTTGATCTGAAAAAGCTTCCAGATTCCGCCGCCGGCAGCCAGGCCGAGCAGAGTCACGAAGAGGATCATAAATGCGTGCCGGCGCAAAATAACAAAGACCGCTCTCGGAGAGAGCGCGGCCGTTGCAGCGGATCCGGACCCGGCCGATCTTACCTGCCGGTTCGTAGTTACCGGTCTTTCCTGCGCCATTCAAGTCTCCACTTTTGAGAAGATAAGCCGCACCAATCACACGGGTCATCAAGGCGAAAGGCGCTCGACGGCTTTTTCTATCCGTTCTCTAATACCGGACGAAAGCGTTTTGCCGCCCGCTTCCAGCGCCTGCTTGTATGCGGCGAGCGCCTCAGCTTTTGCTCCGAGCTTTTCTTTTATCATGCCTTTGTGCTCGTATATTTCAGGCGGTATATCGCTCTCGCCCTGCTGATACTGCTGCAGAGCGGCCGCAAGCGAGTCGGCCGCTTCTGAGACTTTTCCATTCTTGAGCAGCACGTAGGCATAGGTATCCAAAAATCCCGGATCATTGGGCTTGGCTTCCAATGCCCTCTCGGCATATTCAAGAGCGTCCGACAGCCGCTCATCGTTCTCAGCAAGTGCATACGCCAAATTGTTGAGAACAACGGCTACATTGCTACTCTTCGGCATTTTAGCGAGGAGACTTTCATAATCTGAGATGGCCGCTTTCAGGTAATTCTTAGCGGAAGTTGCGGCATAAGCCCGAATCAGCATTTCACCCTTTTCTATTGCGTATGCGATCTTCCGCCGGCTATTCGGCTCGGCCAGTTCGATGCACCGGCCGATGTAGTGTATTGCCGCGTCGTATTCGCCGCTGATTCCGGACAATTGATACATGGCGAAGTTTGCGGTGAGTGATTGCGGATTTTCGTCCACCTTTTCCCGGCAATACTCAAGGACCTCTTGTCGTCCGAGCAGTGCGTACACTTTCTTCAGGATTTCGGCGGCAAGAGTCTCATTGTCCGCCGCCTTGTCGATGGCCGTGCGGCAATACTCGACGGCGGCAGATTTATCCCCAAGCATCAACTTAGCCTGGCCCATCCGGAAATAAGCTATAGGAGCCAGTGCGCCGTTCGTATACTCCCCAGCTTCTTCGAAAACCTTGTTCAGTTTGTCCGAATTCCAGCCTTTTGTGCCGGGCTCTCCCGCGGCGGCAACGAGCACTTTGAGATAACCGTCCAAAACCTCGGCATAAAGAGCATCTTGTTTTCCCCGCCCGTTATCGCTGTTCGGTTTCATTTTTCGTCTGGTATTGAGTGCATCACGGTACAACTTCTCGGCCCTGTCCAAATCTCCCGTCTCTGCGGCAAAAGCACCTGCTCGATTGAGCCATCTGGCGCTGTTTGGAAGCTTTTCGAGAGTTTTCTCGTAGAACTTCGCCAGCGCATCGTTCCTTTCCAGGCGCCGGTATATCTGCTCGAGCAACAAGCGGGCTTCCACGGGAGCGCCGGGCGCATCTATCGCCGTCTTGAGTTCCGTTACGGCCTCCTCGTGCCGCTCCATCCACAGACAGGCTTTTGCCAGTGACACCCGGGTGGCGGGATTGTCGAACAAGTCTTTGCTCTTTCTAAGATCGCTGATCGCCTGATCGTAATTTCCGCGGAACAGGTTTATCTCGCCTTTCAGCCGCCAGGCCATCGGATTCCCCGAATCGCTCTGGAGATTCCTGTTAGCTAATTCCAGCGCTTTGTCCAGTTGTCCCTGCCTCATCAGCAGCCAGGACCTGATAAGCAGCAATCGCGGCTCATCGGGATATTTCTCTTTGATGCTCTGAGTCGCGAGCTCGGCTTGTCTGACAAGGCCGACCCTCAGATAGGCGCGCACCTGGGCGAGGCGATTCTCGGCCGTATCCTCAGCCTGCACCAGTTCCTCGGAGCGTTTCTTTACCCCTTCTTTGTCTAATGTCTTTTCAGCAACAACCAAAAGGCCCTTAAGAACCTCGGTGTCCGTATTATCTTTCTCGTACAACTGCTTCAGCACTTTGCGTGCGTTTTCATACTGGCCCGCCCGGTAATAATGGCTCCAAAGCAACTGCTCGTCCCTGGATTGCTCAAGTAGTTTGGCAGCCTCCTCAGCTCTGCCTGCGGCTCGGAGATATTCGGCATAGTAATAAAGCATCTGTCTGTCGGACGGATCTATCCGCCGGGCCTGCTGGAAAGCCGATTCGGCTATCGCAAGCATTTCCTCTTTATTGGGCTGCTCGGGTTGGTTTTCGGCCGCTTGAAGAGCAAGCCTGCCCAACGACACCGCGTTTTCCAGGCTCGGATCGGCTCTTTGCAAGTCCTGCCGAATCGCTACAGCTCTCATCGGCTCGGTGTCCGAGATGTAGTCTGCGTACAGGCCGAGTAGAGACAGATCGTTAGGATTCAGAGCGACGGCTCTTTCGAAAGCACCTCTGGTCTCGGCCATCTGCGCCTCTGAGGCATTATCGCCGAGCTGCTGATTGCGGGTGTAGAGCAATCTCGCCAAAGCTCTGGCTATATTTCCATCAAGAGGATTCAGAGCCGCCGCCCTTCGGATGTCTTCGGTGGCGGCCTGATCGTTGCCCATTGCGAGGTTTATATTGCTCCTGAGCATGTATCCGAAAGAGAATACGGGCTTGTGTTTCAGGCATTCATCTATGCGTGTCAGGGCGTCTTCGTAAGTGCCCTTGGCTATGGCAAGTCTGGTCGCGAACCCCCGCCCTTCGCAATCATCCAGATTTCCCTGTCGAACCGCCTGTGTCACTTCTTCGGCCAGTTGCCAGTCTTCGGCGACGATAGCAATATCGAGAAGATGGTTTGCCGCCAGGTTCATCTGATCCTTGTCCGGGCCTTCAGGAAGCTCATCCTGCGAGAGCACCGGTTCGAGGGCCTGCTTCAAATATTCGATGGCCTTATCCTGCTCGTCATACCGGCGATGGTGAATTCCCAATTGTGTCGACTTCTCGATAGGATATTCGATGTGAGACAGGGCTCGCTCCTCGATTTCACGAATTCTGCTCTCGGACACCTCGCGAGGGTCTGGCTCGGACAGCATCTTATCGTATACAAGCGCAGTCGTGTTGTCAGGGTAGTGCTCGAGAAAGCGCCCGAGCAGGTTTCGCGCCAGCTCTATTTGGCCCTGCGCTATGTATCTTCTACAGGCGCTTGTCACCGCCGCCTGCTTGTTCCGGCTTAATCCTTCAGGCAGCAATTTCTCCAGCAATTCCGCCTCGCGTCTGGTCAATTCCCTCAGTTCCTCGGTCATCACATCAACAACGGGCACCTTCCGCCCGCCGGCGGCGTTCGAATTCTCCTGCATCGTCTTCTGTGCTTCGGCCAGTTGCGCATCTCTTATTTTCGCCTGAACGAGCGACAGACGAAGCTGGATTGTGCCGTATTCACTGGCGTCCAACTTCGCAAGCTCTCTTTCAGCCTCGGAAAATTGCTTTGTCCCGATATACGCTCTGATTCGTAACTTCCGACTTCTCTCTTTGGCGCCGGAGTTTTCTTCGAAAGCATTTACATTCTCTAAAGCATCATTGAAGTGGCCGAAACGAAGCAGCACCTCAACGTAATCCAGGCTCGCCTGGGGTTTTACCCAGTCAATTCTGGACAAAAGCGCGCTGGTCAAGAATTCACGGACGGCTCCGATTTCGGCAGTGTCCTGGAAAACCCCGGCGAGCGTATATGAGATACGCGCGAACTCCGGATCGGGAGGCCAGGGAGGCTCCGGCGGCTTGCCCGCCTTGAGCTGAGTGTAAGCATCGTACAGTTTGACAACAGCCTCTTGTTTGTTATCCTTTGCGAGATCGAGCATGCCTTTCCAGGCCGCAACTTGCGGGTCTTCACGGCTGCCGACGAGTTGTTCGATTTCGTGCACGGCCTGCTCCGCTCCGCCCATCCACGCCTGAATATTTGATTCGGTGTTCTGTTCGTTCGCAGCGAGTATGCGCTCGATGTAGCACCTGGCAAGAAGCGAGAACAGGTTAAATCTGTGGCTCCTGTTTGCCTGCCGTCGCGGGCCGGCCACCTCTTGTGCGCCGGGCAGATCGAGGGCCGCATTGGCTGTTTCAATCGCTTTGCCGATGTCGGGCTCGCTTTGGTATGCGGAAAATCGACGGTAATACAGATTGGCCAGGTCTATCCTGTAGGGGACATTCTCGTTATCCAGGGCAACCGCCCTTTCGCCGGTTTCGATGGCTCTGTCGAGATAATCGGCGCCCAGACGCGAACCCGAGTAGATTGAATAGACGCGATAAAAATCGGATGCAGCCGCGAACGCCTCGGGACTCGAGTCGAACTTCTCCAGCAACGCCAGGTATTCCGGCTCGACCGTTTGAAGCCGATCTTTCATGGCATCGGCGCCCGTACCCCCGGCAAGAGCCAGCTTCAAACTCAACAGCCCTGTATGTGCCGCGGGACTGTCACCGGCTACTTCAATTGCCTGCTCCATAAGAGCGACGGCGCGCTCCGCGGCTTTGTCCCTTTCGGCAATATTTCCGCGAGCAGCAAGAATGTCGCGTCTGGTGACAGCCACCCGGCCTAGAAACAAATAAGGATCGAAACTCTTGGCCTCAAGCTTTCTCGCTATCTCCAGATCAACGACGGCCTCGTCCAGCGATTCTTCCGGATTTGTCACCGAGCCGAGACGCGCCATCTCAAAGGCGGCTCTGCCTCTGACGAAATAAAGATATGCACCCACCTTCTTCGGGCCCATCACCTCGGCTTCCATGCCCGGAATCCGGTGCTGTGATTTCTCTTCTTCGAGCAATTGCGTATCTTTTGCAATCTCCAGAAACTTAGACGCTTCTTTTTGAACCTGCGGCCAGTATCTGGCATCGCCGCTGTCGGCGAGTACGTAGAAATATTGCAACCTCCCGTATCGAGCTTGAGCACTAGCCGGATTGACCTTGAGAAGCTGCTCCCAACAACCAAGGATGAAGTTCCATTGATTGGTCTCCACGTACATGTCCAGCATCTTCAGAAGAATCTGTTCTCTGAGAGCATCGGTCGTTGCCCGGTCGTATGCATTATGAAAGTTGCGTCCGGCCTCTTTATAGCTTTGCTCTTTTACCTCCTCGTCGGTGGCCGCTCTTGCCTCCTCGATCGCAATCTCGGCATCGCGAATGTACTTGTGCGGGTCCCGATCCAGGTGCAAAAAAGCAGCAACGATCCCCAGGAATAAGATAGCGATAGCGGCCAAGCCAAAGAAAGCGACCTTTCTGTTTAATCTCCTTATTGCCATAAATTTACCTCAGACCCACAGTTAAAAACGACCTCCACCTTGCAGCAATACGAAGATTTGGCAAAAAGGTTCTCCTTCGAAGCAAAGATCAGCGGCGGGATCCCGGCAGAGCCGAACAATCCTGTCAGAGCACCTTGTCTCATTTCCAGGGCGTGATCGGGACGAAGGTCTGTCCGGCGAAGTCGTCGTAGGCGAAATTGCGGTCATAGGCAAAACCAAAGCCGTAAGTCGCCCTGAAAGCATTTCGCAGAACCGCCCGCCATCTCGCGGTCGCGTGTGTGCCGACATTGATCAAATCGTTTGGCTTGATGAAGAAATCCGGCTGCTCGCCGCTGGCGATCTTTTCCAGATCAACCATCACTATCTCTTCCTTGTCTCTGCCGATTCTTCGGACTATCTCGCACCGCTTCGGCCACGCCAGAGGCCCCAAACCGCCTGCGGCTGCGATGGCCTGCTTGAGAGTGATCGGCCTGCCGGTGATGTTGATGAATCCCTCGCGTTTAACGTTGCCCATGATCGAGCATTCCCCGACGATGTCTACGGGCACAAAGATCGAATCTCCGGGCCTTATGACGATATTATACCTCGGATCGCCTGCAAAGAGTTTCTGCGTGGGAATCCTGATCAGTCGCGTCCCGTCTTCGGGAACTTCGTCTCTCGCAATCGGCATTTGGCGGCCTGGTTTCGCCTGCGGACCTTCTTCCGGTTCGACTTTTATCACCGGCTCGGTCGGTTCTTCCTCATCTACCCGGATCGGAACCCACCTGCCGTTTCTAAACACCCACTCGATATGCCCGGCGGGTTTCTCTTCGGCCGGCTCAGGCTCTTCGCTCGGCCCCGGAGCTTCCTTACCGGGAACGGGAACCCATCTGCCGTCCCTGAATTCCCAATCAATGTCGCCGACGGCGTTCGGATCCGCCGTTTGGCCATTACTCGTCGGGACAGAAGAATTAACCGGCGACCTCGTGGCATCGCGAAGCCTCGCGCGGTCGTCAATTCTGTTTTCAAACCTCCCGGGCGCTCGACTCGGGGGCTTGTCTGTACCGCTGCCCGACTTCACCCCGCCACCGGTGGAACGCTCGTCCAGCGTTTTCAGAAGATCGTCTACACTCACAGGCTCATTATTCTTCTGAACGGACGACGAACCGGATGCTCCTGCTTCATCAGAAGCGTATCTCCAGCTTCCCGTATCCCGATCGAAGTTCCACGAATCCTGCGGCGAAGTAAATGTGTCCGTACTATTTAACATTTCGGAAGAAGCTACGACAACTTTGCTTTTTGGCCACTGATATGGCGCCCTCGGCGCAAATGATCCGTTCTTTTGCGATTGCGGCGCTCTGCTCTGTGGTTCAATGACTTCTAATTCAAGCTCCCCGAACCCCGGATCGACCGAATCGACCTCAGTGCCCGGAGGGCCCATCGAGCGCGATACATAAATATAGCTCACATTGAACTGGCTCGCTCCTCCTGCCGTTGCTAATGCGTCTGTCAGTCTGTAATCGTATCGGGGAAGAGGATACCTGTTGGGATACCGAACTCCGTCACCCCATATCGAAAAGGTCCGCTGCTGGGAGTCGATAAGAGTCGCCGTAACGGAAGGCTGTTTGAGGATGTCCGGCGCAAGGGCGCTCTTGATACGTTTCTCGAGCTGAGTCTCGGTCAGGCTTGCAGCTTCTACGACGCCAACCTCAGGAATGGATATTTTGCCGGTCTCGGTGATGAGGTAGTTATTTCTGTGCAACTCACCTTCCCGGAGAAGCTCGAATATCTCTATCGTAACCGTATCGCCCGGGCGCAAAGCATAGTCGCCCGCTCGCGGCACGGTGTCTATAGGCAGCGGCTCTTCCGCTCCTTCCCAGGCTTCCGGCGGCTCTTCGGCTACGCCCAGCGAATCCAGAATGACATTGACCGCGGGACGAGGCTTGAATCTGCCGATCTGCGTCGGGTCCCAGAACTCGTTGCTGCAACCGGAAAAGAATACCAGAGACAGCACGAAAATAGCGAGGTACGATGGGCAACTTGCTGCCCATGCTGCTATTTCACGTGCGCTCCGCTGTCGGCGGGGCGAGCCCCATCCTACGGCTGTCATCGGTCTCATGGCATCGAACTTCCAAAATACCCCGCACTTTACAGTTGTCTTAAATGCAGGGAAATCACGCAAAAACGTTATTACTCGAAGAAATGTATCGGTTCGATGCCTTGCTCGCTTAACTGTTTTTTGACCCCCGACTTGAGTTAGCGGACGCAAAGTGGTAGGCTTTTAATCTCCATATTCTAGCTTCACTTTCGTATCATTTTAGAAAGACGAGCCAAGTAACCGTCATATTTCAGACATCGCGCAGTGAGGCCATATTCGCGGCCTATAATTATTATCCTCTCAGCACAGAAAAGATTTTTGTGCTTCCACGACAGCCTGCATCGATAGCTCGCACTGCGGTAAGCTGTGGGTCTCTACTTTACCGGCTCCAGCGTATGGGAGTCAATCTTAACCAGGCGGTCCTGCGCATCGGTAGTGAAAATCTCTATCCCGGCGGGAATTAGAGGGCCGCCCTTTTCAATCTCACTGTAGTCATAGCCGCGAACGGTCAGCACCTCACCCGTCCGAGCCGACTCGAACTGGATCATGTCCACCAGAGAGCTTTCCCTGTTCTGGTAGAATACGCTCTCGCTCGAAGGCGATCCGGAAAGGGGGCCGGATTTGGATACCCTCTCGATCGGCTGATGCCATTGTCCCTGTATCTTGACCGGTGAACCTTTTTTAGTAAAGTCAGCCGATTTATCCAGCAGGCGCACCTGCGCTGTTGCCATATTCAAGACGGCTCGGGCCAGATCTCGACTTTGCATTTCCGCCGGCAGCTCGGCGATTCGATCTTGACCTTGGAGGACTTTGAATCGGCCGTTCGACAGTTGCCAGAGCAACCGCCCTTCCGGCTCGCGGGCGCTAATCTGAATCGAGTTCGACCACGGATAAACAGCAAACTGAAGCTCGCTCAGGTAGTAACTGCCGCCCGGTTGATAGAATGTCACCACCGCTCCAAGTTCGATTTCTTTGGTCTCCGTCCAGGCATTCATTCCGCCGGCCGCATTTATTGCCTCCGCGGCAAAGTCGGATGGAGCGGAAGTCATCGCGGGATCCGGCGATGCGGCAAGGACGAACTCCTCCTGCTCCTCTTGCGGCGGCCTCTCAAACTGCTGACATCCGGTTAACACAAACGCCAGTATCAACGCGCAGAGCGCGAACCACCCGCTCACAGCTTTCGATTCCGAACCACTGATTGCTAACATCTTCTTTCCTCCATACCCCTTTGTTATCATTCACACTTCAAATTCGCGAGTTGTTCCATCAGAGCGTACCTATGGACGGCATCAGCCGACGATAGCTTCATCAATTCGGCTGCAGCTTCCGGCTTGGACTTCTTCAGGATTCGGTAGCGGTTTTCACCGTAGGCGTAATCCTCGAATTCGGCTGTGGGCGGCTTGGAATCAAGCTGCAGCGGATTCTTGCCCTGCGCCTTCAGACGTGGATCGAATCTATACAGCGGCCAGTGACCGCAGTTTACGGCTTTGACCTGCTCCTCATAGCCGCGGGTCATGTTAATACCATGAGCGATACAGTGGGCGTAAGCAAGGATCAGAGACGGTCCCGGGTAGCTCTCGGCTTCGACGAAGGCTTTCACCGTATGATTGGTGTTGGCGCCCATTGCAACTTTCGCGACGTAAATATTGCCGTAAGTCATAGCCAGAAGCCCCATATCCTTCTTCGGCATCAATTTGCCTGCGGCCGCGAATTTGGCAACCGCCGCTCTGGGCGTGGATTTGGACATCTGCCCGCCGGTGTTGGAGTAGACTTCCGTATCCAGAACGAGCACGTTAACGTTTGCGCCGCTGGCCAGCACGTGGTCCACCCCGCCGTAACCAATGTCGTACGCCCAGCCGTCACCGCCGAGAGCCCAGACACTTTTGCGTACGAGATAGTCGGCGACGCTCAACAACTGCCTGCATTCCGGGCAATCGCTCTTCTTGCATTGGGCTTTGAGTTTCTCAATCCGAGACCTCTGCCGATCAATGGCAGGCTGCTGTGGATCATCCGCTATAGCGGCTTCTCGTATTTCCTCGGCCAGAGCCGCCTCAACGCAACCCTTCTCGACGACTTTGTCCAACAGGCCGACAGCGCGCTCCTTGAATTTATCGACAGTTAAGCGCATTCCCATCGCAAACTCGGCACAATCCTCGAACAGACTATTGCTCCAGGTGGGACCTCTGCCGTTGAAGTCTTTTGTATAGGGCGTCGTCGGCAGGTTGCCGCCGTAGATCGACGAGCATCCGGTAGCGTTGCCGATCAGCGCCCTGTCGCCGAACAATTGAGTCATGAGCTTGACGTATGCCGTCTCGCCGCAGCCGGCGCAGGCGCCTGAATACTCGAACAGAGGCGGGATCAACTGGCTGCCTTTAACACTTGCAGCTTTGAACAAGTCCCTGTTTGTGTCCGGAATCGACAAGAAGTAATCGTAGTTTTCCCGCTCGCGATCGCGCACCGGCTCCTGAGGCGCCATATTGATCGCTTTTCGTCCGGTCGGCTGCTTGTTCTCATCCTTTTCTTTAGCCGGACACGCAAGTACGCACGCGCCGCAACCCGTACAGTCCTCCGGAGCCACCTGAACCGTAAACTTCATCCCGGAAAAAGCCTTGCCCTTGGCGTCGGCCGACAGGAATGAATCCGGAGTGCCTTTAAGGTGTTCGGGGTCGTAAGCTTTTGTTCTGATAGTCGCGTGGGGACAGACCAGCGAGCACGTCCCGCATTGAATGCAGACATCCGGCTCCCAAAGGGGAATATTGACGGCAATGTTGCGCTTTTCGTACTTGGTCGTACCCGTCGGGAACTTGCCGTCATCGGGCATTTTACTGACTGGCAGGTCGTCACCGTGGAAAGCCATAAGCTCGGCGGTAACCTCCTTGACAAAGTCCGGAGCATCATCGGGAACCATTTTACGCATGTGCAACTCGCTCGTAGCTTTATCGGGTACTTTTACCTCGAAGATCTTGTCGAGGGCGGCATCAACCGCAGCGTTATTCATATCGACAACCTTTTGGCCCTTCTTGCCGTAAGTGTTCTTGATGGCATCCTTGATTGCCTTGACTGCTGTGTCGATCGGAAGAATTTTGCTAATCTTGAAGAATGCCGTCTGCATGATGACGTTTATCCGCGCGCCGAGCCCGAGTTCCTGAGCAATTCCGATCGCATCGATAACATAGAATTTCAGCTTTTTGTCCAATATCTGTTTCTGGACCTCCTGCGGCAGCGTATCCCAGACTTCGTCGGGACCGTGACTGCTGGTAAGCAAGAACGGCGAACCTTCTCTTGCAGGCGTCAGCATGTCGAATTTTTCGAGGAACGCCGGATTGTGACATGCGACAAAATCGGCCTTACTGACCAGATACGGCCTGCGAATCAGCTTATCTCCGAATCGAAGGTGCGAAATGGTTACCGCGCCGGCCTTCTTGGAGTCATAAACGAAATACGCCTGGGCGTAGTTGTCGGTAAGGTCTCCGATAATTTTGATCGAATTTCTGTTGGCGCCGACCGTGCCGTCCGAACCGAGACCGTAGAATAGCCCCGAGAAAAATCCCTCATCCGGCACATCGAAAGACTCATCGACTTCCAGACTCGTACCGGTAAGGTCTTCGTTTATGCCCACAGTAAACTCGTGTTTGGGCTTGTCGACGTCAAGGTTGTCGAAAACAGCCTTAACCATCGCCGGGGTGAAGTCTTTCGATCCGAGCCCGTAACGTCCTCCTACGACCAGCGGATAATCCTTGAAGGGAGTTTCGTCTTTTTCCATGGCTTCGCCGATCGCGGTGCGCACGTTCAGGTACAGAGGCTCTCCCAACGATCCCGGTTCTTTAGTCCGGTCGAGGACCGCGATCTTGTTGGTTGTAGGCGGCAGAGCAGCTATAAAATCCTCGGTGCTGAACGGATGGAACAGCCGGACTTTCACCACGCCTGCCTTCTCACCCCGGGCCTTCATGTACTCGAGCGTTTCATGGGCCGTATCGGCACCTGAGCCCATCATAACGAGGACTTTTTCGGCATCAGGCGCTCCCACATAGTCGAAAAGGTGATACTCTCGCCCCACTATTTTGGCGAATTTGTCCATAGTTTCCTGTACGATCCGCGGCACTTCAAGATAATACTTGTTCACCGTTTCTCGTCCCTGGAAGTAAACGTCCGGATTCTGTGCCGTGCCGGAAATCATCGGACGATCAGGCGTAAGAGCGCGGGCTTTGTGTTTTGCGACCAGTTCGTCGTCGATCATCGCGCGCATATCATCCATCGTCAGCTCTTCGACCTTTTGGACTTCGTGGCTGGTTCTGAAACCATCGAAGAAATGGATGAAGGGCACCTGTGAAGCCAGCGTGGCCTGCTGAGCGATAAGTGCTATATCCATTACCTCCTGGATGCTGTTGGAAGCAAGCATTGCAAAACCCGTCTCCCGGCAGGTCATCACGTCGGAATGATCGCCGAAGATCGAAAGCGCCTGACAGGCCAGAGAACGAGCGGAGATGTGGAAAACAGTGGGCAGCAGCTCGCCGGCGATCTTATACATGTTCGGAATCATTAAGAGCAATCCCTGAGAAGCCGTGAAGGTCGTCGTAAGGGCTCCTGAAGCCAATGCTCCGTGAACGGCTCCAGCGGCGCCGGCCTCCGACTGCATTTCCGTTACCGAGGGAATCGTCCCCCAGATATTGGCTTGGCCTTTGGCTGTTTTCGCATCGGCAATCTCTCCCATCGGCGAGCTTGGCGTAATCGGATATATTGCGATAACTTCGTTCGTTGCGTGGGCTGCGTGCGCCGCAGCGGCGTTGCCGTCTATTATGACCATTTCCCGTTTCATAGTCTCTCCAAATCAAATTTCAAAACAAGCCTCGAGCAGTTTTCGAAAAACATACCTCATGAATTTCTATGCCACTCGGAGTATTAAAAGTTAAGTTTATACAATCTTTGGATTGATTAAGCAACAGTAAATTCGGTTTGATTCTGACAGATGGAAATAATTAATTCACAAGGTACTATCAAAACTGAGAACAATTGGTCGCAGAACCTGTAAGAGTCGCCCCCGACCGCTCTGTTAGCGCTCAAAACCGAAAGCATCGAGCCATTTGTCCGTTTCGCTGTCGCTGAGCCCGAGTCGCTTACCCGCCGGTTCCGATGTCGGTCTCTTTCGGCTCAATTGCCTCCGAATATTTGCCCAGAATACCTCCGACTTCATCGATGTGCACTTTCTGGCCCTGGCGGCCTTGCGAAGCCGGCGATCGTTGCTCACTACGGTCAATCTCTTCGGGGCCGTACTCGCACTGATTTTGTCTTCTATCGCCGAATCGGCATCGGCGCCCAAGCCGGCGAACAGGATTTCGAGGTTATTGAGATTGTCGAAGCCGCTTTTGTCCGGCGGTCCCGGTCCATCAAAAATAATTACCCCCGCCGTGCCGATCTGCGTCAGATACCTGCTCAGAACGCGGCAAAGCCCCAGATCATCGGTTGCGCCGGAACCTTCTTCGGCTTTGAGGACCACGTGTAATAAATTATAGCCGTCAATCAGGAACATGCTTTATCTTTCATCAATACGGTGGGCTCTGCACACCGGTATGTTTTGGGGTGCTGTCCCAAGGTCCCTTGTTGGGGTACATACCCTGCGATTGCTATCCAAGAATCTTGCTCAATGCTTCAACAACTATTCTTTCGTCTCCCGCCAAAAGCGTACGCGGATCCATAAGAACGCGGTCGTTTTGAATGCGCGTGAAAATCGGCGTTCTGTACTGGCGAAGTTGTTTCGCCAGCGATTCTGCGTTAGTCTTTGCCGAACGTACTGCGACGAGCGTCGTGGCCAGGTTCTGAGTGGGCAATGAACCGCTGCCCATCTGTGAGAATCCGGCGATAGTCGTGACCTCAGTATCCGCGATGTTCTTGTTCAGTTGCGATTTCAAACGTTTCGCTTGTTTTGCGATTTCGGCGGTGTTTCGCCTGAGCATTTTCAGAGTCGGCACCTCGGCCAAGGCAAGCGACTCGTCGAAGAAAAGTTTCAGCGTCGCTTCAAGCACCGCAAGCGTGAGCTTTCCCACTCGCACTATTCGCGCGAACTGATTCTTGCGCACGGCACTGATTAGTTCCGCTTTACCCAGAATAATTCCGCCCTGAGATGCGCCTATCAGTTTATCTGCGCTGGAGGTGACAATATCGGCTCCTTTGGCGATAGAGTCAGCCAATGTCGGTTCCGGCTCGAATCCGAACCGAGAAAAATCAATCAGCGCCCCGGCTCCGACGTCGTCGATCATTGTCAGATTGTTCGAGTGTGCGATATCGACAAGCTCATCCAACGGAACCTCCGATGAGAAACCCTGGATTTTGTAGTTGCTCGGATGAACGCGCAAAATCGCGGCGGTGTTTTCCGTGATGGCTTCGGCATAGTCGCGTGCGTGTGTCTTGTTCGTTGCGCCGACTTCGACGAGCTTGGCGCCGCTGAACGCCATAACCTTCGGCAGACGAAAAGATCCGCCGATCTCGACAAGCTGGCCCCGCGAAACGATTACTTCTCTGCCATTGCCGACCGTGTTCAGCACAATGCTCGTGGCGGCGGCGTTGTTATTGACCACCGTCGCCGCCTCGGCACCGGTCAGTCGTTTCAGAAGTCTTTCCACGGCCTCATCCCGCCCGGAGCGTTTTCCGGTTTCTATATCCGCCTGAAGCAGCGAATAGCCGGCTAATTCTCCCTGAATCTGTCTCAGCGCGCTCGATGAAAGAACCGCCCGCCCCAGGGCGGTGTGCAAAATAATGCCGGTAGCGTTAACAACTTTCCTGTAGTGGCGGGCCGCTGCCGCTTTGATCCGTTCCCTGACGTCGGTAATGATCATTTCACGGATCCTTGTTTCATCTGTCTCGGCGGCCTGTCCGGAAACGATTAGCGTTCGGACGCCGTCAAGAGCTTCACGGATTGAATCCACCAGCACTTTTCTTCCGATTTGTGCCTCTATAGCTGCTAAATCAGACTCTTTCACAAGAGCGTCGACCGAAGGAAGATTCCTGAGCGCGGCTGACGCGGATTCATCCTGCTTTGCCATAAGCTTCCTCAAATTCTAACAAATGAGAATTCTTTCCAATAACAAGTGAAGCACATTTTACTCTATTAAATCATCAAGAAAAATGAAAAATGAATTTTATATGTGCTCAGTAGTTGCTATAATCGACTTAGCGCGTTTGCAGTTAAAGAGAAAGAGATAGATTGGAGACATCCGACCATTTGGGAAGAGACGGATAATATTAAATCTGGCGGTTGGGTGATTATTCGGAAACAATTTGACAAAGTCGAGGCACTCTAATGGAAAGCAAAAAAACACAGGGGATTAAAATTCCTCTCATATTTATTGGTGTGGCGATACTGGTCATAGCGGTCGGGATATTTGTTAGGTCGCGCGACTCATCTCCATCACAACCGCCGAAATCGCAGCCTGCACCTGCCCCGGAGCCGACTTCCGCATTGGAACCGGAATCCGGGCCAATTCCCGAACAGTCTCCGGCACCGGAACCGGAGCCGCAAATAAGGTTTTCCTCGCTGACGGCAACCGACGACAACGGCAACAATTGGCGACTCGGCCTGAAGAGCCGTCCTCTGCAACCGCCTGAAGGGGCCACCGAAGCCGGTGAGCCGCTTCTCGTCAAGGCTGATGTGCGAGGTGCCGGGCAATATGTTGCCATAGGCCTGATAATCGAGGGAGGAGCGGGCGAGTTATATGAGCCCGGAGCTTCGCGAAACGGCAGAACGATGCCGGCTCCAACGTTCAAAGTCTTTGATGAGTCCGGCAAGCAACTCGGTTCCGGTTCGTTCGAGTATGGGTGAGGCGGCGTCTGCCGGTCCTCGTGGCGAGCACCGAACGATTTTAAGGGCAAGTATCGAGTGGAAGTAGATATTGATTTGGGACCCTTTGAGACCAAGCACCCCAAAAGCTGGCACTCGATCAGTTGAACGCAAGCCTGGAGTAGCTTTGCTGAACATCTCGGCTCATACTTGCCTATGCGACGGGCGGACGCGGATTGTGTGGATATTGCTGCTGTTGTTGTGTTTTTCGTAGAAAGTTCCAGAAAAATATGTAACGAAACACCGGTTTTTGCGTCTATCAAGCCATGAGATAATAAGATAAACGGTATAGCTATTCCCGCCGGCAGACACAATCTCCGCCGGCCGCTAATGTGTTATTAATAAAAGCAAAGGAAAAAACGTGTATCAGTTCAGAAATATTATCAACACAGGCAAATTGAGGTACGGCTGAGGCTGCGCCCGCCGGTACTCGTGGCGAGTGCCAAACGATTTCGAGCGCAGGCGTCGAAATGTGGTTGATGTATGCCTGAACTCCTCTGAAATCGAGCAGGAGAAAACCTGGCACTTCATAATGTAAAGAAAAATCGAGCCACGTGCATGGGCGGGCCAAGAGAACAGATTCTCTTGCCCGCTTTTTTTGTTGGAGATCAGGAGAACAGAAGGAATCCGGTTTGATAAGGAACTTCGTAATGAAGAAGATGGACAATATCGGTCTCAAAGAGGTACAGGGAGTATACAGCGGTCCCGAAGGTATGCTTTGGGAATTGATAATGGGAGAGCAGATTCATATCGGTGGATTTGCCTCGTCGACCGATCTGGCGGAAAGGGCCGGTATAGGCTCAGGTATGAACGGCGTCGACCTCTGTTGCTGCAGCGGCGCAGGGATGCGGTTTCTCGTGAGATTTCGAGGCGTTGCAAATATGCACGGCGTAGATGCAACCGGAACTGTTATTGAACAGGGACGACGACGCTGTGAAGAGGAAGGTTTGTCCGACAGAATAAGGTTTACCCTCGCGGACGTATGTGACAACGGCCTCGCCGATTCGAGCGCGGATTTCGTCTGGGGCGAGGATGCCTGGTGCTACGTAGTCGATAAGGACAAACTCATCAGCGAAGCGGCACGTATCGTCAAGCCCGGAGGGACTATCGCCTTTACGGACTGGATCGAGGGCAATGCCGGTCTGACAGACGGCGAAGCTGAGCGATTCATGACCTTCATGAAGTTCCCTAACGTGCAGAACCTGGACGGGTACAGCGACCTGCTGAAGGCGAACGGCTGCGAGATTGTCACGGCCGAAGACACCGGACGATTCGGGCCGCATGTTGAACTTTATCTGAATATGCTTAATATGCAGTTGACGTATGATGCTTTGAAGATTATTGGATTTAACAGCGAGTTGATGCAGTCGATGGGCGCCGAGATAACTTTCATGCAGGAACTGGCTCATACGGGCAAGATCGCGCAGGGCCTGTTCGTTGCGCGAAAGAAGTGATCGGCTCTGAGATATTCGAGGACAAAAATGGGAAAGTGTTGCGGAAACGAAAGCCGAGCCGACAAACAGTCTCAGCCGCAATGTGCTGCGACAAGTTCAGCGGCCGAAACTGCACGGAACGAACCCTTAGCATGGTTCGGCAATATGATTCAAAATTGCTACCAGTACGCCACTGCCGCTAAAGCCGGCGGCAGGCACATAGTCGGGATAATGTGCGAATTCACGCCGCGGGAGTTGATTATGGCTGCCGATGCCGTGCCGGTTTGCCTGTGCGGCGGCTCGGCCGAGATGATCCCGCCGGCCGAGGAGCATCTGCCGGCGAACCTCTGCCCGCTGATTAAGTCTACTTACGGCTACCACGTCAAAGGAGCGAATCCTTTTCTGGAGATGGCGGATCTTGTCGTGGCTGAGACCACGTGCGACGGCAAAAAGAAGATGTACGAACTGATGGCTCGAACGAAGCCGATGCACGTGCTGGAGCTGCCTCAGAAACCGACCGACGATGATGCGATGGCGCATTGGGTAACGGAAATGCGCAAGCTCAGGGCGAGATTGGAAGAACAATTCGGCGTTGAAATCACGGATGAAAAGATCGGACAGGCCATCAAAACAATGAACCGTGAGCGCGAGCTTCGGCGGGAATTGGCGGCATTGATGCAGTCGCCCTCGCCTCCGCTGACCGGCAGGCAGTTGCTGGATTTCAAAAGCAATATCTCCGGCATTGAGGCCGACTTCGAGCAATACGCCGAAGCAATCGAACAATTCAGGTCTCGAAACGACAATGACGGCGAGGATTCTTCCGTCCGTGTTTTGATGACCGGCGTGCCGATGGCTCACGGGGCCGAGCGCGTTCTCGACATTATAGAGTCCCACGGCGGGCTTGTAGTGTGCATGGAAAACTGCACGGGACTCAAACCGATCCTCGAGGACGTTGACGAACAAGCCGAAGATCCCATCGTTGCTTTGGCTCAGAAATACTTCCGTTTGCCCTGCTCGGTAATGACCAGCAATGACCGCCGGATGGAAGTGCTTAGAGAATTGGTTGCAGAATACCGCCCCCAGTGCGTTATCGACCTGATCTGGCAGGCCTGTATCACTTACGATGTCGAATCGCATCTTGTCAAAGAGCTGGCCGAGAAGGAGATGGGCTTGCCATATCTCAGGATCGAAACGGATTATTCGCCCTCTGATTCGGCGCGCATCGCACTAAGAGTCGAGGCGTTGTTCGAGACCGTTCGCGGCAAAACTCACGGGCAGGAGTGTTCGGGCTGATGAAGACGATCATATACACCTGCCCATACGTTCCCGCCGAATGGATCGCCGCTCATGGTCTGCACCCGAAAAGAGTGATACCGGACTCGCCGGATTCCGTCTTTTCCCTTGCGGGTAGAGAAGGCGTTTGTCCGTATGTACGAGGTTTTGTCGCCGAGGTAACGCAGAGCGAAGAGGATGCGGCAGTGATAGTTACAACTGTCTGCGATCAGATGCGGCGGGCTTTCGATATCATCACCCGCAAATGTGGACTGCCATCGTTTTTGATGAATGTTCCAAACACCTGGGAGAATGCCGCCAGCCAAGAGTTGTATGCAGATGAAATCAAGCGGCTGGGCCGTTTCCTGGTCAGGCACGGGGCTTCGGGCCCTTCGCGTGACCGGCTTGCATCAATCATGATTAAATATGAAATGGCCCGCACGTCTATTCTTGCCGAGAGGGAATCCTTGTCCGCGCGGGAGTTTGCTGAAAAGATCGCCGCATTCGGATCGGACGGACCGGATGTTGCCGCGGGAAAAGGCAGGAGGACGGTTTTGCCTGCCGTGGGCGTGCCTCTGGCGATTGTCGGCGGCCCTCTTATGAAGCAGGAGTTTGGTATCTTCGACATTATTGAGCAAGCCGGCGGACGGATCGTCCTGGATGCGACCGAAACAGGCGAGCGCGGAATGCGCGCGCCGCTGGACGCCGGGCAACTGCCGAAGGATCCGCTCAAAGATCTGGCCGAAGCGTATTTCGGCGGAATTGCAGATGCCTCCCGAAGGCCGGATTCTGAACTGTATGATTGGCTGGAGCAAAGGCTGACCGAGAGGCAGGTGCAGGGAGTCATCTTCCGTCGATATGTGTGGTGCGACATGTGGCACGCCCAACTGACAAGGATGAAGGAATTAATCGATCTGCCGGTTCTCGATATTGACACAACCGGCGATTTAGAAAGCGAAGAGAGCCGAATCGCCGGGCGAATCCGGGCATTTTTGGAGATGTTACAGTGAGAAATGTTCCCGGACAGATCACACTCGATCAATGGGACCTGCAGTACGAGAAATTGCAGGCGGGTAGAATAGTTCAGCCCTACTATGGCGGTCCTCTAAGCAGACATCTCAAGGACGGCGACCGGCGACTCGGCAAGCTTCGATATGACAACTCCGCCGCGGCTTTGAGATTATGGAATTTCCTGCTCACCGAAGAGGACCGCCTGCGCGATGCTCGTGCCGGGGGTAAGAAGATTATCGGCACGATGAAGGACCTGGGCACTGTGCCGGTCATGGCTTATGCATTCGACGACGTGGTTGCCTTCTATCCCGACGGTGCGTGGTGGATTCCGTGCGTGATGGAGCTAAGCGCCGGGTTGCTCGAAATCGCCGATTCGCTGGGCATCGATGAATCCTTTTGCCCCGTGCGGGCAATGCTGGGAGCTTTTGTTACAGAAGCGCATTTTCCCGTACCCGATATGTTGATATGCAGCGTAGGCGCAACCTGCGACGACTTTTCCGCTATCGCTCAGCGGCTCGAAGGCATGGGGCATCCGATCCATTGGTGGGAAATGCCGCACAGACGCAAGCCCGAAACCGATGAACCGGCAACAACTCTGCCGGCCGGACTTTCAGCGCCGCGACGGCAGTTTGAATTCGTCCGCTCAGAACTCGAACGCATCAAACGCGCTCTGGAAAAGTTGACTGGCGAGCAAATGGGTGATGATAAACTGTCAGCGGGAATTCGGAGAGCAAACGAAGTCCGCAGATGTTTGCATGAGCTGCGGCATCTGGCCTTTACAGCTTCCCACTGCCCGATGCCGGCCCTTGAAATGTTAATTGCCGAGATGCTTGCAATACATTTCTGCTCGGATCGCCAGGAAACCATTGCAGTGCTTACAGAGTTGCTCAAGGAAGTCAAAGATCGCATAAAGGATGGTGTTGGCGTACTCGATGCCGATGCCGCAAGAATCTTCTGGGTTAATCCCGTAGCTGATTTGCAGGTAATGAATCTGCTGGAAGACTGCGGCGGCAGAATATGCGGCACGGAATATCTGTTCAGTCACGCGCTCGATGAGATACCGGAAGATTTGCCGCCGCTCGAAGCTTTGGCGCGAATGGCGCTTGCCGATCCTATGGCCGGTTCATCGATAGATCGCGCTGAGCGCATAAGTGCGGATATTAAGAGATTCGGAGCCGAGGCGGTATTGATTTCGCGCATTCCAGGGGCAAGTCACTGCGCCCTGGAGGGCTGGATCATCTCCGAGATTGTCCGTGAGCGATTTGATATTCCCATAGTGGAGGTCGAGGTGCCGCCGTTAATCGACTCGATGCAACCAACGCTGCGCACTCGATTGGAAGCGCTCATCGAAACAGTGAAAGCTCGCCGTCGGGTAGACCTTAGTAATCGGAGTAGTGAATGATTTGTGCAGGAATAGACGCCGGTTCGAGAGCCATTAAAATAGTCCTCTTCGATACCGAGAACAGGAAAATCATAGCTAAAGGCCTGACAGACCAGGGAGTTGAGCAGGACAGGCTCGTGACGGAGCTTTTTGAGCAGGTGTTAAAGAAAGACGGCGTGGGCCGCAAGGACATCGCCGCAACCGTGGCGACAGGCTACGGCAGAAACGCCGTCAGCATCGCCGATACGACGATTACCGAGATTACATGTCACGCCGCGGGCGTCCATCATCTCGTGCCGGAGGCTATGACTGTCATCGACATAGGTGGCCAGGACAGCAAGCTGCTGCGACTGGATGCTTTGGGAAAGGTCAGAGATTTTGTCATGAACGATCGCTGTGCGGCCGGAACCGGACGCTTCCTCGAAGTCGTCGCTCAGCGCCTCGATTGCAAGCTTGAGTCGCTCGGACAGATGGCTGCAAAGAGCGAGTATCCGGCATCAATCAGCAGTATGTGCGTTGTTTTCGCCGAGACTGAAATCACGGGACTGCTCGCTTCCGGCACGGCCAGAGAGGACATTGTCGCCGGCGTCCAGGCCGCTATAGCCGAACGGATTATTGCCATGGCCGGTCGCGCAGTGGGCCCGCCTGTAATTTTCACGGGTGGAGTTGCCATGATTTCCGGGATGGACGAAGCATTGGAGACCGCGCTGGGACAACAGGTGAAGGTGTCGCCGGACCCTCAAATGACCGGTGCGCTCGGGGCGGCGATAATGGCGTCAAAGCAATAGTAGCGTGGGCGTCTCGCCCGTGCAGGCAGGGCCAGGATGGCCCTGCGACGCATGGGCAAGATGCCCATACTACGGTTTGATAATTGTTAGAGAAGAGGTGCGAAAATGATAGATATGGAAAGACGAAAGCGCGTCATGCAGCGCTCGATCAGGCTCGGCCATTGCATTTGCGATCCGGCCAAGCCCTGTCCTTGTGATATCTTCAAGGAGAAGAATATATGTCTTTGTGCGGGTGAGCGAATGGAAAGCCCGACCGGCCCTGTTCAGTTGACCAAGCTCGTGGAAAAGGCGGGGTGCGCATCCAAGATAGACCAGGCTTTTTTGAAGGAAGTGCTGAGCGATCTTCCCGCCGTCGATGATCCGCGCGTGCTGGTCGGGATGCCCGCCGGAGATGACGCCGGGATATATGATATTGGAGACGGCAAAGCACTGGTGCAAACCGTTGACGTTTTTACTCCTTCGGTGGACGATCCTTACATGTTCGGGCAAGTCGCGGCGGCCAACTCCGTAAGCGACATCTACGCAATGGGCGGTACGCCAATGACGGCGGTTTCCGTGCTTGGCTTTCCCGTGCGCAAGGTGCCCGATAAGACCATGAAGGAAATTCTGTCCGGCGGCATTGACAAGATGAACGAAGCCGGAGCGGCGATCATCGGCGGCCACAGCATCAATGACAGCGAGATCAAAGCCGGCTTTGCCGTAACGGGCATAATAGATCAGGACAAGATCGTCACGAACGCCGGCGCTCAGCCGGGAGACGTACTCGTCCTGACAAAACCGCTGGGGACGGGAATTGTCAACTTTGCCTCCCAGATCAACAGGGCCGTAGGCGACAGCGTCGAAGCCTCGGCAAAATCCATGACTACTCTTAACAAGACGGCTTCGGCTCTCATGGTCAAGTTCGGCGCGCACGCCTGCACCGACGTGACCGGTTTCAGCCTGATGGGTCATCTGGCGGAAATGGCGCTGTCGAGCGGCGTGGACGTGGAGGTAGTCTGGGACGATATCCCGCTGCTTCCCGGCGTGCTCGAATACGCGGCGGCGGGAATATTGCCCGGCGCGATCGAGCGCAACAAGGAATCGTGCGGCGAGCGGATCATCGCCGCCGAAGCTCTGCCGCAGGAGATGGCAGATATATGCTACGATGCGCAGACTTCCGGCGGACTGCTGGTCGCAATCGAAGAGAACGATGCCGAGGGTTTCGTGAAGGCTCTTCATGACGAGGGGATCGCAGCCGCAGCGATAGTTGGCAGAGTACCGGCAAAGGGCTCCGGACTCGTCCGGCTGGAAAAGGCAGACCGCAGAGAAATACCGCCGCTGGATTCGGCAAAGTCTGCTGCAAAGTCATCCGAATCGACGCCGGAAACGGAAAACCCTCGTAGGATGGGGCTTGCCCCGCCACAAACAGCTCCCGGCGGCGGATTGGACGAACAGAACCGGTGGGGCAAGCCCCACCCTACCGCTGCACCGCCTCAGGACGAGGAAGTTGCCTGCTGTGCGGATGCCGTAAGCTCGTCGGCGGAAAGCGCCGCTGAGGGTTCTGAGGTCGCTCAGATAAGGGCCAAGTTCACCGATTTCCTCGGGGCTGCGAGTTCGCCGCATGGCCTGGATGCCTATACCAAGCAGGCTATGGCAATTGCACTTTCGGTTGCTATGAGATGTGAGCCGTGCCTCAAGATGCACTTGAAAAAGGCCAGTGAAAAAGGCTTCACGCAGGATGAGATCGACGAAGCCGCCTGGATGGGCATAAGCTTTGCCGGTTCACCCGCTATGGTCTTCTACGAACAAAATAAATAAGTGAAGATTGACCGTAAAGAAAGAGGAAGCTGCCTGATTGGAAATGTTTAGTCGCAAGTTTAGATTAGTTTTGCTGATCCTGGTCGGTATGGTGACCTTGTGGGTCGGGCTGCGGCCGATGGATTTCTTTCCTGAGAATCGGATTCGCTGGCTGGCCGGACAGGACGGCATTGAATTCTACAAGGAAAGTCTGCCAAATCAGAGAGGCAGCGCGGGGATCGTTTACAGCGATGAAGCCGTCGAAATCCGTAGCCGGTCGCAGGCGTTTGAGCCGGTCACGATTGAGATTTATCTCGAACCGGATGGATACAGCAGCATGGGGCTGGAGCATATAGTATCCTTCCATGACGGCTACCCTCGCTCGCCGCTGGTCATCGGCCAGTGGAAGAACTACCTGACGATACGCAGCAGAGACAACCAAAATCCAGCCCGTGATACCTATCGCGAAATCGGCCTCAAGGAAGGGCTCAATCCGGGAGAGAAAAAAGTAATTACGCTATCCTCCGGCCCTGAACGAACCGATATATATGTCAATGGAGACCTGGCCCGGTCTTACGACATTCGGGCTTTGATCGGGGTCGAACATATCCGCGGCCGCCTCAGTCTGGGCAATTCCGCTATCGGTCATAACGGCTGGGTAGGAAAGCTTTATGGTCTGGCAATGTACGATTTGCTGCTGACACCCGAGCAAATCAGAGAACACTACCATTTATGGACCGACGGGACAGCGAGCGGACCGGATGTTACAAATCGCGAACCGTTAATTTTGTACACCTTTGCAGAACGCAAAGGCGACACGGTGCACAACCGGACGGGCAATGACAACCACTTGACCATTCCTTCGACGTTCAAGCCTCTCAGGAGAGTCGCGGTGTTACGGTTCTGGCACGAGATGGACTGGACTTTAGCCGATGCTAAAGATATCCTGGTCAACATCTTTGGTTTCGTGCCGTTTGGCCTTGGAATGATGGCTGTTCTTGGGGGGAATCGACGTATGTCACCTACAATAGCCGCCTTGTTGACGATCCCGGCTGGTGCGTTCCTGAGCCTGGTGATTGAAACCGGCCAGTTAGGTCTGCCGACTCGGACTCCGTCTTCGCTGGATTTTCTGTGCAATACTGCGGGCGCTGTATTGGCAGTCGCGGCATTCAGAATGATTCCTCCGACATGGATCGAGAAATATCCAGTATGAAAAGTTGCTATCGCTGAGGATTGCGATCTTTATCCAGTTCCCACGCGCCGATGTCAGGGTGTTCGGGTCGAGGTCGCCGGCGGATGTCCTCGGTTACGTCAGGCAGCGATACGGCTTTGGCAATAGCGCCGGTCGCAGACTGGATTAGCGCAAGATTCCCCGAACCCGGGTCCACAAAATAGTCTTCCAGGCGACCTGTGAGATTTTGGCGAAGTTGTGCTTCTCCACCGTCGAAAATGATTTTGCCGTGCACCAGGTTGTTTATGATCTCTGTTTGCGAGGTCCCGGCCCCGATGCGTATGCCGCGACGGAAGTTTTGTTCGGGTCGACAAATAGAATTATTGTAGATCTTGATGTTCTCGGCATACCACAGCTCGATCCCGCAGTCGGGCCCTCCCGTAATGAAGTTGTTGCGTATGATGCCGTCATCAACATAAACGAGGCGATCTCCGGAGACGTTGGCCGTGGACTTGCCGGGATTGCCGAAAGCCACACCCCGGTCGCAATTGACGATTAGATTCCGCTCCACAACCACTCGTCTTGACCGTACCCAGATGAAGATAGCGGCACGTCCGCCGCCGTTGCGCCCTTTGATGTTACGAAAGATGTTGTCGCTGAAGGTCCAGCCGTCGAGAGCCATCATGTCAATGGCGGAAATGTAATCGCCCCCGAACAACCAATCGGCCGGCGGGACCTTAGTGTTCTCGAAGCGGCAGTAGCGAACCGAGCCTCCAACGGCACAGACTTTCGGGTCTTTTCCCGCCGAACCTTTGATTGCGCGCACACCGATATTTCGAAAGCGGCAGTTATAAATATGAATTTTCTCCGGCGCGTTCTCCGCTTCCACCTTGATCCCGTAGGATCGGCAGTCGGCGAAGGTCAGCTCTGCAATGGTGACCCCCTTGCAGTGGGCGATGCGAAGAATATCGTCGCCTTTTGCCCTGCTGTCCCATCCTCTGCCGCGAAGAGTGACCCTCGCCGGGTCTCCGGAGACGCTGCGGATAGAGACACCCTTTTTTTCTCTTAGAATTATAGGTCGGGCTACTTTGTATTGACCTTCGGCGATGAGAATTGTGCCTCCCTCGTCAATGTTCTCAACAGCCCGGAAGAGTTCATCCACGCTCGTAACGGTGATTACCTTCCCTTTCGGCGAGGCCAGCGGTGGCGCCTTCGGAAACCACTCCGGAACAAATCCGCTTTCAGGTGTGCCGGATGGAATCTCGGCAGCCTGTACCAGTGAAACAGGTGCGTTTGAGCTGAGAGCAACAGCGAGGAATACTGATATTAGCATTACGATCATAGAACCACCCGACAATGAGAAATTTTCAAACGCGTTCACCGTTAACGTCACAGTCAGTCGGACCTCCAACAGGCCCTGCCTTGTCGTACGATGGACTATTCTATCAGAGTACGCTAAACTGTAAAGGACCAGTGGCTAATGTGGAGTTTTTTGTATCGCTGGTGTATACTGAGAGTAATATCGTCGTGTGCTGTGCAGTTTGGCCGAAGGAGACCAATTATGGCCTTGCCGAGGAATCAGAAAAGAAGTTTCGGATTTGCGATAGTTCTATTTTATGTCTTTTTGCTGCTGCCTCAAACGCGCAGTCTCGCCCGACAGGATACCGAGCAGACTGATTTACCCGTCATTCGGTCGCAGCCGTTTCGGATTCCGGATATGCTGACCCTTCGAGTTCGGCTAAAGAAAATCTCACCGGAAGAACCAACTCCGATCAGATGGCGGTACGGGGGCGAAGGACAAGGCGGAAAAGTCTATCGCGGCATCTTTCCGAAACCGGGTGTTGGGACAGATGCGCCTGCCGAGGCCAATACACTGCCCGTGGGCCGATGGTCGGCGCCGCTTAAACTCGCCTCGATGGTTCAGCGGCTGCCCGAGAAGTTTTTTCTCACGATCACTGCAGGTAACCCGGGTAAGGTAATAGACAGGAAGACCCGCAGACGCGGCGGATACTCGACCGATGTTACTTTCGAGTTCGAGTTTCGTTTTGGAGACGAAATAATCAAGAGATTTACCTCCGAAGGCCCCGACGGAGGCACGGCTACGATAGTAATTCCCTTTTACAGGCTGGTTGAAGCGGTCGAGCCGACTTCGCCTGAGTTTGTTGGAGAGCTGACTGACGTGCTGGGCTATGCAAAGCGCCGAGCCGAGGCTCTGGAGCATCTTCCCTGGGCTGATTGGCCTTTGCCGAAAAAATATGCCGTCATTAATAATGTGGGAGGATACGGCGCGGGTTATGGTTACGGGATTCGTACGACCGACCGTAATGTAACCGAGACGGAAATGCGGAGCCTTCACCAGTTGGGGGTCAACGGGTTCCGCGACGGTCCGGACTTTGTCGTGGAGATGATTCGAAAAGGCGGTCCGGAGGCGGAAAAATGGAATCGTGCGATGATCGCCCATGTTATGGGATTTCCCGTCGAACGTTATCGCCCGGGGCGCAGCGAAGACCCTCAGGCCGGATGCCCGTTCGGGGACGACGTTGCCGATACAACTCGGCGGCTGATCGAGCAATCACTCGGCGAGGTTCTCTCGCTTCCGGTGGAGGAAGTCTGGGGCTTGACGGTCGATGAGATCGGAACGGTGATCGATCAATCTCGCGAGAAGAAAGCTCACCTGTCCGTTTGCCCTCGCTGTATCAGAGGATTCCAGGATTGGCTCAAACGAAAAGGTCTCAAACCGTCGGATTTCGGCGTCTCGGACTGGTCCGAGGTCCGTCCTCTGAATGTGTGGGATTCTCAGAGCGACAGGCCGTGGCTGCGCGATCGCAACCTGGCACTGACAGCCTACTATACACGGGATTTCAACAATCATGTTACGGCCATGATGTTTACCGATCTGAGGAAGGCTTTCGCGCGGACCAACGAACACAAGCGTGCCGCACTTGCTCCAGGAGGAGATCGCAGCAGCGCACAGGCGAAGCAGCCCTGGATTTACTCATACGCGCTTCGCGGCAACACTTTTCTGATGAAAGGGCACAGCCTGGATTTCTTCGATTTCTATCGCGAGGCTGATAACGCGATCGTTTACGAGACGTCGAACCGCGGACCCCGCATCTGGGGATGGGACAGTTACCTCTGCGACGTCCAGAGGGTTGTTGCGGCAAAGATGAATGTGGCTCGCGGAATCTACATAAAGCCTCATCGCGGCGCGCCTCTTCAGCGGATGCTCTCTGCCGTCAGCCGGGGCAATACGATGATATACTGGTACACGTACGGACCGGACTACAAGAAGGGTGACAGCTTCTCTCAACACCCGGACGCGCTGCGGCTGACCAGTAAGGCGGCGCACCTGCTGGGCTTTGCCGAGGATGCCCTCTACGGGTCCCGGTGGGCGGTTCCGGCAGAAGTCGCGGTGGTCAAGCCGGAGACCACCCAGAAATGGATGAATCTCAGCGGCAATCCACCGCACTTGACGGCGGCCTGGGAAAACGCCAAGTGGGTTTACACAGCGCTTCAACACGCTCACGTTCCCGTCGACCCGATTGACGAAACGATGCTGGCCGAAGAGGACCTTTCTAAATATAAGATTATTTACGTTAGCGGATCGCACGTAACGAAAGAGGCAGCGGAGGGCCTCGTCCGGTATGTCGAAAACGGCGGCACAATCTATACCAGCGGGTGGGGACTGGCCCGGAATGAAGCCAACCAGCCTCTGGCCGCACTTGAAGCCGCGCTCGGGCTGCGGGTACGCAATGTTCCGGAAATGTGGTATCGAGTCAGTCTCTATGGTGCGACAAGTATCGAATCTTACGATGAGCGTAGCAACCGGCTCGCTCGCGTTCCCGCCGGAGCGAGAGTGGTTCAAGGCGAAACGATCAAACGCTCCTTCACGCCGGTGATCGGACGGGAGGTGCTCCAGCCGGCAGATGATGCCGAAATACTCGCCCGTTTCGCCGCCGGCGGCGCCGCAATGACCCGCCATAAATTCGGCAAGGGCCAGGTATACGTCGTAGGATTTTTTCCCGGCCTGGAGTACAGCGCAACGGTCCGGCGGGCCGATTATAACATGCGTCGTGATTTTGATCCGGCGCGCCGCCTCGTCATATCCGGTCCGGCGCGTGAACTGGCGCAGCCTGCTGTCGAGGCTTCCGACGCGCTGGTTGAGGGGGTTCTCTTGGAGAATCCCGACAACGGCATGCGCGCCGTAACGCTGGCAAACTGGGCGTACGGCGTAGCCGGACTCAAAGAAAGCGCCTCGAAGCGCCGATCCCCGATAGTTGAGCATCTGCCCCTGAACGATCTTCAAGTAAGAATACGAGTAACAGAACCGCCCAGGGATGTACGTTCCTGTATGCTCAGGCAGAACTTGGAGTTCAGTGAGACAGGCGGCTCGGTCCTTGTGGAACTTCCCCGGCTGGAAGAAGGGGATGTGCTCCTGCTGAAATAGCGTGACTGTGTAATGGTGTTGGTAATTGTAAAGGAATAACTTATGGATATGGTTAAACTCGGAAGGTCCGGTGTTGAAGTCAGCGCGCTTTGTCTGGGAACGGATTCTATCGGCAGCAAGATAGATAAACAAACGTCGTCCAAACTTATGGATTTATACGCGGAAAAAGGGGGCAACTTTATCGACACTGCGAATTTCTATGCCAGTTGGGCGCCGGGCTGTCAGGGAGGCGAGAGTGAGTCTACAATCGGAGCGTGGTTGGCTGAACGAGGCAAGCGCGACCAGATGGTAATCGCTTCTAAAGTTGCATTTGATTACCCCGGCTGTGACGGCGGTCTCAGTGCGGCTGAAATCGAGCGGGAATGCGAAAAGAGTCTCAAGCGTCTGCGAACGGACAGAATCGATCTCTACTATGCCCATCGCGATGATTTCGACACGCCGCTCGAAGAGACTATGGCGGCGTTCGACAGCTTGATCAAGGCGGGTAAGGTCCGCGCGATTGGCGCGAGCAACCTGAACGTCTGGCGTATTGCGGAAGCCAACTGTGTCAGCCAGGCCAACGGATTGGCTCAATACAATGTTGTGGAGCAACGGTACACCTATCTTCGCCCGCGGCACGGCGCCGACTTTGGCCCACAAATATGTATCAACGATGATCTCAAGGATTTTACCGGCACCAAAGGCATAACCCTCATTGCTTATTCCATCCTTTTGCGGGGTGCCTACACACGAGACGATCGCCCGATTCCCCCGCAGTATGGCGGGCCCGATTCGGAGCAGCGTATAGCAGCTCTCCGGCACGTGGCGGAGGAGGTTGGCGCTGCGCAGAATCAGGTTATTATCGCATGGATGCGGCAGAGCGACCCACCGGTCCTCCCGATCATCGCAGGTAGTAAGCCCGGGCAGTTGCAGGAGAATATCGAAGCTTTGAACGTGAACTTGTCGGACGAGCAAATGAAAGTGTTGAATACGGCGGGAAACCCGGATATTAAAGAATCATGGCTGCGTTAGCTGACAAAGGAATTATCTCAAAAAAAACTATGTCTTGTAATTGCGAGCGCAGCGAAGCAATCTCCAACTCCCGGGATTGAGATTGCTTCGTCGCTCGCCCCTAAGGGGCAAGCTGCTCGCAATGACATTCACCGTTGTGAGATAGACTCTAAGGAGTATGTTGTGATGTCACATATACACAAGGCGAAATCCAGGAAATATCGATTTCGGAGACCGACGCTCTTTCTGATTGTCGTTGTAGCGTTGCCGGGTATGATTGTTGGCACTGTCAGCGCCGCCGAATGGGAGCAGAAAGAATTTACAATTGAGACGGCGGCTCCGCAAAAAGGCTGGGTGGAAACTGCCGTCGATCCATCAAAATGGAAACCCGTGCCGCAGACGGATATAGCCAGGCTTCTGACGAAGGCGCCTCAACTGGAGTACGAGATTGTCGCTCCGCCGCCGCAGCGCTGCTGGACCGGCCATCAGCCTTACCTTGTGCCGAATCCGGACGGCAAGAGTTGGGATATGATTTTCCCATACTATAACAAATATCGGGGCGAACAGGAGGTCGTCATTCACGATTTCGGCACGGGAAAGACGAGCGGCCAGGTGCTGTCGACGGGAAAGGGTGATTCCGTCTTAACGCGCGAAGCCATCGGCTTTCACATGCAGCCGAGCTACTTTTCCAACAAGCAACTAATCTTCTGTGTCTACGGCCCTGTTATCTTTGCCGTGTATGATCCCGGCGTGGATAAGTTTACATACGGCGTCAAGCCATTCGGCGACGATGTAATAAACGGCCGCGCTGTCCTTGGCAATGACAGCGTGATCTACGGCATGGGATGGCCGAAGGACAAGAGCGGGTTTATTGCCTTTAGTTTCGATCCTCAAACGAAAGAAGTCACAAAATCCGAGATTTTCGGACCCGCAAATCCCAACCGCCGGGAACTGTATCGTGAGGTCCGCATGTCGGGTGACTGGATTTACGCCGCTATCGGCAATCGCCCGTGGCATCTCGTCGCTTACAATTTCAAGACCCGCGAAGGCCGGCTTCTCGCTACAACGAAGGATATCCGCGGCAGCAGCAGCACGATCAGCATGAAACATATTCCCGGCGGCCTCAGCGGCTATATCCAGCAGCCCGCATCCATCGACGGCATAGAGGAATTCGACGACGAGCAGTTCAATTTCTGGTTGCACGACGGCAAGATTATCAGGCGCGATGGCGATGAACCGCCCTGGACGCCTCCGGCAAACGCCGCGAAACCGCCTAAGAGCTTCCGCTGGGCGCGCGAATACCAGGTCTGGCCCGGCGATTTCACGCCGCCGTCGTCACCGCCCGAATTCAGACGAGATGCCGGGGACCCGGACGCGAAAGGCCATGTTGAGCTGCCGTATCGCCTCGGCGGCGAAAAACAGTGGAAGACACTCGAATACGATGTGAAGATGTACCCTGGCGTCGTGCAACTGCTCACGGAAGTTAACGACCACGTTCTCTTTGCCACAGATTCGGGTTATGGCCAGCATGTCTTTTACAATATGAGGACAAACAAGCTGATGCGCGTTCCCGGCACGCTAAGCCCATACTCAACCGGGCACTTCAACAATCGTCTGTATGTATCGGGCTATCCGACGTCGCAAATGTACGAGTACGACTTCGGTCGCAAGATCGGATTAAAGCAGGAAGAACCCAATCCCAGGCACGTCGCCTGGGTCGGCAAATTCGACGACACACACTGTCCTCTCGGAGGAACAATCGGCTGTGCCGACGGCCGCGTTTACAATGCCGGCACAACTTACGGCAGACGACGCAAAGGCGGCGGCTTCGGCTGGTACAACACCGAAACGAGAGAGACCGGCGGCATGCCTTTTGAGGGACACCGCATCTTCTGGATGACGGCGGCGGCCGACGGACGTTATCTACTGATGTCGAGCAAATGCGGCGACAACGGACTGCTATTCTGCTGGGATACGCAGAAGCATGATTTCGTGTATAAAAACCCCGTCCTCGGACAATCGAGGCCGGGCCCAATCGAGGAAGCTTTGCCGGGCGGCCTGATCATCGGGCACACAACGGGCGGCGACAAGGCCCCCGGTTTGCTCTACGGGCTTCGCGCCGACACCGGTGAGATCCTCTGGCAAAAGCGAGTACCCGTAAAGCCCGTTACGGCCTTCTCAAGCGTTCGCCGGCATAGATACGCCTTCCGGCGCGGGCCGGATGGATTCATCTGGTCGTTCTTCGACAATACGCTCGTTCGTATCGATCCGCGCAACGCGAAGATCGAGCCGGTCGGAAACGTCTCAGGCAATCCGGTGCAGATCGCCTTCGCCAACGACGGCGTATACGTCGCCGGCGGCGACAATCTCCGCAGGATAAAAGGACTGCGCGTAAAGAGTGTAGAGTAGTCGGCGCATCAGGGCAGCCTGAAGACTTTTCCGGATGAAAAACTCCATCTATGCATTGGCGTATCCTGGCGGTTTGTGGTATACTACGGGAGATAATGTCGGAAAGATTGACAACAATTGTGAAACAAAGCCGGTGATTGGTTGTGGAGGTGACTGGTGCCTGGTGGTGCCCCTGGTCTTCAAAACCAGTGTGGGGCTGAGAAAGTCCCGGGTGGGTTCGATTCCCATTCGCCTCCGCCATTTTATGTTTGGACAGGATAACGGGATTAACGAGGATGAACAGAACAACAAAAATTATTGCTTTTTGCGTGCTGATTCTTTTGGGGGTTATCATGCTTGGCTACGGGGCCTTTGTACATTCTGCTGATGTCTGGCCTCAGAAAGAAGATGGATCGCCTCCCGCGACCAAATCGGAACCCGCTCTCGTAAAGGAAGCCTCCGTAGGCGGAATGGCGCTGGACGAATCGGGAAAGATAAAACAGACGTACACCGGAGCCGCTCCCGAAGAGTGCGCTACGTGAGGCAGTTGATTAGGAGACCATGGCGGCCATGGTCAAAAAAAACGGACTTAAAACTCTCGCCTCAAGACTCGTTCCCTGGCGGTTATGGATTCAGGCATCCTTTCTTCTGGTCTGGCTGGACCCGCTGGGATTTCGTTTCCACAAGATGTGCGCTCCGGTCTTTCACTGCTATGCTTGCCCGCTGGCGACCTTTGCATGTCCGATCGGGATAATAGCCCAGTTCAGCGCGGTACATCTTCTGCCGTTGATTGCAATCGGAACACTGATTGTTTTCAGTGCATTTTTCGGCACGCTCGTGTGCGGCTGGATGTGCCCTTTCGGCTTTCTCCAGGACCTCGCCGCCAAAGTGCCCACGCCGAAGTTCGACCCGCCAAAAGCGGCGAGTTACTTGCGCTACGTCGTATTGATTGGTTTGGTCCTGCTGATTCCTTATTTTTTCGGCCAGGGGCATCCGCTGTTTATCTGCAGCGTGTGTCCGGCCGGGGCGCTGGAGGCGGCCGGGCCCAACGCGGCCGGCCAGGCTATCGCCGGCAAAGAGGTAGTCTGGCCGAATGCATTGAAGCTGACTATCCTCGGGTTGTTTCTTGTGGCGATTTTTTTCGTGAGGCGACCCTGGTGCAGAATACTCTGCCCGCTTGGGGCTATCTTCTCGCTTTTCAATCGCTTTTCGGCGTTCTTCCTTCGTTTCGATTCCGAAGAGTGCACTCGCTGTGAGCGCTGCCACAAGTTCTGCCGGTTCGGCATCGAACCGGAAAAAACTGCAAACGATCTGAGGTGCGTCCGTTGCCTGGAATGCACTAAATGCGGACCGGAAGCTCTGAGATTGGGCAGCATCTTCGAGTCAAATAAGTCGGAGCAACGATCTACCGGCGATTGAAATAGAAATGGAAAAGCTAACGCGGAGAAAGAGATGAAATCGGCAAAAGGAGATTTGAAGGAAGGCGTATTGTGGGAGCCGGCCGAAGGGGGGAAAGCACAGTGCAGGCTGTGCAACTGGCGATGCCTGATAAGCGAAGGCAAGGCGGGCCGATGCGCCGTACGTCAGAACAAGGATGGAGTATTGTATTCACTCAACTACTACAAAGTCTGCTCTGCGAATCCCGACCCTATTGAGAAGAAACCTCTCTTTCATTTCCAGCCCGGCTCGCGCAGCTTTTCAATTGCCGCGATGGGCTGTAATTTTCGTTGTGAGTTCTGTCAGAACTGGCAGGTAAGCCAGGCGGCGCTCGAGGCCGGGCAAATTGACGGCCGGCCAATACCTCCCGAAAAGATTGTCGAGACCGCCGTCAGCGACGGCTGCTCCAGTATCGCGTATACCTACACCGAGCCGACGATTTTTATGGAATTGTGCAACGATTGCGGGCGACTGGCCAAGGAGCGAGGTTTGGCAAATGTTTTTGTCAGCAACGGATTTATGACCATCGAGGCGGTTGACTTTGCCTCCGACTGGCTAAACGGGATAAATATCGACTTGAAGGCTTTCACCGAAGATTATTACAGGCGGTTGTGCAAGGCAAGGTTGCAGCCCGTTCTGGACACGATCAAATACATTGCCAAACAGACGGATATCTGGCTCGAACTCACAACGCTGCTTATCCCGGATGAGAATGATTCCGATGACGAGTTGAAGCAGATCGCGGACTTTATCGTAAACAATGCCGGCGCCGACGTTCCCTGGCACATCAGCAGATTTCACCCGCAGTATCGATACACGGATTCGACTGCAACGTCGGTTGCCGCTTTGCAGCGAGCATTCGAGATCGGCAAGGCGGCCGGACTGCATTACGTCTACCTCGGCAACGTGCCCGGGGCGAAATCCGAGAACACGCATTGCTACAAGTGCGGCAAGACTTTGATCGAACGAGCCGGCTATGGAAAGGTCGCAAATCATATAGAGAATTCAAAATGCCCCGGCTGCGACACTGAAATCGCGGGATTCGAGCTTTAGAGACTCAGTTGTGAAACCACCAATAACTACGGCACAAGTTGATACGAATGAACACCAAGAATGAACTATGAAGATTGTTGCCGACGCAAATATTCCGTTTGTCGCTGAGTGTTTTTCCTCTATCGGTGACGTTACCGTTGTGAGCGGACGGCAAATTACCCCGGATGTTGTCGGCGATGCGGATGTTTTGTTGGTCCGCAGCATCACTCCGGTTAGCGCCGAACTGCTGGCCGGCAGCAAAGTGCGTTTTGTGGCGACGGCAACCATCGGCTTCGATCACATAGACGCTGAGTATTTGAAGCGGCAAGATATCGGCTTTGCGTCGGCGCCGGGCTGCAACGCCAACTCCGCCGCAGAATATGTTATCGCCGGGTTGCTGGAAATCGGGCACAGGCTGAACGTAGAGCTTGAAGGAAAGTCGATAGGTATAGTAGGTGTCGGTAATGTCGGTAGCAAAGTTGCAAGCAAGTGCGCCGCTTTAGGGATGGAGGTCCGTCTGAACGATCCGCCGCTGCAAAGGCGGACCGGCGATGCGAAATATCGGCCGTTGGAGGAACTCTACTCGTGTGATTTCATCACCTTTCACACTCCCTTGACGTTCGAGGGGCGGGACAAAACCCATCATCTGGCGAATGAGAAGTTCTTTGAGTCGCTCAAACAAGGATGTGTATTTCTAAATGCTTCCCGCGGCGCAGTGGTTGACACAGGCGATTTGAAGGCTTCGATACGAAATGGAAGATTGAAAGCGGGCGTACTCGATGTCTGGGAAGGCGAGCCGGATATTGATATCGAGCTGCTGCAAATCGTTGATATCGGCACGCCGCATGTCGCGGGCTATTCGCTGGACGGCAAGATCACCGGCTTGATAATGATTTACAAATCAGTATGTGAATATTTCTCGATTGAGCCGGAATTTGGCATTGACGATTTCCTTCCCCAGCCGCCGGTGCCGGAACTGGTGGTGGATCAGGGTGCGGAAAATGAGCATCGCGCCTTGCTGGAGGCTGTGCGCAAGGTTTACAGCATCGCCAGAGACGATGCCGCACTGCGCGGCATGCTCGATATATCCGCGGCCGACAGGGGTGCCTTCTTTGACGATCTGAGGAAAAACTATCCGATCCGCAGAGAATTTCAAAATACAACTGTATTCGTAGAAGATGAGGCCGACAGTCTGGCGGCGAAGCTGGCTGGTATTGGCTTCGACGTAAAAATGTAGGGTGTGCTCCGCACACCGGCTCGTTATTGGTGTGCGAAACACACCCTACCAAAATTTCAATATCGAACATGGAAATTGGAATGATGAATGTTGTTGATTGGCCGGGAGGCAGGCTGGATTTTTCTGAAGGTTGTCTGGTGATGGGAATATTGAACGTTACGCCGGATTCGTTCAGTGACGGCGGCGATTTTTTCGACTCCGGCAAGGCCGTTGAGCACGGCCTGAAAATGGTCGAGGAAGGTGCGGCAATAATCGATATAGGCGGTGAATCCACGCGCCCGGGTTCGGCGGCTGTATCGGCGCAGGAGCAGATAGATAGAGTAGTTCCGGTTATAGAGGCGCTTTCCAGACAAATAAACGTACCGATCAGCGTCGATACTTATGATCACGAAGTCGCCAAAGCCGCTCTGGATGCCGGCGCGGCGATGATAAACGACATCACTGCTTTGGGCGATCCGCGGATGGGCGAGTTAGCTGCTGAGAGACAGGCCCCGCTTGTTCTGATGCATATGCAGGGCACACCGGCGACAATGCAGGTCGAGCCGAAGTACGAAGATGTGGTCGGTGAGGTCCGGGATTTCCTGGTCGACCGGGCAGACCGGGCGGAACGTGCGGGCGTACCAAAGGAACGGATCTTCATCGATCCGGGCATAGGCTTCGGCAAAACTCTGGAGCAAAATCTTCTGCTCTTGAGAAATGTCGGTAGTTTTGTCGCCACTGAATACGGCGTACTTATCGGTACAAGCCGAAAGAGCTTTATCGGCAAGATCACTGGCAAAGAGAATCCCTCTGATCGCATTTACGGAACTGCTGCGACCGTCGCTCTCTGCGCTGCGGCCGGAGTCTCCATCGTCCGCGTTCACGATGTGCGAGAGATGGTCGACGTGGCGGCGGTCTCAAACAGAATAAGTATTGAAAGATAAAAAATGTCGAGAATATTTAACTTGTGTCCTTCCTGTGGCTCGCGGAGTATATCTTTTGACGAGATCAAGGAATTCACCTGCCGGGATTGCTCCTTCACTTATTTCCATAACATAGCGGCAGCGGCGGGAACAATATTGGAATGTGACGGGAAAGTCGTACTGATCCGGAGAAAGCAGGAACCGGGCAAGGGAATGCTGGATTTGCCGGGCGGCTTTATAGACCCCGGTGAGACTGCCGAGGAAGGAGCCAGAAGAGAGATAAAAGAGGAGTTGAAGATCGACGTTGGGCCGCTGGAGTATCTGGGTTCATACCCGAATACCTACGAGTTCAGGAACGTCAGTTATAATAGCTGCGACTTGCTATTCTATCGCAAGATAGATGAGTTTCCGGACGAATTCGATGAGACGGAAGCCGAAGAGCTGGTTTTTATGGGGCCTTTCGAGATTGACGAAGATGAAGTCGCATTCGAATCGATCAGAATGGGGATACGGCTTTTCAAATGTCTGAAATCGTCAGGGGCAAAGTAACAGCGGCAAAGGCCGGGGTAACAGGCAAAGTCTGATATTATGCCGAAAATGTGTCAAGTTTTGACGTCATTTTCGTCGATTTTATGAAAGCTGTAATCGGGAGCGTCTGTTGAACGCGGATCTGGAAAACAAGCCTTCTCCGAGCGAAGTCGAAGGATTGATAGCGGCCTGCCGCGATGGGGACTGCTACGCGTATGCATCTCTGGCCGGGGCATACTCGGGACGAGTTTTCGCTATCTGTTATGGAATTCTCAGCAGCCCAGAAGATGCGGAAGATGTTGCCCGGCAGACGCTTCTCAAAGGTTTCGTCAACATTAGACAAATTCGCCGCAATGACAGCTACGGCTCGTGGATAAGTCGGATCGCGAGGAAGCTGTCTGTCGATTTTGCTCACAGGAGAAGACGCAGACGAGATATCCACGCCGAGGCCTTGGGAGCTGATCCGCAAGGCTCACAGGACTATCTCAAGCTGAGAGAAGTTCTGGACGAACTCTCTGAGGAATACAGGGTGGCTTTGATGCTTTATTACTTTGACGGCCGCAATGCCAAGGCAGTAGCAGAAGCTCTTGAAACCAGTGAGGACGCGGCAGTAGCCCGGCTTAGTCAGGCCAGAAGACAGTTGCGCAAGCTGCTGCAGGCTAAAGGGGACGCCTGATGGACGAAATCTGCAAAAGGATTCGGGAGCAGATTCCGGAGCTTATAGGCGAAGGCTTATCACCCGAAAAAGCCGTGGAATTGGAGCAGCACAGAAGCCAATGCGGCGAGTGTAACGAATACTTCCGGGCTCTTGAAGCCGACGACAAACTGTTGTGTGACTTCGTCGAATCCATGCAGCCAAATGTGGCCCGCCTTGAAAACGTTACCATGGATGAGATCAGACGCAAAAGGTTGGCCGGAACAATCAGCACCGCTTCGATAGGCGAAAGAATCCCCGGCAAAAGAGCAGGAAAACTTGCTGCTGTAATACTAATTATTGCGGCAATATTGATTGTCGTTAAGGTCGGGGTTTCCCCTGAAAGGCCCGTGGAAAGTGTCGCCCCATCGGATGAATCGGCAATACACAAGGCGCAACCCCTGAAGCGGAGCGGAGAAGATTTGCAAGCAGTTGTTGAAGCAGAGTCGCGAGAATTGCGGCGAATGATTGCGGCCTCGGATATTGCCGGTGTGACGGCGATGCTGAATGATGGTCAACCTCAGAGCAAGATTGCAGCGGCTAATTATCTTGCCGCGACAGGTGGTGAACAGGCAATTACTGTTTTAGCGCAGCTTGCCGCCGCATGGCAGGGTGAGCCTGCCGAAAATCCGTTTGCCGCAGCGATTGCCCGGATCATGACAAGACTCCACGAACAGCAGCAGGAGAGCAAAGCCGGCGATGATGAAAAGGAGTTGGCGGTCGAAGAAGCAACAACTGTCGGTGGCGAGCAGAATGTCGGTTGCAAGGGAATCGTGGTGGATGAGCGGGGCCGCCCGATCGGCGATGCGAGAGTCTTGTTGCATCACAACCGCAGCAAGCGCCGAGTGGGTAATCGCGTGGTAGAAGAGACGACTTCAGCATCCGATGGATCATTTGCTTTCCGGCGGCGTATTGAATTCGACGCCGTCGAGCAATCTTCCCACACTCGGGAAGCTGACGGCAGGCTAGCACGGCATTCCGAGTACGTACTGATTGCGGCGCATAGTAACTATGCGTTCGGCTGGCGAAACATCAGAAAAGCCTCTGAGCAGGGTACGTATCGTATTGTCCTGACAAAGCCGGCATCTCGATCTCGCGGGGTAGTCGTGACCGACCAAAACGGCAATCCTCTGGCTGGTGTAAGAATATGGCTTCACCGTGCCGGAAACAGGACAAGTCCCAATGTGATTTTCCGGGATGAATTGATTTTGCCTGCCGACGTCGGTTTTTTGGGTGATGTGACGGACAGCGCGGGACGAGCGATTATAAGGAACCTGCCTGACACATACTGTCTTTTTCGTGCTAAGCTCAAGGATTATGCCGAGACCGTTTTTGCGCCCGCTCAAAGAATTACCCGCATAAGCATGAGTCGAGCCGCCAGCATTTCTGGCTGGGTGCTTGCGGAAAAAGATAAACCTGTCGAAGGAGCAACAATCAGTTTGAAACCTGATTGGGGCAATGAAAGTTTTTTTGCTGTATCCGATAGCGAGGGCTACTTCCATTTGGAGGACTTACCGGCGACAAAGAGCAATTCGGAAAACGCCGAGGGTTCCTACACGATAACAATCGGACATGAGCAATATGCCGCTGAGGCGGTTGATTTAGCGCTGCTGCCGGGCGAGTCAATCGATGACCTTCTCATCAGAGCGCACAGTGACACCACCCTGGTCGAGTGCCGGGTGTTGGAATTCGGCACAGATATCCCCGTGGCCGGCGCTCGCATTCAGGGACGGAACAGGATCGGGAAATTCAGCGACTATTCGGACTCCGAGGGTGTTTTTCAAGTTCGCGTCTTGCCCGGCACAGTCTCGCTTTCGTTTCATTCGCCGCCGGACGGGGTCTATATGTTGGATGAACCAAAACCCGCCGAATCGTCACTTGATTTCGATGCAATGGGTGAGAAAATGACGGTTACTCTCAAGACACCTCCTGTGGCAGGATTCCTGAGGAGCGTGTCCGGGATTGTGATTGGCCCGGACGGAATAGCTCAGAGCGAGGGCGAGACGTTTGTCTATGCCGGGATGGGCAAGATTATAACATCTGTTGGAAGTGGTATTGAAAAACCCGTCAGGGTCAGCCGTGACGGTCGATTCGAACTGAAGGAAGTTCCCGCCGGTCGAAGGCTTCACCTTTATGTCGCGACAAAGGACCGCTCTCTCGCCGCGGTCGATGTTTTTGAAATTCCCGATGACCCGGATTGGTCGGGGCTTCTTACAGTCAATCTGGAGGTTACGCAGAATGCTTCGACAGTCGTCAGTGACGAGCATGGTGACATCATCGCCGGCAGGAGTTTCAAAATCAATCCAATCGTAGAAGGCGAGCCAATATGGTCCGTAGATATCGAGGGCTGGACCGATGAAAACGGCCTCCTCGAACTGCACGGGATTGTGCCCGGCCTGGAGTATTACCTCACGGGCGTCGAGCGTGAAGTGAGCGGCGAATCCTCGATTGAGACGGTAAGTGGAATATTCAGACGGAAGATGGTCCTCGTGCCGCTCGAGCCTTAGTAGTAGTCCGGCGTTCTCTGTCAGAGAACTATACAAACTCCTCTTGTTACAACTCTCCCGGCCGGATCCGCCGATGTGACACTCTACTCTACATCGGCTTTCCCGTAGCTATCCTTGTTATTGTCGTTATCATCGGGCTGCTCTGCGCCGTCGTCCGGTTCTTCTTCGGGTTGACTTGCCGGTTTCTCAGCAGTGTGACCTTCTTGCTGCTCCCAATCCTCAACAGTGCTGCCGAGGTGATCGTTCCGTGTGCCTGCGGATGTGATCCCGGCCCAATTGTCCCCGGTGTCCCTCTGTGTGTCCCCGCGACTTGTTTGGTGTTGGGCGTTATCGCTCTTTGTCGCGATCTCGCAAGTAACCTGGGCGGGCATCTTGACGTTGCTGCACGCGGAGTTGTCCGCCCATCGAGCCGTTATGGCAACCGCTGCGAATACCACTATCAGCAATGCCAGTGCCGCCCATTTCAAAACAGAGTCTTTCATTTCAGTTTTCCTCTTCACATAAAGGCAACCGTCCGCCGGGCTTGCTGATCCTCGCGAGATTCATGTCATACACCTTCATCGTATGTGTTCTGTTGAGGCTTCAGTACAATAGGACTGATTATGCCGTTCGGGAGCATTTGATCCGCGTCCGGCGTAATGCCTATCACTCCGACGTCGCCCAGTTCTGTCGTCTCGTTGCCACCATCGTCAAGAGTAGCGCCAATATTTGTTACATATCCGGACGACCATTGACTCGTATCACACATCGAAATGACGGTTCCGTAAATCTGCGCGTTGCCGCGGACATCCACGATGCCTCCTATGATCGCGCCTGTCAGCACGTTGTTCTCGCTTTGCACCGGATTGGTGTTGCCGAGGTTTACATTGAAATGCGGCGCCATGATTGTGGCTTCCTGGATGGCGGACGTGTTATCGAACGTGGCCTCCCCGGTGAAGTAGAGGGCGTTGTGCCTCCATTTGAGTTCATCGGGCGTGTCGGTGACGATCGTGCCGTTGAACGTGCAGTTCTCGAAGCGGACATTGTTGTAGTACGAGCTGGTGCTCTTGTAGCAATCAACGTAAAGAACATCTTCGAAAGTGCAATTCCGAAATAGCGCATTGCGATTGCTCGGCAGTCTGGCGTTGGAAAAAGTCTCGTTCTCGTATACGTGTCGATCCAGTCTGCGATTCCATGTCCTGCTCGGCGTTCCGTCTCTCGGATAGTTGTAGTTGCCCGATGCATGCGGGAAGTACTCAACCTCTCTGTCGCTGCTCGGGCAAGATGGTATATCGGCAAGACCGGAGTTGTATCCGTCTGTATCGTAATCCGCGATGTCCATTCCGGGCATGTCGCCGTTCTGCTGTCCGTAATTTATGTTCTCATGATAGGCCTGGACTTCGTCGCCGAGGCTGTAGTAGCGGTCTTCGAAGTTGATTCCCAGAGGTGTGCCGTTCGCATCGATGGGATTGCCGTTTGAGTCCAGAGTCTCCATTTGATAGCTTTCCTGGGCGATCTGATCCTTAGTAAGCACCGTATTGATCGTCCCAAGTACGGCCGAGTCGCTGGTCATGTTAAATGGTGATATCTCCGGCCGATCCCAGTCGCTGTAAATATCCCCGTGAATAATAGATTCTCCGGTCAGCCACATCCGTCCTCTGCTGGCTACGGCGTAGTTCAAGATATCTCTGTCCTTCTGGATAATCATTTCTATGCTGACTCGCCTTGTCGTTTGACCGTTGTTGCCGATTCCTTCGAGCCTGATTGTATGAGTGTCGAGCCTGATAAACTGCACCTGAAATGAACAATTCGCGGCTCCGAAGGTTTGTGCCGGGGCCGTGATCACAGTCGCCTCCTGTGTGGCCTGGTTTGCCACCCAGGGCTGGGCCTGCACCTGCGCGCAGAGCATGCTCCACACCTGATCGGCCTGCTCGACCGTGACCGTATTGTACGGCGTGCTCGGCAGTGAAGTATTGGCAACAGTCATGATGTATTTTCCGCATTCCAGGCCGGATGCGGCCGCGGACAAAGCTGAGCGGATCTTGTGCTGGTTGGAAGCGAGTTGTGCATTTGTGCTCGAGATCGTAGCCATTGAGACGGCCAGTGCCGAGAATATGAGCACGAATATCATTGATAGAATGAGCGCAGCGCCCCTGCGCCTTGCGTGAACGGTTTTTTTCCTGGGTCCCATTTTCTCCCCCACCGGTAATATGCAACTAATAGAATGATAATCCACTTCCCGGCTTCAAATAAAATATAAGAAATACTCAGCGAACAGCCAATAAGTAGAATTTAGGATACCGGCCATTTCCGGATTCGATCGGGTCGGCTTTATTGTGTGTTTTCCTGCTCGGCAAAATATGAGCTGCGCGCGAAAGGTTCGGAAATAACCCAGGAGAAACCCATCCGAATCGCTTCCTGCTTCCACCAGTCGAACTTCTCTGGAGGCACGTATTCCACGACCTCAAGCGAGTTGCTCGAAGGCCTGAGATATTGACCGATTGTTATCCTGTCACAATCGACGTCGCGCAGGTCCTTCAAGGTCTGCCGGACTTCATCATCGGTCTCTCCCAACCCCAGCATGATCGATGATTTCGTCTGGACAGTGCCGTCGGTTTCCTTTGCCAGTTTCAGCAGATTCAGCGATTGTTGATAATCCGCCCCGGCACGCGCAATTGAATACAACGACGGAACCGTCTCAACGTTATGCGCGAACACAAAAGGCAGGCTTTGTCGCAGTATCTCGATAGCCTGCTGCTGATAATTACGGAAGTCCGGAGTCAGTATCTCGAATTCCATCTCAGGCAGCCGCCTTCTGACCGCGTCGATACAATCGCGAAAATGCCTCGCGCCGCCATCGGGCAGGTCGTCGCGATTCACACTCGTAATAACCAGGTATTTCAGTTTCATTTTTTCGGCCATCTGAGCCAATCGCGACGGTTCGTCGGGATCGGGAGGTTCGGGCTTGCCGGCGGCTACGGAGCAGAACTTACAGTTGCGCGTGCAGATGTTGCCCAATATCAGAACTGTTGCCGTTCCCCTTGACCAGCACTGGCCGCGATTGGGGCAATTGGCGTTGCTGCAGATAGTCTGGAGCCCGAGAGAATTCAGGATGCCTTGCGTGTGCTTGAATGATCCGTCCGAGGGCAGCGGCCTGCGCAGCCAGGGTGGCAGCCTCCCGGCCTTTCTCGCTTTTGACTGCGTTTTTTCGATTTGGTCACCGCTCATGTCTGCTCCCGGAGAAACGCCGGATAAGAACGGCTGCTATCCTCTTTTTCGCCTCGTGCATCGAAACCTCTCTGCCGCTCTCTTTCAGCACTGACGTCATCTCTACGCCGTCCAGGCCGCAGGGGACCATAAAACCGAAGATGCTCAGGTCATTCCGGATATTGATCGCTATGCCGTGATAAGTAACGAATTTCGACACGCGGACGCCGATGGAAGCTATTTTTCTCTCGCCGACCCACAATCCCGGCAAGCCTTTTCGCGGCGCGCTTTGGACTCCAAATTGTTCGAGCAGTTTCGCACCTACCGCTTCGAGAGTTCTGATATATTCGCTTATTCCCAGTCCCAATTCTTGCAGATTCAGGATCGGGTAGCACACCAATTGCCCCGGATTGTGAGCCGTTGTGCCGCCGCCTCTGCGTATGTCCACCACGTCGATGCCCCTTTTCTCAAGCCCTTCTCTTGCAACCAGCAGCTTGTTAAGGCTCTGCCTGGCGCCGAGGGTCACCACCGCCGGGTGCTCCACGATAAGGGCGGTGTTCGGTATCTTCCCGTGCTGTCTCTGGCGGCACAAATGAAGCTGCAGCTCCAGAATATCGCGGTAATCGGCCAGCCCGCAGTCATGGATTTGCAGCGGCGGCATCGCGGCCTCTTCCTTCATCTGATTTTGAAGATCGCACGTCAAAATGGGCGTTTCCTATGCTCTTAATTGCACCTGCGGCCTGATTTTACCGAAAAACGAAGCGGATTGCACGTATTTTACGGATAGGCAAAATTGACTTGTGTGCTTGAATTGCTGCCGTCTTTGGCGCGAAAGACAAGACCGGCGGCCTTTGCGGTCGCCGGTCTTCGCATTCCTTTTTCATTGCCCCGCGGGTCCTTTGGTCACGGACTTTTCACTACCCTCGAACGAAGCCGGTGCGGGCGGCTCGCGATCTATTCGAATGCGATGCCGACACCAATCTCGGCGCTCTCGAGCAGATTCTTACGGTCGACCCGAACGATCTTGCCGCGTTTTATCCGGGCGAATTGTCCCTTTTCCTTCGCCAGGGCCTCGGTACGGGGGAAATTCAGTTCCACGTAGTGACCCGCGCGCACCGGAGCGGTGACCGGAAGGGTGACGAATACGCCGGTCTTGCTGACGTTGCAGCTTCGACCGACAACAAACCGATTGGCTTGAGGTATCCAAACGCTCACAGGCCAGGAAACATTACTGCGGGTTTCTTTGCGTTGCTCGATTAAAGCCTGCATTATTCATATCTCCTTAATAACTGTTACAACAATCATAAGGCTTTATCGGCAATGTTAATGTAGACAGCTTAGCGTATTTGGGTAGAAAATCGCTTATTCCGGAAAAACTTTTTTCTTACCTGTTTTCCGCCCGGAGGTAGGTTTATTATCAGACTTTCCGCCCGAATTTTCCCAAATCGACCACGCCGGATTGGCTTCGTTTTTACAATTTACCCCAAAGGGGAATGCCTGTACGCAATACGCATCACGCACCACGCAATACGAATAAAATTGGGTTCGTTTTTTTCAAATACCTATTTTCTCCTTTGCCTGTCATTCCCGCAAAGGCGGGAATCCAGTATTTTGGGTTTGATTGGCTTTGTTTTCTTAGTGCCTCCAGAGGGCCAAATTCTCATAAGGCCTTGTTCTGATTACACATATACTCATTTACTGGTAAATATAATTGGGTTTGTTTCGCAAAAACCGTTCATATTGGATCCTTCGACAGTGCTCGGGACGCCCGGATTCAGCCGGGCGATTGGGTTTGTTTTTCAAAATCATATTTATTAGACGGGATAACAAGATTAACACGGCTCTATATCCGTCAAATATCTTGTAAATCCTGTCAAAAATTACCACAGATTTCACGGATTTTCACTGATTTATGTTCAGTTACTATCTTTTTTATCACGTTATCCCGTCAAAAATAAGCTTCATCCGGTTAATGAGTAGGTCACTGCATAGATCGGGACCCCGGGATTAGATCGAGAGAAAAATCGTTTGGGCAGATGGCCAAATTAGGGCAGCCAGGGGGGTAATTTGGACATCTGGGGCCCCGAACGATTTTTCTCGGTCTTTGGGGATCGCCATGTTACCTACGCATTAACCGGATGAACCTTAAATATATTCAATAGTCAATGTCAAAGCCCTCCGTCTTCTGTCTCCTGTCTTCTGTCTCCTGTATTCAATTTCTACACATTATACCATATTCTTACATGAAAATCAAACAATAACCACGGACTTCACGGATTAACGCGGATTTCATAGCCACAGAGGTCACAGAGCACACAGAATTTATAATAATCTGCGTTAATCTGTGTTAATCTGCGTTAATCTGCGGTTCCAATTTTGTGTAAATTCGTGAAACTTGTGCCACTTGTGCCTTAGGTATAGGTATTCGTGGCAAAAAACATGTAAATCATGTTATCCCGTCAAAAAACGATAGGGCGCGATTAATCGCCGAAAAGCAGGCCGAGTTCTTCCACCAGAAAGCCCTGACCGCCGAACTGCTCCCCACCCCCAAAGCAATAAAAACCTACAACACCGCCAAAGCCCCCAAAATAGCCATGTTCCACGTTATGTGTTGATAACAACTTGTCATTATGGGCTTTAGGTTATTAGCTGATTGTGCCGATAAAATATTTTGAGCTTGGCGTGTTCTGGCAGAAGGGCAGCGTGAGGCCGCGGATACTGTAGCGATTGGCCAAGAATGGATGTTGTAGAGAAATATTTGAAGGATTTGGACGAAGTTCACAGCACCGGAGGTGGTGTTGCGGAGAAATCACACTATGCAGCGCTGGAGAATCTCCTGAACGACATTGGCAGGAAGCTCAAGCCGCGAGTGCGATGCGTTCATGAACTAAAGAACACGGGCGGTGGCGAGCCTGATTTTGGTCTTTACACATCCAATCAGTTTCAGCGTTCCAGAGATGCTCGACCGATGGAGGGCCAATTGCCCGAGCGAGGGGTGATTGAATGTAAGGGATGGAGTGACGATTCCTTTGCCCGCACGAAGAGCGCCCAGGTTACAAAGTACTGGAGGCGATACGGTATAGTGATCGTTACCAACTTTAGAGACTTCGTAGTTATCGGGCGCAATGGTAACGGCAAGCCGGTGCGCCTCGAATCGTACAGCATGGCCGAGAACGAGAAACAGTTTGTAGCAATGTTGGCACATCCACGAAAGGCCACGCAGGAGCAGGGTGAGAGGTTGGTGGAGTTTCTAAAACGTGCGATGCTGCACGCATCGCCGATCAGCAGGCCGGAGGATTTGGCGTGGTTTTTGGCATCGTACGCAAGGGATGCGCGCAGCCGCGTTGAACAGAAAAGGGAATTGCCCGCTCTGGAAGGACTGAAGAACGCTCTTGAAGAAGCTCTGGGAATGAAGTTCGAGGGCGAGAAGGGCCAGCACTTCTTTTTGGCGACGCTGGTTCAGACATTGTTCTACGGCGTGTTTTCATCATGGGTGCTTTGGAGCCGGGAAAACTGGGGCAAGCCTGATGCGAAATTCAACTGGCACGATGCGGCATGGACGATGCACGTACCTATGATCGCGAGTCTGTTCGATCAGATTGCAACGCCGCAACGGCTCAAGCCTTTGGGAATTGACGAGGTGCTCGACTGGGCGGGGATGGTTCTCAATCGTGTAGACAGGGCCACATTCTTCAGCAGGTTTGAAGAGGAGCACGCGGTTCAATATTTCTATGAGCCGTTTTTGAAGGCTTATGATCCTGAACTGCGGAAGGAGCTTGGAGTGTGGTATACACCTCCCGAGATTGTGAAGTATCAGGTCGAACGGGTGGACCGTGTGCTGCGGGAGGAGTTGAATATTGCTGACGGTCTGGCCGATGAGCAGGTAGTGATTCTGGACCCGTGCTGTGGGACTGGGGCGTATCTTGTTGAGACACTTAAACGAATTCACAGGACACTCGAACAGAAAGGGCGGAACGCGCTGACTGCGCAGAAGCTCAAGAAGGCAGCGAAAGAGAGGGTATTTGGATTCGAGATATTGCCCGCACCGTTCGTCGTATCACACTTACAGATCGGATTGATGTTGAGCCAGCTTGATGCACCGCTTAATCCGGATGGCAATGAGCGAGCGGGGGTATATCTCACGAATGCCCTGACTGGATGGGAGCCTCTGGAGGACCCCAAGACTTTACTGCCTTTCCCTGAATTGAAAGAGGAACGGGATGCGGCCAACAAGGTAAAACAGGAGGCCCCTATACTCGTTATCCTCGGAAATCCGCCTTACAACGCATTCGCAGGTACAAGCCCTGATGAAGAAGGCGGCTTGGTAGACTGCTACAAAGAAGGTCTTACCACGCCTGTGAAGAAGGGCGGCTGGGGGATAAAGAAGTTCAATCTGGATGATCTTTATGTTCGGTTCTTTCGGATTGCCGAAAGGCGAATTGTTAAGAGTGGTAAAGGGGTCGTAAGCTACATTTCGAACTTCTCCTATCTGGGCGATCCGTCATTTGTAGTCATGCGCACAAAATTTCTAGAGGAATTTGATAAGATGTGGATCGACTGCATGAACGGCGATAGCCGCGAGACAGGCAAATTAACACCGGAAGGCAAGCCCGATCCAAGTGTCTTCTCCACAGAGCAAAGTCCAGTGGGTATTCGTGTTGGGACTGCCATTTGTGTCATGGTGAGAAGACAGAAGCACAACGGACATCGTAGTCTGCGATTCCAACACTATTGGGGCACAAGCAAACGACGAGATTTGCTTGAAAGCCTTGAGAAGGATGAATTAGAGCGAAGTTATGAGAAGCCACAACCAAGCAGAGCAAACCGCTATTCATTCAGGCCTTCTAAGGTGGCCAAAGAGTACATGGAATGGCCTCTCGCATTTGAATTGTGTTCAGAACACTATAATGGCCCTGTTGAACGACGGTCTTTTGCTTTGATTTCTATTGACAAAAGTCCGCTCAAGAACCGCATGAAAAATTACTTTGATGAAAGCGTACCTAATGCTATCATCAAGCGCATTTATCCTCCGATGATGATGACGGGAAATCGCATAGTCGGTCCTCAGGCGAGAAAGAAAATCCTTGAAGAATCGAGTTTTGACCGTAAGCGCATTGTGCGTTATCCATTCAAGCCTTTGGATGTGCGATGGTGTTATCTTGATAATATTAGACCTCTGTTTAGCGAGCCAAGTCCCAAACTGTTGCTGCAAAGCGAGATCAAGGAAAATTGGTTCTTTATAACGAGGGACACGGCAGATAAGAGGCCGGAGGGTGTGCCATTCTTGTTCTCTACAAAGATATGCGATTACGATAGCATTTCTGGTCACGCACGACATTTTCCTGTACTTTTGTACGAAGAACCAAAGAGTTCTCCTGATGATATAGCGATGGAGGAAATGTATGGGCCGAAAGAGCGGGAAGCTGTGGTAAGAGCTAATCTTTCAGACGTGGCAAGAGATTATTTGAATAAGACGGAGTTCACCAATCCAGACAAGGACGCGCAGATAGCAGGGCTTATTTGGATGCACGCTTTGGCGATTGGGTACAGCCCAGCATATTTGGAAGAGAATGAAGATGGCATCCGGCAAGACTGGCCCAGAATACCGTTGCCAAAGACGAAGAAGGTATTGTTGAAATCAGCGGAATTGGGGCGGCGAGTTGCGGGACTTTTGGATACGGAGAAGGCCGTCGAGGGCGTTACATGCGGAAAGATAGATGCACTGCTGAAGAATATTGCAGTGATCTCAAAAGTCGGGGGCGGTGCACTTACTCCAGACGAGGGCGATCTGGATGTGACGGCAGGATGGGGACATCAAGGGAAGGGGGGAGTTTGCATGCCCGGCAAGGGCAAGTATCAACTGCGAGAGCAGAAGTCCGAGAGTCTCAAAAAGGCGTTCGGGTCCCAGACGATGGACGTGTATCTCAATGACCGCGCGTATTGGTCGAACGTACCAAAGTGCGTTTGGAATTACCATATCGGCGGGTATCAGGTAATCAAGAAATGGCTGAGCTATCGTGAGAAGCGTATGTTGGATCGCGTGTTGAAGATCGAGGAAGCCGAATACGTGACTGAGATGGCCCGGCGGCTGGCGGCGCTGATTCTGATCCAGAAAGAACTGGACGAAAATTATGAGGCAGTGAAGTCCGATACATGGACGTGGCCGCGAGAGAAGAAGGAGTGAAAGAAATTCCCGAATGAAATAGGGGAGCACAGCAGGAGGCTATGGTATGCGACGACAGAGACGACGACCGATGTACTATACGGCGGGAAGGAGCCTACATGATGGAACCATACTCGCGGCATATCCGGTTCGTAAACCCCTTCCTAAAACAATAAAGCGAGAAAAGATCAGAAGTGATGAAGATGGAGTCTGTAAGGAATTTGCTGGTGCGGGTAAAGAATTGAGCGATGTACACAATGAAACCCGGATGCGCTTTCAAAACATCATCGCGACACGTCTGAACACGCGTCGTGCAATACGCGAAATGGTTCTTCCCTGTCTCATAAAGTTACAGTCTGATGTAAACGAGATTCGCAATCAGCTTGATCAGCTTCAGAATTTGCTTTCCGGCAAGAGAGACGTGACGGATTGAAGCGAGATCGGTGGGGCAAGCCGCCACCCTACAAGAACTAACATAATCCGTGTTAATCAGCCCCATTCGGCTGCGCTCAGGGCATGGTTAATCCGTGTCTAAACTGTAAATAGAATAACGGTGTGCGGTCCCGGGGACTCCTTACGGAGTGCACACCCTACCATTTCTGTAATCCGCGGTTATGTCCGGCCTCTACTGGATTGCTTTTTGCGCTGGAATGACAACAAAGGGATCGATGAAAAGGTTTGCGATTTTTTGTTGGTTTTTGTATGTTCTTTGTGAATGGAAACTAAGGTTGTGAAAATTGACGCGGAGCGGGTGAAGAGGGCGGATGTTCGCGGAGCGGCGTCGTTGATCGAGGGCGGGGGGCTTGTGGCTTTTCCTACCGAGACGGTTTACGGGATTGCGTGCCGCGTCGAGCGCGAGTCGCTGGCCCGGCTGGATAACGTCAAGGGCAGGACGGCGGATAAGCACTATACGCTGCACATCGGCCGCAGGGAGACCGTCGATGTTTACGTGCCGCGAATCAGGCTGAAGGCCCGCAAACTCATAAACAGCGCCTGGCCGGGGCCGCTTACGATAGTCTTCGAGTTGGACGACAAGGACTTCAGGAAGCAGCGAAAGAAGGTGCCGAAAGAGGTTTTCGAGAACCTGTACAGGGACAAGAGCATCGGGATTCGCTGCCCGGACAATGCAATAGCGTCTGCTCTGCTGAATCAGGCGGTCCGGCCGGTTGTTGCGCCGAGCGCGAACCTGACCGGCAATCCGCCGGCGGTGGATGCCGAGCAGGTGCTCGCGAATCTGTCGGGCAACATCGAGATGGTGCTCGACGGCGGGCCGTGCAAATACAAAGAGAGCAGCACGGTTGTGAAGATAGGCAAGAAGAACATCAAGGTATTGCGGCACGGCGCGTACTCGCGAGACGAGATAAACGCTCTGTCACGAATAAGGTTTTTGTTCGTATGCACCGGCAATACGTGCCGCAGCCCGATGGCCGAGGGGATATTCAGAAAATATTTGGCCGAAAAACTGGGCTGTAGTATTGACGAGCTTGGCGATATGGGTTATAAGGTGAGTTCGGCTGGTATCAGCAGCTCATTCGGTATTCCGGCGAGTCCTGAGGCGGTCAGAGCGTGTGCAGCCGAGGGAATAGATATAGCAGGTCACAGAAATCAGGGCCTGTCCCGGGAGCTTGTTGATGATAGCGACTTCATCTTTGCGATGGAGCCTGTGCACGTGCAGAGGATTATCGATCTCGTTCCGGAAGCGCAGAACAAATGTTCTTTGCTGGCCGAACCTAAGGGAATCCCGGACCCGATAGGTTTCCCGCAGGAGTATTACGACGGCTGTGCCAAGGTGATAGCGGCAGCCGTGAGAAAGAGAATAGACGAGTTGGAAATATGAAAGTAGCAATTGGTAGCGATCATCGCGGCTTAGAAGCGAAAGAGCAGATAATGATCATAGCTGCGGAACTGGGGCACGAGTGTATCGATTTCGGCACGAACAATGACAGTCCCGTTGATTATCCCGATACTGCTTATCTGGCCGCCAAGGCGGTGGCGAATGGGCAGGCGGACCGGGCGATTCTTGCCTGCGCCACCGGTATCGGTATGTGCATGGCGGCAAATAAAGTCGATGGGGTCCGGGCGGCCCTGTGTCACGACGAGTTGAGCGCGCAGGTATCGCGCGACCATAACGATGCAAATGTACTATGTCTGTCGGGCGATCAGGTCGGATCGGTCCTGCTGCGAAAAATGGTGGAAGTCTGGCTCAACACCGAGTTCAGCAGAGGCAGACACGAGAGGAGAGTGAAGAAGATACACCAGATCGAAGAAGGCGGCGATCCGAGAGATATTGGCAACGGCTGAGTCTCGACAAACATCTGTGAGGGTGGGCAGGGAGGCCCGCCCTACTATATTGATTACATCAGATTTTGGCTGGTTCTCGTTTCGTTTTGTTCGTGACGACATCAATCGCTTCTTTTATTCTTCTCCTGCCCGCCTTTGTCCTGCGACTCAGTTCCTCGGTCTGGCTGACGCCTATCGAACGCAGTTTGCCGTATCTGTTTTCGAGCAGATTCTCGAGCTTCGTCCGTTTGAGATCCCGCAAAGTCTTCACGATGTATTTCTCAACATTGTAGACGGTATCGTGATGATTTCGATGCGCGCCGCCGAGGGGTTCGGCAATGACGGCGTCTACGAGTCCGATCTTCCTGAGGTCCCTGCTGGTCAATCTCAGTGCCTCTGCGGCCTTTGGGGCCTGTGAGCCGTCGCGCCACAGTATCGCGGCACAGCCTTCGGGGGAGATCACGGAATAATACGAGAATTCAAGCATGGCGAGTCTGTCGCCGACGCCGATTCCGAGAGCGCCGCCGGAACCGCCCTCGCCGATGACAATGCAGATCACCGGGACTTTAAGCCGTGACATCCGGTGGAGGTTTACCGCGATTGCCTGAGCCTGGCCGCGCTCTTCTGCGCCGACACCCGGGTACGCGCCGGGCGTGTCGATCAGCGTCACAATGGGAATGCCGAACTTCTCGGCGAATTTCATTTTAGCCAGAGCTTTGCGGTAACCTTCCGGATTGGGGCATCCGAAGTTACAGGCTATCTTTTGTTTGGTGGTTTTGCCCTTGTTCTGGCCGACGACCATCACCCGTTCCCTACCGATGTGGCCGAAGCCCGTAATTATCGCGCGATCGTCGCCGAAACATCTGTCGCCGTGCAGCTCGCGAAAATCTTTGACCATAAGATCGAGATAGTCCGACAGGAGCGGGCGTTTCGGGTGGCGCGCCACCTGAACGGTCTGCCAGGCGGTGAGGTTGGAATAGACCCGCTTGAGCTCCGCGACCTGCTGCTGCTGAAGCTGGCGAATCTCGGAAGAGTAATCGATGCCTTTGACGGAGCTGAGTCTGCGCAGCTCATCCATCTGACGATCGATATCCGCCACTTTGTCCTCGAATTCCAGATGGTCGCCGTTACTCAGACCGTTATTGTCGAGTTTTTTTCCTATAGTCAAAGCTCGTCTTGCCATAAGCACATCACGAGATCATTTCGTCACAGAGGTAAGGTTTTTCTGAAAGAGCAAATACTAACAATACATATCGGCAATTGAAAGAAAAAAATTGACATAAGCGGGCTTGTAGAGTACTTTTTAGATGATTTAATCCTGGAATCTATTTTCATAAAGTACTGATTGTGAAAGACTTAAAACGAATAACCGTTGTGGGGCTCGGTCTTTTGGGCGGCTCGATTTCTCTTGCTGTTTTGCGCTCGTTCCCACGAGCAAGAGTAGTGGGCTACGCGCACAGGGCCTCTACTCGCGACCTTGCGAGGGAACTGGCGGTGGCTACGGAAGTTATCGGCGACCTCGGTGCCGCTGTGGCAGATTCGGACCTGGTCATCCTGGCAACGCCTATCGGCGTCTTCGAGACAATATTCGACGAAATTGCGGACGTCTTGCCGGACGGCTGTATCCTCACGGATGTCGGCTCGACGAAAGTTCTGCCTCACCGCTGGGCCGCCGATGCGCTGCCGAAGGGTGTTCATTATGTGGGATCGCATCCTATAGCGGGATCGGAGCAAAGAGGTGTCGAATTCGCAAGGGACGATTTGTTCGACCGGGCGATCTGCATCCTGACAACAACGAAACAAAGCAACCAGCAGGCCGTAAAGATTTTACGGGAATTCTGGTCCGGACTCGGATGCATATTGCAGTCGATGACTCCGGCAGAGCACGACAGGATTTTCGCAAATGTGAGCCACTTGCCTCATATTACTGCTGTGGCACTGACAAATGCCAACAGAGACGACGACCTGAAGTTCTGTGGCAAAGGCTTTATGGACGCTTCGAGAATCGCTTCGAGTCCGGCAAATATCTGGGCGGATGTGCTGCTGACAAATGCGAAGAACATGACAAGAGGGATAGACAAGGTTATCGCCGAACTCGGCAAGTTGAAAAAGGCGATTGAAAGGGGCGACAAAAAACAAATCGAAGCGCTGCTTGAGAAAGCCAGAGTCAAGAGGGCGGCGTTAGTCGAACATAAGCTTGAGAATAAGGAAATTCTATCGTGAGCCAGTGGCGTTTTGAGGTTTACAACAGGTCGGGCTTTACAGACGTGCACGGCCGGAAGGTTCTTGAAGACATAAAGGAACTGGGCATCGGTGCCGTTCAGGCGGTGCAGTCCGCCAAAGTCTTTCTCATCGAAGCGGAGTTCGACGAGGAATTTGCAAAACGAGTTGCACGCGAACTGCTGACCGATCCCGTCTGCGAAGAGTACTACATAGGCAGAAGCGGTCCGCCCGCCGGCCTGGCAAGGGCCACACTCGTGGAAGTTCACCTGAAAAGCGGCGTCACCGACCCCGTTGTCGAGTCGGTGACGGCGGCGGTTGCCGATATGGGTGTAAAAGCCGAGCACGTTCGCACCGCACGCAAATATGTCTTACTCGGTGAGATATCTGAGAATCAGATAGAGACTATCGCCAGGAGAGTGCTCTCGAATGACTGCATCGAAGATTGTGTGATTGGCGATGAAGCCGAACCGCCCAGCCCGCATCTCAAACCCTACGAACTGGAGCTAACACACTGGCCTATCCGCGACCTGGATGACGATGGATTGATGCTGCTGAGCAAGGATAAAGACCTGTTTCTGAATCTGGTCGAGATGCAGACCATTCAGAAACATTACAGAGACCTCGGCCGGGAACCAACGGACATCGAACTGGAGACTCTCGCCCAGACCTGGAGCGAGCACTGCGTGCACAAGACGCTCAAAAGCTCTGTGGATATGTCGATTGACGGCGAACAGGTGCATTTCGACGATGTGCTCAAAGACACTGTCTTCAAAGCCACAAAACAACTCGACAAGGACTGGTGCATATCGGTTTTCGCCGACAACGCCGGCGTGGTCGAATTCGATGAGGATTCGGCAGTCTGCTTCAAGGTCGAGACTCACAACCATCCTTCCGCTCTCGATCCCTACGGCGGCTCGGCGACGGGAATCGGCGGTGTGATTCGCGATCCGATGGGAACAGGTCTCGGCGCCAAGCCGATTGCCAACACCGATATTTTCTGCTTCGGTAAGCCGGATAAGAAACCCGAGGATATCCCTAAAGGAATTCTGCATCCGCGGAGGATAATGAAAGGTGTGGTCTCGGGCGTGCGCGATTACGGCAACAGAATGGGTATTCCAACGGTCAATGGGGCGATTTACTTTGACGATAGATACCTCGCAAATCCGCTTGTTTACTGCGGCAACGTCGGCCTGATGGATAAAAACAAATGCTTCAAGAATCCGCAGAGCGGCAATATCATCGTCATGGTCGGCGGACGCATAGGCAGAGACGGCATACACGGCGCAACTTTCTCAAGCGGGCAGATGACACACGAGCATGAGACTATCTTTTCACACGCAGTGCAGATAGGCAATCCGATCACGGAAAAGAAGATGCTCGACGTTCTGCTCAAGGCAAACGCGGCCGGACTTTACGAAGCTATCACCGACTGCGGCGCAGGAGGATTGAGCAGTGCCGTAGGCGAGATGGGCGAAGAACTCGGAGCGGAGGTCGATCTTGAAAAGGCCCCTTTGAAATATGCCGGATTGAATTATACCGAGATATGGATCAGCGAGGCGCAGGAGCGAATGGTTCTGGCCGTCAAGCCGGAAAATCTGGAGGCTATTAAGAAGATCTTCGACGGTGAGAACGTCGAATCTACGGTCCTGGGCCAATTCACCGACGATAAGAAACTGAAACTCCGCTACAACGGCCAACAGGTAGGCGAATTGGATATGGAGTTTCTCCACAACGGCGTACCGAAGTATTCGCGGCAGGCCGTATGGACCAGTCCGAAGCTGTCCGAACCGAGCATTGCCGAAAAAGACAATTACAACGACGAGCTTCTTGAAATTCTCGGCTCTTACAATGTAGCGAGCAAAGAATGGGTGATCCGCCAGTACGACCACGAGGTTCAGGGAGGCTCAGTCGTCAAACCGCTGACCGGAATGAAGGATGACGGGCCGAGCGATGCGGCGGTGATACAGCCTAAACTGAATTCCGGCAGAGGGCTTGCTATCAGTTGCGGCATGAATCCGCTGTATGGCGACATCGATCCTTACTGGATGGCTCTTGCCGGGATCGACGAAGCTGTAAGGAATATCGTCTGTGTCGGCGGCCGGGCCGATAGAATCGCTCTGCTCGATAATTTCTGCTGGGGCGACTGCACGAAACCCGAAACGCTCGGCCCATTGGTGAGGGCGGCGAAGGCCTGTTACGACGGCGCAATGGCCTTTGAGACACCGTTTATATCTGGCAAGGATTCACTCAACAACGAATTCGTATGCGAGGACTGCACGCAGATTTCCATTCCATCGACGCTTTTGATAAGTGCAATGTCGATAGTCGACGATATTAATAAATGCGTCACGATGGACGTAAAGAAAGCATCCAATCTGCTGTTTATCGTCGGCGAGACCAAAAATGAGCTCGGCGGCTCCCACTACTACAAGATCAAAGGGTTTCTCGGAGCAAATATCCCGATGCTGGATTTGGGAACGGCGCCAAGGATTGCGAGGAAGGTCTCCGAAGCAATAGCTGAAGGTCTTGTAGTTAGCTGCCACGATTGCTCCGAAGGCGGCGTAGCCGTTGCTCTTGCCGAGATGGCCTTTGCCGGCGGACTCGGAATTGAAGCCGATCTTCGGGCGCTGCCGAGGAGCAAAGGATGCACGCGGCCCGACGTTCAACTCTTCAGCGAGTCGAATTCCCGCTACGTTATGGAAGTCGAACCGGAGAAATTCGATGCATTTGCCAAATTGATGCTCAACGTCCCCTTCGGCCAGATCGGCAAAGTGGTGGAAAAAGCAAAACTCGTGATAAAATCGGAAGATGGTGATACCGTGATTCAGGCTGACATTGCGGCTTTGAAAGAGGCTTGGCAGAGGCCGTTTGATTGGTAATCTCCGTTTTTTTCAAGACCCCAACAGTAGCAAAGGAATTAAGATAGACACGGTAGGGTGTGCACCGCACACCACAACCGCAATGGCGGGCGGTGCCACCCTACCTTTGGCCAAAGTAAAAAGGATAGAAATGGCGGAAATCAAAGCAATTGTGTTGCGTGCAGCCGGGATCAACTGCGACATGGAAACCGAACATGCGCTCGAACTGGCGGGAGCGAAGGCTCTGCGCGTTCACATAAACAGAATGATCGAGGATAGAGGATTGCTTGATGAGTTCCAGATAATAGTCATTCCCGGCGGTTTCAGCTACGGCGACGACGTGGGGGCCGGCAAGATTCTCGCCAATCAGATAGTGCACCATCTTTTCGAGCCTCTGCAAAGATTCATTGACCAGGGCAAGCTCGTGCTCGGAATCTGCAACGGCTTTCAGGTCCTGGTCAAGGCCGGAATTTTGCCCGGCGGCAACTCACCGCAGCAGGACGAAGTTACGATAACCTATAACGATAGCGGCAAGTTCGAGGACAGATGGACGCGTTTGGCTCCGCAAACGGATCGCTGTGTCTTTATCGAGCCGCAAAGGCAAATCTATCTGCCGGTAGCTCACGCCGAGGGAAAGGTCGTCACCAAAGACCGGGACGCTCTCGAACGGCTGAAATCCGAGGGCCATCTCGCCTTCAAGTACGTCGATGCCAACGGCGAAGAAGGCGGTTATCCCGTCAATCCGAACGGCTCAGTCGAATCCATAGCCGGCCTTACCGACAGCACAGGCAGAGTCCTCGGATTGATGCCGCATCCGGAAAGATTCGTACGGCGGACCCAGCATCCCCGCTGGACCAGGTCGGATAATGTCGATAGCGATGGAACGACGATTTTTACTAACGCCGTGAGGTACGTCAGAGAAAATTCCTGAAGAATGGCCGGCTAAAAAGGAAATATCTAAATCCAAAATCCTAAACAATATCGAAATTCAAGTGTTTCAATGATTAAAACGTTTCGGTCATTTGAATTTGTTTAGGATTTAGTGCTTGGTATTTTACTGCTTGCAAGTTGGCACGTGGATTGTCGGATTACGCGGATGAGCCTGCCTTTCCGACTGCTTGCAACGCCGTTGCCTTGTCGTCGGCAAAAGTGAAAGCTTCGCTGAGTCCAGCCACTACGAATATGCACCTGGTTACGGTAACCATGCCGAAGAGGATGAGTTTGTGCCCCGCTTCGTTCAGCAGGTTCTGCAGGATAAGAAGATTGCTGATATCCCAGGAGTTCATTATTTCAACTCTTGAGAAATCCATTAGAATATCGCTGTCGTTGCTGTTGCTGACGACCTCATTGACTGCTTTCAGCTCATCCGACCTTCGCTGTCCTTCCGACGGAAGCTCGACGAGAACGACACCTTCTGTTAGATTGTTGATCCCCATACCCTGATCTTCCCTTTGCTTATTTATTGCACTTTTTTCGCCTGCTCACTCTATCGGAATAAGCATTGTTGGAGTTAAGTAAAAAAAACCGAGGATGAACGTGTGCCTGCCTGACACAAAGCCCGATGTGGGTATTATCGGGCTGGGTCAGGCAGCCAGCCACTCGTCCAGATTGGCCCTGACGAATTGGTCGTCGGTAAGATGCGGATAGTTGCGTATTATCCGGTCGATCTTATCGGCTTGTCCCGGCGAGAGTCGCTCGTTCGGGTTGAGAGTTCTGATGTTATCTAAGAGTCCCTGGCCTTCGAGAACATAAGATATTCCGGGAATACACCCCAGGAAATGATTTTCGGCGTCGAAAATCTCCCTGTTGGCAAGTGTCAACTGGCTTGCAAGAGTAATCAGCTCGTGCGGTATACTCCCACTGTTCTCGCGAATGACCTTGATCCGCTCAAGATATTCGACCGCTGTTTTGGTCCAGCAGGCCCATTGTCCTAACAGCCCGCCGACGATCCGGAGCCGGAGCGTCTTGCCATCGACCATAAACTCGTATCTTGTGAGCAGATCGATAATGATGTTGTCATCGTTGCCGGTATATAGCGCTATTTCTTCGGACCTTCCGGAATGGGCTAGCGCTTCAAGAACGTCGAGCGTCTGATACCTGTTGAACGGCGCTATCTTGGCGGCATGTACGTTCGGTATCTCGAAGAACTTTCGCCAGAATTCGCCGCCGAGCACCATTTTGCTTATCGCTTGCTGCAAATAGAAGCCCGTAATCGGTATTGCTTCAGCCACCTCTCGGCAGTGATCTATCATCTCATCGACAGATTTTCCTCTAAGTGCAGTAAGTGAAAGCAATCCCAGATCGTAACCGAGTTCCCGGGCCAGACCCGCTTCTCTTACAGCCTGTTCGGTATTGCCCAGAATCCCCGCAATCATTATCGGCTTATCGCACTTCTCCCGCGTTTCGGCTTCTCGTGCCGTCTCCATCGCCAACTCCAGAACGGGACGATACAGCCCGATGTCCGGCTCATGGATGGCGAACTGGGTCGTATGCACTCCGACGGCAAGACCTCCGGCACCCGCTGCGAGATAATACCGCGTCAAGGCTCTTTGTCGCTGCTCATCTATGCTATTGTCTTGCTTTAAAGCCAGTGGATGAGCCGGGATGACACAGCCGGAGCGGAGCTTGTCGAGCAATGATGAATCGAGCATGGGCGATATCCTCAGAATTTGCCGTCGCGTACGTTGTACTTGGTCGGCTTGTTGAGCGTTTTCTTCCCGGAAGCGACCCATTTGACGATCATCGCCACCATTTCTCCGAGCGCGGTCTGTGGCGGGCCGAACGACCTTATACAATACGACGCATTCGACAGCAGAGCGGAATCCGTCTCCTGGGAAACAAATTTCGGCTTTTTCCCGAGTTCCTCGCCGATCCGCTCGGCCAGCTTGCGAACGGCGATAGTATCCGGCCCGGTGACATTGAGAATCTCGCCGGGTGATTTGGCCAGCGTAATGGCGCGGATGATGTAATCATTGGCGTCCCTGTGCCAGATGAGATTGACCGCGCCCATAGTCAGATCAATCGGCTCATCATTGAGAATCTTCGTCGTCAGATCGACTATTATGCCGTATCGGGGTTCGTTGGCGTAGTTGAGCCTTATAATCGTCAAGGCGGTACCGCAGCGTTGGGAAAAGTACTCGAACATGCGCTCTCTTCCGAGGCATGACTGGGCGTACTCGCCAATGGGTTCGGCAATGGTTTGCTCTGTCGCGCCGCCGCTGTCGATGTCAACGAGCGGATAGACGTTGCCGGTTGAGAACGCGACGATCCGCGAATCCTTGTAGTGCCGCGCGACCAGAGCGGGCAGATAAGCGTTCATCGCCCAGGTCAGAGGCTGGTTACCGCTCGAACCGAACTTCATGCCCGCAAGGAAGAACACGTTTTCAGCATTTGGCAGCTTAGAATATCGCGATTCATCGAGCAGGTCCGCTTCAACGGTCTTGATGCCGGCCCGTTCTATTCTGGCCTGAGCGGATTTGTCGCTGAACCGCGATACGGCGTAGATATTCCTGTCGGCCGATGCCTTTCGGAGCATCATCGCAAGAGTCGGCCCCATTTTGCCCCCGGCGCCGAGCACGACGACGTCGCCGCTCAGGTCTGCGAGCACTTTCTTTGTCGCGTCGGTTGGTTCGCTGAGAATATCTTCGAGGCCGCTTTCATCCAGAGTGGATATATCCGTCATTTGTTGATTCTCCCAAGTATGTAGGGTGGGGCTTGCCCCACCTTTGTTTCCTTATCCGGTCAGTCTTAACACGATCAGGTACAGCATTCTTAACGCCATCAACAATACTACAATGAAACCGATGCCGCCGAGAATGTTCAGAATCAGGGTGTTTCGTTTGTTGCCCATTATGTCTTTACGGTTCGCCAGCCAGAGAATCGACGCCGCCATCAGCGGATTGCCGATAACAGTCAGCGCCTGGCCGAATACTATTGCATCGACCTTCTTAACCGGCGTGTGCAGAACGATCATCGCCACTGCCATCCCCACCAGCAGAACGACGACCGTGAACAATCGCGACCACGGGTCGCTGAGTTTTGCCGGCTTGCCGATGCCGTCGGCCAGTATCGAGCCGCCAATCATGGCGTTGATAACGAACGGATTCATCGCCACGGCCAGCAGCCCTATGCAGAACAGAGCATGTGAAAAGCCGCCCAGGAACATATCCAACTGCGAAGCCAGTGCAGTTATGTCATCCGCCGGCTGGCCTCGCAGAATCGTGCCGCAGGTAATCATGATGATCGCGCTTATACCGGTCAAAACCGCCACACCTGCGATAGAATCTCCGATGCCGCGCTCGTAGTCTTTGATGCTCCAACCCTTTTCCCGCACGAGGTTGCCCTGGTAGAAAGCTCCCGCGACCGAGAATGTTGTGCCCAGCAGCGATGCAATCAGGATCATTGGGTCGGGAACTCCGGTTTCGAGTCGTACCGGCAGCGTTAGCGAAAGGCCCTCCGGTATGCTGGGAATGAATCCTCTGAGCACGCCGAGCACATCCGGCCGGACCACGAACAGATTTATCAAAAAGCAGATCAAAATCAAACCCACCATAAACTTCATAACGAGCTCGAGAGCGCGATAGACTTGCCTGAGAGTGTAAGTAAGCGTTACGATCAGAACGTTGAATACGAGCAGGACGCCTGTGCTGATGAGATCGCGGGTCCGCTCGGTCATTTGCGCCGGGTCGCCGAAGAGTTTGGCCACACCGAGACTGTCGGCTGCGGCTATAAACGCGAGATTGTTGGAGAATTGAAAGGCCGTGCAGATAAGGCATAAGTTTATGCCGACCACTGCCGCTACCGGTCTGCCGAGACGGCGGGCAATCAGGGTGCACGGCGTTGCGCCGCCCATGACCCCGATTCGGGCCGCAGTGGTCATGTACGTGCCCATCAGAATCCCGGTCATCAGGAGCAGCCAGACCATCTGGTAGCCGTAAGTCGCGCCGACTTTGGAGCTTATCAGCAGGCTGCCCGGCCCGAAGACGACGCACGCGGTGATAAGCGCCGGACCGATCGAACGCAGCCACGAGAAGCGTTGCCCAATTCTAAGAAATACTCGTTGCTCGGACATCAAATTTCTCCATTCAATTTATTCCAGCGTTGACAGGTTTGGCCTATACTTGCTTGCCCGGACTTTTTATACCAGTTTGTGGGGTGGGGCTCCCTTGGGGATGCCTTACGGTACTGCCCCACCATCACTGCCGATCTGACATCTTATACCACATGATTAATGAATGCTCAAGCAGCACATTACGAACATTGTCAATCGCCCGGCGTTGGTGTGGCCGCGCGCCAATTGCCCGGATCGTTGCCGGAAAGGTGCAATTCGGGCTGGATTCTTTGCAGAGTGTCGCCGGCGCCGTCAGCACTCGCGGGCCAGGGCGGCACGTCGGCGTAGATTACCTCATCGACGATGATCCATGAGGTCGGATTTCCGGTTTCGTCCGGCGGCCCCGGCCTTTCCAGAGCGAGACGCTCGCCGCCGTTCGAGAGATTGCCCGACCAGGGGCCGACTATGTCCCCATCGGCACCATCGTATGCCGCAACGAAGGCCGACAGCAGATCCTTGTCAATAATCGGATCGAAGCCCACAACTACTAATCTGCTGCCGGCGTCGATTAACGTGTCGGCAGGGAACGTGTAATCAACCGCGCCGTCTAAACGCCACAAACCATCAGCGTCGCCGAGATGGATTAAGCTATCCATTGGGTTGTAGAGCTCGATGTATTCAATATCGATATCATCTGCCGGATGATACATAATCTCGTTAACGACAATCCCGCTTATCGGCGGTTCGTTAGTCAGATCGCGCGACGGTCGCATCCGTACCCAATATGGCCCGCCATCGGGAAAACGGCCAAGAGAAGCATCCGTGGACTGTCCCTTGAACCTTACATAGTCCACAACGCGATCTTCGTGTGTGCCGGCAAGATAGGAAAGAACGGCCTGCTCTCCCGACTTGCTCAGACCGAAATCTGTGATTTCGTCGAAACTAATGTGCGATTCGCCTGCTATCTCAATGGCCGGCACAGCCCATTTCTTCAAATCGTCAATGTCGTCGCTGAGATACCAATGGTTAAGGTTAATGCTCGCGGACGCGACGTTATAGAGTTCGATCCAGTCGTTGGGTTCCAGCCCCGGATGCGATGGATCGCTGTAGTCGGTGTTAGCCTTGATCTCGTTGAGAACGATTGTCGGCTGCGCTTGCGGCTCCTCGAACCCCGGTGAACCGCCAATGTATGTGCTCGGCCGCCAGTTGCCGCCGTAGTTGAAGGAGCCGTTATGTTGGTTAAGCAGAGCCGAGCTTAAAGGCACGAGAGAATGGCCCGCGCCATCTGCGCTGAGCGGCCATCCGCGGGTGTCATTGTATATGAATTCCGCGACTGTGCCGTTCCAGAAATCCGACAGGATTATACGCTCGCCTCCGTTTGAGAGCTTGCCGGCGTATTCGCCTGCGATCATCGCGGATAATGCCGTGCCGTAACGGGATTGAAAGGCTGATTCGTTTCTGACCACAAGGACAAATTCGCCTGGAGCCAGATTCCGAACCCGGCCGGTTCCGAAGTCGAAGGCAATGCCGTCGGTGAACGATACATCAGTCAGATCCAGCGTTTCGTCTCCTGTGTTCGTCAATTCTACAAACTCGAATTCATCGTTGTCCCGGCCGTCTTCAGCGGGCGGGTCGGCCGGGTTGTACATCAGCTCTGTAATGCGCAGGTTATCAATAATACCGGCGGAAATCGGCTCACCGGTTACGAACTGGACCGGCGCGGACCAATGGCTCCACCGATCCGCGTTGTCCTTCATCCGGCAGCGAACGCGGTAGGTGCGCCCGACCCGGACCGTGGTTGCGGGAATTTGAATGCTTCTCTCGGTCGCATCGGCAAGCTCTTCACTTTCCCAGACGGCGTCGATCTCGTATTTGCCGGGCTTACTATTGTAGTTGGGTGGCGCGGCAGGGGCAGCGCCCTCAGAAACAGCTTCGGCACTCAGTCGAATATCGATGAAACAGTCGGAACTGTTGCTCAGATACGAGTTGATGACCTGCACTGCGACAACGTTTGTGCCCGAGACGAGATAGTCATGCGGCTCGCCAAGAAAAAAATTCGTGAAATTATGGTTTTCCGGGCGATTGTCGACGGTGGCATTGTAAGGAAGTTCCGCCGAGTGGGTGTTGCCCGAGGCGGCGTGAATACCATTTATCCAGATATTGACGCCGTCGTCGTACTTTGCTTCCAGAACCAGATTTCCCAGATCGTTCACATTCGCAACCTCAAAGGTCTTTCGCAAATACAGGGTCGAATATCGCCCTCTCATATCGCCCAGGTTGGTGGCGATAAATGGCTCGCCGTATCCGATAGGTGTATGCCCCCTGAGCCAGCTTGAATCTTCGTATGCAGGCTCGCGCCAGGTTACTCCGCGTGCCGAAGGCGGCTCCTGCGTGCCTTTGAAATATCTCCAACTATCGCCATCCTGTATCAGCGCGGTGTTGTCATTCTGCTGCGCCGGCTGGGAACCGGGATTTACTTCGGCAATGCGCCATTTCACGGCGGCGAAACTGTTGCCGCCCTGAGGATCGCTGAAGGGACCGGTCTCGAAGGTCAGGGCGTTGATGGGATAATCGGCCGGCGACGTTGAGGTCAGCACCGGTGTATTCGGAATTGCCGGGTCGCGCGAAATAGATTCCATGTGGCTGCCGCGCTCGACGACGTAATCCTTCATGACCTGCACCATTGCCTCGAAGGACCGCTGGTAACCACGATCGACCGCTTCCTGGTAGAAACGACCCTGGCCCGCCTTGAAAGATGCCTGACGGTTCAGGTATTTGGGATAGGCGCCGCTGCTCATCACCCAGTGGTAGTCCCACATCGAGCGGTCGGCGTCCACGATAGAAAGTCCGCCCTGTGGATCGTTTATGACGGCGGCGAATTCGTCGATCAGGTGATTCGTCTGCTCCGGATTGAAAAGAAGATCGCATATCTCCCGCACACGATTTTTAGCCGCAACGTTAAGCTCATTGTGTCTCAGGATATTGCCGCGTTCGGTGAACGGATCTTCCATGTGATTGGGGCGATAATAGCAGGTCCAGGTCAGATCGACGTCCCACGGCAATTGCCACCAGAGATTATTGATGCCGTACTCGTTGACTGTCGGCTCCGGATTGAGATAAAAATAATGATTCTTGCTGGTAATATCGCCATGATGGACGGCGTTGTAAATAGCTCGCAGACTGTAATACGCCTGGAGATTGACGTTCGAGCCCCACCAGTTTTCCCGCGGGCGGGAACTGAAGCCGCTGCGAAAGGTCAGGACGTCGGATTTGTCCGTAACTCCGGTCGGTCCCTGGTTGTTGAGCTTACAGCCTTGCGGGTAAGCCTGGTCCATTTTGTAAAGATTGCCGTCGGGCAGGTCGTGCTCGTCCAGAAAGCGACCGTCCATCTGTTCGAGTGTCATATACACACCCCAGAAATCGCCGTCGTACTGAGTTCCGCTCCCGGTCAGCGGCGGATGAGCCGCGTTTCGAGTCCCATCTTCGTAGCGCTCATCTACGACTCTGAACTGTACCCAGTTCGTTCTGGAAGCTGGCACACCGGCCATGTTGAAAAGTTTGTTTGACAGCGCCTCGAACATTCCGTGCTCGCCACGCTGGCCGAAGCTTCCCTGTTGTATGCACGCCGAGAAGTTCAGCTTGTCCCATTTTTTCTCGTATTTTTTGCCGTAGTCGTCGCGGGCCTGGAAGCGATGCCCCCGGTCGAAGTTGAATTTCCACATGTTCTTGCCCATAGCGTACCGCCAGACGCCTCCGCGAGCGCGGTAGCGGATGTGGTCGTAGACCTCTCCGTCGTAGACCAATGTGCCGTACCATTTGTAATCGCTGCCGGCATAGTGCTCGAACCACGTGGCAGTCTCGACATCCGTTTTTTTGCTGATCAGATGATAGACCGGCAGGCTCCGCATCACGTCGGCGCCGTATTCGATCACGGGAGTCGAGCCTGGCCGAACGGCACCGCGCCAGGCGGGAACGCCATCGTATACGAAATACGCAAAGTTAGGCTGTGGGTCGTCGCTGTACGGAACCATGAGACTCAATCGCTCACCGTCCACCATCAGGATACGATAGCGTATGAGTCGGCGGTGTTTTTGCAGCGAGCCGGGCAGTTGAACCGTATAAACGTCATCGTTTGCTTCTTCGTCGGGACCGGTTCCGTCATCGAGCATCGCAAGGTCCGTCCAGTTCGAGCGGTATTGCCCATCGTCGAGGTTTATGTAGCTTCCCGGCTCGACCACCTGATATTGCAGCGTCACGCTTGCGACGCCGTCGGAGTCGGTTACCTTGGCGCTTATCGTAACCGCCTCCTGCGACTTCGGCTGTTTCGGCGAATGGCGAACCTGACGAATATGAGGCGGCGTGTTTTGCAGATATACGTTATGGTTGAATGCGGCCGGCGTGGGAAGGGCCGAACGCCAACTGCCCGAAAGATCATTGTCGAGCAGCGGATTGACAAGCTGGATCGAATTTCCCGTGCCGGGTTGCCCCTCAGGCACGGCATCGCCTACAGTGGGCCACGGGAATCCGAGCTGATAGTCCACCCTGTCGATTATTTCGCCGTCCGTGTCGCGGAGCCGGATCGTTTCGCCGGCGTTGTCGAGCCTGCCTTCGAACGGCCCGAAAACAACGTCCGCCGGTATGCCAAACCTCCCGCTGCTCCATTTGGCGTGAATGTGGTCCGGATTGAAGGCTACGATGAGGTAACCATCGGCATCAAGGACCGTATCGGCATCAAATTGGTAAAAAACTGCTCCGGTGAAGTGCCAGCCGCTCAGATCGATGTCGAAGTCTCCGGTGTTGTGAAGTTCGACGAACTCAACCAGTTCGGTTTTGATGTCCGGATCGTAGTGAATTTCGTTTATCACAACTTCGCGTACGGCTGCCTGTCCGGTTCCGACAGCAATAAAAGCCATGCAAAACAAAAGTAATCTTGAAGAGATTAACACCCTTTTGTCTCCTTTCCCATTAGAACCACCGTTTGTAGTGTGCCCGCCTGAGTTTGCCGAAGGGGCATTTAAGAACAACGCCTTACGGCGCCACTAAGAACTGCCTTGTCATTTGCCTGGAGTTGACTCTGCTGCGATCCAGTTCTGCGGATCGTTGCCGTAATCAATCGGCGTAATTCTTGTCAGCGACAGGCCGCCTCCGTCGGCTTCGAGGGGCCAGAGGTCTATCGAGCCCGGGACATCCTCATGGTGAGAGCCATCGCTGTAGTTAACCCTGTCCACCCGGATATATTGAGGCTCGCCCGATGCATCTACATCGGCGGGCCTGCTTATCTCAAGCCTTTCGCCGGAGTTGCTCAGCTTGCCGTCATACGGACCGAATATCTTGTCTGTCGCGACCTCAGGATAGCGTCTGGAAAACGCCGCCGGACTATTTACTATCACGATACACTCCCCGGCGTCGATGGTGACTGGCGAATCGGCATCGAATTCAAACTCTACGCCGTCGGTAAATTTCCACGGTCGGCCCTTGTCGTAATCGTACAGCGTTGCCGGCTGCGCGCTGATATTTTGCAGCTCGATATATTCGTATTGCTCATTAGTGTAGGCAGTCGTGGCGAGGCCATCCTGGCCTTGTTGTCGATTCAAGGGCGGGACGCCCTCGCCACTTGGCCACACTGGATGATACATGATCTCACTGATGACAATCGGTCCGACCTTTGGGTAAGCGTTAGCCTCACCGGGAGTAGTGTGTTCCATCGCGACAAAGTTGTAATTGTCGGTACTTTCTTTGTAGTATCGGCCGAAGGATACGCCCGTTTCGGATGCTCCAAAATCCTGCACGTCGCGATAGCCGGTCAGGACGCCGTTTTGTGCCGAGTTTAGATACACTCCTTCACCGTTTTCGCTCAATGCAAAAGGTGTATGACAACCGGGATTGTTTGCATTGCCGAAATGCATGTCCTGATAGAAAACGACGTATTCACCCGGGCCAATTGTAGTCCCGGCCGCTACCTCGAATTTGAATGGATTGTCGCCACTATCGCTGAGGAACCAGCCGCCGATGTCGATAACAGCATCGGTCGTATTGTATAACTCTATCCAGTCCGAAGCGGTATCGTGAGAGTGCGCAAGCAATTCGTTGATGAGCACGGCGTCCGGCTCAGGGATTATGCCGCTGTCATCGGTGCCGGGAGAGCCGCCCACGTACGCGCTGGCGCGCCATGAGTCCTTTAGATTCCAACTGTCCGGATCGGGATTCTTCGGATCTGTGACGGTCAGCGAGAAACCTTCTCCGTCGGTGATCGATCGCCAGCCGTCCTTGTACTCAAAGTCCAATATCCTCTGTCCGATGGCGTCTACGAGTGTGATTCGCTCGCCCGCGTTGTTGAGCCTGCCGGAATATTCGCCGGCAACGTTTACGTTAGCGCCGTAGCGAGCTTCGAAGATGTTTCTGTCCCGCACGATTACGACCTGTTCATCACCCGCAATCGCAAAGCTCGGGAACGTGAAATCGATTCCGTCGGAAAAGCTCACGAGATTGAGATTAACGGTTTCAGGTCCGATGTTCGTAAGTTCTATGAATTCTTCGTTGGGATCCTGCGGATGGTACATAATTTCTGTAATGCGCAGGTTCTCGGCCACCGGGCCGACGGCGAAAGCGGCTTCGTTCAGCGCGCTCCAGGTATTGCCGCTCAGTGCCCGCGCTTTGACATTCGCGCTTTCGGTCAGCACGAACGGGCCTGTATAGCGATGCGCCCCCGGCTGTACGTCTCCGCCCGAGCCTCCCTGTCCGGCAACTAATTCGGCTGAGATGAGAAAGTCCGAACTTGTGATGGATGTATTCAAGCCATGGATGGCCAGAAGATTGTCGCCCCGGCGTAAATTGCTCAGGAAAGCGGAAATGTCGATCTCCTCGAACTGGACGGCCAGCGAATCGGAAGTGCTCGAAGCGGCGCTGGAGTTCCATCTCGGCGTGCCGGTGAAATTGCGCCGGGCCACTTCGGTCCCGTTGAGGTACGCGATGAAACCGTCGTCGCGTCGAATCTTCAGCGTCACAAAGTCGAACTCATCAAGGCCGCCCTCCAGTACAAACGGGATGCGGATATAGCACGTGCCGTTCCTGCGGTACATCTGCGATTCGACGTCCAGGTCTATGTACTGATCGTATCCGGAGCCTCTCTCGTACCCGATGCCGCCCGTTGTGGTGCTCCAAGTCGAGTCGCGGAAAGTTTCACTCGTGTTCCATGCCGGGTCAATCGGGCCGGTCGGGACGAGCACTCGCTTGACGGCGCTCTCCGGTGCCAGCGTGGTCGTCGGATTCTCGTTTCGTCCCGATTGAGCCGGCCGGCGGGGGTCGGAGCCGTCGAGCGTATACCAGATGGTGCCGGCTGTGCCTGTCATCGAGAGAAGACTGTTTTCTGCAATCCGGCCGCCGTGTTGGTATACGCCGTTTATGCGAAATGTCGGAGCATCCACGTCCGGGTACCAGCCGCGAGACTTGAATTGATTCAGAACTGTCTGTGTGCGCTGCGGGAAGTACTGATTCAAGAGCCAGTCGCGCTCGCGAACCCAATCTACGTCGCGGGTGTACGGTCTGGAACTGTGATTGTCTCCCCAGCGGGCCGATTCGCCGACAACTGCGCGGTCAACCTCATCGAGGCGTATCTGGTATAGAGCGGCAGCGCCGCTCGGGGTCAGAACGCCGTCGTTGAAGAAGTGACGATGCACGTGATCGGCAAAAAGCATCCGATACTCACCGTTCTGCGCCAGTTGATGATGGAGCCGGGTCGGGCCGCCGTTGTTGTTTCTGCCGGTGCTGTTCTCCGTGAGCCCTTCCATGACGTGCTCGGCGTCCCAGCTATGGTATCGCCACCTGCCATCGGCAGCAACACGGCTGCGCGTGGCGTACCAGTTTTGGTGCGCCCAGTCGGTATTGCCGACGTAAAAGTTGGTTATCATGTAATCGATAAGGTTCGGCACATCCAGGTACTGTTGTATCTCGCGATACTTAGCGTCTGAGGACAGGCCGCCGTTTGCGATATTGAACATCCTATTGTAATCGGCGCCCGAACCGTTTATGACCGTGCCGGAATTGTGCTTGAGAGCATCGTAGTCCTCATCTTCACCGCCGAGATATGCCGCGGCAAAGTGCTCATCGGGGCGTTCGTGAATCCAGTACAAGCCCCAGTATAAGCCGTTTATATATAGGTGGACGTGCCGACCATGCGGGCCGTAGCCGCCCATCGCGTTTTGGATATCGGCCACGTATTGGTCGCGGGTATATTGCGCGACATCTCTCTGCACTACCGTGCCGGAAATCCAGGGCCGGCTCCCCTTGACTTTGACGCCTCCTCCGTAGGCCCAGGAGTTGTTCATGCGGGCATCGAGAACGAGCGTGTCGAATTGGTCTG